>DASRDU010000051.1:0-22545 GCA_035652435.1 Blastocatellia bacterium
CTGCGGCAGCGAGTGTCACGGCTGGTGCGCGAGGCGCTGAGTTTTTCAAAGAGCCTGCGCAACCACATTGGCGCGATCAAGTACTTCATCTGCCATTACAATCAGGAGGTTGCCGCCAGCATTACTTTTTCATGACTACCGAATCAGAAATATTCCCCGGCTGTCAGAACGTCAGTGAGAGCAAGCGCCAGAGGGAGCAGCAAAAGAAGATTGATGACAACCCCGATAATGCAGATCCGGCTTTCCCCCTTCAACATCCCCTTCCTTCCGAATCCGAAGCCAATCAGACAACTGATGATCAAAAGAATAATCTCCTGAGCCGTGAGTCTTACTTCCCACTGCGGCTGGAATGACTGAATAAGAAGACTGCCCGACATCCTGTCAGCAGTGAACCAGACGAACAGGAAAGCTGCCACTGGGGCGCCGATGGAAATGGCGCCGTAAAAAGCCGGGCTGAAACCGTCCTGTGGCAGATCGTCACTGGTCATCAATAATCACTTCCGGCTGATCTTTATCCTGCGGGTATCGCCACCGGAATCAGAGATGCTGACAGCGAAGGCACCGGAGATATTGAAACCCGCGAGTCTCTCAGCCCACTCGATCACGACCACTGCATTCGGCTCTGCCAGCATCTCATCCAGCCCGAGCGCGTAAACTTCATCGGCGCTGCCCGAGAGGCGATACAGGTCGAGGTGATAAAGCCGCATCCGCCCGTCGTGATAATTGACGAGCGTGAAGGTCGGGCTGTTGACTTCGGCCGGGTCAATGTCGAGCCCGGCGCCGATGCCCTTGGCGAAGACCGTCTTGCCCGCGCCGAGGTCGCCCGCGAGCAGGAAGACGGCCGGCGCGGTGATCGCTTCGCCGATGAGGTAAGCCAGCTCGAACGTCTCTTCGGCTGAGCGAGTGATGAACTCTCCGGTTGGGATCGGCTGGCTGGTCATTCTGCTGTGAGGCTCGCCCGCTCTTCATCACCGCCGACGCGCAGGATGGCTTCAGGGATTTTGCCGGTGATGTCTGAAGCCATCAGCGAACGCATTCCAAGCTCGCTGGCCGCCAGATCACCAGCGAGCCCATGCAGGTAAACGGCAGCGATCATGGCCCGCAAAGCTTCCTGCGGACGTTGTGCGAGCAGGCCCGCTGCCAGTCCTGTCAGTACATCACCCGAGCCGGCAGTGGCCATCCCCGCGTTGCCGGTCGGGTTGACATAAACCTCGCCATCGGGCGCAGCGATGAGCGTGCGGCTGCCTTTGAGAACGGTGATGACGTGATGTTTCGTGGCAAAGTCGCGCGCGGTGCCGATGCGGTCAGCAACTACTTCTGCATTAGTTTTGCCAGCGAGCCTCGCCATCTCGCCCGGGTGCGGGGTGATGATGATCGGCAGCTCATCCGAACCACGCAGGTCGTCCGGCCAGGGGGACAGCGCGTTCAATCCGTCCGCATCAATCACTACGGGCACCGCACGCTGGCGCACAAAGTCGCTGACGAATTTGCGTGTACTCTCCTCTGATGAAGACAAGCCGGGGCCGATGGCGATGACTGTTCGCTTTTGTGCAAGGCTGGTGGCGCGTTCGATGGCTTCGTGAGAGATCGCGCCGCTTTCGGTTTCAGGCAGCGATTCGGTCATCACTTCCGTCCGCGCCTGAGTTACGAGTAATGCCTGCGCTGATTGTGCAGTCGCGATGGTGACCAGCCCTGCTCCCGCTCGCAACACAGTTTCTGAAGCGAGCGCGGCTGCGCCGGTCTTGCCGCGCGATCCGGCGATCAGCAGGACGTCGCCGACTGAGCCTTTGTGCGCGTCAGGGGCGCGGCGTGAAACGCGAAGCCAGTCAGTGATCTGTTTTTCTTCAACGAGGCTGATGTGTGATCCCGCTTCTTCAAGCAGCCAGTCAGGGGTGCCTATCTGAGCAATGACGAGCCTGCCATTGGCATAACTGGCCGGCGGAAGGACATTACCAACCTTTGGAGCCGTAAAAGAGACTGTCAGATCAGCCTTGACGTGAAGACCAAGGGGCTGCTCATTGTCTGATGAGAGACCGGAAGGTATGTCTACAGAGATGACTACTTTCTCTCCATCGCTCCCTTCACGAAGGTAGTTGATAGTCCCGATTGCCATTGCATACAAACCTTCGGCAGCCCGGGTGATTCCTGTGCCAAGCAGGGCATCTATCAGCAAATCACCGTATATGGCTTTCGTCGCGTCAGATTCTGTTGCAAGCTCCACAAAATACAGCATTCCGCCATCTGAAGAAGTGACTCGGGAATCGGCGAGTTTTTTGGCGATCTCGAAGTTGGAACGAGCCTCTCCCCTTGTTTCCTCAATCTTCCCAAAGAGGTAAACCTGAACAGAAAGCGCCCCCCGCATCCATAAATGCCGCGCTATCACTGCACCATCGCCACCATTATTCCCCTTGCCACAGTAAACTGCACACCACTTTCCATCAACCGGGCCGCAATGTTCAATGATCGCCTCGACCACACGTGTGCCAGCGGTTTCCATCAGCGTCGGATATGGAATCCCGCAACGCTCGACCGTCAGCCGGTCCATCTCGCGCATCTGTTGTGCAGTCAGAATCTTCATTGTTGATTTGACGGATTGCCTGATTACTTTGCTGCCGCAATGTCCGTAACGGTGCGGTAAACGAACTCGACGAATTTGCCGACGCCTGCGATCGAAAGCCGCTCGTCGTTGCCGTGAATGCGCGAGCGCTCTTCATCGGTCACAACGCTCCCCAGACCGTAAGCCTGCACGCCTTTCGCCCGCAACTGCGCCGAGTCGGTCGCGCCGGTCAGCATCATCGGCAGCGTGACGGCTTTCGGAAACATCGCCTTCTGCGCGCGTTCGAGCGCCTGAAACATTTCAGTATTGATGCCGGATGGCGGCGAAGCGGGGCGACCGCGCTGCGGCGGCGGGACGATTTCAATTGCCGGGTCGTTGATCAGCTTTTTGAGCGTGGCGATCATCGCGCTTATGTCTTCGTCGGGCAGAGCGCGCACGTCGAAAGTCGCTTCGGCGTCGCCGGGGATCACGTTGCTGCGGAAGCCGCCCTTGATGATCGTCGGCACGAGCGATGTCCGCAGCATCGAGTTGTAGCCGATGTTCGCCGCGCGGAGCCTTTCCTGCGCGGCTTCACTCTCTTTCGCATCGAGCAGCGCCCGGTAAAGTTTTGACTCCTCGGGCGGGCTGATCGAAGCCAGACGCGCGAAGAAAGTGCGGGTCGTTTCGTTCAGGCGCATCGGCATCTGGTAACTGCCGACCTTCGCCACCGCCGCCCCGAGATGCGTGATCGCGTTGTCGAGGCGCGGCATCGAGCCGTGGCCTGACGTGCCTTTGGCGAGGAGCCTGATGCCGCGCGGGACTTTTTCGGTCGTGGAGACGCCGACGTAACGGACGCCGCCGTCGCGCTCGTAAATCACGCCGCCTTCGTTGAGCGCGAATTCGCATTCGATTTCGGGCCAGTGCCGGTCAACCATGAAATCAATCCCCGCGCGCGACGTGCCCTCTTCGCCGGCTTCGGCGAGGAAGATCACGTCACGGTCGAGCGAGGTTTTCAGGCGGTGGAGCATGAGGAAGACTTCCAGACAGACCGACGTCATCCCTTTGTCATCCGACGCGCCGCGCCCGTACAGGTAGCCGTCTTTGATGACTGCGGCGAACGGGTCAACCGTCCACTTCTCGCGCTCGACGCCGACCACGTCAATGTGGCCCATCAGGAGGATCGGGCGCTTTTTGCCGTTGCCTTTCAGGCGGGCGACGATGTTGCCGCGCCCGGGTTCGAGTTCGTAAATCTGCGACTGGATGCCTTCCCTGTCGAGGATTGATTTGATGAATTCGGCGGCTTTGGTCTCGTTGCCGGGCGGGTTGCTGGTGTCAATCCTGACGAGACCCGAGAGAATCTCGACGGCCTCGGCGCGCGCTTTATCCCAGTCGGGCATCGGTGCGGTATCCTGCGCAATGGCCGGAGAACTGAGAGCAGAGAGCAGAACGGCGAGAAGAAAACAGAACGTTGCGGGGCGCAGAGTTTTCATCGAATCCTCCCTTGTTCGGATTTCAATCGTTTCATCTGACCAGCAGTTTGAAGGTGGACGGGTACTGGTTCTTCTCATCGGCCTCGTGATGAGAGGTTTCCTTTTCGATCCAGTCTTTCTCTTCTATCCCGGGCAGGAAAGTATCGGCTTCGACATCGGCCTCGACCTGCGTCAGGTACAGGCGGCCTGCCCGGCCGAGTGCTTGCGCGTAAATTTCCGCGCCGCCGATGACAAAGACTTCGTCCTCACCCCGTGCTTGAGCCAGCGCAATTGCCTCATCAACTGAATGAGCGATGAGGCAGCCGTCCGCGCGGTAATCCGTGTTGCGGGTGACGATGATCATCTGCCTGCCGGGCAGCGGCCTGCCGATGGATTCAAAAGTTTTCCGGCCGACGACCAGGTGGTGCCCCATCGTCAGCGCCTTGAATCGCCTGAGATCCGCGGACAAACGCCAGGGCAGCCGGTTATCAATCCCGATGCCGCGCTTCTCATCCATCGCCACGATCAGCGAGACAATCACATCGTCACCTTTCAGACTGAGACCGGCGCCTTGATGTGCGGGTGCGCCTCGTAACCGGTCAGCTCAAAATCACCGTAATCGAATTCAAAAATACTTCTGACCGCCGGGTTGATCTTCATCCGCGGCGGCGGGTAAGGCTCGCGCGTGAGTTGCAGCCGCGCCTGCTCCAGATGGTTCAGGTAAAGGTGTGCGTCGCCCAAAGTGTGAATGAATTCGCCGGGCCGCAGGTCACACACCTGTGCGATCATCATCGTCAGCAGCGCATAGGAAGCGATGTTGAATGGCACGCCGAGGAAGACGTCCGCTGATCGCTGGTACATCTGGCAGGAAAGTCTGCCCTCTGCAACGTAAAACTGGAAGAGCAAATGGCATGGTGGAAGTGCCATTCTCTCAATCTCACTTACATTCCAGGCGCTGACAATAATCCGGCGCGAATCAGGCTGATGCCTGATTCTGGCAATGGTTTCTTTGATCTGATCGTGTATTCGCAGCCGGGGCAGGCCACCGGTAAATTCAACGGGTTTGAATCTCCACCCTTTATGTTGATCCTTCTCCTCACGCACACACTTGTAGACTGAAGATTCATCCAGAGAATAGTCCTGACATAAGCCGGCGATGTCCATCGTGACAAATTCATCCCCGTAAGGACTCTGTACCCGCACTGCCCGTCCCCGTCGGGTGTTAATGGTCTGTTCCTTACGAGTCAGCCAGAGACAGGTGTCAGGGCCATACTTGTTGGTGGCATAGTAGTCTTTGTCCAGTTCATATTCGTCCCGGTACTCAAGCTTCAACAAACCGTTTGGCAGGCGTGTTGCGTCGGCCAGAAAATTATTGAAGTCATGCCATCGCTCATCAACAAAAATCCCTCTGCCCCCGTATTCAGCAAAGTGCTTTCTGGAAGGGTCATAACAGCGATGCAACATCTCGTTCCAGACGCTGTAAAGGTGCCTCGTGAAATCGCCTTCATTGCGGCGCTCGGTTCCATAACCAACCCCGGCAACCAGCCCGTCTTTTAGTTGCACTGCGGGCGGATCAAAATTGCGCGGGACGACGAACTCAATGTGTTCCCACCGACGCCACTGTTTGCCATAAACCGGCCCCAGCGATCCGTCCGGGCGTGCCCACTCCCGCCAGATTGTCACGCCGTCTTTCTCAAGCCCGTTGTTATTCGTCTCGCCGCGCAGGAACCAGAGCAGTTCATGGACGATTGATTTCAGGTGCAGCTTCTTGGTCGTCAGCAGGGGGAAGCCCTCGCCGAGGTCAAAGCGCATCTGGTAACCGAAAACCGACAGCGTGCCGGTTCCGGTCCGGTCATCTTTTCTGGCGCCTCGTTCCAGAATGTGTTTGAGCAGATCGAGGTATTGTGTCTCCCCGCGGTTGGAGAGAGCGCCGGGCGTGACCGATGGTTCAGCAGCAGCCATATTTTTCTTCCTGATCTGGTGAAATGAAGTGATGAAGGCACAATATAACAGGGATTCAGAGTCGCTTCCAAACCTGCCTCTCGGACCGTGCGGGTTCTGGTAATCATCACCCGGCAGGTCTGCCGCAACCACGTTTGAGGCCGGTGTGATCTGTGGTTGACGGTCACAAGGTGGTCAGGTAGAGTTGGCTGTCTTCTGACGAGGCCGGCACGCTCGGCGTCGTCAATAAAGAGGCCGGGCGTCGCTGGTGCTGACCGGCCCGGATCTCAACTCACCATCAACTTTGAAGCCCCCGGAAAATCACGTAACTTCAGAAAGTTTGCACTCCGATCATGAGCAATCAGAATATCCCGCCTTTGCCGGCGCGCATCGCGCGACTCGGTGAACTGGCCAACAATTTATGGTGGAGCTGGCACCCCGAAGCGTCGTGGCTCTTCCAGAATCTGGACAAGACCCTTTGGGAAATCACCAGTCACAACCCGGTCAGGCTCCTCAACGAAATCCCGCCGGCAAAGCTCGAAGCGGTGGCGGCCGACCCCGGCTTTCTGCGGCGCTTTGACGGGGTGATGCTGGAATTCGACCGCTGCCTGAAGGCGGGCAGCACGTGGTTCAGAGCGGAGTATCCGAACCTGACTGACCACACGGTCGCTTACTTCTCGGCGGAATTCGGCGTCCACAGTTCACTGCCCATCTACTCGGGCGGTCTCGGCATCCTCGCCGGTGATCATTGCAAGGAGGCCAACGACCTTGGCATCCCGCTGGTCGGCGCGGGCTTCATCTATCCGCAGGGTTATTTCCGCCAGCGCATCTCCGCCGCGGGCCGGCAGGAAGCCTCGTATGAGCGTCTGAATTACCGGACGGCGCCGCTCGAAGCCGTGATGTCACGCGACACCGAGAAGGGCCTGCTCAAGCTGCACCTGTGCGGTCGCATCATTCACGCGGCGGTGTGGCGCGTGCGGCTCGGCTCGGTTTCGCTCTACCTGATGGACACCGATCAGGAAGAGAACGAGCCGTGGGATCGCGAACTGTCGGCGCGGTTGTATGGCGGTGACCGCGTCACGCGACTCGTGCAGGAAATAGTGCTGGGCATCGGCGGCGTGCGGATGCTCTCGGCGCTCGGCATTCAGCCCGCGATCTTTCACGCCAACGAAGGGCATGCGGCGTTCCTGATGCTCGAACGCATTCGCCAGCTCGTCGAAACCGGGATGAGCTTTGACGACGCGGCGGAGGTGGTGCGCGCCACGACGATCTTCACGACCCACACGCCCGTGCCGGCGGGGCACGACGCCTTTCAGTTCAATCTGATCGAGCAGTCATTTGCCGGGTACTGGGAGCAGCTCGGCATCAGCCGCGAGCGATTCCTCGCGCTCGGCGAATATTCGGACGGCCAGGGCGGGAACAACTTCAACATGACGGCGCTCGCGCTGCGGCTGAGCAATTACCACAACGGCGTGAGCGAACTGAACGGCAGAATCTCGCGCCGGATGTGGACATCGCTTTACAACCTGCCCGAGGACGAGGTGCCGATCACACACGTCACCAACGGCATTCACACGCCGACGTGGATCGCGCCGGAACTCGACCGGCTTTACGACAAATTCCTGGGCCGCGACTGGCTGGAGCATCACGACGATCCGACGCTGTGGGAGCGGCTATCCGAAGTGCCGGATGAAGAGATGTGGAACCTGCACCAGCGGCTCAAGCACAAGCTGCACAACTTCATCCGCGAACGCGCGCGCCAGAAGTGGATGGCGGACGGGAGCAACCCGACGCACGTGCTGACCTCGGGGACGCTGCTCAATCCGGAAGCGCTGACCATCGGTTTTGCGCGGCGCTTTGCGACCTACAAACGCGCAATGCTCATTTTCCGCGACATCGAAAGGCTCAAAAGGATTCTGCAACTCCCCTGGCGCCCGGTGCAGCTCGTCTTCGCCGGCAAGGCGCACCCGGACGACGCGCCGGGCCGCAACCTGATTCACGACCTGTACAACCTGGCGCGCGATCACAACATGGGCGGTCACATCGCCTTCATCGAAGACTTCGACATCCACGTCGGCAAGTTCCTCTACCGCGGCGTGGACGTGTGGCTCAACAACCCGCGCCCGCCGCTCGAAGCCAGCGGCACGAGCGGAATGAAGGTCGCGGCCAACGGCGTGCCTTCCTTGAGCGTACTCGACGGCTGGTGGTACGAAGGCTACAAGGGGACCAACGGCTGGGCGATTGACGGCGACCCGCTGGAGCAGATGAGCGAAGACGAGCGCGACGCCGCCGACGTCGAATCGCTTTACCGGCTGCTGGAAGATGAAATCGTGCCGCTCTTCTTTGACCGCGACTCCGACGGCGTGCCGCGCCGCTGGGTGCAGGTGATGAAGGAGACCATCCGCACCGTGGCGCCGGCCTACAGCGCGCGCCGGATGGTCAAGGAGTATACTGAACGGATGTACGTTCCGGCGATGCTCGCCAGGGGGACAGGCAAGGCAGAAGATTTGGCGGCGTCATAACAGCGCTCCGCCGCAGGATAGGATGAGTGAAGCAGGTTGAGGCTCGACCGTAAGAAAACATCCACCCCATCAACCGGTCGGGCCTTGACGCTTTCTGATCAGATCAATGGCGGCGGCGGCGGCAGTTTTTACGCGGTCGCTGAAAGCCGGTATCGTTTCGCTGTCATTTTCCACCACCCAGAACAGCACGGGGATGATACGTTCATCCCCAGTCTTCCCCAGAGCCTCAGCGGCTTTCTCACGGACCTGCCAGTTTTCGTCCTGTAACAGGCTGACGAGCAATTCAACAGCTCTGGAATCGCCAAGGTCACCTAACGCCTGTGTGAGGTCCCAGCGCAGGCCCGTGCCCGCATCTGCAAGTGCCTCGATAAGCGGCTCATAAGCCCGATTGTCACCGGACAAACCCAGACCAGTTGCCGCGCCACGGCGCACAAGTTCAGGTTCCTGCTTGTCTGCAAGCGTGTTCACCAAAAGCTCAAGGGTCTCTCCACTCCCGGATTTGCCCAGAGCCTGGGCGGCCTCCCAGCGTACGTATTCATCAGCACTTCTATCCTTAAGCACATTGATGAACGGCTCGAATGCACGCTGGTCTCCAATTTTCTTCAGGGCATTGGCTGCACTCGCGCGCCACTTTATGTTTTTATCCAGCAGCACTTCAATCAGTGCCGGCACTGCCGGCTGTCCGATTTGAACCAGGGCTGAACGGGCCGATTTGTGAACGTCAATATCCGCATGGTCCAGGATTTTTATGAGAAGCGGCACTACTCGTGAATCCCGCAACTTGCCCAGTGCGTCAATGATGTGCCAGGCAAGGGTAGCATCATCCTTCAGCGAAGACTCTACAGACTCTCTAAGCAGCGGGGCTGCCTGTTGCAGTTCGCCTAACGAATCCAGGACCTTGATGATGTAACCTGACAGGGTGCCATCGTTCCTCAACGTATCCCCAAGTGTTTGAACCAGCGGCCCGACTACACTCCGGTCGCCGATTTCGCCCAATGCGGTAGCCGCAGTTGTGCGCGCCTCGCAATCCTCACCATCCTGATATACCTGCCCGTCTCGATATCGCATCGCACAGACAAGAGGCTCAATTGCTTTCTTGTCTCCAATCTTACCGAGGGCATTTGCCGCGACCTCGCGCACGTAGCCGTCCTCATCCTTGAGCGCCTCAATAAGCCGTGGGACAGCGGACGTTCCGATACTCGCCAGAGCGTTTCTCGCTTGCCAGTTGAAACTCCAATCGCGTTGCCGCTTCACCTCGTCCAGAAGGGATTCAACAAGCTGTTGATGAGTGCTTTTATTTGAGCGATTGGGATCTCCAGGTTTCATCCTCTCTCCATTATTTAAGGGGAAAGTCAAAAGAAAAGGCGCACCCTGAAGTGCGCCTTTCTCTTTCCAAAGCTCCGGGAATCTTTATGTGGGATTCGGAACCTTGAGGAAGACAACCAGGAGCGTGAAGATAACCAGCGTTTCGATGAACGCCAGCCCGAGAATCATCAGCACCTGAATGCGCCCGGCGGCCCCGGGGTTGCGCGCGGCGCCTTCGCAGGCCGAACCTGCCACGCGGCCCTGACCGAGGCCGGCCAGGCCCGCCGCGATGCCCAGACCGATCACCGCCGCCAGATAGCCGTAGCCTTTATCGGTCGCATTGCCCCCCCCGCCGGCGGGCTGTGCAAGGGCCGGAATCGCGGAGAAAAGCACCGCCAGGACGCTCAGTCCCGCTTTGCTCAGTTTATTCATCATAGTCTTCTCCTTTGAAAAACTTGTGATTGTTGTTCACGACGCGGAGCCGTCCGCGTCACCTTTCAAAGGATGCCTCCTGCCCGCAAAGCCTGAGTCCGGTTCCGGGGATGAATGCTACGCCAGGTATACTTTGCAGCTCTGGGAAGAGCAAAGCTCCATACAACGTTGCGGACTGCTTATGACGGGAACCGATCTCAATCCGTGATGGCCCGGACGCACCCGCCTGAAATCTTTTTCAATGAGCCGCGGCAGCCTCTGCGTGGCCGCCGTGCCCTTCGGCGTGACCGTGTTCGCCGTGATGCTGCGTTACTTCGCCGATGTAAATCATTGAGAGCGTAACGAAAATGAATGCCTGCAAAAACGCCGTGAGCAACCCCAAAGGCATCAGGATGGCCGGAACGCCCCACGCGAGCATTCCGGAGATCACGTCACTGACCTGCTCTTCACCGTAGATGTTACCGAAAAGACGAAGGCTCAGGCTCAGGATGCGCGCGAAGTTGCTGATCAGTTCGATCGGGAACATCAGCAACATGATGGCAATCGTTGCGGCTATATTCGGGAACCGCACCGGCCCCGCAAAATGGCTGATGTGACCGAACAGCCCGTTTTCGCGAATGCCGATGTAGTTGTAGTAAAGGAATGAAGTCAGCCCGAGCGCCAGCGTCACGTTCAGGTTCGCCGTCGGCGAAACCATATCCGGCAGCATCCCGAGCAGGTTCGAGAGCAGGATCAGCGTCGCGAAGGTCGCGACGACGGGAAAATATTTCAACCCGTGCGGCCCGACCAGATCGCGCAGCATGCTGCGAATGGTTTCGACGCCGACTTCAAAAGTCTGCTGGCGGTGCGTGGGCGATTCAGCCGACAGTTGGCCGCGCAGGAACCAGAGCAGCCCCACCGACAGGATCACGACGATCAGAAACATCACGATGTGCGTCGGAATTGGCAGTTCCCCCGGATGCCATTCCGCGCCGAACAGGTGATAGATCGGCGGCATGATCTTTTCCTGAATGGAAAGCACCGCCGGGCCGAACAGGTGATTGACCTGCTCGACGATCCAGGGAATATGTTCGCCGTGTGCGCCGCCGTGTTCCGCGGCCTCAGCCGCATGTTCTGCCGCCCGTGTCCCGTGTTCCTGCAAGAAAGCCAGTAACATCATATTGAGTAATATTGTCTGATCGAATGTTCGCGACGAGCCGCCGGAGTGCGTCTCACTCTTTACTCGTCATTGTTCCTGAACGTCAGATAAACCTGATAACCCGCCTCCAGCATCACCCCGCCGACAAACGAGGCCAGACCGAGACAGATGCCGAGCAGGTCAAACCAGCCGCTCCGGACCGCGATGATGACCACGGCCAGCATCACGAAATAACGGAGGATGAATTTCGCCGTCGTCCAGCGCGGCAGGCGCCGGTTGCCCGTCTGTGCGGCAAGGCCGAGAATTGCGCCTGTGCTGGCCTGCAGCCAGCGGTGGTTAAAAGCACTCAGCGCCGCGCCGAGGATCACGCCCGAGACCATCTGCCACCGTGCAAAGATCAGGCTCAGGATGACCAGAAGCGCAACGACCACATAGCTGTTGCGTTGAAAGCGCCGTTCAGAAGCCGCGCGCTCAACCGCGAAATCCGCAGCCTCGGCCTCTCCCGCCCCGCCCTCATCCGGATGGTTGCGGAGCGCTCTCTTCTCGTCCAGACTCACCGCTATGACCTCAGCATTTCCCCGACCGCCGCTGCGAACGGAGAATCTTAGCCGCTCACGCTGACTATGTCCAGATTGCTTGTGAATTTAATAACGCAATTCCGGACGGGAAAGTTCCGGCGCAAAATCACAACCTGACGGGCCGAATTTGACGCTGGCCGGGCACCGTGCATAGAATCGGCCTTCATTACCGACAGCAGCTTTTCTTTTCCCCTCTTGTTGCGCCCGGAGTTGCGCTTTTATCCGACGAGGATTCATGAAGACAATGAGATCATCCCCATCGCGTCGCGCGTTTCTGTCCACGGCGGGCAGCGCTGGCGCCGCACTCGCCCTCGGCCAGCTTCTGCCAGTGCCAATCACCAGAGCTTTCGCGCAGAAGATCAAAGGCAAAGAGCGATTGATCGTGCGCTCGATGCGGCCTGAAGATCTGGAAACGCCGGTCGAATTGTTTACAACGTGGCTCACGCCGAACGACCTGTTTTACGTGCGCCACCACCTCTACGCGCCCGATGTCAATCTTGCGGAATGGAAGCTGATGGTTGATGGCGAAGTCGGTCAGTCCATCACACTCGCGCTTGATGATCTGAAGAAACTGCCGAAGGCGACTGTGACGGTCACGCTCGAATGCGCCGGCAACGGGCGCGCGTTTATGGACCCGCCGGTTCCGGGCGTCCAGTGGGAGAAAGGCGCAGTCGGTACGGCGCGCTGGACTGGCGTGCGTCTGGCTGATGTGCTGAAAAAAGCCGGAGTCAAACCAACCGGCAGGTTTGTCTTCTTAAACGGCGCAGACAAGAGCATCGGCAAGACACCCGACTTCATCCGTCAGGTGCCGATGGAAAAGGCGATGAACCCCGACACGGTGCTGGCTTACGAAATGAACGGCGAGCCGTTGCCCCACCTTCACGGCGCCCCGTTGCGCGCGGTCATCCCCGGATGGGAAGGAGCTTATTCAGTGAAGTGGCTCACGAACATCACCGTGTCCGACAAGGAAAATGAAGGCTTCTTTGTGAAGACGGCTTACCGTTACCCGACCAGGCGTGTCGCGCCCGGCGCAACGGTTGATCCGAAGGATATGGCCCCGCTCACCGGCCTCGTGGTCAAATCCATCATCTCCGCGCCGACCGAAGGCTCATCAGTCAAAGTCGGCAGCGCGGTGAAGGTGATGGGTTGGGCGTGGGCCGGCGAATCGAACGTCACCCGCGTGGATATTTCGCTCGACAACGGCACGACATGGGTGCCGGCCAGGCTCGGGCGCGATCAGGCGCGTTACTCGTGGCGGCAGTTCGAATACGAATGGAAGGCGACCGAATCGGGCTCATTTCTCGTGATGTCGCGCGCCACCGACGACAAAGGCCGCGTGCAGCCCGTCGCCGGCCAGTGGAACCCTTCAGGCTATCTGTGGAATGTGATTGACCGCGTGCGGGTCAACGTCGCGGCTTAAACGGCGGAAGGCGAGTGAACCTGAGGATGCCGATGCGAAGAATCATCAAACTTACGGTCACGCTCTTTGCCTGCGGACTGACCATCATCAGCTCTCTTTCCGCTCCGCGCGCAACTGCACAACAACAGGACGGACTGCCCGAAAGCGCCGGGGTCGAGATTGTCCGGGGCCAGTGCCTGAACTGCCACGAAGCCGATCTGATCGTGCAGCAGCGCCTGTCAAAAACAGGCTGGACGCGCGAGATTGAAAAGATGGTTCGCTGGGGGGCGACGGTCAAAGATTCAGATAAGGAGCCGATGGCTGATTACCTCGCCAGACATTTCGGCCAGCGTCCGCTCAAAGCGGCAACCGGTCAGGCCGCCGCCACTCCCGATGCTTCATCCGCCGAGCGCGGCAAAGCGATCTTCGAAAACAAATGCCTGCTTTGCCACGAGGTTGATCTGACCGGGCAGCAGCGATTGTCGCGCATCGGATGGATGCGCGAAGTGGAAAAGATGATTCGCTGGGGGGCGACCGTGACGGACGCGGAGAAAGATCCGCTGGTGGATTACCTCTTCAAAAACTACGGGCCGAGGCCGCGAACGGCCGGGAAATAGTTTCAGATCGTCAGGGCTGTGATTCCTTACAGCCCCAGCTTCCGCCACTTCTCATCCACGATTCGCTTCACCTCAGCGCTTGTCTGATTCTCACGCGGCCAGCGGCGGTCAAAGCCTTCGTTCTTCCACTTGCGCGTCCCGTCCACACCCATCTTGGAACCGTAGCCCGTCTGCCGCGCCGCGTGATCGAGTACGTCCACCGGCCCCAGCATGAATTGAATGTCGCGCTCCGGGTCAATGTTGTTGAGGACTTTCCAGACGACTTCGGACGGATTCTGCACGTCAACGTCCTCATCCACGATGACGATGCACTTGGTGAACATCGCCTGCCCGAGGCCCCAGACCGCGTTCATGATTTTGCGGGCGTGGCCCGGGTACTGCTTGCGGATCGAAACGAGCATCAGGTTATGGAACACGCCTTCAAACGGCAGGTTCATATCCACTATTTCAGGGAACTGTCGTTTCAGCACCGGGAGCGTGATGCGCGTGATCGCCCAGCCCAGATAACAATCCTCCATCGGCGGGCGGCCGACGATGGTCGTCTGGTAGATCGGATTTTTGCGGTGCGTGACGGCCGTGACGTGGAAGACGGGGTAAGGTTCTTCGAGCGTGTAAAAGCCGGTGTGGTCGCCGAACGGGCCTTCGGTGCGGCGCTCGGCAGGGTCAACGAAACCTTCCAGAACGATTTCGGCATTGGCGGGAACTTCGAGGTCAACCGAGACACATTTGACCAGTTCAATCGGCTTTTCGCGCAGGAAGCTGGAAAAGATCATTTCATCGAGGTCATCAGGCAGCGGCAACGCGGCGGCAAAAGTCGTCAGCGGCTCGGCGCCGACGGCGACGGCGACTTCCATCCGCTCTGCGCCGCGTTTCTCCTGATCGCGGTGGTGGGCGGCGCCGTGCTTGTGAATCTGCCAGTGCATGCCGGTCGTCTTCTCGTCGTAAACCTGCATGCGGTACATCCCGCAGTTACGCGCGCCCGTGCGCGGGTTGCGCGTGAAGACCATCGGCAGCGTGATGAACCTGCCGCCGTCGGCCTCCCAGCATTTGATGATCGGGAAATCAAAGAGCGAGAACTCGCCCTCGCGTTTGACGACCTCCTGACATCTGCCCGACTTGACCACCTTCGGAAAATATTTGCCGAGTTCCGCCAGTTTCGGCAGCATCTTCACTTTCTCGATCAGCCCCTGCGGCGATTTGAAATCGAGCCACTCGGTCAGGCGCGCGGCCACCTCGTCCACGCTCTCAACTTCGAGCGCCAGTTCCATCCTTCGGCGGCTCCCCATCGCATTGATCAGCACCGGGACTTTGCCGCCGTCCACGTTTTCAAAGAGCAAAGCCGGGCCGCCCGCCTTGCTCACGCGGTCGGTGATCTCGGTAATCTCCTGATCGCTCGAAACGGGGACGGAGATCCGTTTGAGTTCCCTGTTCTTTTCGAGAACCCTGATGAATTCGCGCAGGTCTTCGTAAGCCATCAGCCTCTCCGGTTGAAATGGTCGGAATGATTTTGACTGGAGATACTAACAACCGCGGTGTAGGCTGACAAGCTGCGGGTTTGTCGGCGGGCCTGAGTTTATCTGGAGAAGAGGTGAAATGAATCGGGCCGCGAAACATGCGAGGGAGTCCGTTCCGCTCTCGCCTGTTTCGCAACCCGGGAGTCATCTCTTACGGGTGCCACTTGTGATACTCGTAAACCGGCTCGACCGGTCTGGCGTACCTTTCGTAATCTTCGGGGGTGTCAATGTCTTCGAGGATGACTGATGATCCGACTTCGACCTCGGTGATTTCATCGCGGTGGCTGTCTATAAAGCTCCGCAGCCCTTCAGGCGCGTCATCATCGAGCGCCATGATTGCCGGCTCGTAGCCCTTGCTGATGATGATCGGGTGGCCGTGCTTGCCCTGATAAACGGGCACGGTGATTCTGCTTTCCGGGTTATCGCCATGAATGATCACCAGCCGGTTGATGATCCCGCTCGTGACCATCGGCTGGTCAACCAGCGCGATCAGGAAAGCGTCGGTCCCGGGGCTGGCCGCGGCGATGCCGGTTTTGATCGAACTGATCATGCCCTTTTTGTAATCCGGATTGATCGCGTAGATGACCCCCGACCCGGCCAGCCGCGCGCGCACTTCGGATTCGCGGTGCCCCAGCACGACGATGATTTCGTCGAGGCGGGTCTGCCGGAGGTTTTTGATGCAGGCGGCGATGACGGTGGTCTTGCCCCACTTCATCAGCGGCTTGAAAGCGCCGCCCATTCGTTTCGACTCGCCGGCGGCGAGCAGGATTCCTGAGATCATAGCTTGTCGTCTGAGTGTTGAGATTTGACTTCCGAGTTGAGTGCAATAGCTTGCCCGAAGCAGCGCCAGCAATCAAGACCGGCGGGCCTGCTGGTTTCGTCTGCCAGTCACTTGAGAGTGAACGTGGCGAAGAAAAACCCCGTGCAGGCCGCGTTCAGTAAAAACGTAATGGCGGCCCCGATGATCAACCCTTTGACCATGCCGGGGCGCCCTTTGCTTCTGCAAATGATGATCGCCGGAATGATGTAAATGAGCTGGCTCAGGCCGAGGAAGATCAGGGAGATAAACATGGTGATGGGCACCAGGGGTATCTGGATCAGGTGCAGCAGCGCTGTCAGCCCGAGCCCCAGCCAGAGGTCACCGGCCCTTCTGTGCGATTCCATCGGCCCCTGAGTTTGTTCGAGTACCTGCGGCTCCTGTGGCTCATCATTCATAGAGTGATTGCCTCCCCCATTCGGCGCAATGGCGCCAGTCGCGTCTGCTCCAGCTCATCGCGATAGAACAGGTTGTAAGTGTCAAAAGGGATCAGCCGCCCGTCCGGATGCACGATGTGGACACAGGACTTCTTCACCGAGCGCACGTCGAAATCGTAAGCGTCAATGAATCGCATGATGATCACGCGGAAGAGGTTTTCATAGCCGAACCCGGCGGGCGCCGAAACCGCCGGCAGGCAGCAGAGCAGGTCGCGCAGGCTGGCGGCGCCGGACGCGGGCGAATGATTCGTTGCGAAGAGTTTGAAAATGTGTTCGCGCACCTCATCATCCTGTTCGTAAATGATCGTGTTGCGACGGCCGTTGATCAATATCTGAGGGTCAATCAGGCCGGTCAGCGGGATCACCCGCCCGCCGAGTTTGAGCGCATAAGCCATTGCCAGACTGTCCGGGTGACACGGCACTGGGATGATGTCTTCGGGCTGAAAAATCGGAGTCTGTTCCAGAATCCGGCGGCGCACTTCGGTGAGCGTCAGGCGGTCAGTCGTCGGATCGTATTGCGCGAGCCTGCCGGCGGCCTGGATCGGCTGAAACGTGACGCCGCGCACGCACCGTTGCCGGAGGGCGTAATCAATGACGCGGCCGACCTCGCCGTCGTTGAGCCCTTTCTTCAAAGTCACTACCAGGGTGGTCGAAATGTTCAGGCGGTTGAGCCTTTCCAAGGCCTGCTCGCGCACACTGCGCAGATCAGCGCCGCGCAATTCCAAGAGCGCCTCACGCTCGAATGAGTCGAATTGCAGGTAGATTTCGAGGCCGGGCAGATACCCGGCCAGCCGTTCGGCAAAGGCCTCGTCCCTGGCGATCCGAATGCCATTGGTGTTGACCATCAGGTGACGGATCGGGCGCGCTCTGGCCAGCTCAATGACGGTGAAAAAATCCGGGTGCAGCGTCGGCTCGCCGCCCGAAAGCTGCACCACATCCGGCTCGCCTTCGTTGCGGACGACGGCGTCGAGCATCCTTTCAATCTGATCGAGGCTGCGGAACTTTTGCCGCGCCGGGCCGCTTTCGGCGTAACAGACCGGGCAGCTCAGGTTGCAGTAATCGGTGATCTCGACGAGCGAGAGGCACGAATGCTGTTCGTGGTCGCCGCACAAACCGCAGTCATACGGGCAGCCCCATTTGACGGGCGTGTTGTAGCGCAGCGGCATCTCCGGCGGCTTGATGAAGACTTCACGGCAGCGGCGGTAGTAATCAACGTCATCGGCAATCAGGACTTTCTCCGCGCCGTGTTGCGGGCAGCGTTTGAGCATGAACACTCTGCCGTCCTGAAAGATGATCTTGCCCTCGACCTTGCGGTAACACGTCGAACAGATCGAAACGGCTGCGTCGTAGAAAAGATATGGGCGAACACGGTCAGTCATAAATGGTTGCCGGTTGTCGGCTGTCACCCGTCGGTTCTCTCAGGCGCAGCAGGTACGGCAGATCGCGTCCGTAATAAATCAACATTGCCACGCAGGCCCACTGAATGCCCGTCAGTCCGGCCATCGCACTTCCCGGCTTGATGAAATCAACGGGCAGGCGGAAAGCAAAATAACCGAACATGAATCCCTTGAAAACGTCGCCCTGACGACGTGGCCGACGGCCGAGGCGGTATAACCAGAGTGCGAGCAGGCCGAGCCAGATGACTTCGTACAGCTGGGTCGGGTGGCGCCTGACGCCGTCGCCGAAATTGACTCCCCAGGGCAGATTCGTGGCGACGCCGTAAGTGCCGTCTTCGAGGCCGGCCAGAAAACATCCGACGCGCCCGATGGCGATGCCGTAGCACAAGGGGATGGCGAAAAGATCGCCCGTGCGCGCCGTCACGCCAATGCGCCGCTTGGTCCATTCGACGGCGATCAGGCCGCCGATCAGACCGCCGACGATGGTCTTGCCGCCCATCAGGAAATAAGGGTTATTCCAGTTCTGCCCGAGCAGGACGGGGTCATTCAGGAGGTTGAGTATTTTGCTGCCGAGCGCCGCCCCGGCGATGGCCGCGGCGACGACCCACAGGCGCCGGTCATTCGTGATGACATCACCTGACCGTCTGCGTGACCACAGGTAAAAACGAAAGCCCGCCAGATAGGCGAGGCTTTCAAACACCCAGTGTGCGTGGAGGTGTAAAGGGCCGAGCCGGAAATAAACCGGGAAATTCATTCCGTCTCCGGGGACCGAACTCAGGTGGAGGTAATGACGCCCGGCCAATGGTCAGGCATCCGTCTTCATTAACTCAGCGAGCTGCGCAAAAGGATTATTGAAGCCTTTCGCCTGCGGCGCAGGCTTGCCTTCTGCCGCGCGGTCCTTGCCGGCGCCCGTACCAGTGTCGCTTTCCGGCGCGGCGGGATTATCCTGAGCAGGCGGCGTGCTGACTTCGATAGTGCGGCGGCGGTAGATCGGGCGGTCGAACATCGGCGTGATCCGCGTCCAGTCGCCCGCGGCGTGCGGCTCGGCGATCAGGCGCTGCATCGCCTCGATCTTTGAATCGAGGTCGTCGAGGTATGCCAGCATCAGCGCCTCGGGGGTCACCGGCAGTTTCGGCGAGCCGTATTCGAGCCTGCCGTGATGCGCGAGCAGCAGGTGCAGCACGTGGCGGCGCAGCTCCTCGGGGAACCCGGGGATCTGCCGGATGTGTTCCGCGACCATGATCGTTTCCATCACCAGGTGGCCGATCATCTGGCCGTCGCTCGTGTAATTCGTGCCGCGCTCGTAACTGAGTTCGTCAATCTTGCCGAAGTCGTGCAGCACGGCGCCCGTGAGCAGCAGGTCAACGTCAACCCCCTCGTAATGCGCGCCGACCTGACGGCAGAGTCTCATGAGCGAAAGCGTGTGTTCGAGCAGCCCGCCGAGGTAGGGGTGGTGCATGCTCTTGGCCGCCGGCGCGCGCTTGAATTTTCGGACCGTCTCCTCGCCGGCGAAGATGTTTTCGAGCAGCTGCCGCAGGTGCGGGTTGCGGAAGTCGCGGATGATCGCCATCAGTTCGGCGAACATCTCGTCAACGTCGTATTTCGTCGTCGGGAAGTAATGGGTCAGGTCAATTTCCTGCTCGCTGCAGGGCCGCATGCGATGCACGGACAGTTGCAGGCGGTTGCGATGCACGCCGACGAGCCCGCGCGCGAAAACGACGTCGTCACAATCAAACGTGTCCCAGGAGTCCTCAAAGTTATCCCACCACTGGCCGCTGATTTCGCCGGTCCGGTCCGCCAGCACGAGCAGCGCGAACTGGCCGCCGGTCTTCTTGTTGCGGAGTTCCTTCGATTTGACGAGGAAAGTCGTGCTGACCGTCTGATTCGCGATGAAGTCCCGGATAAAAATCTTTTCCATAAAAAGCCCCGAGCCCCTCACTGCTGAACCGCTTTGGCGGTGCTGCTCCCGGTGTCTTTCTTCTTATTACTATCCTCTCTCTCTTTTTCTTTCTTCTCTTTCTTCTCGCGTTTCTTCCTCTCCTTCTCGCTCTCTTCCGAGTAAGGGGTGCGCTTGATCTGGGCCGACTTGACCTTCATCTCGGCCATCTGGTAGCGCGGATCAATCTCGATGAAGGCTTCGCCGCGGAGCTTTTCGAGGTAGCCGTCAATCTCCGCCTGCGACTTTTCGTAAATCAGACGGTTCATGACCTCCTGCTTTACCTCGTCCTCCTCATAAGCTCTGGTCTTCGGCTCCTTGCGGTCATTGACGCGGAAGATCACGTATCCCTCGTTGATTTTGATCGGGTCAGTCACCGTCCCCGCCGGGGCCTTGGCGACGGCGTCGCGGACTTCGTTGATCAGCAGATCCATTTTGACCGCCCCCATATCGCCGCCCTTGTTGCGGCCCAGTTCCTCTTCGGAGTAGCGCCGGGCCAGCGCGGCGAAATCAACCCCCGTGTTGCGGGCCTGAGCGGTGATGTCTTTGGCGCGCGTGAGCGCCTGCGCCGGGTCCTTGCCGGTCTGAATCAGGATGCGGCTCAGTGAGACTTCGCCGGGGACGGCGAAGAAATCGGTGTGCTTGTCGTAAAAATCGCGCTTCTCCTTTTCGGTCAGGTTCCGCGCGATCTGCCCGTAAACTTCGCGGCGGCGCACTTCCTCGGTCTGGAATGCCGAGCGGATGTTGCGGCGCACTTCGTTGATGTCCAAGCCGACTTCGCGCATCTTCTGCTCCAGCTCTTCGACGCTGGGGATGTTGTTCTCCTTCATCATGCGGAGCAGCTGCTGGTTGACCTGGGCTTCGACGTCAATCGAAAGATCCTTGGCGCGCTGGACGAGCAGCTGCTGATCAATCAGGCTGTCGAGGATTTTCGGCTTGGCTTCGGTCAGCTTCTTTTCCAGCTCCTCGCCCTTGAGGCCGCCGTTCTTCAACTCTTCGAGCCAGTCGCGCAGCGCCTTGTCGAAATCCGAGCGCATGATCACCGCCGAATTGACGCGCGCGATGACCTCGTCCATGACTTTCGCTTCGCCCTCCTGAGCGCTCGCGGCGGCGGTGAAAATAAAGATGAGACCAAGTGGCAGCAAAGCTCTGAATAACTTCATATAAAACTTCTCCTGGTTGAAATCAGTGGCGGTTGACAGATTGCGTGGTCATTGAACGAAACCGACCGACGGAACCTGCGAGGCCGTCACTAACTCCCATTTTTCGCCTGCTTCAGGTTCCCGGCGTAATTGAAGCCGAGGCGGTCGTGATGAATTTTGATCTGCGCGCTGCCGAGGGCGCGTTCGTTGAAGGCATCTATCACGTCCTGATTTTTGCGCGACAACAGTTCTTCCTCGATCTTTTTCTTCAGCTTGTCAAAAGGCAGCGGCTCCGTGCGGTTCTCCAGCCTGAAAATATGGAAGCCGTAGTTCGACTGGATCACGCGGCTCGTGCCGCCGACCTTGAGCGGCAGAATCTCCTGCTCAAGCACGGGCGGGAGCTGTCCCACCTCGTAATACATCAGCCCGCCCTGGGCGGAGTTCGGCGCCTTCGAATGTTCGCGCGCGAGGGTCGAAAAATCGGCGGGCCGGGCCAGCGCCTTCTGGTGCAACTGCTCGGCCTCATCCTTCTTCTCGACGCGAATCTCGCGCACGTAGAAGCCATTCTTCTGGTAGCGCGTCTTGTTCTGCTCGTAATACCGCTCGACCTCTTCCGGCGTGACTTTGACGTCCTTCAGCACTTCCTGCTGGTAATACTTGAGCGTGAGGAGTTCGCTGGTGATCTCTTCCGCGCGTTCGTTGCTCGTGAGGGTCGCGGCCTCCTGGTTCGGCCCTTCGGCTTTGGTCTGCTGGCGCTGCTCCTGAACCGTGCGCGCGATCTCTTCCTGCGAGGCGGTGATGCCGCTCTTCTGCGCTTCGTGGACGATCAGCTGGCGCTTGATGAATTCGTCGAACAAGCGGCTGCGCAATTCGTCACTGCCGCCGGGCTGGCCCTGAGAGGTCTGGGAGTAGATGTCCGACAGATGCGATTTGACGAACCGCTCGAAAGCCGCGCTGTGTTCCGGCACGCCATTGATTTCAGCGATCACCGGCGACGTGTCCTTTACTTCCGGCGAAGACGCACCTTTCGCCGATTCCGACGACCGGCACCCTGCCAGACCCGCCAGACAGCACAAAGCCACGAGTGCGGGCAGCCACTTTCGCAAAACATACAACTTCATAGTGGAATCGCAGGGCCTTGAATTTCTGTGGTGAATCAATCTGATCTTTACTGATAGTTTTCTGAAAGAAAGATAATGCGCGGGATGAGCGCTTGAACGAATGCAGCAATTCCCGGCCACGCAGCATGCGACCGTACTGGCAAACTGACATTCACCTGATTAGATTGGGCGACTGACAGCATTTACGTCCGATCCCGAGTGGGAACGAGTTCCATCATTAGGTTGCTTCATCTTCGCTACTATG
>DASRDU010000052.1:0-88424 GCA_035652435.1 Blastocatellia bacterium
GCTGCGGCCCAAGCGTCTTCTCCCTGATCTCCAGCGCGCGCCGAAACAGCGGCTCCGCCTTCAGATTATCACCTTTGTCGCTGTAGAGGCTGGCGAGATCGTAGAGGGCCAAGGCGACATCCAGGTGGCTCGGGCCAAGTGTTTTCTCCCTGAGCGCGAGGGCACCTTCGGCGAGCGAAACAGCCTCGCTGTACTTACCTTGGTTTCTGAGGTCCGCCGACTCGTTGGACATGCGAAGCGCTTCCAACAGCGCCCAATCTGCTTCAGTCGCCGCCCGCAACTCCACAATCCTGACCTCATAGCGACCAGCTGCGGCATTCTTGTCGGGCGAGTGAATCTTCAGCCGACAGGCACCATTGCTCTTTGTAATCCATAACAACAGCTCTGGTCCCTCCATCCCGTTCGGGCTGTCCACCTCAATCAGCTTTTTGCCGTCGGGCCCGAACAGCACTATTACTACATCGACACCTCGCTGATCAGCCACCAGATGCAGGTATTGTCCAGCCGTAAGCCTGATCTGATATGAGTGGGACTGCCCCCCGGCCAGTTCGCGCTCGATGGGTTTGCCCGGCTCCAGTACGGCCGCATACTGTTTTTTTCGTGCGACTGTGTCCTGTTTCACCTGCTGCGCTAAAGACCAGACAGGCAGTGAGCGACTGGTGCCCGCCTGCACGTTTCGGCCGACGGCGAATTCGGGCCTCAGTAACCAGACAAGGAAAAGAGTGATGCTCAGGCACCGGCTGACAGAGCCACCGGATATCAGTCGTGCAGTTACTTTTGGGCGCATCAGGTGACCTCCGTATGCCGGGTTGGGCTGACTTTTAGTGAGGAGGCTGCTGTTTTACTGCCTGATAACTCTGAAGGCATAGCTCTGGGCATCTTCCGCGCTACCATCAGCGGCGATGCCCTTAAGCATCAGAATGTACCCCCGCGTGGTCAGCCGGTCGGCACGAATGCTGATATTAATGACTTTGTTTTCACCTCTGGATCGCGCTTTGAGCTTTCCGCTGCTCCACACTCTCTGGTTACTGGTCTGCGTGCGCAGTTCAGCGCGGTAAGCCGGATAATCGTCGGGTTCGAGTTCAAGCTGCAAGGTTATGTAGTCGGTTCCGGACGGAATGGTGAGGGTAACGGCTCTGCCGGGGGCGCGGGTCTGCGGCGCCAGCGTAAAGGGGATGATATTCGGGGCAATGGGTGACACTCCGCTGCCCTGTCGCGCCGCGATTTCCTGCTCCCGTTCAAGCTGCGCCAGTCTTTCCCGCGTGCGCCTCAAATCTTCCTGTAATTGTGCCGTGGCCTGCGCGCTGGCCGACTGTTGCTGCTCAAGCTGCGCCTGCAACTCTCTCTCCCGCTGCTCGAGCGTGGCGCGCTCGGACTGTCCCTGCTCAAGCTGCCCGCGCAGGCGGAGCGTTTCAAACACCAGCCAGCCACCGGCGACCAGCAGCAGCATCGCGGCAGCGGCCAGCCCCCACTGAAGCGTCAGGTTCGGGACGGTGAACAGGCTCAGCAGCGCACGCCACCCGGGGGCAGATCCGGCGTCGGGCCGTCCGGCCTGTTCCGATTCCTCGGCACGTACCTGCTGTGCCGAGACTTCAACGACTGCCGCAGACGCAGTTGCCGCACCGGCCAGTATTTTCTGCTCCGCGAAGGACTGAAGCGCCTGGGCAAACTTCACCTTCTCGCGCCTTCGCGGAGAGGCCCGGTAATGTGACTCGAATCGCGCTCGCTCGCCCTCGTCAAGTTCGCCGCGCACGTAAGCGTCAATCAGATCATTCTCGACCGCCTCCAGACATGCGGCGAAGTCGTCATCCACAAAGCCGAGTTCATCGAATGCTTCCACCTCCGCCTCCGGCAGACTGCCGAGAAGATATTGCCTCAGCGAGTTGTTATCGTACTGTTGCGGCATTGCAACTTGACACTTTTCCCCGTCAGAGTAAGACGGTCTCGGGAAAACATTTCACTGCATCTTCACACACACCTGCCCACACATTCCCTCAGCTTGTCCCTGATGCGGCAGGCTTTGATGCTCAGAGCGTTGGACGTCAGCCCACGCTCGGCGGCCAGCGCTTTGCGATTTTCCAGCTTGCCGCGCTGTTCGCCGTAGTAGTAGCGGATGATCAGGTCGCGGTCATCAGCGGGCAGCTTCTCCGTACACTTTTCCAGACAGGCGAGGCGTTTCTCCCGCTCTTCACGCTCTTCCTCAAGTGCGGCAATCCGGCGCGGATCTGCGGACGGCTGGCCGGTGGCCGGTATTGCATCAAAGTCATCCTGCTTACAGTCGGGGCGGCGCAGGTATTCGTGGAAAACGAACCGGGCGGTGTTGTAGCAAATCTTCGCGGGTTCCGGGTCGTAGTCCCTGCCCTGTTCTTCCAGCCACTTAATCACACGATTGAAGGTTTCGTCAGCCAGATCATCCGGCGACCGGCAGTCTTTCCGGTCAAAGTACGCCACCAGTTTCCGGCGCATCTCCTCGTACTTCTGCCCCTGCGAGTCAGCGCCGCCATCCAGCCACCCGAGCAGCCGGCTGAAAGCATCCGGCGTCGGCGCCCGGCTCTGTTGCTGAATGATCCCGATCTGCTGGTTCAGCACATCATCCACAGTGCGTTCACCTTTGGGTCGCGAGAAAAACAGGAAGTCAGGCCACAGGCAGGCTGTTATGCGGGCCGATGCCGGGAAAGAACCCGACACCAGCCTTCACCTTGGAGCTGTTTCCCGGCCGGATGTCGAGGTTGAGCGATGATACCGCTTTTCGCTGGGAAAACCCGGCAGCATTATGCGTAATGCCTGGCTGCACTGGCAAGACCCGATCTATGTTCCAGATGCCCGCTTCAGAAGAAAAGAATGACCGGGAGTGACAGTTTCACTGAGCCGGCTGCTCACGTCCGATCAGGCACAGGCGCTGCCCCTTCTGAATTCCGCGTTGTCTTCGTTGTACTGGTTCGTCATAATTCCCTGCCGGACGCGGTAGCAGACATCGAAAGGAGTAATCATGTCAGTTGCATCATTGCCGAAAATTCGCAAAGCTACAATCAAATACGATTTCTCCAGATCGCATGAATGGCTGAAAGCGCATCGTCACGAATACATTAGCAAGTGGGTTGTGCTTGACGGTGACAGATTGATCGGAGCGGGCGATGACCCGCGTCCGATTGTCGCTCAGGCTCGCGCAGAGGGCGTGCAGATGCCGTTTGTGACTTTCATTCGTGATCCGTCAGAGCCGTTCATGGGAGGATGGTTGTGAACGACTGGATACTCGCCTTTTCCGAACGCTTTCAATACGCCGACAGCGAAGAAGGTATTTCCTTTGGCATCCTGATCTCTTCTGACCGATCAATCCACTTTCCCATCAATGCCAAACTCGACACAGGCAGTACATTCTGTGTCTTTCAGCGGCGGTATGCTGAATTGCTCGGACTCGATGTTGAGTCCGGCGCACCGCAGCGCATCCGCACCACTACCGGATCCTTCACGGCTTATGGCCACGAAGTCACGATGACCGTCGGCGGTCTGGAGTGGCAGGCCGTTGTGTACTTTGCCGAAGACGAAAACTTCCCGGTCAGTGTCGTCGGGCGCGCCGGCTTTCTGGATCGGCTGCGCGTCGGCCTGGTGGATTAGGAGCAACTGTTTTACCTCAGCGCATACGATAAGCCCTGAGGCCGTGACACTTCCTTCACCATTGAACCGGGCCGGAATATATGGAAGTTGATTGATGAGGGACTGATCCCGCCGTCTGCACTACTTACTCGATCTTCACTTTCGGATACTCGAACGGGTGATTCGCCAGAACGGAGCGCAGGTTGACCTGGCCGAGCAGCGTTTCGAGGTAGGTGGCGAAGCGGTGCAGCACCTGGGCGAGTTCCGAGTTGCTCGAAGAGATGATGATCTCTTCGTGGAAGTGTTCGTACTGCTCCCAGTCCTTGTACATGAGGAATTTCAGCGAGCTGTCGCGGAAGTGGGCGAGGGCTTCGAGCAGCGGAGAGATGTGGTTCTTGTCCGCGCGCGTTTCGTAGTGGCGCAGGTGGCAGATCACCCGCCAGATGTCATCGCGCAGGTGGCAGGACTGGTCGAAGCGCGTCTGGAAGGAGTCGAAGACGTTGACGGGGTCGAATTCGGGGTCGAAGGCGCTGGCGATGCTGATGATGGTCTGCTGCAGGCAGTTGCGCAGCAGGCCGTGTGAGTTTTCGACCCGCGAGAAGATCGGCGGCGCCTGGCGCAGGCGAACGAAGCCGACCAGCTCCAGGCCGAACACCTTGTTGAATTCCATGCTCATCGCGTAACTCGCGCAGTCAATCGCGTCCCGCGTCTCATCCTTCAGGTCGGTCGAGAGCAGGAGCTTGCGCTCAATGAATTCCTGCAGCAGCCGCGCCTCAGAATTGATCAGCGAAAAAATCAGCAGCGACTTTTTGAGCGGGCGGTCTTCCTGCAGGTCCAGCTCGACGAATCTGAGGTAGCGCAGCAGGCGGTACGCTTCGAGGAAGACTGTCGCCACGTCCTGCCGCAGCATCGGGCTCTGGATGCCGCGGATGATGCCGGTGATGCCGGTGTTCTCGATGCGGTCGTAATGCGGCTTGAACTTGTGCGCGAGCAGCGGCTCGATGTAGCGGCAGCGCTTGATCTCGCGGTTAATGATCTTGCCGACGCTCGTGAAAGCCTGGAAGCTGACCGAAGGCAGCTGCACGAGGCCGTCGAGGATGGCGCGCATGTCGGCGAGCGACTCGATCAGCAGGGTCAGCGAGTCTTCCGGCGAGAGCTGCCCGACCAGGTACTCGGCGAAACTCGCCATGCTGTCATCGCGCATGAGTTGCGTCTGGATGTACTGGCCGAAGTTGACCGACTCGGCCCGCTCGACGGTCAGGATCTCGCTGCAGAGGTGGCTCATGCGCAGGCTCACGCTGCGGACGATCCTCATCTCCTCGGCGAAATCGCGGCGCACGACCTCGCGCATCTCCTGGGCGGAGAACGGGTGATTCTTGACGCGAAAGAACCGGTCGAAGCATTTGATCCACATCTCCAGCTCGAGCAGCGTCTCGGCCTTGTTCTGCGCCTCGACCACGTCCAGCCACTGCTGGAGCGGGTTGGCCGTCTCGATCAGCGACCCTGTGGTCCCCGCGATCAGGCTGCGTGAGGGCGAAATTACCGGCATATTCGTGGCTGGAGCAGTGGCGGATTTGTTCGGGCCGAAGGACAGTCCGGGCACTGATCAATAGCGTTTCCGAGTTGAGTTGATGGGTTCGTTTTGCGGGGCGAAGGGGTAGACTGACTTGGGCCGCGCGGAAGTATAGGTGAACTGCGGCGGCAATTACAAGCAAATACCTGGGGGAATCCGGACTGACAAAATGCGGCATTTTTCAGGGTAATTGGCGGAATAAACAGCAATAAAATCGGGTCAGAAGCATGATAAATTTGACAGCCCGCCGACGGGTATGCTACACAACCTGACTACTGCCCAAACCAATCATTCAGAGAGGCCCCACGCCGGACGTTTCCCCCGAGCAGACGTTTCCGGGAATGAAGGATGAAGCAGCAGCCGGAAATTCAGGCGGTCTGTCTTTCCGGTCTGAGTGCCACGCTCTCGACAGACACCACTCTATGGCCCCACGACGTCAGCAACCGAACGATCTTTCACAGCGAAAGGGGAAAATCAACATGCCAGCTTCTGCAGCAGCAACCGGTCTGGTGCGCGAACGCACCATCCGCGAAGCGGAAAAACTGATCCGCACCATCTGCCTCGACGCCCAGCCGATGACGCGCGAGACCTTCGCGCCCTTCGGTGAAATCGTCAACGAGCGGGGCAGCGTCGAACTCGACATTGACGGCGGCACGCCCAGCGTCGCGATGCAGACCGTCGAATCACGTCCGCTCGCGTTCGACTTCCTGGGTCGTCACCGCCGCACCGAGCAGGTCTTCGCGCCGCTCGGCTACCACCGGTCAATCATCGCGGTCGCCGCGCCGGACGCCAGTAACCCTGACGTGCCCGACACGCAGAAGATGGCCGCGTTCATCGTTGACGGCTCGTTCGCTTTCAAGCTGCACCGCGGGACCTGGCACACGAGCGCTTTCCCGCTGGGCGAGAGCGCCACGTTTCTGGTGATTGATCGCGAGGGCACGCTTGATGAGGATTACGACCTGCGTGACCTCAAGACCGCGCTCGGCATCGTTGTCGAGATCAGACAGCAGGACGGAAAATAATCAGAGCGGGAGGATGAACCCGGGTTCATCCTCCCGCTCAGCACTTTGACATTTCGGGGTAATTCAGGAAATTCATGAAGAGGTTAGTCATCACCGCGATCAGTCTGATCGTCGTTTCCATCTCCACCGCACTCACCGGCTGCAACCAGCAGACTTCAGGCTCAACCAATCAGGCACACTCAGGGACGACAGCCACCACGCCCGGCACGGCCACGCCTTCGGCACAGGCGGCACAACCCGGCGCTTCGCCGCAATCAACCGCCACCCCCGGCAACGCGGCCATCAAAGAGGCGATGTCGAAACCCGGCGTCCCCGTGATGGCGCAACCCGGCGGGCAGGACGCAAAGAATGCCAAACCCGGCGCGACCCCGGCCGCGATCCCCAATTCGATCCCGGAAAGGCTGCGTCGCCCGCTGACGCTGGAAGAAATTAACAAGCTGCCGCCGGAAGTCAGGGATATGATCCTGAGGGCGCAGGGGCGTCTGCCAGCGTCGCCGACGCCGACACCGAAGAAAAAATAATCGGCGATCAGTGGTCAGCACGGGACGGCGTCACTGATCCCTCAGGGACCTCGCTGATGAGCAAGGACTCAGAACAAAACAAACTCGCACTGGCTCTCACGGTCGGAACCCTGATCTCATCAAACATCGTCGGCGGGCTGCTGGCCGGGTACTTCCTCGACCGCTGGCTCGGGACCGGCCCCTGGCTGCTGATCATCGGCCTGCTGCTTGGGACGTTCGGGGCATTCTTCTCGCTTTATCGAATCATGTCCCGCCTCGATTGACCTGAAACCTGTATTCTGCCGCTGCTGTTTTTCTTTCGCCCCGGCACCCGTTGTCCATCAATCCGCCGTTGCCTCCTGTCACGTACCAGTCAATTCAGGGGGAGATTTTCAGGCAGCCTGAGCTATCAATGCTGCATCGAAAAGGTCCGTGCAAAACGGACTTTTTTCGTGTAGTTTATGAGCGTCCTTTGAGCCCCCTTGGGTGCTAACGAGAGCGAACCACAAGGATCCAGGTTTTCCGCATGCTTTTCTTCAAACCACGATATAACCGTAAAAATTACTCACTGCCCGTGCTGATCCTCCTCGCGCTGGCATGCGTACTCTCCATCCCGGGCTTTGCCCGGCAGTCGAAACAGACCTCAATCATCGTCGTGACGGCCGCTGATCAGGCCGGGAAACCTGTTGCCGGGGCGCAGGCGCAGATCAAACTGAAGGACGCCGTGATCAGTACGGCGACAACCGGCGAAGAAGGCAAGGCTGAATTTAAGAATATCGCGCCGGGGACGTATGAATTAATCGTGACCAGAGACGGCTTTGAGACGAACACTCAGAGCGTCACAGTCACCGCCGGAACGCCGCTCGAACTGCCGCTGATCCTCGCCCCCAAATCAATCTCCGACGTCATAGACGTCAAGGCGAACACCTCACAAACGGCTCCGATTGAGCAGGGCGCGGCGAAGTCAGTCGAATTACAGCGCCAGGAGATCAAGGAATCAGCGACCCGGCCGCACAACGTGGCCGACGTCCTGCCGCTGACGCCAGGCATTGCGCGCACCGATCAGGGGCAACTCAGGATTTTCGGCGGCGGCGAAAACCGCGCGGCGCTGCTGGTCGGCGGGGTTGATGTGACAGACCCGGCGACCGGGCAGTTCGGGTTGACAGTCCCGGTGGACAGCGTCGAGACGATTAATATTTTCCGGACGCCGTTCCTCGCCCAGTACGGTCGTTTCACTTCCGGCGTGGTCGCGGTCGAGACGCGGCGCGGCGGGGATAAATGGAATTTCGAGTTGAACGACCCGTTCCCGGAATTCCGCTACCTGCGCAAGCACCTGCGCGGGCTGCGCGAGGCCACGCCGCGCGTGACCTTCAACGGGCCGCTCATCAAGGACAAGCTCTATTTCTCGCAGGGCATCGAATACGATCTGGCCAAGCGGCGCGTCATCTCGCTCCCCTTCCCCGTCAACGAGACGATCAACGAGTCGGTCAATTCGTTTACGCAGTTCGACTACATCCCGAGCGCCGCGCACGCCGTCACCGGCACGCTGCACATCACGCCGCGTCAGGCGAAGTTTTACAACCTGGACTTCTTCAACCAGCGCCCGGTGACGCCCGACTTCCGGGCGCGTGATTACACCGGCACGGTGACTGACCGCTGGACGCTCGGCGAAAACCTGCTGGAAAGCACCGTCTCCGTCAAACGCGCCGGCATCAACGTCTGGGCGCAGGGCCGCGATGAGATGACGCTCACGCCGACGCGGAATTACGGCAATTACTTCAACGAGCAGGACCGCCACTCCTCGCGCACCGAGTGGGTCGAGATGCTGTCGCTCAAACCGATCAGCAGCTTCGGCACGCACAATCTGAAGTTCGGCACCGACGTCATCCGCAGCTTCAACCGAGGCGAATTCTTCGCGCGCCCGATCAACATCCGCGACGCCACGGGGCAATTGCTCAAGCGGATCGAGTTCACCGGCGGCGGGCCGTACAGGCGGCACGATCTGGAGGTCGCCGGCTTCGGGCAGGATCACTGGGTCATCACGCCGAAGCTCGCGCTCGATCTGGGGACGCGCTTCGAGCATCAGGGGATCACTGAAACCTTCCGCATCGCGCCGCGCGCCGGGCTGGCGTGGACCCCATTCGGCAATCAGCAGACGGTCATCCGCACCGGTTACGGGCTGTTTTATGACCGCGTGCCGCTGAACGTCTACGCCTTCACCCGCTACCCGGAACAGATCGTTACGACCTACGGGCCGGGCGGCGCGATCATTGACGGGCCGCGCCAGTTCGCGAACATCACTGATCAGGCCGAGGCCAGTAAATCGCCCTTCATCCACCGCCGCAATACGATCGGCAACTTCGCGCCGTATTCGGCCACATGGACTGTCGAAGTCGAACACCCAGTGACGAGCTTTCTGCGGGTGCGGGCAAATTATCAGGAGAGCAATTCCTCCGGGCTGGTCACGCTGACGCCGAAGGTGGTGCAGGGGCAGGATGCACTGGTACTCGGCGCGAGCGGCAAGGCGCGCTACCGCCAGTTTGAAATCACTTCGCGGCTGTCCTGGAAAGAAGGCCAGCAGCTCTTCTTCTCTTACGTCCGCAGCCGTTCTAATGGCGACCTGAACGAATTCAACAACTACCTCGGCAGCTTCCCGGTGCCGGTCATTCGCCCGAACCAGTACAGCAACCTGCCGGGCGATATGCCTCACCGCTTCCTCGCGTGGGGCGTCGTGAAACTGCCCTGGCAGATGAGCCTCGCGCCACTCGTCGAATGGCGCACCGGCTTCCCATATTACGTGGTGGACGCGAAGCAGGATTACGTCGGGCTGCCGAACGCCGACCGCACGCGCTTCCCGAACTTCTTCTCGCTTGATGCGCGGGTGACCCGGGAGTTCAAGATCAATGGCGCCGTCGAAGGAATCCTCGGACGCAAGCTCAAGGATCCTTACTCCGTGCGAGTGTCAGTCAGCGGATTCAATCTGACCAATCACTTCAACCCGCCGTCACTGCACAACAACATCGGTGATCCGCAGTACGGACTGTTCTTCGGTCAGAACAAGCGCCGGATCCGTGTGGACTTCGATATCATCTTCTGAACCCGGGCCGGTCACTTCATCGCCAGTGTAAAAAGAGGGCGAAGGGCAGCTGCCGTGACAGCTCTCTTCGCCCTCTTCGTCTTCCGGGGCTCGATTCCCGGCCAGTCTGCGACCCCCAAACCTGATCACAATTTTACACCGAACTGTATTGACATCGCCGGCAACAGGCATATAATCGCGCCCGCTGAAAAATCAAACAACAATCATCGCCCGCTGAAATCCCTCGAACGGCAGAACTGTCAGCGGTTGATCTGACGGCTCTGGTGATCAGAGGAAGGTTAAAATCCAGCCTGTCTCGCAAGCAGAGCGTACAGGCTGAAAACCAGGAAGTTTTTGGGCCAGTCCCTGTTCCTTCAGGAAGCGCGCCCTGCCTCCGCTCCCTGTCTTTGCTCTCACTCCATGACGAGTGTCCTCGTCGCGGCTCAGGAAATTCCGCCGAGTCAATGCTGCAAGGGCAAGCCCCACCTCCCCCGTCTGTAATAGTTCATTAACAACTGTGATCAGTCTCGCGTCTGATTGCCTCGGCAGGCAGTCCGGCGGGGCGCATTCGTCCGCATCACCCGCTCGGGTGATGCGCGGGTATTGACTGGCGTGCCGACCGAAAGGTCTGGCGCGACGGGATAAGTGTCTCCGCATGACGCGCTGATCCGGTTGTCGCAACCGTGACAACGCTGGCCGGCGCACCCGCGAAAGTCGCCGGCAACCATGGAATCACTAAAGGAGAAAACGTATGAATCATTCTGATCCAACCGCACCGGAAATCAACAACCTCAGCATGGCAGAACAGGAGTTGAGCATCGAAGAAGCAGCCCAACTTCAGGCTGCCGAAAATGCAAGCACCGAAACGATCAGCGGGGAGCCCGGAATCGAAGCCGCGCAACAGACTTCAGCCGGCCCAGGACTGCCTCTGCCGATCCCCTTCCCGAAGCGCCCCGTCAGCGGCCGTTATCGCAATCAGGGCCCGTTCTGGCATCTGGAATTACGCGTTGACGTTGACGGCAAACGCCCGATGAAGCGCGTCAGCGGGGATTTCTTCCAGAAGTCTGGGGCCACGATCACCTATTTCGGCTCCTTCGTCGTCAATTCGCCGACCATCTCGGTCACGCCCGCCACCGTTGTGATCGAAGGCGTCAGCACAGGTACTTACGCTACCGGCTTCCCCAAAGTCAGAGTCACGATCCCGCGCACTTTGATCATCCAGCCGCCGGCGGCGGCGACGATTCAGTTCTTCTCGCTCTCGAACGCACCCGGCGCGACCTACGTCTGCGCGTTCCAGTCGGTCTACTTCCGCACCGTTCAGATTGAAACCGACAAGGTGTCGGACGTGTCCTCGCCGGTATTTGCGAGCTACAACACCGGCTCGCTGCCATCAGGCGGCCCGGCGCGCACGCTGTCGGTGGTGACCGCCTACGCCGAGGCGGGCATCGAAATGCAGAATTCAGGGACGGCAGACACCATCAACATCGGCGAGGCCGGGGCGAACACCACCTGGAGCAACGCCGAATTGCACGCTTCGATGGTCAATCACTTCAGCCTCTGGAAGGACGATCCGCAGTGGAAAGTCTGGCTGCTCGACGCCCAGAAGCATGACCTCGGCCCCGGACTTTACGGGATCATGTTCGACCAGCAGGGCAAGCAGCGGCAGGGGTGTGCGACTTTTTATCAGGGCATCGGCGGCACGACTGCCGACAAGCTCCGCCTGCAGCTATACACCTCCGTGCATGAACTCGGCCACTGCTTTAATCTGCTCCATTCGTGGCAGAAATCATTCGCCGTGCCTGCGGTTCCCAACCGCCCGGCGGCCCTGTCGTATATGAACTACCCATGGAACTATCCGGGCGGCGGCGCGCCGGGTTTCTGGAGCGCGTTCCCATTCCAGTTCGATGATCAGGAAGTCATTCACATGCGGCATGCCTTCCGTAACAACGTCGTCATGGGCGGCAGCAACTTCGCGGTCGGCGCGGGGCTGCAGGAGACGACGGCCTTTGCCGACCCCGTGCAGGATCATTCCGGGCTGCGGTTCACCATCAGCACCCGGAAAAATCTCGCCTACGGCCAGCCGGTCCACCTCGAATTCAAACTGGAGGCAGACGGGTCCACGGGCAGGCAGGTTCACACCTATCTGAATCCAAACACGGGATTCGTGCAGGTCGGCATCCGCAACCCGAGCGGGCATATCAGGGTGTATGAACCGCTCATGCATCTTTGCGTCGCGCCCGATGCGACGATTCTCGACGCCAATCGCCCGGCGGTCGAAGACAGCGCCTACGTCGGCTTCGGCAAGGATGGGTTCTACTTCGATCAGCCCGGGGCGTATCAGATCCGGGCCGTCTATTACGCGCTTGACGGCTCGCAGGTGATGTCGAACATTCTCAACGTCCGCGTCCGCCACCCGGTGACCGCGGCTGAGGAAGACCTCGCCGAACTCTTCCTCGGCGAAGAACAGGGCACGCTGCTCTTTCTGAACGGCTCGGATTCGGAGTCGCTAAGCCGCGGCAACGAGGCCTTCGACACCGTGCTTGAGAAGTACGGCAAGCACCCGCTCGCGACTTATGCGCGCATCGTCAAAGGCGTCAACGCCGGGCGGACGTTCAAGACCATCACGACTGAGAAGAAGCTTGAGGTGCGCGACCCGCAGAGCGCCGAAAGCATCAAGCTGCTCTCGGCCGCGATTGACACCGCCGAGCCGGGGACGCTCGATCCGATCACGATGGATAACACCATCCACCGCCTCGCGCAGGTGCAGCGGGCGGCGGGCGATGACAAGGGCGCGGCGGCGACGATGAAGCGCTCAACGCGCCGCGCGGCAGCCGCCACACGCGGTAGCAACCGCTGAAGAAGCAGGATCGTGACCTGCTGAATCGTTAACAATGAATGCGGGGCAGACCGACAGTTTGCCCCGCATCTTTACAGGAGATGGCGATGTCAGTTCCTCTGGCAATAACTCTGGACGTGCCGGCTGAAACGGCAGTGGGACAACTGATCCCGGTTGCAATCCGCGTGAAAAATATCTCCGATCATCAGCTCTGGACTGTCGGCGTGCTGGACGGCTCGGAAGCCGGCCTGCGCTACCCGCACTGGCAGCCGGAGATCATCACTCCGCAACCGTTGCCGGACAGGGAGCCGGTCCCGCTTTCCGACATGTCAGCCCCGCTGCGCGCGCAGGATTTCCGCCTGCTGAAACCCGGAGAAAGCTTCGACCCGACCGCGGCGAATGGCGAGGCGGCTTATCTGCCCATCACTGCCTTTCAGAACTTCCGTCCGCCTGTGCCGGGACGATACCAGTTCAAACTCACGCTTTCGACAGCAAGCGAGCGCGATGAAGAATGGCTCGGCATCGTCGGCTATCCCGGAGAGGAGGAAGTGCTGAAGCGACTGAAGGAGGTGCCGCGAACGAAAGTGGTTTCGAATACGGCGGTCGTGGAAGTGAAGTAAAAGAGACAGCCGCGTTAGGAATCCAACCACCTGATTCATCAGCATGGGGCGAACGGCTGATCAGATTCGATCATCCTGTTAGTCCCGTCCATTCCCTCGCAACCAATCGCGTGACAAACTGACCGGGCCACGTCACCTGTACGCTTCCGAACAGTTCCCGTTCATCGCTGAACATCGCTGGCCCGCCCGTCAGGCTTCAACTACAACTATATCTGCAATTACCATTCACCCATCCCCTGGCCCGCCGTTTGCGATCAGCCGCGCCGGAGGATCACATGGACAGAGAGATTGATCAGGTATTCCGCCGCAAACAGATTGCCCGTCGTCTTGTGGCAGGAGTGCTGTCGGTTTCGGTCCTCACGGTCATCTTCATTTTCGGGCCGGGCTGGATCAAACCGGCGATCAGCCGCAACCGCATCCGCACAGCGAAAGTCGAATCCGGCCCCATCGAATCCGCCATCACCGCCTCCGGCACGGTCGTGCCCGAATTCGAGCAGGTGCTTTCGAGCCCGCTCGACGCCCGCGTGGTGAAGATTCTGAAAAGCCCCGGCGCGGTGCTGGCCAAAGGCGATCCGATCCTCACGCTCGACGTGAGCCAGGCCGTCCTCTCGCTCGACAAGATCAACCAGCAGATCGAAACCAAACAGAACCAGCAGGCCAAAGTGAAGCTCGATCTGGAAAGCACGCTCAACGGGTTGCAGAGCCAGACCGAGATCAAAACCCTCGAATACAAATCGCTCAAGGCCGCGACCGCCCGCAACCGCGAGTTATTCCGCCAGGGCCTGCTCTCGGAAGACAAGCTGCGCGAAGTCGAGCTGAACGAGGAGAAGGCCGCGCTTGAACTGAAGAAGCTCGAAGCCGACCGGCGCACCGCGCAGGAGTCAACCGGGACGCAGCTCGAAGGTCTGGCACTGGAGATGAAGACGCTCGAAAAGGAGCGCGATGAGGCGAAGCGACAGCTCGAACTGGCGACGACGAAATCCGACCGCAACGGCGTCCTGACCTGGGTGGTGACCGAAGAGGGCGCGACCGTTCCCAGGGGCACGGTGATCGCCCGCATCGCCGACCTGAATTCATTCCGCGTCGAGGCGACCGTCTCCGACGTTCACGCCAATCACCTCTCAGCCGGGATGCCGGTCAGCGTGAAGATCAATGACGACGAACTGAAAGGCTCGATCACCGGCATTGACCCGACGATCAGAAACGGCGTCATCACCGTGCGCGTCGGCCTCGACGACAAATCCAGCGCGCTGCTCAAATCCAACCTGCGCGTGGACGTGCTGATCGCGACTGACCGCAGGGACAAAGTGCTGCGGATCAAAAAGGGGCCCTTTGCTAATGCCGAAGGCGCCCGCGACGTCTTCGTGATCCGCGGCGACACGGCCGTCAAAACCCCGGTGAAGCTCGGCATCGCCAGCTTCGATTTTTATGAGATCGTGCAGGGATTGCTCGAAGGCGATGAAGTCATCATCTCGGATATGACCGATTACCAGCACCTGAAGGAAGTGAAAATCAAATAGCAGTCGGCCCTCAGCAATCAGCTTTCAGCTTTTTCCGGCTGACGGCTGACAGCCGATCGCTGACCGCTCCTCTGGAGACTGATATGACCAGTTACGAAACAGCAACCAACGCCGCTCAGTACGTCTCACCGCAGGTCGTTAACATGATCGAACTCGACGGGGTCGAGAAGGTTTACCGCACCGACCGCATCGAAACCGTTGCGCTGACGAACGTCAACCTGACGGTGCGCGAAGGCGAGTTCATTTCGATCATGGGGCCGTCGGGTTCGGGCAAAAGCACGCTGCTCAATGTGATCGGGCTGCTCGACGTCCCGACCGGCGGCAAAGTCGCGCTCAACCGGAAAGTGATCACTTCGTACTCCGACAAACACCTCGCCCGCGTCCGCAACGAAGAGATCGGATTCATCTTTCAGGTCTTCCACCTGATCAACGACCTGAGCGTCGTGGATAACGTCGAAATCCCGCTGCTCTACCGCCGTAATCTGTCCGGCGCCGACCGGCGGAGGCTGGCCCTGCAGGCGCTCGATAAAGTCGGCCTGCATTCGCGCGTCCATCACTTCCCGTCGCAGCTTTCCGGCGGCCAGCAGCAGCGCGTCGCCATCGCCCGCGCGATCGTCGGCAACCCGAAAATCCTGCTCGCCGACGAACCGACCGGCAACCTCGACAGCCAGATGGGAGACGAAATTATGGACGTGCTGCACACGCTTACCCGCGATCACAAGACTACTGTGGTGATGGTCACGCACGACCCGCGACAGGCCGAGAAGACGGAAAGAATCGTGCGGCTGTTCGATGGCCGACAGGTGAGTTGATTATTCATCCACGAAATCACACAAAGCAGCACGAAGATTTTCTCTGCCTTTCTTCGTGTAGCTTCGTGGACGAGGTTCTTATGCTGAAAAACTACCTCAAGATCGCCTTCAAGGTTTTCCTGCGAAGAAAGTTCTTCACCTTCATCAGCCTCTTCGCCGTCAGCTTCACGCTGGTCGTGCTGATGGTCGCGGCGGCATTTCTCGATCACACCTTCGGGCCGACGAGGGTGGAAAGCCGGCAGGATCGCACGCTCGGCGTCTTTTACATGGAGATGTGGTCCCCCGACCGGCATGGCGGCTGGAACGGCACAGCCGGATACAGGTTCCTTGATCGCTACACACGCAACCTGCCGAACGTTGAAATGATGGCGATCTTCGCCGAAGCCCAGCCGGTTTTCTCTTACCTGAACGGCGAAAAGATTCAGTCTTATCTGAAACGCGCGGATGGCGAATTCTGGGAGATTCTGGATTTCAATTTTCTCGAGGGCGCGCCATTCACCGCCGAAGACGAGAAGAACAGAAACTTCGTCGCCGTCATCAACGAAGCGACGCGCCGGAAGTTTTTCGGCAATGACGACGCGGTGGGTAAGACCATCGAAGCCGACGGCCAGAGATTCCGCGTCGTCGGCGTGGTGGGGAACGTGCCATTCCTGCGTCAGGTTCCATTCGCCGACATCTGGGTTCCGATCAGCACGGCGAAGACTGAGACATACCGCAATGAGCTGATGGGCAATTTCCAGGCGATTTACCTGGCGCGGTCGCTGGCTGACTTTCCGAACATCCGTGACGAATTCCAGGCGCGCCTCAGGCAGGTGGAATTTCCCGACCCGAAGCAATGGAACTCGATGACCGGGCAAATGGACACCTACTTTGAAGCAATCTCGCGTGAACTGGTCGGCGACCATTCAAATCGGGAAAGGAAGAGCCATCCGGGTCGTCTGGTCGCGGCAATCATCATCATTGCGATTCTGTTTATGCTGCTGCCGACGGTGAACCTGATCAACATCAACGTCAGCCGGATCATGGAGCGTGCCAGCGAGATCGGCGTCCGCAAAGCTTTCGGCGCCTCATCGTGGGCGCTGATCGGGCAGTTCATTACTGAAAACGTCCTGCTGACACTGGTCGGGGGCGTGATCGGCTTCATCCTTTCGCGGTTTGTCTTACAAGCGATCACCGGCAGCGGCTGGTTCCCTTACGCTCAGTTTCAGCTGAACTATCGCATCTTTCTCGCCGGGCTGGCGCTGGCGGTTTTCTTCGGCCTGATGTCAGGCGTGTATCCCGCGTGGAAGATGTCGCGACTGCACCCGGTGCAGGCGCTCAAGGGAGGTGTGCGATGATCAAACACATTTGCAAACTGGTCTGGAATCGCAAGCGGATCAACTTCCTGATCACCCTCGAAATCTTCTTTTCATTTCTGGTTGTCTTCGCGGTGATCGTGTTTGCGGTTTATTACGCCGACAACTACCGTCATCCGCTCGGCTTCGATTATCAGAACGTCTGGTACGTCGGCGTTGGCATCGAGCAGAAGTCCGACAATTCAGACAACGCGCAGAATCTGGTGATGGCCAGGCAGATCCTGGCGACGCTGCGTGAATTCAATGAGGTGGAATCGGTGGCGGGAGTGTGGGGTGCGCCGTATTCGCGAGGCAACTGGACCAGCGGATATGATGACAAAAAAACCGGACGGCCAATTCGTTATAACGGCAATACTGTGACCGATGATCTCAGAGAAGTGGTGAAATTGAATCTGGTGCGCGGCAGGTGGTTCGGCAAGGAAGATGACGGAGCGAGCTATAAATCAGTCGTCATCAATCAGCAACTGGCGCGTGAGATGTTCGGCAATGAAGACCCGCTGGGAAAGAGTATCAATGATCCCGATGAAAAGCCCCGCGACGGCAAGCCGAGAAAGGAAGAGCGCGTGGTCGGTGTGGTGGATGACTTCCGTAAAAACGGCGAGTTCTCAGAGTTGAAGGGCAACGTGTTTTTTCGCAACACACTATCGCATGAAGATGACCGCCCGCCGCGCAGCTTCGTCTTGAAAGTCCATCCCGGGACGACAGCCGCATTTGAAGAAAAGCTGATTGCGCGCCTGCATGCCATTGCCAGGGACTGGTCATTTGACATCAAAAGGCTCGAAGAGATGCGCGCTGCGAACCACAAGGAATATTACGTGCCGATGCTCGCCTTCGCGCTGGTCGCCGGATTTCTGATGATCATGGTCGGCCTCGGGCTGACCGGTGTGCTGTGGCAGAGCGTCACGCAGCGGACGAAGGAGATCGGGTTGCGCCGGGCCAAGGGCGCGACGTCGAGGAGAATTTACAAACAGATTCTCGCCGAACTGCTCGTGATCACGACCTTCGGCCTGATCGCCGGGACGCTGATCGTCGTCCAGTTCCCGCTGCTCAACGTCCTCGGCTTCGCGAGCGGCAGGGTTTACGTTTACAGCCTCCTGCTCTCGCTCGCGCTCGTTTACGTGCTGACCATCATCTGCGGCTTGTATCCGAGCAGGCTGGCGACTAAAGTGCAGCCGGCTGAGGCCCTGCACTACGAGTAGCTGCGGGTTAATGACCGCGAGTGGGATTCACGCCGGAAGCGAAACCCGGGCCGCGTGTTCTTCGTAGTGTTGGGAGTAAGCAGCACTTTTTGTTTGCTCAACCCTGCGAGGTCACCGATGTATTGTCCAAACTGCGGCCAGCGGTCAGCCTCTGAAACTTTGCGCTTTTGTCGAAGCTGCGGCTTCCGGCTCGATGGCGTCGCCCAACTTCTTGCCGGCAGCGGCACCCCGATGATCGCGGCGCCCGCCGCCCAACTCGTGCAACCGAAGCTCCGCCGCAAGGGTGTCCGGACGGGGGCGAAGCTGATGTTTGCGAGTGCGGTTCTGTTGCCGATAGCCGGGGCGCTGACGATTCCTGCCGACGACCCTTTCCCCTTGTTTCTGCCGCTGATCGTCTTTGTGGCGGGGCTGATGCGGGCGCTCTATGCGCGGCTGTTTGAGGATCCGGTGCTGGTGATTCCTCTGGCGACGCGGCCCGCTGCTGAGAGCTTCAGGCCCGCTCCCGTTTTGCCTTCATCACAACATCCTTCCCCGACGTCGCAGGGAGTGCCGGACACGAGCGACCTGGACCAGCCACCCGATGTCACTGAACGGACGACGAGGTTATTCAATCGCCAGTAATCATCACCCGGCTCTGAGATGAAAGAGATGATCCTGATTGTTGACGACGACCCATCAGTCACAACCTCATTGTCTCTGTTATTGCGTCAGGCCGGTTACCGCACGCAGTCAGCGGCCACGCCCGCCGAGACTCTCGACCTTATCGCGCAGCAGCCATTCCAGCTGGTCATCCAGGACATGAACTTTTCGCGGCAGACGACCGGCGAAGAAGGGATCGAATTGCTCCGCCGGATCAAGGCGCTGCGCCCGACGCTGCCGGTAATCCTGTTGACCGCGTGGGGTTCGATTCAGCTGGCCGTCGCGGGCGTGCGCGCGGGCGCGGCTGATTTCATCACCAAGCCCTGGACGCACCAGCAGCTGCTGCAATCGGTCAGGACGGCCCTCAGTCTCGCCGCCGCGCATTCGGCGCACACCCCGAATCTGAAGCGCGAGGAGATAGACGCGCGTTACCATTTCCGCGACTTGATCGGCAGTGACCCGAAATTGCTCAGAATCCTTGAAGTCATCGGTCGCGTCGCCGCCACCGACGCCTCAGTCCTGATCACCGGCGAGAGCGGCACGGGCAAGGAGCTGATCGCCGAAGCGATTCACCACAACAGCCACCGCAGGGACGCGGCCTTCGTCAAAGTCAACCTCGGCGGCATCCCGGCGCAGTTGTTTGAAAGCGAAATGTTCGGTCACGTCAAGGGCGCCTTCACCGACGCCCGGGCTGATCGCAAGGGCCGCTTTGAATCGGCCGGCGGCGGCACGATCTTTCTGGATGAGATCGGCGACCTCGACGCGGGCGCGCAGGTCAAGCTGCTGCGCGTGCTTCAGGACAGAACATATGAAGTGCTTGGCTCAAGCGTCACACGCACCGTTGACGTGCGCGTTATTTCCGCGACTAACCGCAACCTGACTGAGATGGTCTCTACGGGTCAGTTCCGCGAAGACCTGCTCTACCGACTCAACCTGATCGCCGTCCACCTGCCGCCGCTGCGCGAGCGGCCGTCCGACATTCCGCTCGTTGCCACCCACTTCCTCGAAAACATAGCGAAGGTCTACCGCCGCGCGGGCCTCTCGATCAGCGAAGCCGCGCTGCAATGGTTACAGGGCCAGCCCTGGCCCGGCAACATCCGGCAGCTCAAACACCTGATCGAGCGGACGATTCTGGTCAGCGGCAGGGACGTGATTGAGGTCGAAGACTTCCGCCTGCCGCTCGAAATGGAGGCCAGAGAATCGAGCAGGGATTCATTGCCGCAGGTCGGTTCAATGACGATGGATGACATCGAAAAGGCGATGATCATCAAGGCGATGAAATATTATGGCGGCAACATCAGCAGGGTCGCCGAGGCCCTGGGGATGAGCCGTGCGGCCTTGTATCGCCGGTTTGAAAAGTATGGGATCGAAATCTGACGGGCTGTTTGAAAAGTCCCGCTGAAGGCTTGCGGCGGCAGGCGACCGTGACCGGTCAACCCGGATAGCCAGTCGCCCGCCACGCGGGCGGGCCTTCCAGACAGCCTCCGGGAGAAGCAAGTCATCACTGATCTGCCCGCAGGGGCATGCTGATAGACACCTTATGCCGTCCCCTGTAGAATCCGGTTCCGGGAATCCCGCGTATACAGCTCAAACGGTTTCTGTAACAGAAAATCTTCCGATCACTGCCTGCCGGTGATTTCAACAGCGAGGTGGCGCGATGAATAAAAGGTTCTGGCTTGCCCTTTTTTGCGCAGCATTTTTCGGAATCCTGGCGGTATTTGTCGCCCGCCAGTACCTGATAAAGATAGCCGAAAGAGAAACCGTAACCGCTGTGATTGCGGCAACCGACATCCCCGCCGGTGCGGTCATCACCGCCTCTCAGCTTGAAACCCACAGGTTCAATAAGGCAGACAGGATTGCCCGCGAGACTTTCAGTAAACCGGAGGCAGTGGTCGGGAGGGTGACATCAAAAGCTGTTTCCGCCTACGCACCGATCCTTGTATCCCAGCTGGCGCCTCAGGGGACATCACCTGACCTGAGCTTTTCACTTCCACCGGGACAACTTGCCGTCGCACTGCGGGTGGATGAGACGAGCATTGCGGCAGGATTCACACGGCCGGGCACCAGGGTGGATGTCGTTTCGATCATTCAGGCACGGACAGGCCCCGTCTCAAAAGTAATCCTGCCAAAGGTTCTGGTGCTGCCCGGGAGAAAGCAACCCGGGAGCGGTGGTGAATCAGCACCCGGCAGCCTGGTGACGCTCCAGGTTTCCCCGAAAGAGGCACTGAAGCTGAAGCTCGCGGAAAGTATAGGCAGGCTCCAGCTCGTGTTACGTAATTCGGCGGACGAAAGCTTCTCTCCGACCCCGGACGTAACCGTAGCCGATCTTATCCGGGATCAGGATTCACCGCGGCGAAATCGCCCGGCCACCCCTGAAAAAGAAAAGCCCGCGGTCAGGCCGACCCTTTCTCCTGTTCCTGCTCCTACTCCGGACTCGGTGACCGTCGTCAGGGGCAGCAGGAGAGAAGTGGTTCAGTTCCTCGTCCGCCCTTAACATCTGAACTTCAAAACGATGACGTATTACAGCGGCAACATCAGCAGGGTGGCCGAAGCTCTGGGCATGAGTCGTGCTGCTTTGTATCGCCGGTTTGAGAAATACGGAATCGAGATATGAAAGTAATGTACTGCTGGCGCTGTCGTCTGGAAGTTCCAATGCTCGACGAGGAAGAATACGATGTCATTGATGAGCTTTATTCACAGGCATTCCGCGCGGCAAAAGATTTCAGTAAAAATCGCCCTCCTGAAACTTCAATCAAAGGACGATTCCGCTCCGTCTGTGAAGCGTACAAGCAGATGACTGGATTTGATGAAACGAACCATAACGCAATCATGCATCATCGGATTTCGATCTATGGCCCTCCCTGCGCAAAGTGTGGCAAGCCATTGCGAACACCTCGCGCTGCCTTCTGTGCGGCTTGCGGAACACCACGCGAAGGCTGAAGAATAAGGCTGCTATGAGCCTCCGCCTCAAATTCATTCTCTACCTGATCACCACGCACCTGCTTTTCGCCGGAACCGGCGTCTACCTGCTCGTGAACCACAGCCTCTGGCTGCTCGCGGTCGAGGCGGTTTTCCTCGTCTCGCTGGCCGTCGGGATCAAACTGATCAGCAGTCTTTTCGGCACGCTCGAACTGATCAACACCGGCGCACAGTTCATCAATGACGGCGATTTCACCGCGCGCTTCCGCGAGGTCGGGCAGCGGGAAATGGATCAGCTCGTCACAATCTACAACCGGATGATTGACCACCTGCGCGAGGAGCGGACGAAGCTGCAGGAGCAGAATTACTTTCTGGATCGCATCCTCACCGCCTCGCCTTCGGGCATCATCACGCTCGATTTCGATGACCACGTCGTCATGATGAACCCGAGCGCGGCGAGGATGATGCAGATGCTCGTTCAGGCGCCGGCGTCAGAATTGAGCGGGAAGAAGCTTTCAGACCTGCACACGTCATTCACTGACGAACTCGACAGGCTCCAGACGGGCGAATCGAAAGTCGTCCACCTGCTCGGGCGGCGGCGCGTGAAGTGCCAGAAGTCGCAGTTTCTGGACCGCGGCTTCCCGCGCGCCTTCATTCTGATGGAAGAGCTGACCGAAGAGCTGCGCCAGTCGGAGAAGACTGCTTACGAAAAGCTGATCCGCCTGATGTCTCACGAAGTCAACAACACAGTCGGCGCCTCCAACTCCCTGCTGCATTCCTGCCTGCATTACACCGGGCAGATCAGGCGCGAAGACCGCCATGATTTTATGACCGCACTCGGCGTCGTGATTTCGCGCACGGATCAGCTGAATGCTTTCATGCGCAGTTTCGCCGACGTCGCGCGCCTGCCCGCGCCGAAGCTGCAACCCTGCGACGTGCGGAAGCTGCTCGAAAACATCGGGTGGCTGATGAAGCCGGAATGTGAGCGCCGGCGCATCGAATGGGTGTGGGATGTACAGGCTGCGCCCGGAGAAATCCTGATGGATCGGGGGCAGATGGAGCAGGCCTTCGTCAACATCTGCAAGAACGCGGTGGAAGCGATTGGCGAAGATGGCCGCATCACCCTGAGGCTCGGCAATAAATCCGGCCGGGGCTTCGTCACGATTGAAGACACCGGCTGCGGCCTGACTCCCGAAGTGCGCGAACACCTCTTCACGCCCTTTTTCAGTACTAAGGAGAACGGCCAGGGCATCGGCCTGACAATGGTGCAGGAGATCCTGGACGGTCATCAGTTTGACTTCGTCTTCGACAGCGAGCCGGGCCAGCCCACACAGTTTACGATCTGGTTCAGTCGGGATTAGGCTTGGAAGGTAATGGCATTGAATTAAGAGCCGTGTCAGCAGCCCGACCGCGAGGGAGGGCTGTGAAATCAAGCCTTCCCTCGCGGTCGGGCTGCTGACACAATATGCTGAAGTCCCGAGTCAGAGGCCCGAAAATGTCAGACAGGCCGCAGGCGCCGACTGGTAATGATGAGACAACAGTTTCACGACAGTTCATCGGCTTCGATCCCTGAGCCTGAGATTGTCCCCGGGTCCGGATCAGCCTCCGGCGCGATCAGCCCGCTGATGAGGCAGATCGCGGCTGGCGCATTACTCTTCATCGCCGGCACTGCGCTCGGGGCCTTTCTCGCTTCCCTTCCGGTCAGAAGTCGCGCCCCCATCGGCGGTTCATTCCCTGCCGGTTTCCTTCACCTGGTCGGGATCGGTTCACTGACCTTGTACGCCTGCCTGCTTTCCAGCCCCTTATATGTCTGGCTGGCGCGGCGCTTCCCGATTTATCAACGGCACTGGCGACGAAATCTCGCGCTACACTTTCTGATCACCACGGCAATCATCCTGCTGACCGGGGTGATTTACTTTCAGTTACTGACCGGGCCGGCAAACAACACCCCGGGCCGGGCGGCTTCGCCAGCCACAGCAGCCCCGAACGAGAGAGTTGCCGCCACCGAACGTCGCGGCGCCGCGCCCGGCGGGGTACGGCTGGCAGACCTTGGAAGCTTTCTGCTGTTCCGGCTGTTCACCGAGAGCCTGCCCTTCTGGGCCATGATCGCGCTGATTCACGCTTTTGAATTCCGCCGCCGCTACCGTCAGCGTGAAGTCGAGGCGGCGCGGCTCGAGACCCAGCTGGCCGAGTCGCGCCTCGAAGCGTTGACGGCGCAACTACACCCGCATTTCCTCTTCAACACGCTGCAGGGTATTTCCACCCTCATGCACCGCGACGTCGAGGCCGCCGACGCCATGCTCTCGCGCCTCAGCGACCTGCTCAGGCAGACGTTACAGCGCGGGGAACGGCAGGAGGCCCCGCTCGGCGAGGAGATGGAAATGCTCAATCATTATGTGGAAATATCGCGCGAGCGTTTCAAGGACCGGCTCGTCTTTGAAACGCAAATCTCGCCCGAGGCCCACAATGCTTTGGTCCCATTCTTCATCCTTCAGCCTCTGGTCGAGAACGCGCTGCAACACGGAATCGCCCGGCGCGCGGGTGTCGGGCGGGTGAGCGTCAGCGCGCGGCGGCAGGGCGAGACGCTGCACCTGAATGTCACCGACGACGGCCCTGGTCTGGCGAAAGAGGGACGCGCTTTCCCCCGCGAGGGGATTGGCCTCACCAACACCCGGCAGCGCCTGCGCGAGCTTTACGGCGACCGGCAGAGCCTGACGCTCGAGGCACCGCCGGCGGGCGGGCTGCGGGTTGAGATGATCATCCCCTACAGAGCGGCGCCCGCTGCCGAGTCCCGGGAAGTAACATCATGATCCGAACACTCATCGTTGATGACGAACCGCTGCCGCGCGAACGGATTCGCACGCTGCTCGCGGGGTACCGCGACATTGAAATGATCGGCGAGTGCCGGGACGGGCGCGAGGCGGTGAATGCGATTCTAACCGAGCGCCCCGACCTGGTCTTCCTCGACATCCGGATGCCCGAACTCGACGGCTTTGAAGTCATCAAAGCAGTCAACCCTGAATACCTGCCGGCGATCATTTTTGTCACGGCGTTTGATGAACACGCGATCCGCGCCTTCGAGGTCAACGCGATTGATTACCTGCTGAAACCGATCAACCCGGCGCGGTTCGAGAAGGCCGTGCGGCGGGCGATTGACCGGCTCACCCAGGGCGGCGCGCGCGGGCCTGATCGTAAACTCCTCGATTTCGTCGAGCGGTTGCGGGCCGGGCAACAATACGCGACGCGGTTCGTCGTCCGCTCCGGCCCCAGACTCTCTTTCGTGCGCGCTTCCGACGTTGACTGGATTGACGTGGCGGACAATTACGTGCGCCTGCATGTCTCGGGCCGGGAACATCTCGTGCGCGACACGCTGAAGTCGGTCGAGTCACAGCTCGACCCCGAAAGCTTCGTCCGCGTCCATCGCTCGATCATCATCAACCTCGACCGGGTCGAATCGGTCGAACCCTGGTTTCACGGCGAGTACGCGGTCACGATGAAAGACGGCGCGAAATTCACGACGAGCCGCTCTTACAGCGAACGGCTCCGCCTGCTGCTGCGCTAGCCGCTATTTCCCGGCCCCTCAAAAATCCACTTCACCTCACCGCACGTCCAGTCCATCCCTTCAAACTGTCGCCGAACGTTCGGGCTGTTTTATAAAAGCCGAGGATCAGGTCACTCAACTCTGAAGAAAGGCCGCAGGATTACTGATGAAGCATCAAAAGTTGATTTTGGTCGCGTTCTTTCTGGCAGGCATCAGCACGCCAGCGTCACAAAGTGCGATGGCCGGTCAGGGGCAGAATAAAGCCGCCGAAGTAGTCGGCACTCCGATCACCGTCGGCGAGACGTTGCGAATCCGCTCGAAGCGGCTCGGCGAGCAGCGTGAGATTCAGGTCTACCTGCCGCCTTCTTACAACGGCTCCAGGCAGCGTTACCCGGTCATCTACACGCTTGACGGTGAAGGCACGGGGCCAATCGCCGCGAATGCCGTGCGGTTTATGACCGGCTATTCGGCGATACCGCAGATGCCGGAGGCGCTCGTCGTCGCGATTACCAACACCGACCGTAACCGTGATATGCCTGTCCCGGAGGGCTACGGCAAAGGCGGCGAAGAGAACTTCCTGGCTTTTCTGGCCGACGAACTGATCCCGCTCGTTGAGCGGCGGTACCGCACCCAGCCCCTGCGGGTGCTGATCGGCCATTCGCAGGGAGGGACGTTTGCCCATTACGCGCTGACCGCCCGGCCCGATGTGTTTCAGTGGTACCTCCCGATGGACGGGCCGCTGTTCCGTAATGCTCGCCCGATCCTTGAGAAGGCCCGCACGCTGATCACCCGGAACCCGAACTATCGCGGGCGGCTCGTGACGATTGAAAACCTGTACGGCTGGATGAAGGAATGGCCGTCATTGATCGAAGCCGCGCCGAAAGGTTTTTACGGCGCGCGGATTGAAATCAGGGACGAGACGCACGAGACGATGGCCTGGAAGGGCACCTATGAAGGGCTCAGGAGCCTTTTCCATGACTACGCGCCCAATATCATCAGGGACAACAAAGGCATCTACACGCTGCCGGCGCTTGACGAGAGGTACAAAACGCTCTCGGAAGCTTACGGCTATCAGGTGGACATCCCGAAACAGTTGCTGCTGATTGCGGCCAGCCGGAATGTGGGGATGCAGTACGGAGCCGAAGCGGTCGAACTGATCAGGCGCGCGGAGGCGCTGTATGGCGAATCGCCGCTGACGAGACAAATAATGGCTGACGCGCAGGAGGCGGCGAGGAAAGGCCGCGATCCGAGATTCGAGGAGTGGGCGAAGCTGCCGCCGCCCGACGTTGAGCAGATGAAGCCATTCCTTGGCTCCTGGACGAAAAGAGACCGGGATGGGTTTGAGGGTGTCATCACCTTCGAAGTCAGGGATGGTGTGGTTCAGGCTCAATACACGGGGAATCCTCCGGGCAATGAGCCTTTTCAACTGGAAGTCGCCTTCGTCCGGGTGACTGGCGGGCAGACACTCGAATGGGGGCTGCGCAACGGCAGGGGGCCGGGGGTCATGGTACACACAGCCAGTCTCGCGGATGAGAACACGCTTGAGGGAAAGACAGAAGGTGTCGGCTTCATACATGGGCCACCGCCGGGAAATTTCACCTTCAGGCGCACAGTGAACCACAGGAAGGCATCGGGCAGGAGCTTTGATGAAGCGGCAAGGCTAACCAGTGTCAGTTTCTCCGTGCCACAAAGGCCGCGCCCCTGGGACAAAGTGAAAGAGGTTGCCATCGGCTCCGCTGCGCCCGACTGGCAGTTGAAAACGGCGGAAGGCGAAACCGTCGCGCTCTCAGAGTTGCGCGGCAAAGTCGTCGTCCTCGATTTCTGGGCGAACTGGTGCGGGCCCTGCCGAAAGCTGGAGCCGCTCTTTGACCAGTTGGTGCGTGAGTACCAGGGCAAGCCCGTCAGATTTTTCACCCTGAGCATCTGGCCTGACCAGGACTTCAACCCGCAGGCTTATCTGAAAGATCACAGGATGGCGTCCACTTTTCTGATCGGCAGTGACGCGGTGGCCAGCGATTACGGGATCTGGGGCCTGCCGACGTACTACGTGATAGACGCGACGGGCAGGGTTTCCTGGATCCATGTCCTCCTGTCTGTTGACTCCGAATCTCCGGGAAAAAAGTTGCGCGAAGCCATTGAGAAGGCTTTATCCAGAGAGCAGGTCAATCACTCTTCCAGTTATGAGGTCTCATAAGATGAAGCATCACAGGTTGCCCCTGGCCGTGTTTCTTTTGATCGGCGTCAGCGGCCCGTCATTATCTGCCGCGCAGGCTGTCAGGAATACGCCGCAGGAGTCAGAACGTGCCCGCAGGCGGGATGAGTGGCAGAGGCCCGGCGAGGTGATGGACGCGTTGGGCGCCAGCCCCGGGTCTCGCGTGGCGGACATCGGCTGCGGCTCCGGCTATTTCACTTTCCGCCTGGCCGCGCGCGTCGGGGCTGAAGGCAGAGTCTACGCGGCAGACATTGATCCGGCGGCGATTGATAAAGTGCGCGAGCGCAAGGAGCGCGAAAAGCTCAGGCAGGTGGAGCCGATCCCTGGGGATAGTGCCGACCCGCACCTGCCGAATGGTCTCGACGCAGCCCTGATCGTTGACTCTTATCATGAGTTCCGCGAGTACGACCGGCTGATGCAGGCGGTGTTTCGCGCGCTGAAACCCGGCGGGCGGCTGGTGATCATTGACGGCGAAGCGCCCTCGGGCAGGCCCCGCACCGAATACCACAGGCTGCACAGCATACCGGCCGCGCTGGTGCGCGAAGAGGTCGCCCGTCAGGGATTTGTCTTCAAAGAGAGCCGGCCGGGGTTCTATGACGCCGAGTACGGCAAGAAGATGTACTTTCTCGTCTTCGAGAGCCCGTCACCGAATCCATCGCCGGGAGCCACAAAAACCGGAGGGCCTCGAATGATGCTCATCACCCGAAGCCCTGTGTTTCAGAAGCAGGTACTTGTCCCTTAATCCAGCCGCCCCGCGTAAGAATGCAGGCCCGGCAGCAGGTAGCTCACGCCGAGGTAAGTGAAGATCACCAGCAGGAAGCCGACCACGGCGAAATAAGCGCTCCGGCGCCCGGCCCAGCCGTGCGAGATGCGCGTGTGCAGGTAGCCAAGGTAAGAGAGCCAGGCCACGAGCGCGCCTGTCTCCTTCGGATCCCATCCCCAGTACCGGCCCCACGATTCATTCGCCCAGACCGCGCCGGTCACCAGCAGAATCGCGAGCCCCGCGACCGCGACGCCGACAGTCCGGTAAATCAGGCTGTCGAGTTTTTCGAGCGAGGGCAGGCTTTCGCGCAGCCTCTCGGTGCGGAAGCTGAAGAGGATGATGAAGAGCGTGACGACGAAGGCGGCCACTATCCCGGACACTTCGACCGGGTGCGCGCGGGTGTCGAGCGCCAGCAGCGAGCCCCGCTCACTCAGAAACTGCGCCCCCTGCTGCACAAGCTCCTGCACCTGCATCTTCGAGGCGTCCATGCCGGAAGAGTTGTTGGCGATCCATCTGCCGACCGAGTAATACTGATCGGGGCCGACGATCGCGCCGAGGTTCTTCAGGTTTTTGATCTGGTAGAAGAGCGTCGCAATGCCCAGCCCCTGCGTCACGAGCGAGGCGCGCAGGGCGTAGTGGCCGAAGCGGCGGGCCTGCTGATCTTCCCTGAAGTGATACAACAGGAAGCAGGCCGCCGTCGCAATCAGCAGCAGGAGCGAAATCGTCAGCCACAACCCGACGCCCGGAACCGGGACGCGCGCGCCCCGGACGAAAGCCACGCCGCCGCCATCAATGATCACCGGGTTCATCCGGTAAGTCGCGCTAAGGGGGCCGAAGGAGTTGCTGAAGAAGATGTACCCGACGACCGTCGCGAGCGTCGTGAAGATGCCCATCGCTTCGGGTTTGACGCCGTCCTTGAGCAGGAACATCACCGCAATCGCGAAGCTCACGAGCGCGATGCCGTAACTCATCGAGGCGACGCCGACGTGGATCGGCCGCCAGTAACTGTCGAGGACCGGCGGCAGGTTGATGACATCGTTGCCGATGAAGATCGCTTGCAGCAGCACCAGAGTCACCAGCGACATCGAAATCGCGCCGACGAACCGCGAGCCTTTGCGGTGTTCGATCAGCAGCGTCGTGAACGCGGCGCCGAAGGCGAAGGCGAGCGAGAGGTCATAGAGGTGCTGGAACGGGATGTAGCTGAAGAACCAGAGCGCATGATGCACGCCGTCCTTGTCAACCATGCGCACCCAGTTCTCGCGCTCGCCGGAAGTGATCCAGCGCATCGTCCACGACGACAGGTTGAAGAAGAACCCGAGCGACATCACCCACACCCCGGCCTTCTGCAGGGCATTGATCGGCGCGTACAGATTCGTCAGATGGAAGGCCGCCGCGAAGATGTAACACAGCACGGCCAGCACGATTAGCCCGCCGTCGTCAAAGAATTTCGTCGGGCCGGAGTTGATGCGCGCCGCAATCATCAGTGCCACGCCGATGAGCGGCAGCAGCGCCGGGAGGTAATTGAGCAGCGCCGGGCGCCGCAGTTCCGCGGCGTCGAGCGAAACGTCGAATGATTTGACTGCCTGACTCATAGTTGTTCTCCGTTGAGCTTGTATCGGCAGACTTTCCGGTCTGCTGATGACCAGCCAAAGGGTCTGTGATTATCGAAGGGCTCTCTCTGCGAACGTATCAGCAGACCGGAAAGTCTGCCGATACAACAGACCGCCATCAAGCTGTTTGCGGCTCCCTGAGCCTTGCCGCGATCTTTTGCATGCGATCCTCAAAGCCGAGTTTGTTGCGGTTCGTATCGCCGCCGAGCCAGACCCGGCCCTCTTCGACGACGATCCACAACCGCTGATGCGCGAAGAAGAAGGTCGCGATCAGGCTCAGGCCCAGCATCGCCGCGCCGAGGTAAAAAACGTTCGAGCCGGGGTCGTACTGGATTGAGAGCATGGTCGCGCTGCAGGCTTTCTCAAAATCCTTCAGCGCAAACTCTCCGCCGCCCAGCTTCTCCACGGCAGACTTCAAAAACGGCGCGCCTTCGATCTGCTGAATGAAAGCCGGGTTGAAAGCCCAGACGCTCTTCTTCTCGCCTTTCGGGCTGAGGACCATCAGGTGCGCCGCCGGGTTGGCGTATTCGGCCGAAGCCATCGCGGGTTTGCCGTCCCGGTCAACCTGGAAATCGGGCAGGAACTCGACGTAGGCGACCTTCGTGCCGTCAGCCAGCGTCGCTTCGCCGTTGCGACTGATCGTCAGATCCTGCGGCGCGCCCCCCGAAGGCGGGTTGAAGGTCACGGTGATCGTCCGCGCGCTGCCGAGCTGCGAAACGGATGCCTGGAAAAAACGATAGCCGCGATAATCATACGGCTTGTTCATATGGACCAGCCCCTCTTCGACATGGCCGGTCTGCTTGTCCTTGATGCGCACCTTCGTCAGCCAGTCCAGGGTGTTCGGCGTTTCGATGCCTTTGTTTTTGTCGATCAGCCGCTGCTGAAAATCCACGCACTCGATTTCAAACGGCAGCGCCAGCGCGGCCTGGGTGACCTCGCCGAGGTTGATGACCGGCTTCGTCATCCGGTCATCATTCCGGCCCGGCTCCAGCCACATCGAACCGGTGTTGCTGCGCGTCGCAGTCAGAAAGCCGCCGAGAAAGATCGTCAGCAGCCCGAGGTGAATGTAATAAGCGCCCAGCCGGTTCCACACGCCTCTTTCGGCAAAGACCGTGGTGTGATCCGCGTCCTCGGTAATTCTGGTTTTGAAGCCAAGCGCGCGCGCGGCTTTCGCGGCGCGTTCCACCAGTTCGCTGCGCCCCGCGTTCGGCGCTTCAACTGATTCTTTGATTTTCTGGGTCTGCGCGAAGGTCGGCGAGGCTTTCAGCTTCTTGCGGCGGATGATGTTCCAGGATTTCGGGAAGTGATCAATCGAAGCCAGGATGATGTTGAGGCTCACCAGCAGCAGCACCAGGTTGAAATACCAGACGTGATAGATGTTGAAAAACCCCAGCCGCTCGTAAACCAGCCGCTCCGCCGGGGTCAGTCTCGTGTAATAATCGCGGAACGTTTCCACCAGCTCCTGCTGCTGGATCAGCATCCCGATCATCGCGAAGACGATCAGCATCACCAGCAGCGTGATGCCGAACGGCACCGAGCTGATCAGGCCGAGAAAACTGTCAATGATGGAGACTTTCTGCGCCGCAGTCTTCTCGCGCGGCGCGGCTTCAGCCATTTCCTTCGAGGTTGCCATAGATCAACTTTCAGAGAGTTTCAAATCAAGCCGGGAATATTGGCGGATATTATTGTTACTGGAGCGTTCATCCGGTGCGCGGCAAACGGCAGTTTACCAGGTGTGCCCAGCGCTTGCAACCGCCTCATCCGCCTGCCGCCCGGTCGGGCGGTGACGGGTGTGATCCGGATCACACCGGGGCTGAAAATCTTTTCAGACTTGAAACCTTTCCGCCGCGCCGTGAAAATGCGGCGCACCGCTGCTGGAGCCTGATGACGATGGAGAAGAAAGAAGCAAACCCGATGACGCGAAAAGGTCTGTTGTTAACCCTGCTTTCACTGTCGCTTTTCACCTCTGCTTCCTGCAACAAGCCCGGGGCCGACACGAAGCTCGCGCTCACGCCCGAGCAGTTCGCCGCCGCCCGTTGGGAAGAAATTCTCGAACGCGCGCGCGGCACGACGGTCAATTACGGGATGTGGGCGGGCGACGAAGGGCGCAATCGCTACTTTCAGGGCGCGGTCGCCGACACACTCAGGCAGAAATACGGCATCACGCTGAAGGTCGTCCCGAACAGCGACCCGGCCGAAGTCGTCAACAAACTGGTCAATGAAAAGGGCGCGGGCAAAGCGAGCGGCGGTTCGATTGATTTCGTCTGGATCAACGGCGGGAACTTCCGCACGGCGAAACAGGCGGGCGTGCTGTGGGGGCCGTTTGCGGAGAAGATACCCAATATCCGCTATTACGACGATGAGGCAAGGCAGCGTGATTTCGGCACGCCCATCGAAGGTTATGAAGCCCCCTGGCAGAAGGCCCACTTCGTTTTCGCTTACGACACGGCGCGCGTGCCCGAGCCGCCGCGGTCAATCGAAAAGCTGCGCGAGTGGATCAAAGCGCATCCCGGGCGGTTCACTTACATTGCGCCACCCGATTTCACCGGCAGAGTCTTCATCCGACACCTGTTGCTGCACTTCGGCGGCACACAGAATTTTCAGACCGGGTTCGACGAACAGCTTTATCAGAAGGCCTCAGCCGCGGCCCTGGAATACCTGAATGACATCAAGCCCTACCTCTGGCGCAAGGGCGAAACTTACCCGCCTTCGCTAAAGGAAGCCGACCGTTTGTTTGCAAATAACGAGATTGACTTCACGATGAGTTACGGGCCGAGTTTCGCCTCCGAGCGCATCGCGCGCGGCGAATATCCGCCGACCGCGCGCACGTTCGTTTTCGACGAAGGCACGATCGGCAACTGCAGCTTTCTGGCGATCCCTTTCAACGCCAGCAATGTCGCCGGCGCGCTCGTCGTTATCAACCATCTGATGTCGCCCACCCACGCGATTGATCAGGAAAAGGCGCTCGGCACGCTCTTCCCGATGCGCCTTGATCGCTTGTCGCCGGAAGAAAGGGCTGCCGTCGAAGCGATCCCACTCGGCCCGGCCACGCTTTCAAATGAAGAACTGGCAAAGCACCGGTTACCTGAACCTGATGCGCTGTATGATGAACGGCTGAAAGATGACTGGATGGAGAAGGTGCTGCGGAAGTGATGTCCGGGGAGCTGGCAGCTCCCCGGTGCTACCGCTCCAGGAAAATCCGATCCCAGGTTGCCCCTTGTGAGCCATCGGGGAGCTGCCAGCTCCCCGGACATCAGATGACCACTCTTCACATTGACCGCATCATGGCGAATTACGGCGCGACACGGGTGCTGCGCGACTTCTCACTGGATGTCAACGCCGGCGAGTTCGTCGCGCTGCTCGGGCCTTCGGGGTGCGGCAAGACGACGATCCTGAAACTGATTGCCGGGCTGCTCTATCCCGCGGGCGGCGACCTGCGCTTCAACAACGAATCCGTCCTGCCTGTGCCCGCGGAACGGCGCGGCGTGGCAATGGTCTTTCAGAAGCCGCTGCTCTTCCCTTACCTGACCGTCGCCGAGAATGTCGCTTTCGGCCTGAAGATGCGCCGGACACCGAAGGCCGAAACGAAGCGGCGCGTGAGCGAAGCCCTGCGGCTGGTCCAGCTGGAAGGCTACGAAGCGCGCAAGCCGAATGAGCTTTCCGGCGGGCAGGAACAGCGCGTCTCGCTGGCGCGCGCGCTCGTCACCGAGCCGCGGGTGCTGCTGCTCGACGAGCCGTTTTCGGCTCTCGATGAGAGTCTGCGCGCGGGGATGCGCTCACTCGTGCGCGCCCTGCAACAGCGGCTCAGGATCACCACGATCTTCGTCACGCACGATCAGGCTGAGGCCGCGGCCATGGCCGACCGCATTGCACTGCTGCTCGACGGAAGGCTCGAGCAGTTCGGCGCGCCGCGCGATTTTTACCTCGCGCCGCGGACGCCGCTCGCCGCGCAGTTCTTCGGCTGGAGGCTCGTGCCGGGCCGGCGACAGGGGCGATTGTTTGAGACCGCCATCGGCCGCTTTATCATCCCCAAAGAGAGTGAGACGGAAATCAATGTCATGGCCCTGCGCCCGGAGAGCGTGACCATCAAGCAACCCGGCAGCGACCTCCTCGCCGGCACGGCCAACTACGCCCCGGGCAAAGTCGAATCGCTGGTTGATCTCGGCACGCGCGCGCGTTACCGCGTGATGCTGCAATCCGGCGAAGTCATCGAGGTCGAGCAGGAGAACGCTGCCGCGGAAGACGAACTGTTCGGGGTCGGCTCGCAGGTCATTCTCCACATCCCCGCGACCGCGACCAGATTCTTCGGCTGAATCAAATCATGAAGCCCGGGGCAGCAAAGTGAGACGCATTCTCCATTATCGATTCTCAATTCTCCATTACTCGCATTGAAAAGTGTTCCGGCCCGGCAGGACACCCGGGAGATAATGGTGAATTGAGAATTGATAATGGAGAATGCGCTGCCGCCCATGTGTGTCACTATCCTGACGGCTTCGATTCAAGGGTGAAAGCCACCCGCGGAGATAACAGATGAATATCATCAACCGCTGCCTGATTATTTCCCTGCTCATTACTCATTACGCCTTTGCCCAATCGGAGACAATTCTGACGAACTCAATGCCCTGATGGCGATGGCCGCCGCCGCCGAATAAGCCGTTCAGGGTCCACGCTTCAGCCCGGTTTCGCATGACACAATAAGGAGAACCCCGATGAAACCAGAGAAAGACTCGACCGATTTGCAACGCCGTTCGCTGCTCAAAAACACTGCCGCCACCATCGGACTCGGGGCAATGAGTACGCTGTCTGGCAGCGAAGCAACCGCGGAAGAGACAGCCGCTCCGCCCGAGGCCGCCCCGGCCAGCACTCAGACATCACGCCCGACCGTCAGAGAGAGCGTCAAAATCACCCGGCTCGAAACCTCCCTCGTCAAACCGCGCTGGCTGTTTCTGAAAATTCATACGAACGTCGGCGTCACCGGCCTCGGCGAACCGATCACCGAAGGCCGCGCGCTCACCTGCGCGACGGCGGTGAAGGAGATCGAACCGTACCTGATCGGCAAAGACCCGCGCGCCGTCGCGCATCACTGGCAGGCGATTTACCGCCATGCGTTTTACCGCGGCGGGCCGATTCTGACGAGCGCCCTCTCCGGCATAGATCAGGCGCTCTGGGACATCAAGGGCAAACTGCTCGGCGTGCCGGTGTATGAACTGCTCGGCGGCCCGACGCGCAATCGCATTCGCGTCTACGCGCACGCCCGCACGCCGGAAGAGATCAAACAAAAACGCGCCGAAGGCTTCACCGCCTTCAAATGCGGGCCGGCCAGACTAAACAACCGTTTCTCGCGCCCGGTGGACAACCGGGCGTACGTCGAAAATGTCGAGAAGGGGTTCGCCGCGCTCAAAGAGATCGTCGGCAAGGATGGCGATCTGGCCATTGATTTTCATGGCGCCATCCAGCCGGGGACGGCAAAACTGCTGATGAAGGTGCTGGAGCCATACCAGCCCTATTTTTTCGAGGAGATCATCAATTGCCAGAACACCGACCTGATGGCTGAGATGGCAAAGCAAACTCACATCCCCATCGCCACCGGCGAACGAATCTTCACCAAGTGGGGCTTCCGCGAGATTCTGGAGAAAGGCGCGGCGGTCATTCTGCAACCGGACCTGTGTCATGCGGGCGGCATCACCGAAGTCAAAGTCATCGCCGGGATGGCCGAGGCTTACTACGCCACGATTGCGCCGCACAACCCGCTCGGGCCCATTTCACTGGCCGCGGGGTTACAGATCGCGGCCTCGATCCCGAATTTCCTCTGTCAGGAGCAGGTGAGCCTCGGCGAAGGCTACATCAAAAATCCGTTCAAGGTGCGCGACGGTTACATAGACCTGCCCACAGGGCCGGGGCTGGGAATCGAGTTGGACGAGGAAGCAATGAAGGACAAGATCGGCCACGACTGGAAGAATCAGGAAAGCTATGATGCCGATGACGGTTCCGTGGTGGACTGGTAAACGAAGGGAATGGAGGTTTGGAAGGTGAGACAGGTCAGCGCTATGGCGTGAGCCCCGGTCCGCGCCGATTCGTTTTATCCGTCAAATCCGTATTCTATTCATCCTCCCGAAAATAATCCGGCAGGTTCTTTTTCGTCTCACGCAGGATTTCGAGGATCGCTTTACGGTCGGCGGCGCTGATTGCTGCAAACTCCTTCTCCTTCACCTGCCCCGTCAGCACCAGCCACAGCCTGCGATAGAGGTAATCGAGCGCCGGCCCGGGGATGTTATCGAAGGCTTCAGAGTAGATCAGATAGCTGCACGGGTAACGAAAGAGCCGCTCTTTCAGATCGAATTCACGCAGCGAGCGGCCCAGTTTGTCTTTCGGCCCACGGGCGGCAAACTCCGCGGCAAAACCCGAAGTCCCCGCGACCGGCGCCCTGAGCCTCGCTTCGTCAGTGAAGAGCATGTACCTGAGCAGTTCATCAGCCGCGTTGTGAATCCTGCGCCGCGTGCTTTCGGCCCATTCCCCTTTCGGTTTCCCCGCAGCCCGGTCAAGCTCCGTCTGCTCGCGCAACGCCATCCGGGTTTCATAGCCCAGCCACACGATCAGGTTCTGCATCTGCGTCTGGTGGGCCATCACCATCAGCGCCACGATGTCGCTGTGCGGCGAGGCGTATCCGCTCAGATCAACCTTCCGGTCGAGGCGCGTGAGGTTGCCCCCGGTCAGGTGTTCGGGGTTATCACCAACGCCGTCAAAGAACATATTCCCCAGATGCCGCTCCGCGCCGTGAGTGCCGGTCACATACCAGCCGCCCCAGCGGTTGCCGAAGCGGGAGGAATGATCTGTCACAAAGGAGCCGAATTCGGCGTTGGTGACCCCGCCCGAATCGGGGTAGACCGACCGCACGAGATGGCCCGGCATGTATCTGGTACTCGCGGTCAGGTGGCACCGCACGCAGCTCTCGCCGCGGACGAACCGCGGTTTTTCCGCCGGCTTCTGTTCGAGCGTGTAAAAGACCCCGCCGAGGAGCGGGTCAACCGTCGAGACCTCCAGCAGCTCGGCGCCGCGGATCCAGCCGACGTAGACGTCGTCGTTGAAATAGATCGCGCGCGGATTGGCCGGCGAGATGTGATTGGATTGCAGGCTGGTCTTCGAGAAGACGAGGCCCTGCGACGAAACCGGCACGCGCAGGTGATTGAGTACCGATTGCAGCCAGCCGCGCGGCTCGGAATACTCAAGCCGCACTTCGCCGCGATCAATCCGCTGCTGCAACCGCGCGACCGGGTCATTGCCCGAGACGCTCTGGTCGCCGGACGCCGGCTGCCCCTGGGCTCTGATGGCGGGCGATGGTGAAAAGAAACTGTAGCCGCCAATGAGCAATCCGACAAACAGGACAGAAAATGAGTAAAAACGTTTCATCGGTCTTCAGTCTTTCCCGGCGGCAATATCCAGACCTCTTTACCCGTTGCTTGCGGCGAAGCTCATTTCATGAGTAATCATAATTCATCTGCCTGATGACGGTGAGAACATTTCCCTGAGCATTCGGCTGGCCGCGGCTACCAGCATTTCGCCTGAGCCTGCGGCACAGCGTGCGCTGACGACTTCGTAGTTACCTTCGGCGTAAGCCGGTTTGTTCGGGATGTAACCAATCGCCCCGTTCGCCAGTTCGACAATCATTGTATACGGAAACGGCGATGCATGCCTGATCGCCAGACCGAGTTCGACAAAGGCTTCGCCCGGCAATGAAACCCACGCGACGGAATTGCCGAGTGTGATGACCTGCACCTCGACTTCCCATGGCTCGCCGCGACGGGCAGCGACATCGAGGGACTGAAAGGCCTTCACCTTTTCCATAAACGTGGTCTTCGGGTCATTCAGCCGCTTCACCACATCATTCGCTTTTGCCACGTCTTCGGCGGTGATTTCAGGCAGCGGCAATCGGACGATTTCGCTGCGCACCTTCAATACGCCCTGTTCAAGCGGTTTGAGGTGATACCAGGCCTTGAAGACCGCGCCGGCCAGCACCGTGCCGATGCGGCGGGTTTCGGCGGCGCCTGTCTGCGGGTCATTCCAGTTGATGTTGCGATGGTTCAGATTGCCGCACGCGCCGTTGGCAAAGATCGTCAGCATCTCTGCGCCTTTGTAATCCGCCAGCGCCCGCGCCAGCACTCCGGGATAATCGGCGGAGATTTTCGTCCCCCCGGTCGTGTCCGGGTGCATGGCGAAGTTGACGAAGGTGGCGATGGGTTTTGACTGCGGCGTCTCGAAGTAAATCACCCCGACATCGGGATCCACAGGCCCAGCCGGCCTGCTGATGTCGGGATGCTGCTTGCGCGGGTTCCAGCTGACCGTGCCGTCACGCATGATAAACCGGCGGTTGAAGCTCAGATGTTCTTCGCGCCCGACGGCCGCAGCGACGCGAACAATAGTGAGTCTCTGATTCGCTTCGACCACGCTGCGGGCAATCAGCGGCGGCAGCAATGTGGTGTAGCGCAATCCGGCTTCGCTGGTTCCGCCGTCGAGTTGATCCCGCGCGGATTCGCGGGCGACGACGGGGCCGGTGTGCTGATGCGTGGCGCTGATCATCACGTGCGCGGCGGGGATGCCGGTCTGCTGTTCAATCAGCTGGCGCGCGGCAAGGATCGTCTGGCGTGGCAGGGTCAGCAGATCGCAGACGACGATCGCCACCCGCATTCCCCCCTGTTCAATCACCAGCGCCTTGCTGTAAATGTCATCACTCACTCCCGTCGCGGCCCGCGGCTCGTAATAACCGGCGAGCGGGGTGCCCGGCGGTGGGGTAATGACCACGGCACTGACGCCGACGCGCAATTCTCCGGCAAAAGCAGTAACAGTCATAAACAACAGCAGGCTGATGAGCAGGACCGATCCTTTCATGATTGCGACCTCACATACTTCATTCCAGCTGCCCGAAATACATTCTCGTCTCGTATTCAAAGCTCACTCTGCCTTCGGTCGCGTGCTTCTGAAAGATTTGTTCCAGCGCTGAAAGCATCTCGTCGAAATGCGGGTGCCCGGCCTCGGGCACATACGATGATGACAAGGCCCGGCCCTTCACGCCGTCGAGATCGAAGACCTGACGGTTGGGAAAGGTCTTCAGCCTGAACGAACGCGAGCCGAAGAATTCGGCCAGCATTGATTCGTCAATCTGCCGGTGGTCAACCTGCGCGTAATCCGTCGCGTACCGCATCAGCCACTCTTCGTAATCCGCGAGAAACGGCGTCACCGAAACCAGCCGCTCGTTCCAGACGAGCGCGACCCATCCGTCGGGTTTGAGGATGCGCGCGAATTCAACGCGGGCCTTTGCCCGGTCAAACCAGTGAAAGGCCTGCCCCGCGGTCACCAGATCAACGCTGTGATCGGGCAGCGTCGTGGCTTCGGCTGTGCCCGTCACACTGACGAAGTTTGAATAGCCTGACAGCAGGCGCTCACCGGCTTCGCGCATTTCGGGATTCGGCTCGACGCCGAAAACGGGATTGCCGTTTCGCAAAAACAACTCGGTCAGAATGCCGGTGCCCGAGCCGATGTCGGCAATGACAGAAGCAGGCTTGAGCCCGCACTCTTCTCTGAGCGTTTCAATGATTGCGGGCGGATAGGTGGGCCGATATTTGATGTAATTATCAACCCGGCTGGAGAATCTGTGCGTTGAATCGGTCATCTCAGAATTCGCCCTGACGCCGGAACTTCTCACGCGCGGCCTCGCGGAAAGCGGCCGATGCATCATCTATCCGTTTGAGCATCTCCTCAGTCGTCAGCCCGGTGGTCGTTCTGGCCGCCTCGATCACCGTGCGGCATTCGTTCGTGTCCATAAAGCGCGCGGCTTCGAGCAGCCGCAGTTCGTCTTCCGGCGGGATCGCCATGAAGCCGTGCTTGTCGGCGTGAATCAACTGGCCCGGCAGCACGCGGCGGCCGAAGACTTCGACTTCGCAATCCCAGCGCACCGGGCACGAATAAGCGTGACCCACGCACAGACGCCGCGCGAGCGCCTTGAATCCGGCGTAAGTCATCTCGTCGAGGTCGCGGATTGCGCCGTCCGTGACCGTCCCGACGCAGCCGAGCGCGCGATGCACGTTGCTGTTGATCTCGCCCCAGAAGGAGCCGACCACGCGCGGCTTGTCCAGATCCTCGACGACCACGATCTTCGGCCCCGGCACGCCGGCGACGTAACGGCGATACCGACCCCACGCGTCGGAGTTGCTTTTCTTGTGGACGGGATTGCCGGGCTCGACGACGAGCGTGACGGCGTAACCCACCATCGGCCCCATCTGCGGCATGAAATCATGCACCTCTTCCGGATTGAAGCCGTCCTCGCCGGGGTCGTGCGCGGTGATCTGCTCCCAGCCGTTGTAGATCGTCGGCGTATTCCAGCGCCGCAGTTCAAGCAGCTCGCCGTGTGTCAGGCGGCGTTCAGAAGTTGATTGAGCCATAGTTGTCGAGTGTCGGTCTGCCGTAAAAGCTCCGGTTTCGTCGAATGTTCGTCAGTTTTTTCTTCATTGCTTCATCAATCAGAAAGTGCTGCGCGCAACTCCGCCGGGATTTCGACCGGCCTCCCGTCCCTGACCACGACCACCGTCATCGAGCCTTCGGCGGCCAGTTCCGGCGGGTCGTCTTCGGTCAGGAACTGAAAGTCATAGCGGATCGAGGTGCGCCCGAGTTTGCCGACCGAACAGCGCATCGTGAACGGCTGATCGAGCGCGAGGATTTTCCTGAACGTGCATTCCGTGTGGACCCGCGGGAAGTCGTACGCGCTGCCCTTCATCGGGCGGCCGAGCCGGCGCAGGAGTTCGATCTCGCCGTCCTCGAAGTATTCGAAGTAACGCGGCGTGTTGATCCGGCCCGCCGCGTCCGCGTCGGCCCAGCGGACGCGCAGTTTCAGTTCGATTGAAGGCATCCGGGTTCTCTCCTGATCATCCCTGCCGACCGGGTCTTCGCCTGAAGGGTTGCGGGCGGGCGCAACAGGCCTCATTGTGTCCGTATTTCACGCGGCATAATGTGCATTGATTTTCACCCGATTTCAACTCGTGACGCCGCTTTCGCCGGGCCGGCCGGGCGATCTGTCGGCTCATGACCTGCTCATTTCGGCGAGGATGGCTCTGGTCAGTTTGTGGACGGTGTTGGGCCGCGGCGCGGACTTGAGCGAAACCAGCCCGAGCTGGCGGCGCAGTGGGTGCCCCCGGACGCGCATCAGGTGGACTTCGGCGTCCCTGCTCCGGTGCCCGGCCGCATGTTCCGGCAGGACTGAAGCGCCCAGGCCGGCGCCGACCAGGCTCTTGATCACCTCGATGTTTTCCATCACCATCGCAATCTGCGGCCTGACCCCCAGGTCGGTGAAAAAGTCGTCTATCAGCTTCCGCATGATCGTCTTTTTCTCATAGAGGATGAACGAGAGCGTAGCCACGTCCCGGACGGTGAGCGAGTGCTTGCGCGCGAGCGGGTGAGAGCGGTGGACGGCGACGAGCAGTTCCTCCTCGCACAGCGGCGTGACTTCGAGTTCGGGGCTGGTGACCGGCAGCATGACCAGGCCGAGGTCGAGCTGTTGCGCCCTGATGGCGGCGAGGATGGCCTCGGTCGTGTCGGTCATGACGACGAGGTTGATTTCCGGGTACTCCGACTTGAAGGCCATCAGCACTGGCGGCAGCTGATAAATCAGCGTGGTCGCGCCGGAGCCGAACCGGACGTTGCCGCGCTGCAGGCCGTTGAGTTCGTGGATCGCCATCTGCGCGTTCCGCAGGTCGCTCAGGATCTTCTCGCAGTAACCGAGCAGCACTTTACCGGCCTCAGTGATCAGCACCCGCTTCCCGACGCGCGCGAAAAGCCGGCTGTCCAGCTCGTGTTCGAGCTGCCGGATGTGCTGGCTGACGGTTGATTGCGAGAGGTGGAGTTTCCGGCTCGCCTGTGTAAAACTCCCGGTCTCGGCAATCGCGTGGAAGACTTTGAGCTGGTGCAGATCCATAATGGTCAAGTATCGGTATCACCGATGGGAACGGTTGGTATTATGTATTTTACAAATGAGTAGGAAAGATGACAACATAACCCGTCGGTATTCTTCACCGATCATCTGAAAATTTCCGTTACCGGTAAAACAGCTTTCCATTCACCACTATTACTGACTTCCAGTGCCAGACTGGAAACCGGCTTTGTTGGGACCAGAAACTTGACCGCCTGCTGCCGTCGTCGCAGCGGGGTGGTTAATTCCCGGTACCCAGCAACGCTGCCGGAGTGCCGCCGGCTGAGCTACAGCGGCAGGTGTCCGATACCGTAAAAACCCCCGATTGATGAACCATCAATCCGAATCGTTACCCGGAGGAGGGACCTATGACCAGGTTATTTTCACTCGAAAAATTACTGATAATCAGCCTCATCGGCTGCCTGCTGCCTTCTCTGCTCGTGACCGCCCCGGCGCAGGATTATCGCGGCTCGATTTCGGGACGTGTGACTGAAGCTTCGGGCGCGGCGGTGCCGAATGCCAGCGTGGTCGTCACCAATATGGCGACCAACACATCATCTACCATCACCACCAATGAGAATGGCGATTTCTCCGCCCTCTTCCTGAGCGCCGGTCGTTACCGGGTTACGGTTGAAGCCAAAGGATTCAAGAAGACCGTCCGGCAGGACATCGAAGTCCGCATCGGCGACAAGCTGGAACTCGATTTCGCGCTCGAAGTCGGCGCGTTGCAGGAGACTGTCAACGTCACTTCTGATGCTCCGCTGCTCGAGACCGCGACCGCTTCAGCCGGGCAGGTGATTGACCGCCGCCGGATCGCTGAACTGCCGCTCTCGGACGGCAACCCGTTCTCGCTCGTCCGCCTCGCGCCCGGCGTCAATTACCTCGGCGACCTCAAATTCAGCCGGCCCTTCGATAACGCCGGGACTTCCGACGTCTCCGTTGACGGGACGACCACGCGCAGCAGCGAGTTCACGCTCGACGGCACGCCGAATATGGCCAACGGACGCCGCGCCGCCTTCGTCCCGCCGGCCGAAGTCGTCCAGGAGTTCAAAGTCGAGACCGCCAGCTTCGACGCCCAGCAGGGACACACATCAGGCGCCATCGTCAACGTCTCACTCAAGAGCGGGACCAACGATCTGCACGGGGTCGGCTACGAGTTCCTGCGCAACGACAAGCTCTCGGCCAACGACTTCTTCCTCAATCGCCAGGGCAAGCCGCGCGCGCCACTCCGCTACAACCGCTATGGCGGGGGGATCGGCGGCCCGATCCTGCTGCCGAAGAAAATCTTTGGCCCGGCCGGCTACGACGGGCGCAACCAGACGTTCTGGTTCTTCGGTTATGAAGGGATCCGCGATAATTTCCCGGAGCCGCTGACGGTGACCGTCCCGACCAACGCCGAGCGCGGTGGTGATTTCTCGGCGCTGCTCGGCGCGCAACTGAAGTCTTCAAGCGGCACGCCCCTGACCAACTATGACGGATCACCAGCCCTCGCCGGACAGATTTATGATCCGCTGACGGCGAAGTCGGTGACGCGCGTCAATCCCCTGACGGGTAAAAGTGAGACGCACGTCGAACGGCTCCCGTTCGCGGGCAACATCATCCCGGCCAGCCGCCTCAGCCCGATTGCGAAGGCGATCCTCAACTACTACCCGACGGGTAACACGACGGCCAGTGACTCTCAGGGCCACAATAACTTCATCGGGCCGAACGGGCGCGGCGACAAATTCCACTCCGAGTCGCTGCGGCTGGATCATAATCTGACTGAGAAGCAGCGCCTCGCCGGGCGCTACAATCACAACTGGCGGCGCGAATTCCGCAACAACCTGTTTGGCGACACCGGCGGCCTCGCGACGACGGGCAATTTCCTGTTCCGGATCAATAACGGCGGCTCGCTCGATTATATCAATACGATCAGCTCGACAAAGATTCTCGACATGCGGATCGGCTACAGCCGGTTCACCGAGATCAACGCCAAGCCGCACTCCGGCTTCGATCCGAGAACCCTGGGTTTATCCGGGGCCTTCATTGATCAGGCCGGGACGACGCAATTCCCGTCAATCAGCATCAGTGGCTACCAGGGCATCGGCGATGACGCTGGCGACCAGCTCACCCACAACATCTACACGCTCCAGCCAGTCCTCACCTGGATCCACGGCGGTCACTCCTTCCGCTTCGGCGCCGACCTGCGGATGTATCGCGAGAACAGCATCAGCTTCGGCAACGCGATCGGGAGCCTGACGTTCGGCAATAACTTCACCAAGGGGCCGCTCGATAACTCCTCCGGATTTTTCGGGCAGGAACTGGCCGCGCTCATGGTCGGGAGCGTGACCGGCGGGACGATTGACAACAACGCGGGCCGCTCCAATCAGATTCTGTATTACGCCGGGTTCATCCAGGATGACTGGAAAGTCACTCAGAAGCTGACGCTCAATCTCGGCCTGCGCTACGAGCTGGAAGGGACGATGACGGAACGCTACAACCGGAACCTCAGTGGCTTTGACTTCGCGAGTGCCAGCCCGATCGAGGCGGCGGTGCAGGCGGCCCTGGCGGCCAAGCCGATTACCGAAGTCCCTTCGATTAAAGTGAAGGGTGGGCCGCTCTTCACGACGGATCAGAATCGCAGCGTCTACGACCCGGACAAGAACAATTTCGAGCCGCGCGTCGGCTTCGCTTATCAGATCAACCAGAAAACAGTCCTGCGCGGCGGCTATGGGATGTACGCGGTACCGTTCATCTTTGACGGCCAGGTCAGCCTGAGCGCCATTCAGCAGCCGGGCTTCAGTCAGGCGACCAACCTGAGAGCTTCAACTGATAACGGGCTGACTTTTGTGGGGACGCTGAGCAATCCGTATCCGCAGGGCATCCTGCCGGCGCCGGGCGCGAGCCAGGGACTGCTGACTTTCGTCGGCCGCGGGCTGACGTTCGCGGCGGTTGACCGGACCAACCCGATCAGTCACCGGTTCGAACTCGGCGTCCAGCGCGAGTTACCCGGCGGCTGGGTGGTTGAAGCAGCCTATGTCGGGAACCTCGGGCGATCACTCTCAATCGGCCGGAGCCGCCTGACGACAGCCAATAATACTGACGGCGGACGCCAGCTCGACACGCTGCCGCGCAGTCTGCTGAGTACCAGCCCGACGCGTGATGACACGGTCATTAACCTGCTCAGTAAGAGCGTGAACAACCCCTTCAAGGGCATCGCTCCGGCCGGAACGGGCCTCGGCGACAATTCAACCGTCAGCCTGTCAACCCTGCTCGACACATTCCCTCAATTCAGCGGACTTGTGACTGAGGATTTCAGCGGGACGTCAACCTACCATTCGGCGCAGTTCCGGGTGGAGAAGCGCTTCAGCCGGGGCTTCACGCTGCTGACGACCTACACCTGGTCACGCTTCCGCGAGCGGATCAGCCTGCTCAACGAAACGGATACTGAACTGGAAGACCGGGTGAGCGGAGCCGACACGCCGCACCGCTTTGTCGCAAGTGGCATCTGGGAACTGCCCTTTGGCCGGGGCCGCCGCTGGGGTCAGGGCTGGAACAGCCTGGTCAATGGCGTGCTGGGCGGCTGGCAGGTGCAGGGGATCTATCAATTCCAGTCCGGGACGCCGATCTCGTGGGGCAATCTTTACTTCACTGGTGACCCGAAAAAGGGCTTCGACTTTAAGGTTGCTTCGAGCCGCGTGGACACGACGGCCTTTGACCTTTCGCCGTTCTACCTGCCGGATTCGGGCACGGTGACGGGCGGGAAACCGTTCAACGATTCACGCATCAAGCTGGCCAACAACATCCGCACTTTCCCCTCGCGGATTGATTCGGTGCGTGGGCAGGGCTTGAGCCTCTGGGACCTCTCGGCGATCAAGAACATCAACATCACCGAGAAGATCAAATTCCAGATCCGGGGCGAGTTCCTGAACGCCTTCAACACGCCGGTCTTTGGTAACCCGAATATTGACCCGACCAGCTCGAACTTCGGCAAGATTACGACTCAGAATAATCTGCCGCGGAACGTCCAGATCGGTCTCAAGCTCCTCTTCTGAGGCAGGCGCCAGCGCCGCGCCAGGGCAGTCCTGGCGCGGCGTAAGTCAATCTTTAGCCGCAGACAGGAATTTCATCCGGTTCACCCGTTCAATTGAGCAACTTCGGCTCATCTTCTTTTTCCTCTTCCAGCAGCCGCGTCTCCTCACTCACGTCCCAGATTTCAAACAGCTCGCGCGGAACTTCCATCACAAACCGCGACGGGCGCTGGATGACGGACTGCCGCGCCCGCTCGCTTTCGAGCAGCGGGTAGACGATGTATAACTCATCCTTCGCCCGCGTCAACGCGACGTAAAACAGCCGGCGCTCTTCCTCCTCGCCTTCGGCGTCACGCAGGCTGCGCGCCGAGGGGAAGCGCCCGTCGGCCACCCAGATCACAAAGACCGCGCGCCATTCGAGCCCCTTCGCCTGATGCACCGACGAGAGCGTCAGGCATTCGTCATCCTCGCCGCCCATCACCACGTCTTCGGCGGTCGTGCCGCCGGGCGGCGAGAAGCGTTCGGTGTTGATGAGCGCCAGTTCGCTGAGGAACCGGTCCGTCGTTTCAAATCGCCCCGAAAAATTCGCGAGCTGTCGCAGGTCTTCTTCGCGCGCCTCGGCGTTTTCGTAAGTGGCCTTGAGGTAATCGGCGTAGCCATGTTCCAGGATCAGCTCGATCTGCTTCGCCGGATGATCAATTGTTTCCGGCGCAATCAGATCCCTGACGAGATCGGCGAATTCGCCCCAGCCTGACGCGGCGCCCTTCGGCAGCACCTCCTTCAGCGCATCAGTCCGCACGAGCGCGAGCGGCTCTTCGGCATAAGCGAGCCTTTCCCAGAGCCGCGCCGCCGTCGCGTTGCCGATCTTCGGGATCAGCTTCAGCACGCGCTTCCACGCGATCTCGTCGCGCGGGTTGACGATCAGGCGCAGGTACGAAGTCACGTCCTTGATGTGCGCCTGCTCGAAGAAGCGCACGCCCGAGCGGACTTCGTAAGGGATGCCCCGCCGCGTCAGTTCCAGTTGCAACTCCAGCGCATGAAAGTGCGAGCGATAGAGTACGGCCATCTCTTCGAGCGGGACGCCCTCGTCGCGCAGTTCCAGCACGCGCGAAGCGACGAAGCTGGCCTGCTGATCGGCGTCGCGCGCCGGGATGAGCGCGGGCGTGAAATCGCGGCTCGGCCGCACGGGCTGCAGGTGTTTTGCAAACTGTCTCTTGTTGTTGCCGACCGACGCGTTCGCGAGCATCAGGATTTCCGGCGTCGAGCGGTAGTTGGTTTCGAGCCTGAAGAGCTGCGCGTCGGGGTAACGATCTTTGAAGCGGAAGATATTTTCGACGTTCGCGCCCCTCCACCCGAATATGGACTGGGCGTCATCGCCGACCACCATCAGGTTGCGATGCTTTTCGGCGATCAGGTCAACGATTTCGGCCTGGAGCGTGTTCGTGTCCTGATACTCGTCAACCAGGATGTACTCGAACTGGTCGCGGTAGACGGCGGCGATCTCAGGCTTCTCAATCATGAGCCGCTTCCAGTTGACCAGCAGGTCGTCGTAATCCATCGCGTTGCGTTCGCGCTTGCGCTCCTGATAGAGGCGGTCGAGGCGGGTGATCTGGCTGGTGAGTGGCTCGAAGTGCGGGTAGCGCGAGGCGATCAGTTGTTCGAGCGGCGTGTCGGTGTTGGTCGCGAAGCTGAACATTTCACCCAGGACTTCGCCCTTCGGGAAGCGGCGGGCTTTGGTGTCAATCGCGGCCTCCTCGATGCAGGCGTCAATCAACTCCTTCCCGTCTTCGGCGTCGAGGATCGTAAAGTTGCTTTCGTAGCCAAGGCTCGCCGCGTGGCGGCGCAGGATGCGGTTGGCGATTGAATGAAACGTCCCGCCCCAGACGCGCCTCACGTCCGCGGCCACGAGCGTCTCGACGCGGCCGAGCATTTCGCGCGCCGCGCGGTTGGTGAAAGTCACGAGCAGGATGCGCGCCGGCGCGACCCCGGCCTCAATCAGTCGGGCGACGCGATAAGTCACTGTGCGCGTCTTGCCCGATCCGGCGCCGGCAATCACGAGCAGCGGCCCCTTGCCCGCCATCACGACTGCGTGCTGTTCCGGGTTCAGCTCCTCACGGTAATTGATTAGTGACGAAGCCTTCGCCGGCTCTGATTTGATAATGTATTTGCGCGTCATCGAGGGTCAGCCGCAATTCCGACAATGGCAACGGAACAACATCAGCTTACGGAGTCAGAATCACGGTCTGCTTCGCGGCCTGCTCAACCGCTTTCGCCGTGAAGGGGAAAATGCGCGGCGTCACGTTGCGCCAGTCATCGAGCTGATCCTTGTAATGCGGGCTGGCGGGGTCGCCCGACTGCCCCAGCGTGATGCCGTGCTGCGTGTTGTCCCAGTTCGCGGGGTCGGCAATCATCCGCATCGAAACCGACGGGCCGACATTGACCGTCGGCCCGTTACCTCCGCTGTAGCCGTTGCCGCGCTGCGGGAACGGCTCGATTTTGAAAGGGCCGCCGACAAACGGCGCGTTCGCGAGCGGGTGATTGAACCGGACCTGCACGTCCTGCCCGAAAGCCCATTTCGCTTCATCAGCCCCGAGCCGCTTCGTCAGATTCGCCCGCGCTTCACTGTCGCAGGCTTTGACGAAATCTCGCCAGTTCGCGGACTCTTTCGGCAGCCACTGCTTCGGCCATTCGGTCACCAGCCGGTCTGTGAACGTGTCGCGATTCATCCAGCGATACTGCTTCGCGCGCTCCTCGCCGAGCGCGCCCGCGAGTACGCGCCGGAAAAAGACTTCGCGCAATTCGTGAATCAGCAGGGCTGCGCGGGAATCAGGCGTGACCTGGCCGTCCCACCCGGCCAGAGCTTTCAGCGTCTCTTTGAATTTCGCATCGCCGTCATTGCCGCCGAACAGCTTCACGACTTCGCGGGCGAAAGTCGCGCCGCCAATCGCGTAAACATCAGCCTGAACCGCGCGGAAATCATCAATCGTGATTCTGCTCTTCGCGGCCAGCAGGTCGTTGATGCGTTTCTGCCGGTAAGGCGCCGACCAGCCGTGCGTCAGGTGATACGGATAATCGCGCCCGACGACGCGGGCGTTGGCGGTCACAATCACTCCCGAGGGCGGGTCGTAAACGTGCGGCAGTTTCTCGAACGGGACGCGGCCGGTCCATTCGCCGTCGTCCTTCGACCCGTCATAAGGCGTGCTGCCGTCACCGCTCTTTCGGATCGGAATGTAGCCCGCGCCGTAATAACCGATGTGGCCGTCAACGTCAGCGTAAACGATATTCTGCGTCGCGCCGGGGAATGTCCTGAGCGCTTCGCAGAATTCCTTCCAGTTCCGGGCGCGGTTGAGCTTGGAGAAAGACCTGACCGATTCGGCCTGCGGGTCGAGCATCGTCCAGCGCAGCGCGTAACGCTCATTGCCTTTTTCCAGAATGATGGGACCGTGCCGCGTGACAGTGACATCAAGTGTGATCGTTTCGGTCGCCGGATCGGTCGGGGCTTTGCGAACCCTGATCTCTTCGCGGCGAATCTCAGCCTCCTTCCAGCCGGCGGGGGTCTGGTAGCGGCGCGGATTTTCGGGGTCGAATTTTTCCAGATAAAGGTCCTGCACGTCGGGGGCGAGGTTGGTCATGCCCCACGCGATGCGGTCGTTGTGGCCGATGATCACCCCGTTGATGCCCGGGATCGAAACGCCCGCCACGCGCAGGCCCGGCGCGCTCAGATGCACCAGATACCAGATCGAAGGCACGGACGGCGCGAGGTGCGGGTCGTTTGCCAGCAGCGGTTTGCCCGAAGCCGTGCGTTTGCCGCCGACCACCCAGTTGTTGCTCGCCGCGAGGCCGTCAGCGTCAAGCCCGACCCGGGCCAGCGAACGCTTCATCAGTTCCTCGCTCAATAAAGCCTGCCGCAGAAGCTCATCACCGGCTTTGATCGGGGTGACTCTCGCGATCTTTCCGCCCGCGGCTTTGGTTCCGGCCTGATCACTGCCGACGACGGGCGTATCGAGTCCGGAAAATTCCGGCAGCAGATCATTGCGACGATCCGCCGGGAGGTCGGCCAGAGCGGCGCGCATCAGATCCGTCTGCCAGGTGGTCGAAAGACTCTCGGCCATCAGACTGCCGATCACAATGGTGTCCGCCGGAGCCCAGGGACGTGGCTTGTATTTCAGAATGCGGAATTCCGGCGGCAGCGTCTTTTCATCGCACGCGGCAATGTAAGCGTTCACGCCCCTGGCAAAGGCTTCCAGCGGCGCGCGCGATTCGGCGGGCAGGCTGGCGGCGACCTGCTCCGATAATTTCGCGAAGCCGTAAATGCGCCGCCGCTTGTCTTCTTCCAGCACTACCTTCCCGAAGATTTCCGCCAGTTCGCCGCGCGCGCTGCGGCGCAGCACATCCATCTGCCACAACCGGTCGCTCGCCGTCACGTACCCTTGGGCGAAGTACAGGTCGGTTTCGTTCGCGGCTTCGATATAAGGGATGCCGCGCTCATCGCGCCTGACGGTGACGCGGTCCTGCAAACCTGCTACGCGCAGCGTGGTGACGTCTGAATGCGCTGAGGCCGGGCGCGAGGGTAAAGCGTTCAGCCAGAGGACTGCTATGGTTGATGCGAGAGCCATGACGGCGAGGGGAAGGAATCGTCTCTTCATTTTTGATTCTCCGGTGTGAACTGCCGGGATGTGGATTCGTGCCTGGAATTTCGCTGGCGGCATCAGCTTGCGAAGAACCGGCTGAAAAGTCAACACGCCTGGCCGCCTGGGTTCCGGCTGACTCCAAATACGCGCTTGCAACTCCCTTCTTATTAGTGCATGATCCTCCGTGTTTACTCCTTCTCTCGCGCATCGACGGTGATGCGCCACAAGCCACTGAGTATCAGCGGCGGCGTTTTTGGATGGTTCGAGAGCAGGCTGATTCCAATTTCAGAAGCCGTTCATTTGAACGTCCGATCACGCGCCTTCGCTGCCACCGTTCACCGAAGCAACCCTGATTCGAAGCTTCTCTTAACACTCCCTTCGGGGGAGAGGTACATCTACAATGAAACTTTACGTTGGCAACCTCGCGTTCCAGACGACGAGCGAGGACTTACAGGAACTCTTTTCACAGGCCGGCCAGGTCGAATCAGCTTCGATCGTGACTGACCGTGACACCGGCCGTTCGCGCGGCTTCGGCTTCGTCGAAATGGCCTCAAAGGCCGAAGGCGAGGCAGCCATTGCCCAGTTCAACGGCATGGAAGTCAACGGACGCAACCTGACCGTGAACGAAGCCAGACCGCGTGAAAATCGCGGCGGTGGCGGCGGGTTCGGTGGCGGCGGCGGCGGCGGACGCGGCGGCTTCGGCGGCGGCGGTGGCGGTCGTGGCGGTGGACGTGGCGGCTTCGGCGGCGGCGGCGGTGGCCGTTCACGCTACTAAGCCTCCGGTTATCCGACAACCGGTAACCTTTACTCAAAGCGCTCCCGGCTTTGGCAGTATTAAAGCCGGGGGCGCTTTGTACAATTAACATCAGGCGCGCCCGAATGACGTTCGGGTGACGCCAAAAGGAATGAAATGATTTTTGCTGAACTGGGACTACACAACTCGCTCGCCAGCAGGTGTGAAGCCCTCGGATACACCGAGCCGACACCGATTCAAAGGCAGGGGATCCCTGTCATCCTGAGCGGCTCGGATCTGATTGGCTGTGCCGCGACCGGCACGGGCAAGACGGCGGCTTTCCTGCTGCCGATGTTACAAACTCTCTCAGCCAACCCCGGCCCGCAGCCCAATGGAGTGCGCGCGCTCGTCATCGCGCCGACCCGGGAACTGGCTTCGCAGATTGCTGAGCATTTACAGATGCTTGATCCGAAGAAAAAAACGCGTTCGGTCACAGTCGTCGGCGGCGCGAGCATCAACAGACAGCGGATGGAATTGCGGCGCGGCGTCTCTGTCGTCATCGCGACGCCGGGGCGCCTGCTCGATCACCTCGAACACAAGGCGATTGACCTTTCGCGCGTTGAAATGCTCGTTCTCGATGAGGCCGACCGCATGCTCGATATGGGCTTCTGGCCCGCGGTCCGGCGCATTCTCTCGCAGCTCCCGGCCAGGCGGCAGACGCTGCTCTTTTCCGCTACGATGTCGCCCGCGATTGAAGAGATCGCGCGCTCGAACATGCGCCAGCCGAAAGTCGTCGAAGTCAACCCGCGCGGCAAGGCGGCGGTGACGGTCAAACAGACGGCTTACCCGGTCGCGCTCGAATCGAAGACGACGCTCCTGCTGCACCTGCTCGAAGCGTTCGCCTTCGAGCGCGTGCTGATCTTCACGCGCACCAGACGCGGGGCCGAGCGCCTCTCCCGCCTCCTTGAAGCGCGCGAACACCGGGTCAACCGCATCCATGCCGACCGCACGCAGCCCCAGCGCGAAGCCGCGTTGCAGGGGTTCAAGGACGGTCGTTATCGGGTGCTGGTCGCAACAGACATCGCCGCGCGCGGGATTGACGTCGAGTCAATTTCGCACGTCATCAACTACGACATCCCCGACGTGCCGGAAGATTACGTGCATCGCATCGGCCGGACGGGGCGGGCCGGCAACGACGGGCACGCGATGACGCTGCTGACGCCGGTTGACGAGCTGTCACTGCGGGCGATTGAAAGGCTGACGGGTCAGCCGGTGGAAAGGGTCTTGCTACCCGGTTTCGGTGGCCTCGCGCCAGCGGCCAAACCGCCAGCCCCATTCAACAGCCGGGGTAGCGCCGGGGTCCGCTCATTCGGGCCGCGCCGGGCCGGCAGACGGTAAGCTGATCACGCCTGAAAAACTGAGGCAATCAACTCTCACGACAGATTGCCTCAGCCGCTTTCATCCCCACCCGAAAATCTTCCTCCAGGATTTCAGCCGGTACCGACTCGGACTTCGTCACATCAGCGACCGATCAGCGCAGGATGAAACCGTTCCGCAATTCGTCGGCCGGATCAATCAGAAACTCGTGACGCCCGGTGATGTGCGCCGTGCCTTCGACTTCGGGAATGACGGCGTCGTGCGGGCCGAAGGTGGTCGTTCGCACGACCCGCCCGGTGAAGCTGCTGCCGATGATGCTTTCGATCACGACCGGCTGATCGAGACCGACCTCGCCGCGCGCGTAATGGATCGCGAGCCGCCCGCTCACGCCCGTGCCCGTCGGCGAGCGGTCAACCTCGCCTGCGGCAAAGATGCACACGTTGCGGCTGTGATGCGCGGGGTCTGACGGCGGGCCGATGAAGATCGTGCCGTAGAGAAAGCTCAGGTCTTCTTCAAACGGGTGAGTGATGGCGCGGCTTGTCATAACAGCACGCTTGATTGCCATTCCCTTTTCAATCAACTGACGAAAATCTTCGGGCCTGCAGTTCAGGCCGACATCCGCGGCTTTGACGTAAGCATAAAACGCGCCGCCGAAAGCGAGGTCATAACGCACCGTCCCCGGGCCCGGCACGTCCACTGCGGCATCCAGCGCCAACACGAACGACGGCACGTTGTGAAAGTAAACGCCTGTAACTTTCCCCCCACTCACTCTGGCGTGAGCCGTGACGAGTCCAGCCGGGGTATCAATCCTGATCGTCGTTTCCGGCGCGGCCATCGGCAGCATCCCGGTTTCAAGCGCCACCGTAGTTACCCCGATGATGCCGTGGCCGCACATCGTGCTATAGCCTTCGTTGTGGATAAACAGAACGCCGAGGTCGGCCCCCGGCGAGACCGGCGGGGTCACAATACAGCCGTACATATCCGCGTGCCCGCGCGGCTCCCACATGAGCGCCGTTCGCAGGTGATCAAAATTCTCTTTCGCATAACGCCGCCGCGCGAGCATCGTTTCGCCCGGCAGGTCGGGGAAGCCGCCGGTGATCACGCGAAACGGCTCGCCTTCGGTATGCGCGTCAATCGTGGTGATCCGGCGCCAGTGTGCAGGCGGGTTCCAGCACGAAGTCTGTTCGAGCGGTTTGAATGCCATGAAAAATCCTCCTTTCATCTCCTCTTCCGTCTAACTCACGTTAGAATACTTCCCTGCATGAAGTCTGCTCCCCCTCGCGATTCAAAGGCTGGCGTTCGTTTTCCCCGCGGGCCCGGCACAAGGAGGAAGAAGAGATGAGAACAGGTAAAAGACAATGGCTGCTGACAGGGGTGGCGTGCGTCGGGGCGACGCTGATGCTCGCCTCAACGGAGTCTTCGCCCGCGGTCCCGCCGCAGGATTTGTTCACACTGGATCGCCGGGTCAGCACGATGGAGCAGCGCATCATCTCGCTGGAATCCAGACTGATCCGATTGGAGCAGCAATCCATGCTCGGCCAGCGGTCCGCAGAGCCGTCGCCTGCGGGGCAGATCACAGAGTTGAACCTGCTGCGCAGCGAGCTTCAGGTACTCGGGGCACGCATCAGGCTGCTTGAATGCGGAGTGGTGCGGCTCGACGAGCGGACGACATCGGAGCAGGCGCGTGAGGCGCGGAAAAAGTCCGGGCCACAGACCGCTGACCCCTGCCGACTCAACCCGGAAGCCCCGTTACAGTTTCCGGCCCGATAATCAGGCGGCGCGGATCATTTGTGCCTGATCCAGAGTCTGACGGCCTCTTCGAGGACTTCGTCAACGCCCATTTCCTTTCGCAGGTCAACCAGCTTCTTCTTGATCGCCCAGTAGGTGTCCTCGGAAATGCTCACCGGGCGGGCTTTCTTCGAGCCGCCGGAAGCTGCGGCCTTCGGTTTCGGGGCGGCACTTGCGGGCACGGCTTTGGGCTTCTCCGGTGCGGTTTCCGATGTCGCTTCAGTCCGGGCCGCCCTGCCTTTCGGTCGCGGCGGGCTGTTCGGCCCCGTCTCCGGCAGATCCATCGCTTCGGTCTGCGGAGGGAGTTTCTTCTGGACAATTACTTTTGGTTTTTTCCCGTCCTCCTCGTCAAACAGGTCTTTCTCCTGGCTCTTCACGTTTCTCCTCCTTCTGCTCGTGATTTCAGATCTCAGGGCTGATCAGCGGCTGGTTTATCTCCCGGTTTTCTCCTTCACTGTCGCCCCATCATTCGCCCTGGCAAAAAAGTTTGAATGCAGTATAATCTCCCCGTCCGGAAAGAAGATTAACTCTCCCAATCAACTCTTTCTCCACCCCCAAACTGTGTGCCCCCTTTCTGCGTGTTCTGACGTCTTTGCCCTTCCGTAACAGCGCCCCGGGAGACAACGGAATCAGCAGCACGGCCGGTATCTCCCTTCGGTCAACCCGCGCGGGCTGACAAGTCCTGGCCTTATTCAGAAAGAATCCGGGTTATTGCCTCCGGCCTCGCCACTGGTTTCGGGGGCAATCACGGCTGCGCCTGTCCTCACTGCCCCGTAGTTCGGAAAGCGCAGCCAACAGGAGGAAATGCACATGCAAACTCTCAAACAACTGACTCGGTCAGCGGCGTTCTGTGGGGCAGTGGTGCTGATCGGGGCAATCACTGCTCTCGCCGATCCCGTTAACTTCATTGCCAACTCTTCGGGAACCTTCAGTGCCGCCGGGTGTGCGACCTGCACGGCTGCCGGCAGCACTCTGACCAACGGGAGTACGACGATCACTTTCTCGTCGGCATCGCCCACGCTCAACGTGACACTCGTCCCGCCGGGCGAACCCGGTCTTAACTCCACTAACGTCTATCTGGGGCAGTTCACGGCCTCTTCGGGGCCGGCGGCGGGCGTGAGCTTTGCCAACGCGGCCTTCACGCTGACGGTCAACTTCACTGTGCCCGCGGACTCGAGCCCGGCCCAGACCTTCAGCGCCACCTTGTCGGGACTGATCACAACGAACGCTTCTTCCTCAATTATGACCTGGACCTCTCCCACGACGCTGACCTTCACGTCAGTGACGGCCGGGACGTTCACGCTCGTGATTGAGCCGTTCACCCCGGTCAACAACCCCGGCGATAACCCGATCAACATCCGCGGGACGCTGACCTTCACTAACCCGGCGGCAGTCAGCGCGGCGGAAATACCGGAACCGGCCACGCTGCTCCTGCTCGGCACGGGGCTGCTGGGCATAGCCCGTGCGCTGCGACGGAAACAGAAGAGCCAGGGGAATGAAGACTGACTCGTCCGGATGAACGGCGAGTCTCCCTTTCCTGTGCCGTAAATTGCGGCGGGCCACCTCCCGGCCCGCCTTTTTAGTTTATTTCGGACGGTTCGTTTTAAGCATTCCGGGCGAGTTCCACTTGATGACGTGATAAGTCGCGTCAGTCTGGCCGACGTTGCGGATGCTGTGCAGCTGATTCGACGCCTGGAAGATGACCGAGCCGGGGCCGACGCGCTTCATTTCGCCGTTGACCATCGCTTCGACGGTGCCTTCCCGGACAATCATGAGTTCCTCGTCAGGATGTTTGTGTGGCGGGTGCGGCGTCTCGCCGGGCTTGAGCGTGGTGATGTGGCACTCCAGCTCATCGAGGGTCGCAGTCGGGGCCTGACAGACTTTGCGCGACCAGCCGACTTTGGTCGGTTTCGCTTCCAGTGAATTCCAGTCGAAAACCGTCGAACCCATTACGGGGCTGTCACTGCGGGCGAACGCAACGGCCCCCAGCGTCAGGCCGAGCGTGATGGTCAGGGTGATGGCGGCGACGGCTATGTCTCTGCGTGTAAGCATCGGCAGTTCCTCCAGTGGTTTGCTGATAGAAGATGACGGAAACGAATTCTGCGAGGTGAAGCGCCGTTATCATAGCTGGCGGCATTGGAGGTGACAATCAGTTCCGAGAGCGGATTTTAACTGACGCCCGCTTGACAATCCCTGCCGTGATGGCTAAAGTACCCGCTTTCATGACGCGGGGTGGAGCAGCCTGGTAGCTCGTTGGGCTCATAACCCAAAGGTCGAGGGTTCAAATCCCTCCCCCGCAACTCGCTTCATAACTATTCATATTCATACCCCGGGCCATCGCCATGATGGCCTTTTTCTTTGAGGTCTCATCCGGCTGGCAAAGGCATCGGACGTGCGCTACCATCCCGGCTCATTCGCGGTATCAACAAAATCGGCCGGCACCGCAACTGACTACTGCTCCACTGATTTTATGGATTGGATCAAACACCTGATTGATGTCGTTCTGCACCTTGACGTGCATCTCGCCAGGCTGGTCTCGGAATATGGCGTCTGGACTTATTCGATTCTCTTCCTGATCGTCTTTTGCGAAACGGGGCTCGTGGTGACGCCACTCCTGCCCGGCGATTCGCTGCTGTTTGCGGCGGGCGCGCTGAGCGCGCTGCCCGACAGCGCGCTCAATGTTCACTGGGCCTCGCTGCTCATCGCGGCGGCCTCGATGCTGGGCGATTCGGTCAATTACTGGGTGGGGTATTTTGTCGGGCCGAAGGTCTTCAGTAAGGAGAGTTCGCGACTGCTGAATAAAAAATACCTCGAACGCACGCACCAGTTTTACGAGCGTCACGGCGGCAAGACGATCATCATCGCGCGCTTCATGCCGATCATCCGAACGTTCGCGCCGTTCGTCGCGGGCATCGGGCGGATGACCTACCTCCGATTTCTGGCCTACAGCATCAGCGGCAGCATCCTGTGGGCCGGGCTGTTCGTTTACGCGGGTTATTTCTTCGGCAACATTCCGTTCGTGAAGAAAAACTTCACGGTCGTGGTGCTGGCGATCATTTTCATCACCGTGCTGCCCGGGATCATCGAATTCCTGCGCGCGCACTTCGGGCGAAAAGCGGAAGCCCGCGTCGAGTCCTGAGCAGTGACGACTCAGGACCGGGTTTTACTTTTACGGAACTCTTCGAGCTTCACCTTTTCCTTTTTCCCCACCTCTCCGAGGGTTTCGAGCCACTGCTTTTTGTAAGGCCTCAGTGCCTCGACGACGGCTTCGGCGACGGCCAGGTTGCGGAACCATTTTTTGTCGGCCGGGACGATGTGCCACGGGGCCTGCTCCGCGCTGCATCTGTTGATGGCATCCTCGTAAGCCGCCATGTAATCGGCCCACAGCTCGCGATTCTTCCAGTCATCCACCGACAGCTTCCAGTATTTTTCAGGCTCCTCTTCGCGTTCGAGCAGGCGTTTTTCCTGCTCCCGGCTGCTGATGTGCAGGTAGAACTTCAGAATCACCGTGCCGGAATCGGCCAGCAGTTTCTCGAAGTTGTTGATGTGCCGGTAACGCGCCTTCCAGACCTTCTTCCCCGCCAGCCGCAGCACCCGCACGACCAGCACGTCTTCGTAATGCGAGCGGTTGAAGATTTTGATCTGCCCGCGCTCGGGGGTCTCGGCATGGATGCGCCAGAGGAAATCGTGCGCCAGTTCCTTCGCGGTCGGCACCTTGAACGAAGCCACCTCACAGCCCTGTGAATTCAGCGGCCCCATCACCAGCCTGATCGTGCCGTCCTTGCCGCTCGTATCCATCCCCTGCAACACGATCAGCACACCGGTCTGCGACCCGGCCTGCGACGCGGCATAGAGCAGTTCCTGAAGCTCGACGAGTTCGTCAGTCAGCTTTGCCAGCTTCTGCTCCGCCTCTTCGCGCTCCAGCCCGCCGTCATCCTCGGGGTCGAAATCCTTCAGCCTGATTTTTTTGCCGCCGGTGATTTTGTGTGCGTAGCTCACGAGTGCCTCCCGCTCGTCGTACCGCCGCAGGGTCTTCTTTTCAGAAGAGAAAAAGCCGCGGCGGTACGACGAACCATCCTGCTCAGGCCGCCCCGTATTTCCTGAACCACTCCTGCAACCGCATCCAGCCGTCCTGCGCGGCCTCCCGGTTGTAGCTCGGGCGGTAATCGGCGTGAAAGCCATGCTGCGCATCAGGGTAAACCACAATCTCGGATTTGCTGTTCGCGGCCTTGAGCGCCTCCCGCATCTTCTCGACATCCGCGACCGGAATGCCGGTGTCTTTGCCGCCATACAGGCCCAGCACCGGGGCCTTGATCAGGCTGACCAGCTCAATCGGGGCTTTCGGCTGCAGCGGATTGGCCCTCTCCGGTGGCGGCGGAGTCAGCCGGCCATACCACGCCACGCCCGCTTTCAATCCGGGATTGTGTGCGGCGTACAGCCAGACGATGCGACCGCCCCAGCAGAAGCCGGTGATCCCCAGCTTGTCGGTATTGCCCTTGCTCGACCTCTTCGCCCACGCGACTGTGGCATCGAGGTCGGACATCACCTGCTCGTCGGGAACTTTGGAAACCACCTTCGACATGATTTCGTTCATCGGCAGCTTCGAGACATCGCCCTGACGCGCGTACAGTTCCGGCGCAATCGCCAGGTGGCCGAGGTGAGCGAACCTGCGGCAAATGTCCTTGATGTGTTCGTGAACGCCGAAAATCTCCTGCACGACCAGCACGGTCGGGAAGTTCTTCCCCTTCTCCGGCATCGCGCGGTAAGCGGGGATCTCCCCGCCGCCGGCCACGGGGATTTTCACCTCGTCAGCAACCAGCCCTTTGGCGTCGGTAGTGATGACCGTCTGCGCCTGAATCGGCCGGACGGCCAGCGCGAAGCCGGCGGTCAGCGAAGTGACGATGAACTCCCGGCGAGTGACTTCTGCTTTCGGGCCTAACAGGCTCAGTAATTCCTCGTGCATGACTCACCTCCTCGTGGAAATGTACAGTAACCTGGAAAGCCTGCTGTACATCTTTCAGGCCAGCAGGTCAAATTCCAGTCCCAGACCTTCTTTGAGGGACTGCTGGCAAATGGCGTGTGCGACGGCCGCATCCTGTGCGGCGTTGCCGACGGATTTGAAGTAAGTGATCTCCTGATCGTTTTCTCTGCCCGGCTTGAGGCCGGCGGCGATTTCGCCGACCTCGCCGTAAATGTCGGACATCTGGATCGCCCCCTGCCCGAGCGCGACCAGTAAATCCCCGGCCTCGGACAAGGCGCCTTCACGCGAATCAACCACGATCTTCGCCGCGCGTCTGAGCGTGGCGCAATCAACCTCCTGCATCTCCGGCGTGTATGAGCCGATAGCATTGATGTGCGTGCCGGGCTGCAGGTCGGCCCCGTCAAAAACCGGCGTGCGCGAAGTCGTCACTGTGCAGATCACCTGGGCCTCACGCACCGCTTCAGACGCTGATCGCGCGGCGAGCAGTTCGATGGACGGATCCATTTGTGTCCGCGCCTCTGCAATCAATGCCTGAATTTTTTCGGGGTGGCGGTCATAAATCAGGAAGCGTTTGATCAGGCGCACGGCCGCGATGGCGATGATTTGCGCGCGCGCCTGCGTGCCCGCGCCGATGATCGCCGCGACCTCCGAATCCCGGCGGGCCAGCAGATCCGTCGCCACGCCGCTCGCCGCGCCCGTGCGCAGGGCCGTCAGGTAACTCCCTTCCATCGCGGCGATGGGCCGACCGGTCGCCGGATCAATCACGACGACGAGCGCGTAAATCAACGGCAGGTTGCGCTCGCGATTGCGGTGGTGGACTGAAACTATCTTGACCGTCAGGGCGTCAGAAGCGGGCAGGTAGCCGGGCATGAAGAGCGTCACGCCGTCGTGTTCCTCCCGCGGCAGCGCGAGCCGCCGCGGCACGACGGCCTGACCGGTGGAGAGTTCGCTGAAAGCGCGTCTGATGATTTCAACCGCCTCGCCCATCGTGAGCGCGCGCTGCACATCAGAGCGGGTGAGCAGAAGCATTATTTTCTCTGGTATGGCTTTCCCACTATTCACCTCATCAAATCAGAGGCGGTTCTTCAATTTTTCTCACGTCCTTCCAGCAGCCTGACTGCTAATGTAAGCAGCATAACTGCTTCATCAGCCTTGCGTAACAAAGTTCTCCTGTCTTTCTTCGCTTTCTCTGCTCTGACCATTGTCGCTCGTACTGCTGTACGAAACTCTTCAATCAACGACAGACCCCACCGGTTGAAATCAGCAACACCATCAAAGTAAAGCAACTGCCCCTCTCGCTTGCGAAAAACGTGATCACAATGACCTTCGGTGCGGATGTGAAAAAGCAGACTGCCCAGCAGGTGGTTGAAGTTCAGCCAGAGGTCAAAGAATCTACTGCTTTTGAGTCCAAGCCCTTTAGAAAACCCATCGTAGGCTTTGCCAAAAGGTGACTGGCCGATCCTGTCATACAGTTCCTGCTTGTAACAAGGCTTACATATGCCATCGTACCTCTGGGCAGTTGCCGGAAGTATTGATGCGCCGCATCTCCGACAATCAACTCTTTCTTCCATCAGACTGTTTCAATCAGTTTTCTGAATCGTTCATCATCCCGCAGACTCTCGAAATCAATCTCCCGCTTCGCCCGCTCGACCATGTAAGCGCGGCGGCTGCTCGCGGCCTTCTCCAGACACTCAAGCGCCTTGTCCTTGTCGCCCATCATCGCGTAAGCGCAGGCCACGTAATAGCGCGTGAAGGGTTCGTCCGCGCCCTTCTGCAACCGCGCTTCGAATCCCTTCATGACCTGCTCGAACGCCCGCTCCGCTTCTTCGCGATTGCCCTGCCGCGCGTAGGCGCTGACCAGTCGCTGATTGACTTCAATGGCCGAGCGGTCACGGAGCGCGTGATCCACCTGGCGCAGGAAGACCAGCTCCTGGTACAGCTCGGAGATGGCGTCGTCATAACGGCCCTGCAGGTAGTAGAGGTGGCCGAGCCGCGAATGCGCGCCGACGATCTGGATGCCCTCCCTGCCCGAGAGGAACTGCTCCTGAAGCTCCGCCGCTTGGCGCGCCACCTGCTCGCCGCGTTTGTATTCGCCCAGGTAGGCATAACACTGGGCGAGTTGCAGCGCGACCCAGCCGGCCTGCGGGTTGACGGCGAGCGCCTTCTCGAATTCGACGGCGGCTTCGCTGAGCTGCCCCTTGCCGATGAAGTAAGCGCGGCCCAGCGTGGCGCGGCTGCTGAAATCATTAGGCGCGAAAGCCAGCGCGCGGCGGATCGCGCCGATGGCCTCGTCTTCGCGGCCCATCCCGATGAAGGCCGTCCCCAGCCCCGCGTAACTTTCCGGGAGCATCGGATTCAGTTCAATCGCCTTCTGAAGGACTTCGACGGCGCGTTCGGAGAATTCAGGGTGGGTCGTGAACTGCCCCTTTAGTTCGAGCGCGTACCCAAGGGAGGCGTAAGCCCGGGCGTACTGCGGGTCGAGCGCGACCGCCTCCTCGAAGTGCGCAATCGCGCGGTCGAGCGCGGCCACGCTCAGGGCGCGCATCTCCATCATGCCTTTGGTGAAGGCTTCGTACGCGTCCATCACCTGAGTGTCGTCCTGCTCGATGGCCGCCTGCTCGCCGCTGCGCAGGCCGAGGTTGAGGTTGCGCGCCAGCTCGTAAACGATCTTGTCCTGCAGCTCGAACAGCTCACCCAGGCGCCCGTCAATTTTCACCGTGCTGAGGACTTCGCCGGTCTCGACCTGGACGACGCGCGCCGTGATGCGCAGCATCTCGCCGACCCGCTGGTAGCCGCCGCCGACCATGAAGCGCGCGCCGACTTCGCGCCCGACGCGCGTGGCGAACTTCTCGTCGAAGTCGGACTTCTGATCCGCGCCGAGGTTGCGCAGCACTTCATAAATCAGCTCGCGCCCGATCACAGTCACGTCTTCGATGCTCTTCAGGTCGGCGGTCACGGTTTCGGCCATCCCGACGCCGAGCCAGTCGTCGTCGGGGTTGCGCGTGACGTTGACGAAATTCATCACCGCGATGATCTTGCCCGTGCGCGCCAGCAGCGTGCGCGTGCCGGGTCGCGCTCCGCCTAATGACTGTGTGCCGTAGCTGACGTGGGTCTGAAACGGGTCAACGTCGGTGACGGGCGCGGCAGACGGCACGGAAGACGGGAGCATCATGGTCGCCTGCCGCTGCAGGGCTTCGAGGTCGGCGTAAACTTCGCGCAGATTCTGGTAGCGGCGTTCGCGCTCCTTTTCGAGCATCTTCCGCACGATCTGTTCCAGTTCCGGCGTGACCTGGCTGTTGATTTGTGAGAGCGGCGGCGGTTCCGCGTGCAGGATGCCGGCGGCAATCGCGAGCGAAGTGCGGCCCTCGAAGGGCAGTTTCCCGGCGAGCAGTTCGTACGTCAGCACGCCCAGGGAGAAGATGTCGCTGCGCTGGTCCACGTCTTTGCCGAGCGCCTGCTCGGGCGACATATATGCCAGCGTCCCCATCACCGTGCCCGGCAGCGTCTGCCTGACGTCGGTCTCGAATTCGCTGGCCGTGTCGCCGCTGTCTGTCGGCACGGCCACCAGCCGGGCCAGGCCGAAATCCAGCACCTTGGCGCGGCCCCGGCTGCTGACGCTGTCGGCGATGATCACGTTCGAGGGTTTGATGTCGCGATGCACAATGCCGTGCTGGTGGGCTTCAGATAGTGCGTCCGCGATCTGCCCGACGATCTCCAGCGACTTCGCCACGCCCAGTTTGTGTTCACGCGCATGTTCGCTGAGCGTCTTGCCGTTGACGTATTCCATTACGATGAAGCTGTGCCGCTCGCCGTCGCGCTCGAACTCATCAATCTCGTAAATGGTCGCGATGTTCGGGTGGTTGAGCGCGGAAGCCGCCCGCGCCTCACGCAGGAAGCGCGCCCGCGCCTCCTCGCTGCGATGCGCCTCGGCCAGCATGACTTTCAGGGCGACGAAGCGGTGCAGCCGCGTGTCTTCAGCTTTGTAAACTTCGCCCATGCCGCCTGCGCCGAGCTTTTCCAGAATGCGATAATGTGAAATGGTTTTGCCGATCATATGTGGTGTTACGAAATTGCCGTGACGAACAGATGCCCAATTGTGAGCCATCCGGCGCGATTTGCCAAATTACACCAGGGCCGGTTTATTCCCGGTCAGCCCAACACCCGCTTCGCATCGTGCCTGCCGTCATCGTTCTCCCGATCTGTTCTCGGCAATCATTCTCAGCCTCTCTTCCCTGCCCTTCTTCCTTTCGTTGTATCCGTGGTCGCCGTAAGGCTGCAACTTCTCCAGCCATAACTCTTCGAGGAATGCCAGATCCGCGCGATAGTCATGACCCGGCCCTTCCCGCGGCGTGAGTTCGTCCAGAATCTCGAAGGCAAAGCTCTCGCCGCCCGATTCATCCCATTCGGCCTGAAGCGTCCTGTTCTGATGGCTCCCCATCTTCAACTGGAACCTGTGCCGGTTGAGAATGCCATCGAGGTTAAGGGATGCCCCGATCAGCACTTTATCATTGGCCATGTTGCGAATCTGCCAGACCCCCATCGCGGGTTGATTCTGCTGGTACTCTCTTTTCAGCTCCTTCTTTTTGTTGTTCATTCTGACTCCTCGTCTGTCGCGAATACGGAGCGGCAGCGCACTGCCGTTCCGTCTGATTTCCCGCTACCTGCCTTTAGCCTGCTCAATCTCGTACCTGACTTTGAGGTAGAGGGTGAATTGCACCACCGGCTCGATGACCACCGGGTTGATCACATGGTCAAAGCCGTCGGCGTTCAGGGGATTGAAGAAGAAGGTCCGGCTCTTTCGCGCGCCCTGGATCGCATACTTCTGGCGGTAATAATCGCTCGACATCTCTTCCGACTCCTGCGCGACGTATGAGTCATACATCTCCGTGGGGAAGTACATATTGGACTTCTCCGCATAGACCTGGGCCGGCGGCTGAAGTTTGAGGCCGAGCAGCTTTTCGTACCTGGCTGTCTTCTGTCTGATGATTCTCGCCGCCTCTTCCATAAGCCTGTCCTCGATGGGGCTGGTGTCTTTGACGATATAGTCCACCCTGATGAGGTCGAAGATTTTCGACTGTGAGGCCGCGATCACCAGTTTGTCGAGCAGCAGCTTGTCCCGGTAATGGACGGAGATATTCTTCTTCAGCTCGAACCCGACCAGTTTCTCTTTGGCAATCCCGCCGGCCACCTCGAAGCCGTAAATCTTGTTCTGCGCCGCGAAGTCAACAAAGAAATCATCGGCGCCGATGCCCAACCGCCTCAACTCGGCGGAAAACTCTTTAACGACGGCGTCCATCTTCTGATTGCATTCGGCCACCGTGGTGCCTTCCTGCAGGAGGCCAAAGACCGCGACGTATTCATCGGCTTTGACGTTCATCAGGACGCTGGCGTCAATGAACATGCTGGTCGCGTTCGGGGGCATTTCTCCCTGCACCGGCAAGCGCTTGTTTCGCTCGTTCTGCTTTGCCCGGGCGTTGCCGCCGGATTGCGAGTAGCCGACGTTACCGCTCGCCTGGGCGAAACAGACGCCGACAGTGGCACCGCTTATCAGCATAACGATTAGGATTCTGATCATTCCGGCCTCCTGCGGGTTTAAGGTGGTGAACGAAGCAACTCCCGGGCGCGCTCGGGCCGGGTGTCAGGCCTCGTCCGGCGACGGCCGCGCGAATCCCTGATAGGTGTACCTCATCGGTCGCGGCCCCGGAAGGTAACCCGTCCTGAGTTCCGCGATTTGAAACCCGGCGTCCCGGATCAGGGCGTCAATTCTGCGATTGAGGTGGCAACCTCCTCCGATGCGTTTCCAGGCCGGCGTCAGGCGATCCTGCCAGGCGGCGACGCCGGAATCGGGAGCCCGGCCATGTTCCAGGAAGATGAGACGCCCGTCAGGCTTCAGGACTCGCCTGGCCTGTTCGAGCGCCTTCGCCGCGTCCGGGATGGAACACAGCGCCCAGGTTATCACGACGGTGTCAATCGTACTCGCGCCGAGCGGGAGCGGCGCTTCCGCCGACTGCGTGAGGAACTCGACACTGAGTGAAGTCCCGCCTGCCCGCCGCCGTGCCATCGTCTGAAGTTCGGCGGAAGGGTCAACACCGTAGATCCGCTTCACCTCAGGGGAATAGAAGGGCAGGTTCAGGCCGGAACCGATGCCGACTTCCAGCACCTCGCCCCGGGCCTGCGAGACCCATTCGGCACGCAGCCGCGCCGCCTCCTCATCGCGCATCGCGAGGTCAATGATGCGGGGGAGCATGTATTTCGCGTAGAGTCCCACTGGTTTTGTTCCTTTTCGACCCGCTCCCCGCGCCGAGCATCGCAAACAATCGCGCCGCCGGAGTGCTTTATCAGGCGGTCGCTGCACTATGGCGTTGTAATCTCCTGATGAGATCCTCGGCAACCTCGCGGGCCGGGCGGTCTTCGGTGTCAACCGGCTCGCCGAAATGAGAATCGTGGTGAGCCTCCACGCACTCCGTTATGCGGCGCGCGATCCACTCCGCCCCCGGCCCTTCGATTTTAGTCCCGCGCCCCACAAGGCGCTCTTTGATGGTCTCGAGACTCGCCTTCAGGCAAAACACCCTGAGGTCGGGGTCAAGACGCCTGAGCCCCGTGATGACTTCATCAAACCAGGGACGATGGCTGAAAGTCATTGGGACTATCACCGGGCCGCGAGTGAAACGACGGAACAGCGCGGTGCCGGCGACTGCGGACTTCCGCCACAAATCAATGTTCTGGAAGTCGTCCGACCCCGAGCCTTTCAATCTGATCAGCTTCGGCAGGCGCATCAGGACGATCCCGGCCCGCTCGGGATCATAGATCACGCTCCCCGCGAGTGAATCGCGCAGCAGTTTTGCGACCGTGGTTTTACCCGCCCCGAACGAGCCATTGATCAGGACAATCATGGGTAACACGCGTCAACGAGAGGAACGCCTGACGCGCATCAGCGGGGCCCATGTGATATTCAGGGAGAGATGAGAAACTCGCTTCGCGGCCTCAGCTGCATGCGCTTGTCAGCCTCCGTCCCGATGACATGCCCTTTTTAGTTTTTACCGTTGGTATTACCGCTTCAAAGCGGATAGAACCAAACTGGTTGAGGATGATTCTTTGGCTTTATCTTTTTGGACAATCGCAGCGGATTAGCCAAATGCCATTTGTAATTTCCCCTTCTGCCCGTACAATCAACAATTTCAACAGTGCCGATAAGCACACCTGTTGGCAAATCTCCCGGCTGTATGTTCATTTCTTTCCAATCATCAATTGGACGAGGAGTGTTGCTTGCGTAGATGTAAACCCTTTCTCTGATCTTTGTTGGGACGGTCCTGTATTCGATTTTTTTCGTGCCACGCATTATTTGTTCAGCAAAAGGCTGACACACGCTTAAAGCTCTCATCCGCTCCATAATTGATCAGTTGATCCCCTCTCCCCCCGGCATTTCTGGTCAGGCATTCCTCTTAACGGCAGCGATCAGCAGGCGCGGCCTGTGACTCGAGCGATATTTCGCCACCTGACTACGCATCCAGATAAAACGTAAACATCACTCCGTCAGGGGCCCCTTCCGTGCCGCCGCCGGACGCATACAACCTCATCGCCGCGGCGTTGCTTCGTTCGGTGAGTACCCACGCCTCACCACAACCAATTCTGCGCCCCACCTCCAGCACCGATTGCAGCATCGCTTTCCCAACCCCACGACCTCGATGCGTGGCCGCCACCCCCACCTCATTGATCCACAGTTCCGGGTGCGGTTTGTCAGGATGAACGTAGTGGACGGCCGAAACGAACCCGACGACCACCCCGCTCTCGATGGCAACGACCAGATGATGACGCGGATCACTGAGGAACTCCCTGGCGCGTTCCGCGTGAACCGGGTCATCGAAGACGTCCGGCCCCACGTTCCCGAGAACACTCTCGTCATCGCGGCCGAGAATTCTGATCTCAACACTCATCGCGTTGTGCCAATCCTTCCCGTACTTACAGGGTCTTTAGAAACGCGATCAGCGCCCTGCGGTTTTCCACCGAAAGATCAAGCCCAAACATATGGCCTTTCACTGCTCGCGTCTTCACTCCATATCCACGAAAACCCGTCGGCACGTAATCATCTCCCAGCCGTCGCGGATCAAACCAGTCTTCAAGCGTCGCCACTGAGCCGTTATGCTCAAACGGCCCACGGTACCAGACGCCTTTCAACGAGGGTACTTTATAGTAACCAGTCCCCCTTCGTGTTTTCAGTGTCAATCTCGGGTCTGTGCCCACAGAGATTTGCAATACGTCAAACTTCCTGCGATGTTCATCCGGCACTTTGAACCCGTCAGCGGGTGTCAGCTTATTGTTCGTGTATAAAGGAGGCGTGTGGCATGCAGCGCAGCCTTCCCGCTCGAATATTTCCTTTCCCCGGGCGGCAAGGGCATCGAATTTATTCGGGTTCGGAGGCGGTTTCAGAGAGTAGACGTACAGCGCAAGTGCGTAAAGCTGCTCGTCACTGTAACGACTCTCTGTTGAAGGGTCAGGCAATTTTCCTTTAGGCCGAAACTCCCCGTACAGGTTGAGTGCATCTGCCCCCTGATTGAGCGCAGCATAGCGCATCAGGTCTCCTGTGGAGCGATGGCGGACAAGGCCCGAAGCGTCAAGATAGTGGCGGTCTTTCACGCCGATAAGATCGGGGATATGAGGCGGGTAAAAGGCGCTCGACCCTTGTCTCGCGCACACGCCTTGTGGGATGGCTTCAAGAGCAGAGACTATTTCTTCAAGTGTCATCCGCTCCGGCTGCCCGTTCGGGTCATTGTCGAGCCACGGGGCGGCATAACTTCTGCGCATAAACTTCCTGAGCCCCCTGAGAGTTTCCTCCTTCTCCCTGGCCTGCGCCGCTTCCAGCCTTGTCTCGTAACCGAAAGCGCGATCATCGGGGAAATTTCCCTGTGCCCCCCTTATAGTGGTCCCATCCGGCATCACGCGAGTATGACACATCGCGCAGGAAAGGATGCCCAGTTCTATTTTGCCTTTCTCCCTGATTACATACCGCATAAACGGGAAGACGCCATCCCTGGTTACCGGCACGTGATTCTTCTCAGACCAGGCAGTGTCTCTGACCCCTGAAAACAACAAGCCTGAAGAAACGAACTCTACCGGGGCATCAAAGACCATCTCTCCGGCTTTAATCCAGTCCTGCTCTGTTTTCAGCTTCGACGCATCAAAGATGATCTGCGGCTCCTGCTTCCTGAGCCAGTCCATATATTCAGCAGGCTCTTTACCAGGGTAATAAACGGGGTAGCTCCTGTGAACAGGCCGCACGGGCATCTTGTAGTAATAATCGGACGGGATATATCCGGGTGATGCCGCGGGATGAGCCAGCGGGATTTCCAGCGACAGCATTGCCTCATCATCCCAGGTTCTCGGAATATCGGGCGACCATTTCTTCCCCGAATCCTGTGCATTGCTGCTCGTGGAAGCTGTTATGCCCGAAAACGCCAGGGCGGCGATAATCAGGAGTTTTATTACACTGGCTCGCACTCAACACCTCCTGTGTAGGCCGCCCGGATTTCGGGCACGATATTATCCGAAGCCCGGGCATAAACCGCGGAGCGCCTGGGAGCGCGAGCGTCCCGCTCGCCAGGCTTGGACTCACGGCCCGAGCAAATTCAAAGGGGCCTTACTCTCAAGCCTGGCGAGCGGGACGCTCGCGCTCCCAGGGTGAAGCGGCTTTATTTCAAAGCAGTGATTTATGCCCAGGCTTCACATTATCTGTCAGCGTGAATCCGCGCAACCCAAATTAGTCGGCCTGACGGAGCGGGCTGTCGGCTGTCGGGAAGGCGGAATTACTCCCGGTTTTTCAACAGCCCGATGATCTCGTCCAGGCGGAACTCGATGCCCTGCAGCGCGGCGATCTGGGCGGAGGCGTGCGCCTCGCTCAATGCGGCGGACGCTTCTGATGTCTGGTGCCCGCGCTGCGCCTGCCTCAGTGCCTCGCGCGCCGCGAATATCTCGTTGCGGAAATTGTGCGCATCTATGATCCCGGTGAGGTGCATATCGCTCGCCTGCCCCGCGCTGTGGCCGGCGGTTTCAAACTTGAGTGTACTCAGCTGGAAGTGGCGCAGCACCGGGCCCTCGATGAAGGTCACGTCCTGAATATTTTCGAGCGGGATGGTCTTCTCCACCTGCACCAGAATGCCCTTGCGATAGCGCAGCGTCTGCCCATCCAGGTGGCACTCCAGCTTCTCGAAGTAATGCCGCGCCCACCACTGCCCCACACCCAGAAACCAGATGAGCGCCAGCGGCAGGCCGACGATGCTGCTCGCAATCACAAGGCCGATCTTCATCACCAGGTACGGGCGGATGAGGGGATTGAATTTGGCATGAATGGTGTGAATTGTTGGATTACCCATATAGTCCCTTCAGTATGAGCTTACTGCCGTGGGAAGCAGGGATGGGCCGTTGTCTGGTGATGATGCCTGATGCAAGAACAAAATGTTTCATAGCCGGTAACATTTGAAGTAACCACGTACTCCAGCCGCCTACAGCGGTTTTCATGTGTATGGGCAGGTTGAGTAACGTTTCTGACTAATATTGACAGTATTGGCAGAATTTTGATCCTGCCCACGCGACTGAAAACCGCTGTAACGCTCTGGTTCAGCGGGGCCGTGAGCGGCATTGCGGGAAACCAAGAGAAATGCGATTCACGGCCCCCGCTGCAAAGGGAGTTATATCTTGCTTTCTTGCATTCGTCTGAGTTCATCTTCCTCTTCTTTTATTTCCTTCCTCAAGTTTTCTATCTCAGACTGATTAACGTCATATCCTCTAGCTGAAAGGATGCGCAAATAATCGAGTCGTTGATTCAAGACGGTAATAGAAAAAATCTTTAACGCAGTGTCTTCAGAAGAGGGGTTCCTTTCAGGCTCATCGGGTATATTGCCATCAAATAAGAAGTCGACCAAAGAGGTAGATTCAGGAGACACAAATTCAGCACTCAGCTCTGGAAGCCAAGACTTGGTTGCATACGACATCCGCTTGGCAGACACCTGAACAAGAGCAATACGATTTGCTTTGGCAAACTCAATCGCTCCGTTTCTGAATGTAGAGGTGCTAAATAACATGGCCTTGTGCGCTCCAGTTGAGATCTTCTTTTGATTAAGAGCTTGAACCTGCTCTCGTTCCACGGGGTCGGAGGTGTATCTCTTACACTCGATCAAAACAAGAAAGTCCACTCCCAACGCTTCAAAACGAGCAGTAACATCAATAATGTAATCACCATCGTACCCCTGAATCTTCTCGAGATGTTGTACACGAAAGTCTTTTAAGGCACGTCCCTCTTTCTGAAGGAATCGCCGAACTGCTATTTCAAACTCTTCAGGGGTCATTAGAAAGGGGTTTTCCATAATCGAGCCTTCTGTGTCGCGAGGCACAATCGCCACCGCGGAACTGCCGCCGCTTTACCAACCGGTGTTACCCAGACTTCTCTGGCGGCAGCTACATTCGCTCTGTTAGGTTGCCTCGTTTAGCGCGGTGAGGCCTAAAGGTGTATTTCTGGTAACACTACTCACTCATCAGGAAGATCATCGGGCGTACGTCATCCTCGGGCGTCCAGTCCCAGTAACGGAGCAGGATTTTGTAGATCATCATGCCGGTCTCGCCCTCGCCCCAGAGCAGGAACCGGAAGGATTGCGACATCAGGTTCTGGCGCGTCAGCCCGACGAAGATGCTGATCGGGTCAATCAGTTCGCTGATGTAGGCGATCGTGTTGGCGATGGCGATGGCGCCGTAAACTTCGATGACGTAATTCCCGTCCTCGCGGTTGACGCACATGGTGAGCGGCGCGGCGAATTCGCTGCGGTTGTCGAGCAGGGAGACGTGGATGAAGGCGAGCGGCCCCGACACCTGATAATACCGGCGGATTTCTTCCTCCTTGCGGCGGCGGTGTTCCGGCGTGGAAGTCCGCAGGGGGACGAGGTTGACCTTCTTGTTGACGATCTGCCCCCACGTCGCGGCCGACTCCTCGTCGGCGAACCTCAGTTCGGCCACGCGCAATTCGAGTGCGCGCTGGTAGCGGCTGAAGGCGCTGAAGATCAGGATGAAGAGGATGAAGACGCTGGCGATGATGATCCCGTCGTGCCGCTCGATCACGTTGTCAACGAAAGTGAAGGCGAAGACCACGGCGACCAGCCAGAAGTAATTGCTCAGCCAGAACGACTGCTCGCCGCCGATGCGCGGGTCGGTGGATTCCCTCCGCAACGCGAGCGCACTGGCAACCGCGGCCGACAGCATCAACGCCAGCACGCCCGTCGCGTAGGCCCCGCCCTGCGCTTCCACGTCCGCTTTGAAAATCCACGTCACGATCACGCAGACGGCGAACAGCACCAGCACGAGCGGGCGGCGGTAGGCCACCCAGCGCGGGGCCATCCCGAAGCGCGGCAGGTAGCGCGGGATCAGGTTGAGCAGCCCGGCCATCGCCGACGCGCCCGCGAACCAGAGGATCAGAATCGTCGAGACGTCATAGATCGTGCCGAAGGCGCTGCCGAGCAGTTCGTGCGCGAGGTACGCGATGGCGCGGCCCGACGCCTCGCCGCCTTCGTAAGCGCTCCTGGGGATCAGCAGCGTGGTGACGAAACTCGACATCAGCAGCAGCACGCTCATAATCAGCGCCGCCGAGATGAGCAGCCTGCGCGTCGCGCCGATGCGCCCGTGCGGGGGGTGCCCTGCCTCCTTCACGTGTCCCGTGTGTTCGTCCTCCTCCCTGCCGCCTGACACGAGCGGCATCACCGACACGCCGGTCTCAAAACCGCTCATCCCGAGCGCGAGTTTCGGGAAGTTGAGCGCCGAGAGGGCCAGCAACCCGCCCCAGCCGCTCCAGCCTTTCATCGAGACGGTCTGCCATAAGGCGGTCTGCCAGTCGGGCAGGGCTGCGGGGTGATGAATAATCTCGACGAGTCCGCGCACCAGCACGACCGCGTTGAGCAGGAGGTACGGGATCGCAATCGCCGCCGCCAGTCCCATCGCCTCGGCAAAGCCCTTCAGAAAAACCGCGGCCAGCAGCGCCAGCAGGCCGATAGTGATCGCCAGCTTCGCCCCGCTGACGTGCGTGTGCAGCAGCGGGTTTTCGATGGCGTGCTGCGCGGCGTCGGCGGCCGAGAGCGTCATCGTGATGATGAAATCCGTCGCGCCGAAGCCGATCAGGACCAGCACGAAGATTTTGCTCCACCACCCGCTCAGCAGATTTTCGAGCATCGCAATCGAGCCCTGCCCGGCGTACGAGCGCGCGGCCACCTGCGCGTAAACCGGCAGCGCGCCGAAGATCGTGACGATGACGAGCATGACCGTCGCGAGCGGCGAGAGCGCGCCCGCCGCAAGCAGCGCGATGCCGGGCTGATAGCCGAGCGACGAAAAGTAATCAACGCCGGTCAGCCACAGCACCAGATACCAGGGGTGGGTTTTGTGTTCGGCGTGCGAGGCTTCGAGGCTGCCGCCGCTGAAGAGCCAGCGCCTGAAGCCCCTGCGGGGGACTGTCTGTCGCGACGGGAGTACGGGAACGAGGTTTTCTGCGCTCATTGTTTCCGGCGTTGGTCAGCAAAAACAATGGTCAGTGAAAACGAGTTCTTCCGGCAATTGACACCGACCGCTGCTTTTACTCCTCAACGTGTAATTCGTTGATCAAACGGTGGAGGTACTGGCGACTGATCTTGAGCCGCAGGGCGGCCTCGGAACGCGAGCTTTTGCATTCGCGCAGGGCCATCTGCACCAGGCGGCGTTTGAAATTGATGATCGCGGTTTCAAATGACCCGTCCGGGGAGAGAGCGGCTTCGGTCAGCGACCCGGTGTCCTTGTCCGGGGGCGATGCGGGGCCGGGCGTGGCGAGCGGCGCAGTCTCACGAACCGGGACTGCCCTCCCGGCGATGATCTTCTCCGGCAGGACGCCTTCATCAAGCACCGGCTCGCTGCTGATGACGACGGCGCGCTCGATCACGTTCTCCAGCTCGCGGATGTTGCCCGGCCAGTGGTAAGCAATCAGGTAGTTGACGAATGATTCGGTGAAATCGGGTGTCCGCTTACCGTGCTTGTCCGCGGCCTTCCGGGCAAAATGCGCGGCGAGCATCGGGATGTCATCGGCGCGCTCGCGCAAGGGGGGCAGTTCGAGGCTGATGACGTTCAGCCGGTAGTACAGGTCGGAGCGGAACGTGCCTTCATCCACCAGCTTTTCGAGGTTGCGGTTCGTGGCCGCCATCACGCGGATGTCAACGCTCAGGAGGTCCTTGCCGCCGATGCGCTCGAACTGGCGCTCCTGCAGCACGCGCAGCAGCTTGACCTGCATCGAAGGCGTCAGCTCGCCGATCTCATCCAGAAACAGTGTGCCGCCGTCGGCCAGTTCAAAGCGCCCCTGCCGGCGGCTGGTCGCGCCGGTGAAGGCGCCTTTCTCGTGGCCGAAGAGTTCCGACTCGATCAGGTTTTCCGGCAGCGCGGCAATCGCGCAGGCGATGAATGGTTTTTCGGCGCGCGGGCTGGCGCGGTGAATGGCGCGCGCGAGGACTTCCTTGCCGGTGCCCGATTCGCCCGTGATCAGCACCGTCGCATTCGTATCGGCCACGGCCCGGGCCTGCTCGAAGATGCGCCGCAGCCGCTGGCTCTCGCCCACGATCTCCTGCCAGCCGGTGGCGCGCCGCAATTCGGTGCGCAGCTTCGTGTTTTCCCTTTCGAGCAGGTGATGCTGCGCCGCCTGCCGGACGATGATCCCGACTTCTTCGACGTCGAACGGTTTCTGAAACAGGCCGTAAGCGCCGTGCCCGACGACTTCGAGCGCGGTCTTGCGGTCTTCGCTGCCGGTCACCACGATCACCGGGATCGGCGGGTTGCGTTTGCGCGCGGCTTCGAGGACGAGGAGCCCGCCGCTGATGTCGGACAGAATCGGCGGCAGGTGCAGGTCACTCAGCACGACCTCGATCTCTTCGCGCTCCATATGCGCCAGCGCCTGCGTGCTTGAAGCGGCCTCCAGCACGCGATAGCTGTCTTCCAGCGCCCAGTAAAGCTGCTTGCGCACGGCCTCGTGGTCGTCAACGATCAGGATCGTTTGTCGGGTGGAGTCGGGCATAAGTAAAACATCAGGTCAAAAGGTAAAAGGCAAAAGGTCGGCACTTCACTTTTCAGATCAAAAGTTCTCTTCCTCATCCCACTTTTGCCTTTTGACTTTCTCTCATACTGCCGCGGGCTGTTCTTCTTCGGCCTTCACCACTTCGGCCACCAGTGGCAGCACCACGCGGAATTCGGTCCCGACGTCGGGCCGGCTGCTCACCTCGATCCTGCCGCCGTGCTGTTCGATGATGTCGCGGCAGGAATAGAGTCCGAGGCCGATGCCTTTCCTCTTGGTCGTCGCGAACGGGCGGAACAGGCGCTCGCGGATGAACTCCTCGCTCATCCCGCGGCCGGTGTCGGCGACGGTAATAATCGCAGCCTCGTTCTCAACCCGCGTGGCCACGCCCAGCCGTCCGCCTTCGGGCATCGCTTCGAGCGCGTTAATGATCAGGTTCTCGACGACGCGCTCGACCGCTTTGGCATCAATGCTCGCGGTCAGGTGCGGCAGCAGCGACGTGTGGACATCATAACGCGCGTCGGTATTTTCGCCGATGCGCCCCAGCACTCGCTCGACCAGCACGCTCAGGTCGGTGGCCTGACGGAAGGTGGATTGTGCCAGCGGGTCCGACAGTCTGGCAACCAGCCCCTGCAGGTCGCTGACCGAATTCGAGAGCGTGCGCATCGCGTCCTCGCGGAAACCCTCGCGGTCGAACTTGCGCCCCATGTTCTGCACGAGCAGCGAGAGCGAAAAGATTGAATTCTTCAGGTCATGCGTCAGCACGGCCGAGAGGCGGGTGAATGATTCGAACTGCTTCTGCTCACTCTCCCGCGCGATCATCTCGCGCAATCTGGCCGCCATCCGGTTGAAGGCGTCAGCCAGCACGCGGGTCTCGTCGCCCGAAACTTCGACCCGCAGCATGCGGCGGAGCCGTTCGGCGCCCCCACCAAATGTCTTCCGCATCCGCGTCTCTTCGGTTTTGATCTCGATGCGGTGATCCAGCCGGCCGGCCGTAATCGCCCGGGCGCCGCGCGTCACCCGGCGGATCGAATCGGTCACGCCGCTGATCAGGTAATAGAGCAGCAGCGTCAGCACAATCGCCAGCACGAAGGTCAGCACGTACATCGTGAACCCGGCGTATTCCAGATCCCTGACCGCGTCCGAATGATTTTCGAGCGCCAGGATCGTGAGCTTCGGTGACGGCAATTCATCGGTCGAGCCCGACGGATGAAGGCCTGCGCGGATCAGCCAGTTGCTGCCGTAAGCCTGATGGATGTCCTGATCAGCGTTCCTGCCGCCCGCGTTCTGAATCGCCACGGCAAAGGCCGCGGCCACGTCAGGGAAAGCCTCCTGATACTTCCTCCCCAGCTTCGTTTTATCGGCGGCGTAAAGAACCCGGCCTTCCCCGTCGAGAATGATCGTCGCGCGGCCCATCACGACCAGCCTGCTGCCGGCGCTGCCTGACACCGGCCCGGTGGGCCCGGCGGATTCGACGAGCAACTGATCCGCGCGCACCCTCGCGATCAGCGCGGCCACGGTGTCAGATTCAACCACCATCTCGCCGGAGACCTGGCCGTAGTGCCTGAGCGGCATCCCCACGCGAACGTAAATGCCGTCACCGCCCTGCTCGACTTCGGAAATGACCGGGAGGTCGGGCCGGGCGGCTTTGAAAACCTCGCCGGACAGAGCGGCGGCGTCAGGCGCGAACCCGCTTTCAGTAAAATATGCGCGGATAAATCCGTTCGCATCCGACCCGGTCTCGATTCTGAAGAGCGGTCGCCCGTCGCGGCCCACGCAAGTCAGTGAAGCGTACTCCTGCTGGTGCGCGAGCAGAAACGCGCCAAGCGCGGTGCGCAATTGCGCGTCCGGCAGCGCCCGCCCGTTCTGCGTCAGGCCGCGCACGTAAGCTTTCATTGGCGCGGAGTCGGCCAGCCTCGCCATCTCCGCGAAATGCAACCTGAGCGTCTGGTCAACGTTGTGGGCAATGCCGCGCACGCGCGCGTCCAGGTCGGCGCGCAGCGAATCCGTCCGGCTGCCGACGGCCGTGCTGCTCCAGCGCGCCGTCACCAGGAACATCGGCAGGATCGCGAAGACGAAAACGATGATGACCAGCTTTGCCCGTATTGCCATAACACTGCTCGGGCGACGGAATGACAAAAATGCAAACCGTGACCTGACTTGGTTAACCTGCCGCCCGTGCAGCGCGGGTCAGGAGGCCCGTGGAAAGATTGAGCTGGGTGACGTAAGGAACCTGGGTGACCGGGCTGAACAGCCTGTCGGGGGGCAGTCTGACAGCCTGACTTCTTTTGATGTCAGTCCACCTCTGAATTGCTGAGATGATTGGTCACATTCCGCCGGCATGCTACACCGCTGTCCTGAAAGGTGTCAAAGTTGCGGTCAGAAAAGGCGCGCGGGAAAATTCAGTGATTGACTTCGTGATCGCGCGGTCAGTATATTCCGTCACAGCCAGCAGCCCTTCAGGGGACCGGCGCAGGTTGCCGCATCACGCGCCGCCCGGCTTATCCAGTAACCGCAGCCATTCATTCGGAGGTATTCGCATGCAACGTTCGTCCCGCGCGCTCGTCATCATTTGCAGCCTGATCCTGTGCCTGTCGGCTTCGGCGAAGAAGCCTGAAGCGCCTCCCGCCGTCAAAGATACCTGGACGAGCGTGCAGTCGAAACACTTCTTCCTGGTCGGCAACGCCGGCGAAAAAGACATCCGCAAGGTTGCGACTAAATTCGAGCAGTTCCGCGAAGTCTTCTCGCGCCTCTTCACGAAGGCAAAGCTCAATTCGCAGGTCCCGATTCACATCATCGTCTTCAAAAGCTACGATTCATACCGGCCTTTCATGCCCGGTTATCAGGGGAAGGTCAACGAAGTTGCCGGGTATTACCAGTCGGGCCAAGATCTCAGCTACATCACGCTGACTTCCGAGTTCCGCGAAACCAACCCTTTCTCGACGATCTTTCACGAATACGTCCACGCGATTGCGAACGACAACATCGGCCACATGCCGCCCTGGTTCGGCGAAGGGCTGGCCGAGTTCTACAGCACGTTCGAAGTCTCGGATGGCGACCGGAAAGTCCTGCTCGGCAAACCAATCGCGCACCACGTTTACCTGCTGCGCGAGAACAAATTCCTGCCGCTGGCGAGATTGTTTGCCGTGGATCACAATTCGCCGGAGTACAACGAGCAGGACAAGAAAGGCGTCTTTTACGCGCAGTCGTGGGCGCTCGTGCATTACCTGATGCTCGGCGGCAACGTCAAAGGCGGGGTCCGGCGTCACCCGCAGTTCCTGAAATTCCTGCAACTGATTGGCACCGGCGCACCCGTCGGTGAATGTTTCCAGAACGCCTTCGAGACCGACTTCGCCACGGTCGAAAAAGAACTGCGCGATTACATCGGTCGCAATTCTTACCCGGTGCAGAACATCACCTTCGATCAGAAGCTGGAGTTCGATGCGACGATGCAGAGCGCTCCGATCAGCGAAGCCGAGGCGCAGTATCACCTCGGCGACCTGCTGCAACATTCCAACCGCACCGATTGTGAAACTTACCTGCAACGCGCGCTCCAGCTCGATCCGAATCTGACCGGGGCGCATGCCTCGATGGGCATGCTGCGAATGCGGCAGGGGAAACTCGATGAAGCCAAAACGCATTTTCGGCACGCCCTGTCTTCAGATTCCACGGCTGCGGAAAAGCCGTCGAATTATCTGGCGCATTATTACTACGCCTTCACCCTCAGTCGCGAGGACGCCGAAAACAATGTGATCAGGCCGTATTCAGCCGAAAAGGCCGAGGCCATCCGCGCGGAACTCAGGAAAGCCATCGCGCTCAATCCTGAATTCGCCGAATCGTATGATCTGATGGCTTTCGTCAACATCGTCACCGGCGAGCAGCTTGATGAAGCGGTGACGATGCTCAGACGCGCGATTGCGCTCTCACCGTCGCGTCAGGATTTCGTCATGAAGCTCGCCCACGTTTACCTGCGCCAGCAGAAGCTCGACGAAGCCCGCAGGCTCCTCGAACCGATGGCGCGCGGCAACGCCGACCCGCAGATGGTCGAGCAGGCGCAGTCACTGCTCGATTCAATTGCCAGGCAACTGAAGATGCAGGCCGAATACGAAGCCGCGCTCAAAGCATCAGGCGCGGACAGCCGGGCCTCATCAACCGCGCCGGGGGGCAATGAGTCCCCGCTGCCCGCGCGACGCCCGCTGATGCGCCGCCGCGTCGAAGGTGAACAGGCGAAAGGCCAACTCACCGCGATGGAATGCACCGACAAAGGCGTGACGCTGACGGTCAAAGCGAATGACCGCACTTTCAAATTTCATGCCGAAAATCTCGACCGGGTTCAATTCATCACTTACACCACCGACGTGGGCAAACAGCTTGATTGCGGCCCGCTCAAAGACCCTCTGCCCGTCATCGTGACTTACCGCTCGTCAACCGACGCCAGATCGAAATTTGATGGCGAACCGCTCGCCGTCGAATTTATGAAGCCGGAGTAGAACTGCTGATTCGTCGGACTGCCACTAACTCCTCGTCACCGATTGTGCTAATCTGCTGCGCGTTCGCCTGCTTTGTCGGATGAACGAACTGGATGATCAGCGCAGGAATGTACAGCAAACTGGAAAGTTTGCCGGACATTTATCTGAAAACCAACCGGGGAGATGAGCGCACTTATTTCTGTCGAGGATCTGCGAAAGAGTTACGGCGAGGCTTCCGCTTTGCGGGGAATCAGCTTCGAGGTCGGAGTCTCCGAACTGACCGCCATCATCGGCCCGTCGGGCTGCGGCAAATCAACGCTGCTTCGGTGCCTGAACGGGCTGGAGATGTTCGACAGCGGTACCGTCCGCATCGGCGACATCACGCTCGAACGCCACAACGGGACGACCGCGCCCGACCTGAACATGCAACTCCGCCACCTGCGCGAAGAGGTCGGCATGGTCTTTCAGAGCTTCAACCTCTTCCCGCACCTGACCGTGCTGGAAAACGCAGTCCTCGCGCCGACAGTGGTCAGGAAAATGGATCGCAAGGCGGCCGAGGGCCGGGCGCACGATCTGCTGGCCAAGGTGGGCCTTGGCGACCGGATGGATTATTACCCCTCGCAGCTTTCCGGCGGGCAGCAGCAGCGCGCCGCGATTGCCCGCGCCCTCGCGATGGCGCCGAAAGTGATGCTTTACGACGAACCGACCTCGGCGCTCGATCCGAGTCTGGTCAACGAAGTCCTCAGCATCATGCGCACGCTCGACGACGAAGGCATGACGCAGGTGGTCGTCACGCACGAGATGCGCTTCGCCCGCGACGTGGCGGACAAAATTCTGGTACTCAGTGACGGCGAACTGATCGAGTCGGGGCCTTCGGATGTCATCTTCACCGCGCCGCGCGACGAGCGCACGCGCGAATTTCTGCGGAGCTTTCTTTGATGGAAAAACCTGTCGCCCGCGCCGGACTGATCGTTCTGACCCTCGCCATTCTTTTCATCGGCTGCCCGTTCAATACAGCCATCGCTCAGGAACTTCGCTGGGGCGGCGATTCCGAAGGCGGCGCGCCTTACGTCTTCCAGGATCCCAAAAACCCGCGGGAGATCATCGGCTTTGAAGTTGATCTGGCCAACGCGATGGGCACCTTGCTCAAACGCCGCGCCGTCTTCGTGCAGAACCAGTGGGACGGGCTGATCCCGGGGCTGCAACGCGGCAACTACGACATCGTCCTGAACGGGCTGGAAATCACCGAAGACCGCAAGCAGCAGCTCAATTTCTCGATCCCCTACTACGTGACATCGACGCAGCTGAGCGTGCGCGCGGAAGAGAACTCGATCAACTCGCTGGCCGACCTGAAAGGCAAAACCGCCGGGACGCTGAAATATTCGCTCGCGCAGCGCGTGCTGGAGCGCGAAGACGGTATCAACATCAGAACCTACGACGGCCTGATCAATGCCTATCAGGATCTGGCGAACGGGCGGCTCGACGCAGTGCTGAACGATTACCCGATTGCGATCTACTACAGCAAGCCGAACCCGAAACTGAAATTCACCGGCCCGCCCATTGAGCGGGTGCTGTACGGCATCGGCATTCGGAAGGAAGACGCGACGCTGCTCAAACAGATCAACGACGCGCTGCTCGCGCTCATTAAGTCGGGCGAGTTGCAGCGCATCTACGAGAAGTGGGGCATCTGGAACAAGGAAACTGACGAGTTGTTCAAGCAGCTCTCTTCCGACACGCAGGCACAGGCGCTCGAAGATTACACGAAGAGCGTGACGCGCCAGCTCTCGTGGCGCGACCGGCTGCGGCAATACCTCAGCTACATTCCGATCCTGCTCTTTCAGGGCGCGCCGATGACGTTGCTCATCTCGCTGCTGGGGATGGTCCTCGCCGTCGCCTTCGGTCTCGTGCTGGCGCTCGCGAACCTGTACGGGCCGCGGCCCGTGTCGTGGGCGGCGCGAGCTTACGTCGAGCTCTTCCGGGGCACGCCGCTGCTGATTCAGCTTTACCTGATCTTTTACGGCCTGCCGAACGTCGGGATCAGGCTCTCGCCACTGGTCGCAGCGGTCATCGGTCTGGGCCTGAACTACGCCGCGTATGAAGCCGAAAATTACCGCGCCGGCATTCAGGCGATCCCGCGCGGGCAGATGGAAGCGGCCCTGTCACTCGGGATGACGCGCGCGCAATCGCTGCGTTACATCATCGTGCCGCAGGCGGTGCGTCTGGTGATCCCGCCGGTGACCAACGATTTCATCGCGCTGTTCAAGGACTCTTCCATCGTCTCGGTGATCACGATGGTGGAACTGACCAAGGTTTACGGGCAGCTGGCTTCGACTTATTACGACTACATCGGCGTGGGGATTCTGACGGCGGCGATCTACTTCCTGATGGGCCTGCCGTTTGTCCGGCTGGCGCGCTGGGCCGAAGCGCGGCTGGCGAACGACAAGCGAGTGGTCACGACCGCCAGACGACGCTGGTTCGGAATTGGCGCGAAGCCGGTCGCGGGCTGAGTTACTTCGGGATTGAAGGAAGTTCCCGAAAACAATTGTGGAGCCGCTACTGTCAATAAAAATGTCACCGCCAGGCCAGATCGGACATTCCTGGACGCGAGCTTTATATTCTGGCGCGCTGTAATTTTTCCGCTCACCTGGGAAATAAATTATGACTGGTTGCGACCGGCAAAATTTCCGATGGTCATGGGTGTTGGCGTGGATTGCATTTTTGGCTGGCTTAAATGCGACGGCGCAGGCACAGGGATACGGGTTTGACGTTTGGACGACCGCGAACGGCTTGCCGCAAAACACCGTGACGGGTGTCGCGCAAACGCCTGACGGGTATTTGTGGCTGAGTACCTTTGACGGGCTGGCGCGCTTTGACGGCGTGCGCTTTACCATCTTTGACAAAGGCAACACCAAAGACATCGTCAATAATCGCTTTGCGCGGCTTTTCGTCGACCGCGCAGGCGCGGTTTATGCAGTTACGGAAAATAACGTAGTGACCGTTTATCGCAATGGCGTTTTTAGTTCGTATTCAGATTTTGTAACTTCGGGTGAGCCTGTTGCTGCAATTGTGAGTGATGCCAAAGGGAACGCCGTTTTTGAAACGGCCAAAGGGTATTACTCGCTGCAAGGCGACCGGTTCGTTCTGACACCCGGCCAAAAAGAACCGAACGTCAAAGAGATTTATTGGGGGAAATCCGGCGCCAAATGGGTGTTTGAGCGAAACCAGACCACCCGGCATATAGACGGACAAGTCACAACCTATCCGCTAAAATTATCGGCGGAAGAACTGACCACAAGTACCTCTCTCGCACCTTATGAAGATCAGCACGGTGCATTATGGGTGAAAAGACACCCCGCTTTCGAACTCTGGCGCCTGCAGGATGGCAAGGCCACCGTCTTTACGAAAAAGGAAATCCCTGCCTTAAACGAACTCTACCCCAATCAGGTTAAGGAAGACGCCGACGGTAGCATCTGGTTCTTTTTTTCAGGGGTTAATGTGCCCAGGCCGAGCCAGTTTGTGCGCTTCAAGGACAATCAATTCACAGCGTATAAATTGAACGAAGTTGTCGGCGCGACCGCCAGCATCACCGACCGCGAAGGCAACTTCTGGCTGGCGACGACAACCGGATTGCGGCGTTTGCGGCGGAAACTGCTCACGACGCTCTCCGTCAAAGACGGGCTGAACAGCAATGAAGTCTATCCGCTCCTGCAAACGCATAACGGAGATATTTTCATCGGCTCAACACAAGGCGTGAATCGTTACACGGACGGGAAAATCACGGATTTGGGATTGAATTACCAACCGGGCTTTCCGCTTTTACTCAGAGGCTTATGGGAAGACGACAAGGCGCGAGTCTGGATCGGCTATAACGGCGGATTCGGGCGATTTGAAGCACCTTCGTCCGTAAAACGAATCGGTAAAAACGAATTTCCGACCGGAGCTACCGACTTTACTTCTGACCCGGCGGGTAACATCTGGATCGCGACGGAAGAAGGCTTATTCAAATACAAAGACGACCAGGAACTCGCGCATTACACAACCAAAGACGGCTTGCCGAGTGACAGGGTGATCACCGTTCACCTGGCTCGCAACGGCAATCTCTGGGTGGGAACATTTGATGGCCTGGCGCAATTCAAAGACGGCACGTTTATCAATTACAACGCCGAGGCCGGTAGTCCGAAGGGATTTGTCCGTGCGATCTGCGAAGATGCAGACGGCGTGTTGTGGTTTGGCACTTATGGCGACGGCCTGGTTCGTTATAAAGACGGCAGGTTTTTCAACTATCGCGTCGAACACGGGCTGTTCAATAACGGCGTCTTTGCCATGCTCGAAGACAAACGCGGCAACTTCTGGATGTCGAGCAATCGCGGCCTCCATCGCGTCAGCAGGCAGGAACTCAACGATTTTGCCGAGGGAAAAATCCCCAAACTCAACAGCGTTTCTTACGACGAAAAAGACGGCCTGCTCAACGCCGAATGCAACGGCGGCAGGCTGCCCGCGGCCATCAAAGCCAGAGACGGCAGGTTCTGGTTTCCGACGATGGGCGGCGTCGCCATCGTTGACCCCGAAGCCGAAGCCGTGAATCCCCAGCCGCCGCCGGTCGTAATTGAAACCGTCCTGGTTGATCGAAAGCCGGTTGAAACACAACTCTTTCAATCCGCCATCCGCCACCCACAGTTCGCCATCGAACTGAATCCCGGTCAAACATATCTCGAAATCAATTACACCGGCCTGAGTCTGATCAAATCAGGGCAGATCAAATTCAGGTACAAACTCGAAGGGCTGGAAGCAAACTGGGTTGAAGCAGGCACGCAGCGCACAGCGAATTATTCTTATGTGCCTGCTGGCGCGTACACCTTTCGCGTCATAGCCGCCAATGCCAACGGCGTCTGGAACAACGAGGGCGCGGCCATCAGGATCGTCGTGAACCCCTTTTTTTATCAAACCTGGTGGTTCCTTCTGGCAGCGATTTCGGCCATCGCCGGAACTGTCTGGCTGATTGCCCATTATCGTTTGTCGCAGGTGCGAAAAATCGCCGAGGCCAGAATAGCATTTTCGCGTCAGTTGATTACCTCGCAGGAAGCCGAACGCAAACGGATTGCCGCCGAATTGCACGACAGTCTGGGGCAAAGTTTGCTGGTCATCAAAAATCGCACGAGCATCGGCAAACGGATGGCGGCTGATGGCGAAAAAGTGGCGGCGCAACTTGAAGAAATCTCCAAAGCCGCCGGGCAGGCGCTGGAAGAAGTGCGCGGCATCGCCTACAACCTGCGCCCCTATCATCTGGAACGCCTGGGGCTGCGCGAATCCATCGAAGCGATGCTGGAAAAAATCCGCGAAGCCACGGGGCTGGCCATCAACGCGCGCGTGGCTTTGTTTGACGAAGTCTTTTCCAAAGACGACGAAATGCTGTTTTACCGCGTGATTCAGGAATGCCTGAACAATATCATCAAGCACGCCGATGCGACCACCGTCGGAATCAGCATCGTCCAAACCGAAACCGAGGTAACCGCCCGTATCCAGGACAACGGGCGCGGGTTTACGGCTGCGCCTGATCCCCGGACAGGCGGCTTTGGTTTGATCGGCCTGGCAGAACGCGTCCGCATGCTCGGCGGCACATATTCGATTGCATCCGAAGTCGGCAAGGGAACGACCGTGACGGTCTTTATTCCGAGGGGTAAGGAATGACTGACAAAATCAAAATCTTTATCGCCGACGACCATCCGATTTTTCGCGGCGGGTTGCGGCAATTGATCGCACTCGAACTCAATATGGAAGTTATCGGCGAAGCCAGAGATGGCGCGGAAGCGATTCAGCGATTGCTGCATTGTCAGGCCGATGTGGCCCTGCTGGATATTGACATGCCGAAAGCGAGCGGCTTTGAAGTCCTGACCGCGATTCGTGAAAAGGGAGTTGCGCTGCAATTCATTTTTCTGACGATGCACAAAGACGAACAGTTTCTGAACGCCGCGCTGGATTTGGGCGTGCGGGGATTCCTCGTCAAAGACAGCGCCTCCGAAGAAGTGATTGATTGCCTCAACGCTGTCGTCAACGGAGAGGAATTTATCAGCTCGCAACTGACGAGTTTTCTGCTCAAGCGGCTTCGCCAGGCGCGGGAACGCCCGGCCCGGGCTTCGTTGCCTGACCAGTTGACGCCGACCGAACGCAAGGTGCTATGCCTCATTGCACAGTACAAAACCAACAAGGAAATCGCCGCCGAGCTGTTTATGGGCGTGCGCACGGTCGAGCAGCATCGTCTGAACATCAGCGAAAAATTCGACCTCAAAGGCCGTCACGCCCTGATGAAGTTTGCCGCTGAAAACCTGGACAGGTTAAAAGGCGAAGGATGAAAAGCAGGAACATCCCGGCCCGGAATCAGCCTTCACGCTTACCCATTATCCTTCACTCCTCCGGCTGCCCTCATCCTTCAGACACCCTCAGACATCCGTAGAACTACGGAGAAAATATCGTACTTCTACGGAGCAGATACCGTAATACAACGGATTTTCAACGCCCCCCAAATCGACGAATATCATTCGCGTAATGAATATCCTGATTGTGGAAGACAATTCTTTGATGCGCGAAATCATCCGGGAAATGGTCAGCGAATTTGCTGATGTCATCACCGAATGTGAAGACGGCGATGAGGCCTTCGCTGCTTATCAAACAAACCTTCCAAACTGGGTGTTGATGGATTTGCAAATGCGGCGCGTGGATGGTTTCACCGCGAGCCGCGAAATTCGATCCAGCTACCCCAACGCGAACATTTGCATTGTTACCGATTACGGGGATGCACGGACGCGAACTCTCGCTGCGGAGGCTGGCGCGACAGCATTCGTCCTGAAAGAAAACCTCGAAGAGTTGAGAACGTTGCTTGGCACAGGGAATTGATTCCTGTGCTGCCTTTCACTCTAACCCACTTTGATTTGCTGCGCCCCGGTACCCCCGTTTGTACCTGAGCAGGGGCGAAGCTTTCACACACTGGAGGAACTAAACCTATGAAACGCGAACGAAACGAGAGAGTAACCAATAACTTCCTGGCCGTAAGTCAATTTATCAGGAATACAGTCGTAACAATTATTGCGCTGCCCCTGTTTGTTTTACTACTCCTTCAGACGGGTATAAACGCCCAGGCGCCGGCCAATTACATGTCATGCGCCCAAGAGGGCGAACGCTGTATATTCGAAGGCACTAAAGAAGTGCTGTATGGCGCAAGGGGTGGGTTTGCCAGGAAGACAGCGACTAACTTTATTGATTGCGGTGTTGCGGGGTTTGGCAGCGACCCGGCTCCGAATGTCAGGAAACAATGCTATATACCCTATCAGGGTTCTCCCGTAGGGAATGCAAAATTCACGCCCTGTGGGAAAGAAGGCGAACGTTGTCAATTCACCGGCACCAGAGAAGTGATGTATGGGGCTGGGGCCCAATGGGCCACGAGGGGGGCAGCGAACGGGGTTGACTGTAGCGTTAAGGTCTTCGGCGATCCGGCGCCGAACGTCCCCAAACAGTGTTATGTATCAACTTCGAGTTCAGGTCCCGGGACCAGAACATTTCCCGATACTTATGGTGGAGGCCCGTCTGCCTTAAAGCCGGCTGGCGGAACGAACTACCTTAAAATTTCAACCGGAGGACAAGGTTTTTTTGATATTCCGCAATCGACCATTGTTGCGTCCCCGGTAAGGGCTTTGAAAAAAGGCAACAAAGTTGTGGAATACACCCTCAACAATATACCTGACAGATATCTTGGCTACGGAACCGCCATCGCCAATATGAAATTCAAACCGAAAGCGGCGATCAAAGACGGCATTCTTTACGTCTTTATCACGACCGGCGAAAGTTCCATCAACGTTACCAAAGGGACGCTTAAGGACGGAAACGGCAAGGCCTACAACATCTTTGAAGATAAGCCGACAGCACGCGGATACTTTCTGGACGGGCTGAAGGTCGTCATCACGGCTGATGATAATTTTGAAAAAGAGAGTTGGGGTCCCAAAAACGTTAATGAAGGAGGCACGATCACCGATATGCAGGGATTTGAAGTCGGTCTTTCAAAAGATGGTCCGGCCGTCAGCTATTCTTTCGGTTCGGAAACCACCACGACTTTCAGTGATTTTGGCTTTCATGACGACACCTACAGCAACACCGTCGGAGCCACCTGGACGCTGAAAAAGGAGATCGTTGTAAAAGTAGCCGGAAATTATTCCAGCCTCAACCAACTGCCCGCTTTAGCCGACAGCAATTTTCCCGTGTATGAACAAGCTATTTTCAAAGCCAGAGTACCGGGCTATTTACCCGACACGATGACGTTGAATGTGCAATTGAAACCAACTCTCAGAAAACTGGTGTTGATAAACAATCAGGACACGGCGGCACAAGCCCTTTTTGAAGGATTCGTTTTCCTGGCCAATCCCAAATTTTACAGCGGAGAGTTGGCGTACAAGTTGGGCGAGAGCAAACAAACTTCCGACATCATTTACTCGATTACCCTGGACTTAACTCCTTTGAAAAAGTAATTGAAAACTTAACCCGATTGTCTGGTCGAGAGTCGAAGTTTTTTAGCGGACTTCGACTCTCGGCGATGTGTTCGGAGAGTTTGAGCCGTGCGCTTTGCTCTCAACCGAGCGGGCAGACACGCCAGTCAAAATCCTGACGTGGTTTGTGCGGCCCTGGTGGATGGAGGTGACCTTTGCAGAGTCGCGCGCGCACCTGGGAATCGGGACGCGAATGCAATGGAGTGACCTGGCGATTGGAAGCAGGCTGATGGACACCTCCTGTTCGGGGCATTGGCGTTTCATGCGCTGAGGACCTCTGGTTGTGTTTGTGTGCCGGTTGTGGAACAGCTGGCAAATTACTGCATGCCACCAGACCGGTTAACGGAAAATATCGAGAGTCAGAAGATTTTCGTTCGACTCTCGCCGGTCGCGGCCGGCAAACGACAAGCGGGTGGTCACGACTACCAGACGGCGCTGGTTCGGAATCGGCGCGAAGCCGGTCGCGGGCTAAGTAGTGTTACTGTCGCTGTGAGCTTCTGCGCCTGCGAATCCCTGCAGCAGTCGCGGCCAGTGCTGTCCCGAGCAGGATCATCGTATTGGGTTCTGGTACTGGCTCGGTAGACAGACTGACGGAAGGGCCCCTGATAGTGATGCCGGACTGTGGCGCGACCAGGACGAAGGCGACGCTGATGCTTTGCCCCGGCAGCAGGAGGCCGGTGATCTGACCTTCGGGGTAAGTCCCCGACGACGACCTGATGGCGAAGATGCTGTCAGACGGATAACTTACAAACAGAGTGTGACTGACCTGCGGCGCGGCGGAGAAATTAAAGCCGAGTTGGGTGACGATAACCGCACTGCCCGCAGCCGACGTGTTTGTCAGGTTAACTGAAAGCCTGGTGCCTGTGATGTCGAAGGAGAAAAGCACCTGCGCCCCGCCCTGCGGAATGACACCGGACGAAAAACTGAAGGTGGCGGTACTCCCAGCCGTCAGCGTCACCGACTGATTAACTGACTATCTCAAAACTGAAAGTGACAACAAAATGTTGTAGTTATCAGCATTGAACTGAACTGTCTCTTCAGGCACGCCATGCGCTATCCTTCCTGTGAGTCCAAGCACAAGGAGGAATAACTACATGGCGCACCT
>DASRDU010000053.1:0-27918 GCA_035652435.1 Blastocatellia bacterium
CTGCGGCAGCGAGTGTCACGGCTGGTGCGCGAGGCGCTGAGTTTTTCAAAGAGCCTGCGCAACCACATTGGCGCGATCAAGTACTTCATCTGCCATTACAATCAGGAGGTTGCCGCCAGCATTACTTTTTCATGACTACCCAGACGAAAAGGCATTGACCGGCACGGAAAGCCGCGGGAGGGACGAAAAGCGAATTGATGCGGTGGAGAAGGGGGCCGGCGGTCAGCGGCGTCGGGGTGAGGACTATCAGAGCGGGTGGTGTCCCCGCCCACTGCCAGACTGACCGCGGCTCACCGGGCTGACACGTCGCTCGGGGCTGATACGACATGCCCCTCAGAATTGAAACTGCCAATGCACGGTATCCCGCTGATAATTCATCCCGACGCGCAACGATAACAGTAAAGAGAAAAGGCGGAGCCGTCATGCCCCGCCCCCTCAGCAACGTCCTCAGCCATAAGATACTATCGCCAGCTACCCCTCACAATACGATCAATCACAAAGGACTTTCAATCTGACAGGTGACGGGAAACGCCCCCGGCCACTTGTAATGTTGGAGGCGCCCCCAGCGCGCCAGTGCCGGCAGGTACTGACGCACTACCTCCACATTGTGAATCTGAGAGAGCGTGCAAACCTTAATGATTAAACCTGTCCGTGGACGGAGGCATTCAGGCGGCGGCAGTGTCCTCGCCCTTTTCGGAGAAGTGATCGAGCCTCCGCTCGGCCTCCTCAAGCAGCGCCCGGACATGCAGCAGATGATTGTGTGCGGCTTCGCGCTCGCGCCTGAGCTTACTGACGAGGCGGCTTTCGACACTCAGCCTGAGTTCGGGGCTGGGGGCGTACAGAGGAAGGGTGATGTACTGTTCGTTCATGGCGCTCTCCTGCATCGGATGTGGCAGTGGTGGCGCGGGGCTTCGTCTAATACAGTGGGAAAAGCAGCGACAATTCAGTTTCACAATCACAATGTGAAACCTTTTTTCGGGTTTCTCACATGCTGATGGAGGGGCCGCACTGGCGGCGGAAGTGGAGAGCCGCCTGCCGGTGAGTACGTCCTCCTTATTCCAATAACTCACGCTCTGGGCGGGTCTGCGATGGCTCGCCTTTTGTTTTCCCCTGAAACCGATTCCCGGCTTTCTCACATGAGAATGACAGTACCCGCTATCCGGCATCATCCTGGGGGCCGCTTGGGCCATGAGTCGCTTTGACAAGCCTCTGGTCATAGCGTGCGCGATGGTTATACTGGTCGGGCGCGGGATAGCCGTCGGCAGGGCGAAGGACCGCATGATGGCCATGCGGGATGAGAGATTCTCTCACAGGAAGTATTGAGGGGTGGCTGACCGCAACATAACAACGGCATGCACCCGACCGCCGACACGATGCTTCTTAATGCCCTGCAATGACGCGGGGCGGCGGGTGATGCCAAGCGTCTGGCACTTTTACCCAGCGTGCTTTTTTCGTAATCAGCGAACATTATGCCACTGCCAATCGCACATGGGTTCCTGGGTGCAAGTATCATCGCCGCCATCCACCCTCAGCCATCGAAGCGGCACTTCATCCCGTTGTTCGCCGGGGCTTTCTTAGCCAACTGTGCCGATGCGGATTTCCTCCTCGTCTGGCTCTCTCACGCCAAGTCATGGCACCGTGCCTTTACGCACTCGCTCGCCTTCGCCCTCATGCTTTGCCTGCTCCCGATTATCGTCTTTGGCTTATCACGTCTCCGGGAATCCCTCGCGTACGGCACGGCTTTCGCGTCACACGGGGTGCTGGACTACGTGACGACGAAAGTGGGAGGCGGGGTGGAGTTGCTGTGGCCGTTCACTCAGGGGAGGGCGGGGCTCGGCCTGCTTGGGCTGTCGGAGCTGCCGTCGAGGATGACCGGGGTTGAAATCGTGAAGGCTCTGGTCATAGAACTGATGATCTTCGGGCCGATGCTCGCGCTGGTATTGCTGATCAGGTATGTCGTAGTGCGCAGGCAGTATTCTGCGCATGGCGCAATCTGACAACGGAATGCACCCGACCGCGTTCAACGTAGCCGCAGGGCGAGGGTTTCGACCGCTGCCGACGCCCCTGCCCGCTATCTCTTCAACCTCTTATCCTGCCAGCACTGCGCCTGACGCCCTCACTCTTCCGCGACCCCTGCACCTCCGCCGGCCGGTCAAGCCCGTCATCAATCAGCACATCAACATAAACGTTCGCCAGCCGAGCGTATTGCAGCAGGATTGTCAGCGCGGCGTTTACTGAGCAAAATCCGAAATTCTGACTCACACCTTGGACTGCAACGCGAATTTTGAAGGTCAGGGTCTTCGGAGGCGCGCTGACTATCCTTACTGTGAGGAGGGAAACATGGCAAGCTCGGCATCGGTAACGCTCCAGCTCACCTGTACGGTTATGTAGATATTCTTTTTCGCATTCAACCCTTGGGCAGGGTTCCTGATGAACTGAACCGAGGGATGGCCGGAAACGTTTCGGACAACCGCCAGGAAATAACGATCACCATTCTTCTTTGCCACATCCCACTCCTTGCTGGTGAAGAGTACGCCCCCTGAGTCTCCATCCAGCCCTTTAACTTCGATGAAATAAGTAACAGGGCCATCCTTTATCTCGAAGTCATAGCCACATCCGCGATCACGGGTGTCAATGAGTTCGCGGGGAACTGGTCTGGCTGTTCCCGCAAATTGTGAGATGAAAAATTCTTCGGCCTTGCGCCCGGTCGGCCCGCGAACAATAAATACCGATTTTGATTTCGCCGAGTCCTGTAGCTTTGAGATGGGCTCGATAATCTCTGTCAGGCCGCCGGATGTTTGAGGATCAGGGCTTGTCAGAATTTCAAGGACAACATCACGAAGCTCCTCCTCACTGAGGTACTGGAACGCCTCAATCACTTTCACCCGGCTGGGGTGGGGTGGACGCTTATGCCATCCCAGCCGCGGGTTGCCGTGGAACGGGCCAAACTCGTCCCTCATATTTTTGGCTCAATAGCTGAATCCGGGAGGAGAGATCACTGCCTGCTCCCACCGCTCTTTGATAAAGAAACCGACCTGCGCATACTCTCTGCATGCTCAGAATCGATGACCTGATCAACGACGCGCGGTGCTACCAGAGCGTCCGCCAGCTGCGCTGGCCCGACGGCCTCCGCTGCGTCTGGTGCCACTCCGGGAACATCCGCCGGCGGGACATCATCAACGACAACGCGAGCGCCAGCGCTACCACTGCCGTGGCCTGCGGGAGCGACTTCGACGACCTGACCGACACCGTCTTCGCGCACCACCATCAGCCGCTACGTAAGTGGGTACTCTGTCTCTACCTGATGGGCCTCAACCTCTCGAACGAGCAGATCGCGGCGGAACTCGACCTCGACAAGGACGACGTCTATCAGATGACCACGCAGTTGCGCAGCGGGGTCGTCGACCTCAAGCCGGAGCCGCAGCTCGCAGGGACGGTCGAGTGCGACGAGGTTTACATCGTCGCCGGGCACAAGGGCCATCCCGAGGCCGTCAAAAAAAAGGCCGCCCCGGACGAGGCCGGCGCCTGAAGGGCGAGCGCGGACGCGGCACGCTGGCAAAAGAGAAGCCGCCGGTCTTCGGGATGATGAGAGCGCGGCGGCGAGGTCGTCATTCGGATGCTGCCCGATGTCAAACAGCGGACCATCAAGCCGCTCATCACCGGAACGATCGCGCCCGGCGCCACCGTGATGACCGACGAGTACGACATCTATGTGCGACTGCCCGAGTGGGGCTACGGCCACAAAACGGTCTGTCACGGCAGCGGCGAATTCGCGCGCGACGAAGACGGCGACGGCTTGTGCGAAATCCACGTCAACACGATTGAAGGGTTCTGGTCATTACTGCGTTCATGGTTGCGACCGCCGTGGCGGGATCTCGCAGGAGTTGCTGCCGCTCTATCTCGGTTTCTTCGAGTTCGTCCACAACGTCCGCAAGCGCGGGAAAGCATTACTCGGATCGCTGCTGGCGCTGTTGCTGACATAGCCGGATTCAGCTGTTGAGCCAAAAGTAAAACTGCTTGGGATCGGGACCGACCCGAACGCGACAATCAACGCGGCGAGCGGGATCAGCTAAACCGACTTCGGCGGGACGAAGAGCCTCAATTACGGCAATGGCCGGAAGCTGATGCTCGGTTATGTCAAGAAGCATGAGAAGACGAGTTCAAAGAATTGCTTCCACATACCAGCCGCCTTTTTTCAACTCATCCAGCCGTGCCGCCGTCCGTGCCTTGAGCCGCTCAATCTCCTGCTGGTCGCGGGCCATCTCTTCATTCGCCTGCCGCATTGCCTTCAGGCACTCCTCAATCATGGTGCTGATTTGTGCAGTCTCGCTGCTGGTCAATTCAAGGTCGGCAGTTTTTCCATCACTTCTCACCTCCGCTGCGGATTTTAGCACATGCCGGCGCTGCGTCCGGGATTACGGCTCCGTCCGCAAATCCAGACTCCGCTTGGTCACCAGATCGTAATAGTTGTCATAACCGCCCGCGCCCATATCGCGAACCAGACTGTCTATCGTCTGCAGGAGCTGGACGCTGAAGTGGTTGTCCACGGTCTGCGGGTGCTGGTAGGCGTAATAAGCATAGTTGAAGTAGCTGCGGATGATCACGCTGCGCTTGTCTATCGGCAGGTATTTGACGTTCTCGACGAAGCGTTGGAAGGCGTTGTCCTGGCGGAAGAGGTAAAACTCGACGTTCGAGGTGTAGAAGGCTGAGACCTTGTCGCCCGTCTCCTGAAGGTATTTGCCGATCTCGCGCAACGCCTTCGTGCCGGACAGATCGCCGGTGACGGGGATGATCAGGTTTCGTTCCTGCATCTTCTTGAGGAACTGGTAACTCTCCTCGCTCGCCAGGTAATTGCGCTGGCGGCCTTCGAGGTCCTTTTCCAGGAGCAGGTCGCGGAAGGCCGGGAAGAAGCGGCCCGACGGGCGGTCGCGGATCGTGTAGCGGACTTCCAGCCCCGACTGGGTGAAGGCGTTGTAAATCTCCCTGATCTTGTCGTAATCGGCCTGATTGAGCGTCAGGTTGAAGCTCTGAATTTTCTTGCGGATGTCGGTCCAGTTCTTCTCGATCAGCTTCGGATTCGAGGGCGTGCGGTCCACGTAATTGACGACCAGATCGCTGATCGAAGCCTGCTCCCATTTCTTCAGGTCTTTGGGCAGCGGTTTGCCGAAGAGCAGCGCCAGGTATTCCGCCCGGTTGCGCGCCAGGTGGAAGACGGCCTTGAACATGAAATGCTGAAGGTTGCAGTCCCGCCGGATGTCAATCATGAAGGCGATGCGCGGTTTGATGTGGGCGATGTAAGTGAAATTCTGATCCGGCCCGACGCCGATGTAAGCGCCGCCGCTGACGCCGTCCTGCTGCATCCGGCTCAGGACGTGCTGGTAGGAAAGTTCGTTCGAGACCAGGTTGTCCGAGCCGAAATATCCTGACGGTTCCGTGATGCGATCAATGATCTGCTGCAACTCGCCGCGCTTTTCGGGGTGCGCGGCGACCGATGAATCCGGCCGCTGAATGCTGGCCGGACAGACGATGAGGATGGCGCAGATGAACAACAGAGCAAAGGCGTGGCGGAAACTGTGCAGGAAACTGAGCATTCTTGATCTCCTCCAAAATCACTGGGGACTGTGGTGAATTGCGGCATTGCAGGAATGGGCGCAATCCGACTTTCAGTTACGGGAGTGCCCCCATTATCGCCATCCGTCGCGGTGTGCGCAAATAAAAGTTTCAGGCATGTTCTTTCGGATGGCGGCGGGGCGGATCAGGGACGCTTCAACCGGTGAGTTTTCGCATCAACCGGGAGGGCGCCGCGTTCGCAATGCGGAGGTCAGTAATCAGCACTCTTCATTAACGCAACTCCAGGAGGACGTGCTTTGAATATCCCTTCGCCGCAGAGACGCCGAGAACCGCGGAGGTGGCGCAGAGGGTGCGTTGCCTCCGCGGTTCTCGGCGCCTCTGTGATGAAGATGCCTCCCAGAAAGGCCCCTCGGTTTTGCATTCGGTTTTCGTATCACAGAAATGAAATAGTTTTGACAATCCGGGCGGGGAAAATGCAGCGGCCTCAACCAACCCACGACCGTTCAGGTCAAAACAACCGGCAGGGAGCAAGAAGGAGTAAAGGATGAAGGCCGCGGCAACAGAACAGCTCGAAGCAACCGTTGCGCTCGAACACCTGTCCGAAGAGACGCTGGAAATTTCAGTCAACGACCGCCGCAGGTATGTGGCGCGGATCCCCATCGAAGTGCCGCTGCGAATTGCGTCGTCCCGCTTCAGCGCGGCGGCCAGTTCGATTGACGTGAGCGTCTCCGGCCTGCAGGTGCGCACCCGGCTGCCGCTCGCGCTCGGCGAACGAGTGATCCTGACCTTCAGGGACGAGGGGACCGAGGCCTCGCTGAACATCTGCGCCGAAGTCGTGCGCGTCATCGAAGAGGGGGATGAACCCTTGAGCGCCCTGCTTCCCGGCGACGGGAAGATCGGCGAAGTTTTCAGGAAACTTGCCCGGCTGACCGCGCACACCGACGTCTCGGCCGCGCCGGCTTACGGGCTGCGCATCCTGAAGGATGAAAATGCGGCGTGGCAGAATTTTATTCGCCTGCAGGTGCTGAATTAGCGGGGCCGGCCGGTCACACCTCAGTCTTCGGCAACTCACTCTTCTGTTCCGACACAATCTGAAGCTGCCAGACGCCGATGGTGACCTTCTGCTGCGGGGTGAATTCGGCGCGCTCGCCCGGCTGCAACTCGCGCCCATCAATCGCCACCGGGTTCCTGCCCTCGCAGATGATCGCGAATTTCCCTTCCGGCAGCATCTCCAGGACGGCGTGTTTGCGGCTGATTTCGAAATCGCCTTCGAGCTTCAGGTCAACCCTGATGTCCTTCGAGCCGCGGCCGATGGTGATCTTCGGCGCGTAGAATTTGTGAACCGTGGCCTCCCCCCCGTCGCGGGAGAGCGAGACGGAGAAGAGCGGCGCGCGCGGCCGCACGATGGTCGCTTCGCTGTCGGCCACGACAGGCGAGGCGACGGAGAGTGTGGCTTCGTCAATGACGGTGTCGGCTTCGGCCGGCGGCGGTTCGCTTTTTTTGCGCGGTCGTACCTCGGTCTTCGGCGATGAGCTGTCCCAGACCGGCTGGACGCGGAATTTCCCTTTTTCGAGCGTGCCGTCAACGCGCAATTCGACGGCGAAGGATTTCGCCTGCACGTCCTTGTCGCCGACGAGTTCGCGGGCGCGCTCAGACAGCACGTGGTGCAGCCCGCGCTCAAGTCCCTCGCGCTTGTCGCCCTGCCACTGCGCGTCGTCTTCGCGGCTCAGGAAGACCAGGTATTCGCGCGGGATGTAGGTTGGGCCGCCGGGCGGCGTGAACATTTCCTTCTGCATGACGGCCTCGACTTCGCGGGCCACCGAGACCAGAAACTCTTCCCACGCGCTGCGGGCTTTGGGCTGCTCCGGCGCGAGCGTCGCGGCGTCCTCGCCGTCAAGCCATTTTCTAAAATCGCCGAGTAAGGTTGTAATCTTCATAACTGAATCTTCGCCGTTTCAATCCGCGCTTTTCAAGGCGCTTTCAGAGTTTCCGGGCTATCGCGGACCCAGCCCTGATTCTGATCCGAAGTTCGCTGAATGACGTCGCTCCATTTGCTCACCTCGATCTGATACCAGCCGTTCGCGGCGTGGCTGAGAATGCGGTGATGAGTCCCCCGCGCGACCGCTCCGATGACGGGGTACTCAACCCCCGGCCCGGTGCGGACATTGAGATTTTCCGTCAGAATTTCGACCTGCGGCGCCGCCGTGTGCGTGGCGAAGCGATAGACGCCATACATTGCAGTCAGCAGAGCCAGCAGACACAAAACCGCCAGCGCCCCGGCTTTCAGCACGCTCCTGTGTGATGACGATTCGCGCCAGTCGTCAATCACGTCATCGAGTGGCAGCGTCGGCGCCTGATCGCCGTTCGCGGCAAGCGGTTGGGCAACGGGTGGGGTGGGCTGGACACGCGGCGCGGGCCGCAGGTCAACCACGATGCCTCTGCCCCTTTTGATCGGCGGCGCTTCCGCCGCGCGCGACTGGCCTGTGGAAACAGCCGGGGTAACCGAGATGACGGCGTTCGAACCGGAACTGGCCAGCGTCGGTTCGAACTCGGGCGTCACCGGGGCCTCCGGCAGGTTGCCGGGGGCGACGTGCAGACGCGGCCTGACCTGTGTCTCGACCTCATCGGCATCTTCGGCCAGAGTCGCGACGTCTGCCAGATCGCTCCAGAATTCGGTGACGGAGGCATATCGCGCATCCACCCTGTCCGCCGTCGCGCGGCACAACACCTTGAGCAGGGCCTCGGCCCAGGGCTGCGAATTACACGGGTGGGGCAGAGACGTGATCTGTTTGCGGTAAAACTCGTTGGGGGCGCGACCGCAGACGACGGTGTAAAAACTCTTCGCCAGCGAGTAAATGTCGGCCGCCGCCGTCAGCTTCCCGAAACTCCCGCCGGCATCGTCGGGGTGGTGTTCCGGCGGCGCGTAAATCCCGGTGCCGACGCGCGTGATCTCGGTGGTCTCATGCGAAGTGAATTTCGCCACGCCGAAATCGGCAATCTTCACTTTCTGCCGGCTCGCGCTGAGCAGGAAGTTATTCGGCTTGAGGTCGCGGTGGATCACGCCCTGCGAGTGCGCGTAAGCCAGCGCCTCGCAAATCTGCCGGAAATAGAGCAGCGCGTAATTGAGCCTGAGCGCGTTGCCCCGCTGCTCGCGGCAGAGCCTGAGCAGGTCACCACCCGACATATACTCCAGCACGAGGTAATGGAATGGCACGTTGCGCAAATCCGCTGCCGTGCCGTGCCCGAGCCGCAGAATCACGTGCGGGTGCCGCACCAGATCGAGCGCCATCGCCTCGTTCTGAAAATTCTCGACCAGCGTCCGTTCCAGCTCGACGTCCGGCGTCCCCTGCAGACTGGTATTGAGCGCCTTGATCACGACCTCGCGCCGGCCGGCTTCGTGGTCGCGCGCGACGAAGATTTCGGCGTAGCTGCCCAGACCCAGCCGCTCGCGCACTTCGTAGCGTTCATCAACCAGACTGTTTTCGAGCTTGAGTTCAGGCATACCTGAAATTCGGGGGATAAAATTTGAGATCATTGCGCTGCCGCCCGCCGCAGGTTTTCACTCACGCCCTGGCGATTGTTGAGCGCGTCGTAAGCCAGCGCCAGATGCAGATAGACGCCCGGCAGTTTCTCGTTCAGCTTCGCGTCCAGCCTCAATGCTTCATTCAGATTCTTTACGGCGTCCTGATACTGCTTCAGCTCAAGCTGCGTGCGGCCCAGCCAGTATCGGTACTCGGCATTCGCCGGTTCCTTGCTGACCAGCCCGGCAAAACTCTGGCGCGCCGGCTCGAACCGTTTCTCCTGAAACAGCCCGCGTGCCGCCGCCAGGTCGGGGTTCGCCTGCGCCTGCTCGGCAGTGACAGGTTTGTCACCTGTCTGCCCGCCGGCCGTTGAAGTCATCACCGGTTTGCCCCAGATCAGCGCATAAATCTGGTCGTAATAACGCCCGGCCAGAAACGCCCCGGCCAGCAGCAGCCCGAGCAGCAGCAGTTGCAGCAGGGCTCCGCCGAGCAAACCGCCCTTACTTTTGTTCTGCCTGCTCGAACCGCCCGCGGCCTGCTTCGCCTGTCGGCCAAATCGCGCCGAAAGCCTTGTGGTTTCCGGCTCTTTGCTGAAATCCACGCTGATCCGCGAAGACGCGGCGTTATTCGCGGAATTGTCTGCTGTTGTACCTGTCGGTCTGACAGTAGTCATAGGCCGGGTCTGTTCTTCCACATACCCTCTTTCGCCGAAATCCACGACCACTGCGGTCAGATTATCTTCGGCGCCGCGCGCGTAACAAAGCTCCTTGAGCTTGTCGCAGATGCTCTGCGGGTGCGCGCCGCTCTTCATCACTTCTTCCAGCTCGCGGTCGGGGATGTGGCGCGTGATGCCGTCGCTGCACAGCAGCAGGCTCGTCCGTTCGTTGAGCGCAATGATGTCGAAGTCGGCGGTCACTTCCGGCTCGATGCCGAGCGCGCGGGTGATGACATTCCGGCCCGGATGCCGCGCCGCCTGCACCGCGGTCAGTTCGCCCGACCGCATCGCTTCGGCGACCTCGCTGTGGTCTTCGGTCTCGCACGTCAGCCGCTGGCCGTCGAAGCGGTACACGCGACTGTCGCCCACGTGTCCGATGATCGCCCGTGCCCCGTCCACTGCCACCACCGCCAGCGTCGTCGCCATCCCGTGAAGTTCTTCAACTTCAGTCGAGGCCTCGTAGATGCGCTGATTGCTCTCGGCGACGGCCAGCTTGAGCAGATCGAGGACATTGCCGTGCGGTCGCGCGGCAAAGATTTCGCTGAAAATATCAACGGCCGTCTGGCTGGCGACCTGCCCGGCCCTGCGCCCGCCGACGCCGTCGGCCACGAGCAGCAGCCCGCTCTCGGGCAGCACGAGCAGCCGGTCCTCATTCGCCGCACGCTTGGGGTGAAGTCCGCGGTCAGTGACGGTTCCAACTGTCATTCGTGTTGCGGTCATAAGTCCGTTTGAATCCGCCCGGCAATCCGCGCGCGTGAAGCTCAATCCTTTTTCGCCGGCCCACCCTTCAGCCCCGGCGGGGGGAAGTTCCTGAGTTGTTTCCAGAGAATGTGCAGGCTTCCGTCAGCGTCCTGCCGCACCACGCGGAAGGCGACAAGGATGTCGGCCTTTTTATAAATCACGGAGCGCATTACGCAGGTGGTGTCCGGTCTCACCGGCAGCGACGATTTGTAAATAAACGCCCCGGCCCCGATCCCTTCGTCGAGTCTCTTCACCAGACCTGCCAGTTCGGCCGGGTCCTGAGGGGGCTTCAGGTCATTCAGGTACGCGACCCCGGGAGTTTCCACACTCACTTCTTCAAGCGTGCTGTTTTCAGGCACGACAAAAGCCGTCAGGCCGTCAGGGGTGAACTTCACCGTGCTGGTCATCTCGCTGTTAAGGGCAAGAACCCTGACCTGCGTTGACAGCCCCGACTGGAGTTCGCCGTTCAGGAGCCTGAGCTGCGCCCATTCGTCGGCATCATGGCGATGTCTGGTGAATGAATAATACGAACCGCCACCGCGAATCGGGATCACGACGTTGGCGACTTTCAGGTCGTTGACCGAGACCGTGGGGCTGCCGACGGCAATGAGTTTGAAAAGGCCGGTGTCCGGCTGACGCAGGAATGTCTCGTATTTCTTCCGCGCCTCAGGGTCAGCGGCCAGCAGTTTCCTCTCCCTGCCCGGGAGCTGGTTTTCCAGCCAGAGTGTGAGCGGCGCTTTTTCACCCGAAGCATTCGCCCCGGTGCCCCTCTCCATGCGCTCCCGGTGCGCCTCGAGTACCCGCTGTTGCTCCTGCTCTCGTTTGCGTTCGGCCGCCTCCCTCGCCGCCTTGGCTTCCAGGTCGCTCAGGGACTGGGCGAGTCCGGCGCCGGCCAGGCAGGCGGTCAAAACAGACGCTCTCAAGAGACCTGCGCAGTTCATTATTTCACCTCGGGAAGTACGTTGTTTCTGTGCGAAATCGCCATCAGCATCCCCATCATCACGAAGCACGTGATCAGCGACCAGCCGCCGTGACTGACAAACGGCAGCGTGATGCCCGTCATCGGCAGCATGCGAATCACGCCGCCGATGTTGACCACCGCCTGAAATCCCAGGAACGCCGTGATCCCCGCCGCCAGCAGTTTCGTGTACATGTCGCGCGCCTCAATCGCCGTGCGCATCCCGGCGACGACCAGCAGGATGAACGCGATGATGATCACCGCGCCGCCCAGCAGTCCCATCTCTTCAGCCACCGCGGCGTAAATGAAATCCGAGTCGGCAATCGGCACGATCTCCGGGAACCCGCGCCCCAGGCCCTCGCCCGCGACCCTGCCGTCGCTCACGCCGAATAAGGCCTGTGACGGTTGAAAAGCGTAGGAATTGTACCACGCCTCGTCATTCGACAGGCCCTTGCCTTCGGCCGCCTCGGCGTCCTTCTGCCACCACCAGTTTTCATCGGGGTCGGGGGCCTTGCCCGCATGGAGCCACAAGTAAAAGCGCTGGTGAACGCGGCGCGGGACGCCGTGGCTGATGACGTTTCTGACGCGCTCGGTGGCGGAGACGTGTTCGTTGCTGGTGAAGATGTCCACGACCGTGTTGTACGCGCCGGCCAGCACTATGGCCGAGCCGAGTAGCAGCGCAATCGTCAGAATCGCCATCGTCACCTGCGGCAGGCGGCGCACGGCGACCAGATACAGAGTCAGGTACGCGCCGAAGAAGACGAGCATCTGCCCGAAGTCCGAGAGCAGGAAGAAGGGGATGATCGGCAGGATCGCGATCACCAGAAACGGCAGCAGGAACCTGAGCGACGGGATACCCCAGTACGTCCGCGAAAGGTTGCGGTAATGGTCCGCCAGCACACCGGCGTAACTGAGCAGGAACGAAATCTTCACCGGCTCCCAGGGCGTCGTCAGCCCGAGGAACTTCCCGCCGCGCGAAAAGAGCCCGGCGATGACCGCGAACGGGATCATCGTCGCCAGCCCGACGAAGAAGCTGTGCCGCTGCAGCCACAACAGCACGTCATCCCGCCGCACGAGCGAGAAGGCCACGCAGAAGCCGAAGAGCGCGAGCAGCGGGATCAGCGTCGAGAATGAGGTCAGGATGCGGCTGAACGTCCAGTATTCCTCGTCAGAAGTGTCATCGGCGGTGACCGGAATTTTGTAATTCGGGTCGCCGAACATGACGCGCTTCTTTTCGGGGTCGTAATTTTCGTTGATGTACCGTTTGCGCAGGGTGTTGGTCTTCTCCATCCGCGCCTGCGACTTCTGCCGCGCGCTGTATTCGGGGTCGGTGAAGAGCCGGTACTGCACGATCAGCCCGACGCTGAAGAGCAGGATCGCGACCGTGAAGAGCGCCAGATCGCCGCGATATTTGTGCCGCCGCGAGAGCCAGAGGAAGACGAACAGGATCGGCGCGAAGATGAAAATGTCCCGCGCGGCGAGCAGCAGCGACGGCGAAAACCCGCGCAGCACCCCGGCGCGGTAGACCGCCAGATAGCCGACCAGATTGAGTGCGATGAGCAGAAGTAAAAGGAGCAGGTGTGCAGAAGGACGGTTTCTCATGTGAAATCAGCGGTCACTCCGTCACGGCTATACGAACAAATGTTGAAGGGGGTTCGGGATGCCGGAATTATCCCCACTGGCATCGGAGACAATAATACGTGGCGAAAAAGGATTTTTACAGAGGGCTGCCGGTTCGGCAGCCCCCGCGGAGAGACCTGAGCAATCCGGTGAACACTCAAGAAATCCTCAAGTCGGCATTAATCGCCGGATTCCGAAGACTTGCCGGTCAACAATCTGCCGGCCCACGCCCGTCCTCAAGCCTCAAGCTTTTCTCAAGAACCGTGCCTCAGCATGCGCTCGCGTTCGGTTAATCAACCCACTGTCTGGAAAAGTGGCGACACCATAAAACTGAATCTTTGAAGTGTTCCAAAGGAGAGCCCATGATTAAAAGAACCTTCGCTGTACCGCTTCTGGCACTACTTATCAGCCTGACCGCGACATTCACTGCGACGGGAGCAACCCTCAGCCCATCGCTGCAGGATCAACTGGGGAAACTTGCCGATTCCGCGGGCGTCGGGACGGTGATCGTCTCTTTCAATACCAGCTCCGGCATTCTCGATTCGCACCTGGCGATTCTGAGCGGGGTCGGGATCACCAAAGGCCTGACGCTCCCTCACCTTGGCATGGTCGCTGTCACGGCGACCGCCGGTCAGGTGAGGGCGCTCGCGCAGAATAGTGCGGTAGTTTCGATCTGGCCGAACGACCGGCTGCAATACTTCGACAACCAGTCGCGCACGGTGACGGGTGTGGAGCGCGTGCGCGTGGACGCCGGTTTCACGCGACTCAACGGCGGCCTGCCGGTTTCGGGGGCGGGCAACTTCTCGGTCGTCATCAACGACTCCGGGATTGACGCGACGCACGAGGATTTGAAGCTCGGCAAGAATGTGATCCAGAACGTACAGATCGTGACCGACACCGAAACGCTCAGCGGCTTCACGCCTCTGATCGCCGTCGAAAACGTCCCCGACACCGACCTGAATGTCGGCCACGGGACGCACTGCGCCGGGATAGTCGGCGGCACCGGCCAGTGGTCAAGTGGCCTTTATTCGGGGGTCGCGCCGGGCGCAAAGCTGATCGGCACGGGGTCTGGGGCGGTGCTCTTCATCCTCAACGCGCTCGGCGGGTTCGAATGGTCACTGGCCAACCAGGGGATTTACGGCATCCGGGTCATCTCAAACTCATACGGCGGGTCAGGGGCGTTCAATCCTGACAACCCGCTCAACCGTGCGACGAAGACGGCTTACGAAAACAACATTGTCGTCGTCTTCGCGGCCGGCAACTCCGGCCCGGGCAGGGACACGCTGAACCCGTACGCCAAGGCGCCGTGGGTCATCGGCGTCGGCGCGGGGACGAAGGAGGGCGGGCTGGCCGGCTTCAGTTCGCGCGGCACGCCGAAGGCGGAGCGTCTGGCCAACTCCGACCCGAATGATGATTACGACGCGCCGGCCATCGTGGCCCCGGGCACGGGCCGCGAGTTCGATTCGAATTCCGCGAAGTTCACCGCGGCCTATATTTCAACCCGCTCCAAGACCAACCTCTTCGCCAACGGCCTGACGGACGACACGGAAATCCCGGTTCAATACATTCCCTATTACACGCAGATCAGCGGCACCTCGATGGCGACGCCGTTCATTGCGGGGACGGTGGCGCTGATGCTCGATGCCGACCCGACGCTCACGCCGGATGAGGTCAAGGCGATACTCAGGCAGACGGCCACGCGGATGCCCGGCTACGACGAGTTTCAGGTCGGCGCGGGTTACGTGAACGTCTACGCCGCGGTGGACAAAGTCTTCAACCGCGCGAAAAATTACGGCTCCTTCAACGACCCCGTTTTCAACGCGCACTACACCGTAAGCGGCCCGGCGCCGGAGCATGTCCACGTTGACTACAACCCGGCGGCGACGCCCGGGCCCGGATCGGCCAACGCGCGCCCGTTTACGGTGCAGAACGGGATGAGCGTGCTGGATGTCTTCGCCACCTTCGACAACGCGCTCGAGACCGGCGACGGCAACACCATCGGGCTGCTGCTGACCGACCCGCAGGGGAATAAGTATTCGAGCGGCATTGCGCTGCCGATCCTCGACGCGCCGACGCGCGAGGTGGCGGTGAATAACCCGCTGCCCGGGCAGTGGCTGCTCGAAGTGCGCGGGGTTCGCGGCTTGGCGGCCCTGCCGAACTTCAGCCTGCCGACGAGCGGCGCGGCGCTGCCCGGCCCGGTTGACATCACCATCACCCAGCAGCAATTCACGCTCGACCCGATTGCCGACATCCAGGGCCACCCGGCGCAGGCGGAGATCGAGTCGGTGCTGAAGAACCGGATGATGGACACCTTCGCCGACGGCACGTTCCGCCCGGACTCCTACGTGAAGCGCGGCGACTTCGCCCGGCTGCTGCGCCTCAACACGCCGCTGCGGCAGACGCTCGGCGCCGCGCCTAAGTTCACCGACGTGTCGGGCGAACTGGAGGCAATCGCCGAAGCGGTGACGGCCAGAGGCTCGACCCTCCGCGATTACTACACGGACGGCCTGCCCGGCGCCCCCGTCCCGGACGGGACGATGGATGCGACCGGATCATCCTTCAACCCGTCGGGTCAGGTCAGCCGCCTCAACGTCGCTGTGGCGCTCGTGCGCGCACTCGGACTCGACGCCGAAGCGAAGGCCTTGGCAGGTTCGGTGGTCACGGCCAGCTACAGCGGGCAGACGCTCGTCCTCGCGGACAACGCTGACATCCCGCCGGCGCTGCGCGGTTACGCGCAGATCGCGATTGACAAGGGCATCCTGCAGGTCTACTTCACGCTCGAGCAGGGGCCGTTCGATTTCACGCCGACCATCAAAGCGCGGCTGAAGCCGAACAATTCGATGACGCGCGCCCTGATGGCCTACGCGCTTGATCACTTCCGGCAGCACTTCACCTCCGGGAATTAGGCGCTGAAAACCCAGAGCGGGTGCCATCTGTCATCAGGCGGCACCCGCTCTCCTGCCTCTAATCCCTGACCCGCATTTCTTAACGAGCAGCCCCAAAGCTCGCCTTGTCGGCCGCTGCGGATTTCCTCGGCACTGCTGCCCGGCTCCGATCAATGGCCACACCGAGCGGGCGAGTTTCCGGCGTGCCGGCCTTCGGCCACGGTCTATCCATCGAGGGCCGGCACGCCGGAAGCGTATGTGCGCGGGCACCACCCTCTTTCTGATTTACGCAGGCCCTTCGCTTATCTGCGCTGGCAATGCGGGCAGTAATAAGTTGACCGCGCGCCTTGCGTCATCCGGCGGATCGGCGTCGCGCAGTTGTAACACGGCAGGCCCTCGCGCTCGTAAACGCGCGCCATTGATTCGTACGCGCCGCCCGTGTAGCTGACATCAACCTCTTCGGGGTTGGCATTCAGGGTGCTGCCGGCGGCGATGGCTTCGGCAAGGACGCTCACGATTTCACGGTGGAGCGCCGCGGCGCGGGGTTTTGAGAGGCTGCTGGCCGGGAGTTTCGGATTGACCCGGGCGCGGTGCAATGCTTCAGAGACGTAAATATTCCCGAGCCCCAGCACCTTCGTCTGGTCGAGCAGCACCAGCTTGATCGGGCTGTCGCTGCGCTGAAGCTTGCGGTGCAGGTAATCCGGGGTGAATTCATCACTGAAAGGTTCCGGCGCGAGTTTGCTGAGGTGACGGACCTGCCCGAGTTCCGCCGTCCTCGCGACCAGCATCATCCCGAAATGCCGCTGATCGGTAAAAAGCAGCTTTTTTCCGTTATCCAGCCGGAACGTCGCGTGCGTGTGCGGCGCGTCCTGATCATTCGCATCAACGTACAGAAACCGCCCGGTCATCCGCAGGTGAGTGACGAGCGTCCTCGCATTGCTCAGGTGAATCAGGATGTGTTTGCCGCGCCGCCCGACCTCATCAATCCGCCCGTTGCGCAGGGCTGCGGCAAATTGCCGCGGCGGATTTTCCGGCGCGAGCCCGGGCCGGATCAGTTGGGCCTTGACGATGGTCCGACCGGCGATGAGCGCACGCAGATGGCGCGTCACTATTTCAACTTCGGGGAGTTCAGGCATCGGTAGTAATCGGTGGTCAGTGGCAGGTGAAAGAGTTGCCGCTTTACTGCTTTCGTTTGATCTTGAGAATCCTGACCGGCGGCGTCAGCTTCTGACCGTCGGCCGGAGACTGCTGAATCTTCTTCGCGACATCCATGCCACGCGTCACAAGGCCAAAGGCGGCGAAGCCCTGACCGTCGGGGTTGCGTTTGCCGCCGTAATCCAGCTCGGGCTGATCGCCGATGCAGATGAAGAAATCCGAAGTCGCCGTATCCGGTCCTGAGCGGGCCATCGAAACCGCGCCGTTCACGTGCTTCAATCCGGTCTGATTCGTCCGTTCGAGTTTGACGGGCTCGAATCCCCTGTCCTTTTTCTCAGGGTTGACGCCGGCCTGAATGACTTCGATCTTCACATTGTTGTTCGGCTGGTTATCCGGCCTGACGGTGCGGTGAAACACGCCGCCTTCGTAAAACCCGCCGCCCACATACTTCAGAAAATTTGCCACGGTGATGGGGGCCTTCGCCGGGTAAATTTCAACTTCAATCTCCCCGGCTTCGGTCTGGATGAGGACCCTGACTTTGCCCTCTCCGCTCTTTCCCTGTGCCGAAGCAGTGATCAGGCACAGCAGCATCGTCAGACAAACACAGGCGATCAGTCGCATTGATTTCACCCGCTCGCCCCCCCTCACTGATCCTTTTTGATCAGCGTCCAGCGCCACTTCACGCCTTCCTGGTTCGTGCCCTCGATTTTGATCAGGCCGCCCTCAATCGTGCCTTCCATCACCGAGTAGCCGTTGCCCGAGGCCATCTGCAGATAATTCCCAACCTGCTTCCAGGTTCCGCCGACTGAGCCGGTTCTGATCGTGTACTTGTATTTGCCGTCCTTCAGAAACTCAATCGTCACCAGGCCGGAGTTCACGTCGTTGACCGTCCATGTCGTGCCCTCCAGGCTCGGCCCGGTCGCGGGAGGTTTTTCCTCCGCTCTCTGCTCTGTGACCGGTGCCGTTGGTTGCGTCACAGTTTCGGTCGGGGCTGGTGCGGCAGACCCGGCGACCGCGACGACCAGTTCGTCGGCTCTGTAACCTTCGACCACGGCGAACGGTCGCTGCTCCTTGCCCGGCCCCAGATCCTGAAGCACGCGCTTCGGCACGCGCTCCTGCAGATATTTGATCAGCCCGGCCAGCGTGACCTCTTTTTGTTCATTCGCGGCCCCGCCCTTGAGCGCCTCGACCAGCGCCCAGGTGAAATAGCCCTGCTTCTTCTCCTTGTATTCGTAAGCCCGTTTGCCGACCTCGGTCGCGTAGAGCGTCGCGAAGGCCGTCACCTCGCGGTTGCGCGTGTCGAAGCTGAAGCCGCGCGTGTAAGCTGCAGTCATCGGGTTATCGGCGTTAGCGCGCCCCGCCGGGTCGTTGCGGCAGGCGTCAACGATCAGCAGCACCTGGCCGACGCCGATTTTGCGAACCCGCTCCCTGATCTGCGTGACGTTGATCGCCGTCTGCTCCAGCAGATCCACGTCATTGCTGACCTGTGCGTCCGACGGCAGCAGGAAAGCCTGACCGCCGCGCTCGACGCCATGCCCGGCGAATGAAATCAGCAGCAGTCCGTCCGCCGGCACGACGGCGGCCAGATTCGACAACCGCCGCAGGATGTTCCCGCGCGTCGGCTGTCGCTCGGCGGGCTGGTCGGAAGCGAGTAGCGTCACCTGATCGGCAGTGAACCCGGCATACTGCACGAGCGCATTCGCCAGAGCCTTCGCGTCATTCGACGAGCCGCCCAGAGTGGTGATCTGCGTGTCGGCATACTTGTCCACGCCGATGACCAGCGCGAAACGTTTGGCCGAAGTCGGCAGCTTCTTCACGGGCTCGACCGGCCTGAGGACGCGAGCCTGATCATTCGCCTGACTGGTTTTTTGCGCGTAAACGGATTGAATCAATGAAGGGCAGAGCAGCAGACCAGTCAGCACGCACAGGCGCGCAGCCATCGGCGCCAGGGCTCGAAAGTTCAAACGTCCGTTATTCATAAATCACCTCGATTGTCTTTGGCAGGGCCGGCCAGTGAAGGACTCAACCTCGCCTGCTTTTGTTACTGCGCGAGCAGTTCGCGTAAATACGGCTCAAGTATATCTCTGCCTCGCAGCGCATCGCGCCATCGTTTCGGGATGCCGTTGATCCCGTCACGAATTCCGGCCATTCCTCCGGCCACGCACGCCGTCGTATCGGTATCTCTGCCGAGCGAGACGGCGGCTTTCACCACCTGCTCATAATCACCCGCCTGCATTACCCATCGTGCCGAACGCAGGCAGTCAACCACGTAACCGCTGCCCTGCCCTTCAGGCGGATCATCAGGGCGGACGTGAAATTCAAGCTCGGCGAATTCCAGCGAATCTCCGCCATAAATTTGACGCAAAGCCTCAACAGCGTCTTTCCAGGGATCGGCGGCTTCCTGCAATGTGCGCCGCGCCCACAGGCAGTAAAGCGCGCAGCAGACCTGCGAGCGAAGATGACCGTGCGTCACTCTTGATTGAGTGTGAGCATCAGCCACGAGTTCCGCGTCCGTTCCCCTATGCCACAACGCCAGCGGCAGGACACGCATCAGCGAGCCATTTCCGTTCGCCTGTTCATCCGTGCCGCCAGCCTTGAGGGCCGCCACGCCCCCGCGCATCTGGTTAATCGCTCTGGCCGTCTGAATCCCAACATCGAAGACCTTCCCATCAACCGCCATATAGCCCCTGTTGTACCACTCGACCAGACCGCGCCCGAAGTCTTCGGCGTCAAGCTTCCCGCAGTCGAGCAGCGAGGCCAGCAGAATGAGCGCCTGCGCCCCGTCATCAGACCACGTGCCGGGCGGCACGCCGATGTGCGCGCGGTGAAAGTCCGGAGGCGGAGTGAATTCGATCTCGTGAAGAGGAGGGATGTCTGCGGGGTGGTGAAATTCGTAAGGCACGCCCAGCGCGTCGCCGACCAGCAGGCCGACCAGACCGCCTTCGACTCTTTCTTTCAGCGTGGGCATAAACGATGAGCGTTTTCTTCAGGCGTCAAGTGTCCTGTCATCCGGCAATGATGGCATCCGTAAAACCTCCTTCTTCTGACATGGAAACAATGATCGCATGCCCCCAGAACATGTCATCATCGCCAAAATAAATTTCGGCGCTGCCGTCCGGGTACAGGGTGATTGATTCCAGGGTGAGTCGCCGTTTGAAAGTCTCGGCATCAATCGGATCGCCCTCATTCCAGGATTCGTTGTGAATTTCCAGCCGCTCGTCGCACGCCTTCTGGCGAATCTGATCGAATGATCCGGCGATGATCCCGAATGCTTCGCGCGCCTGCTGAGTGATCGCTTTACCGCCTTCCTCCGGAGTGTGAGTATAAAGTTTCGATCCCGCTTCATCAGGCAATTCAACGACACCCGCCCACCAATCCAGATGGGGGTCATAGGTAAGATGTCCGAACTGTTCGTCATTGACGGTATCGCTCATGACCTGATCTCACAGATGGCCTGGTGAAGCTCACCGGTTTTCATCAACTTATCGCCACGCGCTCGCCTTCATCAATCAGCGTCTTCATCTTCTCAACCGAAGTCGCCTCGCAATAGATGCGCAGAATCGGCTCGGTGCCCGACTGCCGGAAGAGAATCCAGCTCTCGTCATCGAAGACAAGTTTCGCCCCGTCGAGCGTCTCCACCTTCTCAACCCTGTATCCGGCGAACTCATCCGGCGCAGCGGTCGCCATCCGCCGGACTAACTGCTGACCCTTTTCAATCGGCACGTGCAGGTCGCGGCGCTCGAAATGGAATTCGCCGAACTCATGCCAGATCGCGCGGACCAGTTCTGACGGCTTCTTTCCGCTCGCGATCACGGCTTCGAGCAGCAGCAGGCAATTGAAGACGCCGTCGCGCTCGGGGATGTGGATGCGCGCGCCGATGCCGCCCGATTCCTCGCCGCCGACCAGGAAGTCGTTGGCCGGGTCGAGCATGATCGCGCCGATGTGCTTGAAGCCGATGGGGACTTCAAAGAGGCGGAACCCGAAGCTCTCAGCGATGCGGCGGACGATCACCGACTGCGAGAACGTGCGGACGACCGAACCCTTCTCGCCCCTGTTGCGCGCGAGGTGCAGGAGCAGGATCGCGAGGATCTGATGAGTGTTGATGTCTTCGCCGTTCTCGTCCATCGCGCCGACGCGGTCGGCATCGCCGTCGGTGGCGAGGCCGATCATCGCGCCGCGTTCGCGAATCGCTTTGGCGAGCGCGCCGAGGTGCTGTGGCATTGGTTCGGGGAATACTCCGCCAAAGAGCGGGTCACGGTCGGCGCGGATCGTTTCTACTTTCAGTTTGCCGCCCTGCAGAAAACTCTCGATCCAGCGCCCGCCGGTGCCGTGCATCGGGTCGGCGATAACGAGCCCTTCGGTAGCCTGCAAGCGTTTCAAGTCAATTCGCTCGGCAACGTGATGGCGGTAATCGTCGGTAGGTTCGATGATGCTGATCAGGCCTTTAGCCCTTGCCTCGTCAATCGGCATCCGCGCGGGTTTGTTACGCCCGAGGTGCGTTTCGATCTCGGCGGTGATTTCCGGCGTCGCCGCGCCGCCGAACGGCGCTTTGAACTTGTATCCGTTGAAGTCCGGCGGATTGTGCGAAGCCGTGATCAGCACGCCGCCGTCAAGCCCGCGGCGCTTCACGTCAAATGACACGAGAGGCGTCGGCACGTCCTGATTGAACAAATCCACGATGAAGCCGTTGCCCGCCAGCACTTCGGCGGCGCGGGCCGCGAAATGCTCGGACGCGAAACGGCGGTCATACCCGACGAGGATTCGCGGGGGATTATTTTTGCTCTGTGTTCTGACGTAATCGGCCAGCGCCTGCGTCACGACCTCGACATTCTCAAACGTGTAATCTTCCGCAATGCGCGCGCGCCAGCCGTCGGTTCCGAATTTGATGATTGTCATAGCCTTATCAAGTCAGAAGTATGAACGATGAACGATGAACGATGAACTGAAGAAAATCACTTGTTCAGCTTCGCGGTTTTTACCGATGAAACCAGAATTGCAGTCAATTCTTCGGCCTCAGTGATCAGATCTTGCAGCTTCGACTGACTGACCAGGCCGGTCCCAACCAGCAATTCCATCCAATAAACTGTTTCTTCAAGTTCCTGAAGGCCGCCTTCATTTTTACTGATGAATTCGGCCGTTGATCTTGAGCGCCGCGCTTCACGATAATGGGCGCCGACCGACGTGCCACTTCGCAAAAGCTGCTTCCCCAACACTTGGGCTTCAGTTGATTTAGGGGGTGCAACGTATAATCGAACTATTCTCACAGCGAATGCTTTCGTTCGATCACGCAGATCGTGAGGGGCCTCACCATTGGTCATAAGGTTTCTTTCTTCACTCTTTCTTCATCGTTCATCGTTCATACTTCTGACTTTTGCCATTATGCAATCGTGTAGTCAGTGAGCGAAGTCTTGTCTCCGAGAAAGGCGCCCTCGACCGTTGAGTTGCGCCCGATGATGCCGCTCTTGCCGACGACCGAGCGGCGGATCACGGCGGCGGTGCCGATGCGCGACCCGGCCCAGACGACCGAGTCTTCGATGCGGGCGCGCTCCTCGATCAGGCAGTTCGGGCCGAGGACGGAATTGACTATCTCGACGCCGGGTTTGAGCGTGCAGCTCGGATCAATGACCGAGAGCGCGTCAACCTTCGGCGGCTCTCCCTCGCCGTTGAAAGCCGGGAGCGGCGGGCGCTCGGCCTGATGAATATGGACGCGGCCAGCGATCAGGTCGTAGTGCGCCTGCAAATAACGCTGTGGCGTGCCGATGTCCAGCCAGTAGCCGTTCCACGTGTAAGCATAGAACGGTTCGCCGGCGGCCAGCAGCGCCGGGAACAACTGATACTCGAACGAATACGCCTCGCCTTCCGGGACGTAATTGAGGATGTGCGGTTCGAGGATGTAACAGCCGGCGTTGATCGTATTCGAGGTCGTCTCTTCCGGCTTCGGCTTTTCGAGGAAGCGTTGCACCCGTCCGTCGGCGTCGGTCTCGACGACGCCGAAGGCGCTGACGTTTTCGACCGGGACCAGCACGATGGTCGCGGCGGCCTTTTTCTGCCGGTGATAAGCGACGATGGCTTCGAGATCCATGTCGGTGAAGACGTCGCCGTTCCAGACTATCGCGGTCTCGCGCAGGAACTCCTCGGCGTTCCGGTACGCGCCGGCGGTGCCGAGCGGCGAAGCCTCGACGGCGTAATGGATGCGCACGCCGTGATCCTGACCGTCGGCGAAAATCTCTTCGATCCGGCCGGGCTGGTAGGAGAGCGAGAGCGTGATGTCGGCAACACTCGCTCGTTTAAGCAGATCAATCTGATAATTCAGGAAAGGGCGATTGACGATGGGGACGACGGGCTTGGGAGTGTGAATCGTGAGCGGGCGCAACCGCGTTCCCTTACCGCCCGCTAAAATGACGGATTGCATAAAGGGCAGTCAGCCTCCTTGCGTTGATTAGATCATATCCGGGGGCAGGTGCCGTAAAAATGAAGCGGGAGTGTAGCACCGGGGTTCAGGTTTTGCCAGCCGCCTTTCCTGCACTTTTTCAGCGTATCCGCACGGCGTATTCGGCCACCGGGAAGAGGTGGTGTTCGCCCTCGATCACGGCTCTGGTGACCGGGTCGAGGCCGCCGAAGCGTTTGAAAAGTGGCGCGAAACCGGAGGCGCGCAAAGACTGATTGATGGCGATCGCGGCGCGCGTTTCCTCGTCATCATCGCCGAAAATTTCTGACAGCAGGCCGCGCCGGCGCTCGATCAGCTGAAGCCGGACGGATTCGCCCGCCGGGATGTTTGCCTTCTCTTTGGCGAGCGCGACGGCTGCGTCAAAGCCGCCGAGTTTATCCACGAGGCCGAGCGCGAGCGCCCGCTGCCCGAGCCACGTGCGTCCCTGGGCGACCTCCTCCATTTGCTCGTGAGTTTTGTTGCGGCCCCTGGCGGCAAGGTCAACGAAGTTGTTGTAGCTTTTCAGCAACTCTTCATCGAAGACCTTCGCCTCATCCGGCGTGAGCGGGCGGGCGCCAATCAGCGAGTCGGCATGCTCGCCGCGTTTGAAGACTTCGGGGTTGAGCGAGAGTTTGTCGTACATCCCTTTCAGATTCGGCACGAGCGAAAAGATGCCGATCGAGCCGGTCGCCGTCGAAGGCTGCGCGACGATGGCGGTCGCGTCCATCGAAACCCAGTAGCCGCCGCTCGCCGCGACGTCAGACATCGAGACGATCACCGGCTTCTTCTGTTTGAGCCGCTCGATTTCGCGGCGCACGAGATCGCACCCCAAACCCGCGCCGCCCGGTGAATCAACGCGAAAGATCACGGCTTTGGTGTCATTGTCTTCACCCGCTTTCCGCAGTGCGTCAATGATCGGGTCAGTCCCCTGAGCCTGATCGCCGCTGAACGGATCAAGGCTGCCCCTGCCGGCGACGACCAGACCGACTGAATAGATCAGCGCGAACTTGTGCCGGCCTTCTTCAAGACCGGCGTCGCGGAAACTCACGTTGCGGTATTTCGACGGGCTGACGTAAGAGATTTTTTTGTCTTCGGCAATGCCGACCTTCTGTCTGATTTTCGATTCGACTTCATCCCAGTAGGCGAGCCCGTCAATCAGCTTGTTGTCATGCGCCCAGTTGGATTTCAAATGGGAGGTGTCAACGAGCGACAGCACCTGCTCGCCCTGCATCTTTCGCGCGGCGGCGACGGCGTCAACGAAGATCTTGTACTGGGCCTCGAGGTTTTCGTTGATCATCTCTTTGACCGGCTCGGTGAACGCCTTGCGCCCGACTGTTTCGCCGGAGCGCGATTTGTATTTGCCGTAGCGGAAGTACTGGACTTCGATGCCAAGCTTTTCGAGCAGCCCGGGATAATGTACGCCCTCGCTGACGAGGCCCTGCATCTTAAAGACCGCCTCGGGCGGCTGGTAAATTTCATCGCACGCGAGCGCGAGGTAATACCCCAGTTCGTCCATCCCGTCGCTGAAGGCAACCGCAAACTTGCCCGACTTGCGAAACGCGGTGATCGCGTCGCGCAGTTCCTCGACCTTGGCCCAGCCCGCCTCGACGGGGCCAATCCTCAGCACGACCCCGCGAACGCGCTTGTCGCTGGCGGCCTTCTTCAGATTGTCGAGGTGATCTTTGACGGTCAGCGCCCGCTCGCCGAGCAGAGTCTGCGGGAAGCGATGCGGCACGTATTCCGGCAGGGGGCCGGCGAGGTCAATCTTCAGCACGGCGTTGTTCGGGACGCTCTCGCCGCGCGTGAGCAGCACAATAATGATGAGCCCGGCGACGAACGCCATCAGCAGCAGGAAACCCAGAGTGAGCCAGAGCCACAGGCGTCGCCTGCGTGGTCGTGGAGTCGGTTGCATAAGTCAGCCCGCCTTTCGTTTCGATTATTGTGAATGGAATCCGGAGCAGTGAATTGTGCTGACAGGCCGGGCCGATGTAAAGCGCGGCGCAACTGTCTGCGGTGGCGGTTCGCGGTGAAGAGGGGTTGCTGCTTCGGGGAATGGCGAGCCCTGGATTCACTGATGCGGGCGCGGCGGATTCGGGTGATGAGTGATTGACTCTCTTCAGTCAGCCGCTATAATCGAAATCGCGATGCGAATTGCCTGGTGATTACTTCAGCTCGCATCGGCAAAGTGAGATCAGTTGAAATGAGACAACCAGTCATTATCAGTGCCGCGCGCACTCCCGTCGGAAAATTTCAGGGGTCATTGAAACCATTCACCGCGCCAGAACTCGGCGCGCTCGCGGTCCGCACCGCCGTCGAACGCGCCGGCATTGACCCGGCGCAGGTTGATGAAGTGATTATGGGCTGCGTGCTGCAGGCCGGGCTCGGGCAGAACCCGGCGCGCCAGGCAGCGCTCAAGGCCGGGCTGCCGGACAAAGTCTCGGCCCTCACGGTCAACAAAGTCTGCGGCTCGGGTCTGAAAGCGGTGATGCTGGCGGCACAGTCAATCGCGCTCGGCGATAACGACATCATCGTCGCCGGCGGCATGGAATCAATGTCAAATGCGCCCTACCTGCTGCCGAGGGCGCGCGACGGTTACCGCCTCGGCAACGCGGAGGTCGTGGACGCGATGATTCACGACGGGCTGTGGTGCGCCTTCGACAACTGGCACATGGGTGAGACGGGCGAGGTCACGGCGGAGAAGTATCAGATCACCCGCGCCGAGCAGGATGAATTCGCGGTCAGCTCTCACCGCAAGGCCGTCGCCGCCATCGAGAGCGGCAAATTCAAAGACGAAATCTTCCCGGTCGAAGTCCCGCAGCGCAAAGGGCCGCCGATCCTCTTTGACACTGACGAAGGGCCGCGCGCCGACACATCGCCTGAGACGTTGGGCAAGCTCAAGCCGGCATTCCGCGCGGCCGGCACGGTGACGGCCGGCAATGCCTCGCAGATCAATGACGGCGCGGCGGCACTCGTGGTCACTTCGGTCGAGCGGGCGCGCCAGCTCGGGCGCGGCCCGTTCGCGCGCATCATCGCGCAGGCTACTTCCGGCGTCGAGCCAAGGATGGTGATGATGGCCCCGGTCGAGGCGGTCAGGAAAGTCACGGAGAAGGCGGGCTGGAGCCTCAATGAAGTTGACCTGTTCGAACTCAACGAGGCGTTCTCTTCGCAGGCGGTCGCGCTCGTCAGGGTACTCGGCCTCGACGCGGCGAAGGTCAACGTCAACGGCGGCGCGGTCGCGCTCGGCCACCCGCTCGGCTGCTCGGGCGCGCGCATCGTCGGCACGCTCCTGCATGAGCTCCGCCGGCGAAAGCTCAAGCGCGGCCTGGCGACCATGTGCATCGGTGTCGGACAAGGCGTCGCCGGACTGTTCGAGTCCGTCGAGTAGGCGTGATAAAATCGACGGGCTTGGGGAGAGCACAGCCCGCCTACCAGGACCGCTTCGAGGTCCTCGACGAGATCGGCGAGGGCGGCTTCGCCCGCGTCTGGCGTGCGCGCGAGCGGACCACCGGCCGCAAGGTCGCGCTCAAGGTGCTCAAGGACGCGTATCGCGCCGATCAGGAGATCGTCGAGCGCTTCCGCCGCGAGGTGTTCGCGGTCTCGTCGATCAGCTCGCCGCACGTGGTCGGGCTGCACGACTTCGGCATCTCCGGCGACGAGATCTACATCGCCATGGAGTTCGTCGAAGGCCCGACGCTGCGCGATCTGATCTACGACCGCAGCTGGACCGCGCAGGAGATCCACCTCATCATCGGCCAGATCGCGCAGGCGCTCGCCGCCGCGCACCGCAACAACATCGTGCATCGCGATCTCAAGCCCGAGAACGTGATGCTGGTGCCGGGCCCGGGCGGCTCGCGCATGGTCAAGGTGCTCGACTTCGGGCTGGCCAAGCTCGCCGAGCTCGAGCGCAAGCTGGAGCTCGAGCCGCTCACGCGCGCCGGCATGTGCTTCGGCACGCCGCAGTACATGGCGCCGGAGCTGATTCAGGGGCGGCCGTTCGACAAGTCGGTCGATCTCTACGCGCTCGCCGTGATCGCGTTCGAGATGATCGCCGGCTTCCTGCCGTGGGACGGCGGCGATCCGCGCGAGGTGCTGCTGGCCGTGGTGCGCAATCCGGCGCCGTCGATCAAGCAGATGCATCCGTCGATCAAGTATCCGGGTGTGGTCGACAAGTTCCTGCAGCGCCAGCTGGCGAAGGACAAGGCGCAGCGGTCGCCCGACGCGGTCAGCTTCTTCCGCGAGTTCGAGCAGGCGCTGTTCGGGGCGGAGAAGCCGCCGCGCGTGGCTTCGACCGTGCCGCGCGAGGATGCGGTGTTCGCGACGGTGTG
>DASRDU010000054.1:0-102060 GCA_035652435.1 Blastocatellia bacterium
GAGCCGGAAGAAGACCCTGCATCTGCAACTGGAACAGATCCGGTCACGCCTGTCGAAACTGACAGATGTATATATAGAGGGGACGCTGGAGAAGGATTTGTATCTGGACAAGAAAAACAGCCTGCTCCTTGAAGAGCAGTCCTTGAAGGAAAAACTGGCCGATGCTGCCGCCGGCGGGGATCAGATGTTGCGCCGGATCGAAGAATTTCTCGAACTGGCGAATCAGGCTTATTCAAGCTGGGAAATGGCAACCGGGGAGGAAAAGAGGGAAATGGTCGGAATCGTCACCTCGAACCTGAGCGTGTCGGGAAAAAACCTGATAGTTAAGCTGAATTATCCGTTCGAAGTGGTGGTAAATCGGAGTCATGGCTCCTATGGTGGACCGTTACGAGCAACTCATCGAACTTTGGAGGAGATAGTAAACAATCTATGTATCCATTTTAGTGATTCAGTATCTTGAAGGAAGCGGCGACACCATTCAGTGTGGCAGCAATTTGAGTTGCTGATTGTGTATTCTCAGGTGACTCTTGAGATGGTACCCATACAAAAACGTACTTTGAATTACTTCCGAGCTCTGCTCCTTGCCCGGGGTCATTCTTTATACTATCCCACTTCGCAACTGGAATTATACCGATAGCTGCGAAGGTATTGTAACAAGCACCGGTTTTCGGGTTAGGGGTCGTGCTGCATTTGCTTGCTGGGACCTCGAAGTCAAGATATATAATTGATTTGTCGGATACGGATGTTCTCGCTTTCGTTGCTAATCCTTCCCAACTACTCGGGAAACTTAGACTGAAACTGTACGTGTAGTTGTTGTAATTATATCCTGTAGAAGTTTGTTTTATTTCTTCACCAGAGCTTTTTATTTGTGATGATTGTTGAGTTGTAGCTTTGTTTGTTGTACTTGCAACTGGAGTTGAGTTTGTTAAGTTGTTTGTAACTATTGGATGCTGTTCTGCTTTAGGTGTAGCAGCTTTGTTGTTCAGCAGTAGATAACCTACTGCTCCGGCAAGCAAAAGGATAACTACAATAAAAGTTACGTTGAGTATTTTTTGGTTCATTTTTTGTTCGGCGATTAGTTTAGTAAGTTTATGGATTTATTATACACCCGCATTTCCATTTCCTCATAATTTCTAAGGACCTTGGAAACCTTGAACTTTTGTAGCTCTTAAATAAGGAGAATTTCTCGACAAATAATTTCGCCAGTAAAAATACCGCTCACGTGAGCGGTATTTTTATTGGTGGACCGTACCGAGCAACTCATCGAACTTTTCATCTCTTGCATGCTCTGCTCGGACAGCTCGCTGAGTATTTCCAGTACAACGAGCCGCAGACGTTTTCGCAACAGGCGCTCACTGCACCTGTTGCGCGATGACCAGTATTTGATCATCAGGTCCACACACACAAACATGCCGTCAATAAAAGCCTTGCGTGTGAGTATGAAGTTGTGATTTCAGAATACCGTCCGGTGAAAGTTCTTCACAGGGGGAATATTCAGACGCGGGCGGCTATAGTTTTGCACAAGCGTTAATAAAGAGATTGTCCGGTTCAGTTGCGCTGGTTCTGCCAGCTCAGTTTATGTGCTTCAGTGAAGCTCTTCAACTGATGCCGGTTGAGGAATGCGACGACGGGCCGGCCGCAGGTCTCGCAGAAGGCGTACTGCACTTCAGGAATGCCGTAGCCGATGACAACCGAGTGATCGAAATTATTGATGGGTTGTTTGCAGATCGAACAAATGTCGTAGCGCATGGAAAGCTGGTTACTGCTGTGAATGATGCTTTGCCTGTCGGGAGCCCCGCGGCTCTGAATGGAGAGGCAATGAGGAAAGTTATGACCTTACCATAAGCATACCTCATCGCTGGAATGTCGGGAAGGGGCTGAACCACCGCCCGATCAACCCGCCGCGTGACCCGCAGCGCATCTCTACATCAATCCTGCCTCAGCGAGAGCCCGGTGGTAGATCGGCTCGAATCCCTCTTCCATCCGGAGGTACGACAGCAGCTCAGTCGCCGGGACGACCCGCCGGTGTGCGATCTCGAAGCGGGGTTCCCACTTCATCAACCCGACTTCCGCCCGCCACACGGAACGGACCAGCACGAGGCCTGCCTCCGGACCCGTGAGGCACGCGGCACGGCAGAAGCCGAGGAGCCGCGCCGCGACCACGACGGCACACGTCTCCTCCAGAACCTCCCGGCGGAGAGTCTGCTCCCAGGATTCATCACCCTCGGGACGCCCGCCGGGCCAGCCCCATCGCTCACCATCGTTGCTGATCAGCACGACGGCATCGTCCTCGGTCACGCAGAAGGCATTCGCCCCATGGGCCTTACCCGCCGGGACCGCTACGGGGGAGTGCCAGGCGACCAGCCAGTCGCCCCCGTTGGAGCGAACTGCTAACTCCTCGCCGTCGCGCGCGACATGACTCTGAAGCATTGCCATCTCCCTCCAACCAGTCAGGCGGGCTGAACTGCGCGTCGCCTGTAAATTGACAGCCTTTCACAACTTCGGGAACTCGACCAGCTTGATCTCCTTGCGGATCTCGGCGAAGCGCGGCAGGTCTTCGATGTCCGTCCGGTAAGCGAGGCCTTCGGCAATCAGGTCGTACTCCTTCATCACCCGCGCGCCGGAGACCGGACGGCCCTGCTCATCACGTTCGCGCCCCAGCAGATAAACGTGGTCGGAGATTGCCAGCGCCGAAGTGACGTCGTGCGTGATGATGATGAATGTGTTCAGCGTGTGTTCGTGCGCGATCCGGCTGATGACGTTGATGACGTTCGTGATATTAACCGGGTCAAGCCCTGAAAATGGCTCATCGAGAATGATGAAGTGCCGGTCCCGCATCAACTGCTGGAGGATCGCCACACGCTGGCGCTGACCGCCGGACAACTGGACCGGCCACGCCAGTCCCTGCTTCACCAGATTGAATTCATCCAGATACCGCAGCGCCTTCTCTTTCGCCGCCGCCTTCGCCATCCCCGAGTTCCTCGCCGGCACGATCAGATTGTCGAGGACCGTGAGATCCTCAAACAGCGGGTAGCGCTGGAAGACCACGCCGACATCGCCGACCTTCACGGGGCAGAGGTCACCGCCTTCGCCCTTGTTGACCAGCACCCGCCCGCTCGTCGGTCTGTCCAGCCCGGCGATGATTCGCAGCGCCGTCGTCTTGCCCGCGCCCGACGGCCCGAGCAGGCTCACGACCTGCGGCTTATCCTTGATGTTATGGATCGTCAGCGAGAAGTCCTTCAGCACGACGAGCGTCGTCCCGTCATTCATCGGGAACTCTTTCGAGACTTCCTCGACGGTCAGTAACGCCTCAAGCATTGTGGCCGGGCCGGCGAGCGGTCCCGGGAGACAGACATCTTCATCACTCACAGGCTGAAACTCCCCCCGCGAAGTCAGTGTCGCGGCCAGTACATAATAATGAAGACCCCGGCGAGCGCCACGAGGCCGCCGATGAGGTCGAATTTGTCGGGCGCGACGCGGTCAACGCCCCAGCCCCACAGAATTGAGAGTACAATAAAAACGCCCCCGTAGGCGGCATACACGCGACCGAACCCGGCTGGCTGGAGCGTCGGGATAATCCCGTAGAGTACGAGCACCGCGGCACCCAGGACGGCCAGCCAGAAACTCCGCCCGGCCCGCAGCCAGAGCCAGATCAGATAGCCGCCGCCGATCTCGCACAGCCCGGCGAGGACAAAGAAGAAGAGAGATCTGGTCAGTTCCATCGTTTTTCACGCCGCGGGGACCCGGACATAATCAGTGGGTGCGCCGCGGGTCGTCCTCATAAGCCGGGCCGAGATGGCAGAGATGATCGAGCGTTTCTGCGAACAGTTCATAGAGCGCTCTGAGCCGCTCGATGTCAGTGACCACGCCAACGATCTGGCAGGATAGTTCATCCACGCCATCCGGGAACGCGTCGCCGAACCATCCCTCGTCGTCCCTGACCTCAAGGCGGATGTCGGGCTGCTGCCGGATCAGGTGCCGGATCCGCGCATCACCGAACAGTGCGCGGGCCTTCGCTTCGTCGCTGGCCTTGATGACGAAAGCATCATCAAAATCCGGGTCCCCGATCTCGACATCCTGCAGGCCGAAATATGTGCCGAGCCGGGTGAAGATGTTCCCGCGGTAGACGGCGAAGTGGAACCCGTCCGGATTGACATAGGGGGCACGCAGGCGGGTGAGCGTCAGGCCGTGCAGGCCGCCCGTGTCGTGAACATCGAAGGTGACCTCCCACCCGCCGACCTGTGCGCACACCCGTCCGCCCTGCGAGCCGCCCGGGATAAAACGGGCGCCGATTTCACTGGCGAGTTGCTGCCAGACAGCGTCCTGGTGTGGCGCGAAGAGAGACCTTAAGAAATCCATTCCTTCCCCGCCATCAGAGGGTGTGCTTTGGGGCTCCCCCTCCGAGTGAGCAGACCGGGCAACAGTAACCGCCACCCGGAAAGTTTGTAAATAGCTGACTCGTTGTGACTGCGAAGGACGATGACCAGCCGCCTGGAACTCGATGAGGTTTCTGATGACTGGTAAACATGAAGAACGTTATGTGACGTAATATGAACCGGCAGGGGAGAGGTTTCAATTGTCCCCTGAAGCGGAGGTTTTATGACAGGAGTTCTGATAAAATCCCGGCGAGGATGACTCTCAGCGGAGCCAGTTCGCCGTGCAGGAGAAGAAGCAGACGCTGCTGCGGTTGAATCAATCAGGCACCCGCTATCGCTGCCAAAGCACATTATCCATCAAGGAGTTTACAAACAGTGAAGCACAAATTCATTTTTCCGGGCCTCATCGCGGCCCTGCTGGTTATCGCTTCAGTCGCGTGGGCGCACGAGAAGGTAAAACTCTCGGGCTATGTGGTTGATGTCGCCTGCGCCTCCGAACACGCCAGGGATGCGGCGGCGGATGCCGTGAAGTTCGCCGCCGAGCACACGAAGGAGTGCGGGCTGATGGACGACTGCGTGAAGAGCGGCTACGGCATCTTCGCCGATGGCCAGTGGCTGCCCTTCGACGCGAAAGGCAACGAACTCGCCAAAGCCCTCTTTGAGAAAAGTGGGAAGAAAGACCATATCACGGCGACCGTCGAAGGGATGAAGCACGGCGGAAAGCTGATGGTCGAGAAACTCACCGAAGAATAACGCCGCAACACCTGCCGAAAACAAAGGGGGCAGCGGTTCTTCGCTGCCCCACTCAATCTGACAGGCAATACTTCATCAGGACGGCTGTGCAGAATTATTTCTGCGCCGCCGCCGCGCCGCGCCGGCCAGTGAAATAAGCCCCGTGCCGAGCAGCACCAGTGTTGCCGGTTCGGGGACCGCTGCGGCTACAAACTGACCGCGAATTTCACCGCCCGTATTGGTCGGGGTGTGAATGTTGAAATACAGCAGCCCGGCATTCAGGTTTGCGAGAGTCACAAAACCCGCCTGCGTCGCGTTCAGTGTGATAGTAGTGGTGAATGTTCCGGAGGTTGCGGCGGGGATGAATGAGGTGAAGTCCACAAGCACCGGGGCGGTGTTGTCAGGCCCCCCAAGCGCGTGAATATGCGACCCGACCGGATTGCCAGGCAGGCCGGAGAAAGTTACTTTCAGGGTAATCTGCGTCGGGTTGTTGGTATCAAAGGTCAGGGTCGCCACCCCTGCTGCATTGGTGTTGATTGGCGTCGGCCTCTCGTTAGCGCCGTTCAGATTTGCTACAAAAGTGATCGGGTCCGCTTTCGCCGGAGCCGACAGCATCGCCACGCTGAGGAGAATCGCGGCTACGCTCAAAAGTTGGATGAACTGCATGGGACACTTCTCCTTTCGGTTAAAGCTCCGCCAGAAAGCTCTGGCTGTTGCTTGACAGTTACCGCTGTTGATGCTGATCGGTCGTGATTTTCTGCCGGTGGCAGATAAGCTGAGGCTGTGACCGGTGGCTTTCAAGCTGATGGTGCGAGCGCCGACGGTTTGTCATCGAACGTCGGGTTGAGCCGGGACGGATGTTTCAGCTCACAGTCGACCTGAGAAGATGGATCCGGCCCACGCTTTGCCGACCTCTGCGGCCCGCCCGGTCCGGCATCGTGAAGAGACAGTGGTTTACTGCCTCTTCACCTGACGCCCGCTTGATTCAACCTGACATCAGGCCTCGCGGCGCTCTCGTCGCGACGGAGCTTCGGCGGGTAGACGCGCACCCAGACGTAGTCGTAAGCCTGCGATGGCAGGTCCTCTTTCAGTTGGAAGTCGTAGGATTTCTGCCCGCCAAAGTGCCCCTCGAAGGTGGCGATCTCGAAGCGGAAGCGCTCCGACTGGCTGAAATTCTGAATGTCGCTGTAGCGCCAGAAGCGCGAGTCGGATGGCGTCTCCCTTGACTCAAAGGTCATGCGGTCGGGGTAGATTTTCAGCACGCCCGCGCTGCCGCCGAAGCGGTGCAGGTGTCTGACCGGCACCTCGTATGCGGGCGTGCCGTCACTCTGCGGCATGACGCTCGTCGCAATCGGGTGAGTTGCCCTCTCCATCAGCATGGCGCTGATTTCCGGCGTCAGCTTTCCCCCGGGCAGCCTGAACCTGAAAACCCGGTCGCGCCCGACCATTCGCCTCTGATCTTCGTAGGTCGTCAGTGCAAGCTCTGCAGGCGACACCACTGTAATCTGCCTGATCTCAACGTATCGCCAGGCTCGCGCATCCGGCTTGTGATCCGTCTGGTATTCAATCCCGTCCGGCGTGATGACGAGCGTCCCACGGCAGTTGCGCAGGGTGTGCAGATGCTCTGCCGCAAACTGATAACGCTGCGCGGCGGCAGGCCGTGGCGTGAAGACGAATAGCAGTAACAATGCTGTAAATATGCTTTTCATAACTCCCCCGATCAAAAGGCAGTCTCCGGCTGAATTGCCCCGCCGTGTCGGCGCAAAACTTTGACCGCCTCAAGCGCCGCCAGCGGAATGGCCCCGACGGCCAGCAGCGCTAAGCATTCAGACCAGGACATCTCCGTGCTTTTCAGGAATGTTCTCAGCATCTGGTTGTGATGAGCCCAGGGCTGAAACACCAGCGTCAGCGCCGCTATCAGTGCGAGCCTGATGTTTGACAGCAGGCCGATCTCCCAGACTGCTCTGGTCTCGCTGCGGGCACCGAAGGAACGCAGAATCTCAGCGTATACCAGCGTGGCGAAGGCGAACGTGCGCGCGGTGTCGAGGTCGTGGTATCGCAGGCCGTAGAGGTACGCGGCCAGTGAAACGCCTGCCGTGAGCAGCCCGGTCAGAATCATCGTCGTGAAGAATTTGCGATCCGTGATGGATTCGCTGCGGGGACGAGGTGGGCGATTCATCACGTCGGGATCAATCGGATCGGTAGCGAGTGCGAGCGCGGGCAGTCCATCCGTCACCAGGTTGATCCACAGGAGGTGAACCGGCAGCAGCGGAATCGGCCAGCCGACCAGCACGCTCACCGTCATCATCAGCAGTTCGCCGAGATTCCCGGCCAGCAGGTACTGAAGCGTCTTTCTGATGTTGTCGTACACGCCGCGCCCTTCCTCGACGGCGGCGGCGATGGAGGCAAAGTTGTCATCGGTGATGACCATGTCTGAAGCTTCTTTGGTCACCTCAGTTCCCGATTTCCCCATCGCAATGCCGATGTCAGCACCCTTGATCGCCGGAGCGTCGTTGACGCCGTCGCCGGTCATTGCAATTACCGCTCCCGCCGCCTTCCACGCGCGCACGATCCGCAACTTGTGTTCGGCGCTGACGCGGGCGTAAACGGCAACACCGGTAACGCGCTGCTTCAGTTCGTCGTCAGAGAGGTGATCGAGTTCCAGTCCCGTCAGCACCCCTTCGTCGCTGCGAGCAATGCCAAGCTCACGTGCGACGGCCATCGCTGTCTGCTGATGGTCGCCCGTAATCATTACCACGCGGATACCCGCGCCGTGACATCGTGACACTGCTTCACGAGCTTCGGGGCGCGGCGGATCGTACATTCCGGCCAGCCCGACAAAAACCAGTCTGCGTTCGATGCCGTCTGCTTCGGCATCCCTGATTTCTTCCTCATCAACCTCACGATAAGCCGCCGCGAGGACACGCAGCGCACCCTGAGCCATGTCTGCGATCCTGGCTGTTACCAGTTGAACGTCATGCCCGCTGATCTGACGCACGCCCTCCGCGCCGAGGATGTGAGTGCAACGCCCGAGCAGGATGTCCGGCGCGCCTTTGACCATCGCCCGCAAACGCCCGTCGGATAGTCGGCGGATCACCGTCATCCGTTTGCGGTCGGAATCAAACGGATACTCACCGACACGAGGGAACTGCGTTTCAATCGCGCTTTGCTCAAGGCCGAACTTCATTCCCGCCGTGAGCAGTGCGCCTTCGGTCGGATCGCCGATGACAGCCCACTTCCCATCTTCACTTGAAAGATGCGCGCCGTTGCAGCCAGTCAGCAGTGTCAGCAATGAACGAAGTTGCTCGCTTTGTCTGTCATCGGGAGGAGCGCCGTTGATAAGTATCTCTCCATTCGGGCCGTAGCCTTCACCCGCCACGGTGAAGCTCTGTTCAGCGGCGTACAAAGTGCGCACAGTCATTTCGCCGACCGTCAGCGTGCCGGTCTTGTCGGTGCAGATCACGCTGGTCGAGCCGAGCGTTTCGACCGCCGGGAGTTTGCGAACCAGCGCGCGTCTGCGCGCCATGCGCTGCACCCCGAGCGCGAGCGCGACCGTCACGACCGCAGGCAATCCTTCCGGCACAGCCGCCACCGCGAGACTCACCGAAGTCAGAAACAGTTCGACAGGAGGAATACTGCGGAGAAAGCCGAGAATGAAGATCACACCCACGACGCCCAGCGAAACCCAGACGAGCATCCGGCCAACGGCTGCGAGCCGTTGCTGCAACGGCGTGCTTTCGTCAAATGACGCTTCCGCGAGCAGACCTGCGATGTGGCCAAACTCGGTCTCCATGCCAGTCGCGGTCACGACGGCATGACCGGTTCCGGCGGCCACGCTCGTCCCCATGAAGACCATGTTCCGGCGGTTGCCGAGCGGCACTTCTGCCTGTTCCAGTGCGGCAGCGTGCTTGTTGACGGCGTCCGATTCTCCGGTCAGCGCGGCCTCGACGCATTTGAGTGATGCGGCATCGAGCAGCCGCGCATCGGCAGGCACGAGGTCACCGGCTTCGAGTTCGATGATGTCGCCAGGAACGATCTCAACCGACGGAAGCATCACGACACTCCCGGCGCGTCGAACCCTGGCGCGCGGCGAAGTCATCTTCTTCAGAGCCTCGATGGCGCGCCCGGCTTTGTATTCCTGAAAAAAACCGATGACGGCATTGAGGACGACGATGGTCAGGATGGCGATGCTGTCAATCCATTCGCCCAGCAGGCCGGAGACGACGCCCGCGCCGACGAGCAGCCAGATCACCAGACTGTTGAACTGGCCCAGCAGAATGGCCAGCGGATGTATCGGCTCGGCTTCACGCAAGGCATTCGGCCCGTACTGCTGCACCCGCTGCTTCGCTTCTTCAGTCGAAAGACCGTCAGCCGTGACGTTCAACCGCTCCAGCACTTTTTCGACTGGCAGGCTATGCCACACAGGCGACGGCATCTCTTTCAACTCACGTTGCTGCAACTTGCGTTTCACTTCAGCCATCAGCAACCTCCTTCCCTTCCGCGCGCAGCAATCGCACATTGCGGGTGACACGGGCAGACGTAACTGCCCGACAGGTAACGCTCCAGCAGACGATCAATCAGTCGCTGCGGGTTCGCTTCGTAGATGACTTCCGCCCCGGTCTTTTTGCCGAGCGTGGTTTCCAGCGCGGGCAATGCAGCGGTGATGCCACCTGTGCCAGTCAACACGCCGATCAGCTTGCCTTCCTCATACGCAATCGAGAATTCACCCAGCGTGCCGGAACGCCCGCCGACCACGACCACGATGTCGCAACTGCGGATGTTGATCAGCTCGCGTCCCATCAGGCCCAGCCCGGTAAAAATCAGCACGTCATACTCTCTGTAAGGTGCCGCGAAAGTTTCGATATGCTCCTTCAGGCTCACCGCAGGCGAGATGCCGATGACATGCCCGCCGACTTCTTTTGCTCCCATCACTGCCTCGTGCGGCAATCCCGGACAGGCTCCGGTCAGCAGGCAGCACCCGCTCTCGGCAATGGCGCGCCCAAGCTCCCGGCAGAGTTCCAGACAGGATGCAGTGAGATCGCCACCCGCTGACCCCATCACGCCGAATCTGATCTGCGCGCCACTGAAGGGATCGCGCGCAACCCTGATGCCGTTCGCGGAGACTTTCTCAATCTGACCTTTCATTACCGCCTCACTTCTTTCTTTGCCTGGCTCTGCTGCAACTGCGACCAGACCGCCAGCACCGCAGGCACGTAGTTGCGTGTTTCCAATGGCAACAAGCCGCGCCGCGCCAGCTCGTCGAAATTGCGGAGGCCGGTTTTGTCAATAACCCGCTGAACCTTTCCCTCGCCCCAGTTGTAGGCAGCGAGCGCCAGTTTCCAGTCGCCGAACTGCCGATAAAGATCGCGGAGGTATCTGGCCGCTGCGCGGGTCGAGTGTTCGGGATGGGTGCGATGATCGTCGAGCGGCCCTGCTGTCAGGCCATAACGTGCAGCCGTTGCGGGCATCAGCTGCCAGATGCCGCGTGCGCCTTTGGGCGAAAGCGCCTGCGGGTTGAATCCACTTTCCACCAAAGCCACGGCGAGCAGTTCGACGGGAACCTGTTCTTCAGCCAGAATGCGCGCCAGCGTATTTTGATAAGTACCGTACCGGGCAGCCACATTTCGGGTCAGCCTTCGCGCAGGTAAAGCATTTGTGAATAGTGTCTGCGGCTTTTCCGGTGGCGCAGGATTCAATGCGGCCCGCTCTGCGGCAATGGCGCCCGCCAGTTCATCAAGGAGATGACTCCGTTGTGACGGCGTGATTTCAGCGATGACCGTTTCAGCCTGCTTCAGTGCGGCTTCGGCGCGCTCGCGTTCCCCCTGCTTTCTCGCGGCAATGCTTTCATTGAGCAGCTTCGAGGCGGCGATCACTCGATCCGCAACTGAAATCCGCCACTCAACTGCCGTCTCGATTCTTTGCATTGCCCGCGCGACGGGATCTCCTTCCGCTGTTACCGCGGACTGCGCGCGCACCGGCAGCGCCGCAAATGCGGCTGTCACCAGCGCCAGCGTCAATGTCACATTTCTGAGCTTCATCGCTTCATCCCTCAACCGGTTGCGCCCTGCAGCACGGGCTCCGCCGCCGCGAACTTTTTCACCTCGGCGTGCCACTTCCAGATTGCGTAGATCGCCGGATAAACGAACAGTTCGAGCGCGAATGAGAAGACCATCCCGGCAACCATCGGCGCGGCGATGCGCTTGGTCAGGTCCGCGCCAGTGCCGGCGGCCACCATCACCGGCAGCAGCCCGATGAAGTCCACCGCGACGGTCATGAATTTCGGGCGCAGCCGTTGCACCGATCCTTCCAGAATTGCTTCGCGCAGATGCCCTTTCGTTTTCATCCGGCCTTTTGCTTTCCTCGCGTCATAAGCCAGATCGAGGTAGAGCAGCATGAACACGCTCGTCTCCGCGTCCACGCCCAGAAACGCGATCAGTCCGACCCAGACGGGAATGCTCAGGTTGTAACCCAGCAGGTAGAGGAACCACATCGAACCCGCCGCCGAGAACGGCAGCGACAGCAGGACGATCAGCGTGTACGCCGCTGACTTCGTGTTGAAGTACATCAGCAGGAAGATAAAAAAGAGCGAGAGCGGCACCATAATCATCAGCCTTTGTGCGACGCGCTCCATGTTTTCGTACTGCCCGCTCCACACGAGCGTGTAGCCGACCGGTAGTTGCATCTTCTCTTTGACGGCCTGCTTCGCGTCAGCCACGTAGCTGCCGATGTCGCGCCCGCCCACGTCCACATAAACGTACCCGCTCAACCGCCCATTCTCATCGCGGATCATGCCGGGGCCGGAGAGCAGTTTGATGTCGGCAAGCTGTGCGATGGGAATCTGCCGGCCGCCGTTCATGACTGGCACCAGCGTGCGATTGAGACGCTCAAGTGTGCTGCGGTAATCGCGCTGGTAGCGGACGTTGACCGGGTAGCGCTCGCGCCCCTCAACCGTCGTGGTCACGCTCTCGCCGCCGACCGCCGACATAATCACCATGTTCGCCTGATCCACCGTCAGACCGTAGCGGGCCAGTTCTTCGCGTTTGAGATTGAAGTCGAGGAAATAGCCGCCCGCCGTGCGTTCGGCGAAAACGCTGGTGGTGCCCGGCACGTCTTTCAGCGCCATCTCCAGGTGCTGGCCGAGTTCCTGAATCTTGTTGAGATCAGGGCCGAGAACCTTGATGCCCACCGGCGTGCGGACACCTGTCGTCAGCATATCCACGCGCGCCTTGATCGGCATCGTCCACGCATTGACCACGCCGGGCAGTTGCAACTTCTCGTTCAGCCCGCCAGGGCTGTAGATCAGCTCTTCGGTGCTCTGATGATCCGGCCACCCCAGCCGCAGGAGCTTTTGCAACCACTCCGGCGCGCGTTCTGAATACCACCGCTTCACCTTTGGCCACTGATCCTGCGGCTTGAGCACGACTACCGTCTCCATCATCGAGAAAGGCGCGGGGTCGGTCGCCGTCTCAGCCCGCCCTGCCTTACCGAAGACTCGCTCAACTTCCGGGAAGGACTTGATGAGCTTGTCCTGCGTTTGCAGGAGCCGCTGCGCTTCGGTGACGGAGATGCCGGGCATCGTCGTCGGCATGTAGAGCAGCACACCCTCGTCGAGCGGCGGCATGAACTCCGTGCCGAGCCGCAGGTAGATCGGGATCGTGGCCAGCACAACCAGCACCGCGCCGATGACCAGGGCGTAACGGAACCGCAGCACGAATTCGACCACTGGTTGATAGAGCCGGTGCAGGAAGCGGCTCAGGGGGTGTTTCTCTTCGGGATAGATTTTGCCGGTGATGACCTTGTTGGCGAGCCAGCAGAGCCAGCGCGGGCGGAAATCAAACTTCTTCGGACGAATCAGCAGAGTGACAATCGCCGGAACCAGTGTGACCGACAGCACGGCGGCAACGACGATGGCGAAAATGTTGGTGAACGCGAGCGGCCTGAAGAGCCGTCCTTCCTGTGATTCAAGCGCAAAGATCGGCGCAAACGCGATGGCGATCACGAGCAGTCCGTAAAAACTTGGCGGGCCAACCTCCTGGGCCGCGTTGATCACCACATCCTTGAAATCGCCCGGCGAGCCTTGCGCCAGCCACTCTTCCAGTTTCTTGTGCGTCTGCTCGACGATCACGATGGAGGAATCAACCATCGAGCCAATCGCAATCGCAATGCCGCCGAGCGACATGATGTTGGCCGTGATATTCATCCCCAGCATCGGGATGAAAGAGAGGATGACGGCAATCGTGATCGTTACAATCGGGATGGCCGCGCTCGTCAGGTGCAGGAGGAAGATGATGATGACCAGACTGACAACTGTCAGCTCCTCGATCAGCGAGTCCGACACTGTGGAGATCGCGCCCTCGATCAGTGCGCCACGATCATAGGTGGTCACGACTTTCACGCCGGGCGGCAGCGTGGGTTCGATTTCGGTCAGTTTTGCTCTCACCCGCTCAATGACTTTCATCGCATTCTCGCCGGAGCGCATGATGACAATCCCGCCGACCGTTTCGCCCTGGCCATCAAGTTCGGCGACGCCGCGCCGCAGATCGGGGCCGAGCGTCACCGTGCCGAGATGCCTGATCAGAATCGGCGTGCCGCCTTCCATGTTCGTGCCGACGACAATGTTCTCGATGTCCGCGAGCGAGCGAATGTAACCGCGCCCGCGCACCATGTATTCGCGCCCGGTGAATTCCACCAGGCGTCCTCCGACATCGTTGTTGCCCGACCTGACCGCCTCGGTCACTTTATCGAGCGGAATTTTGAAGGCCGACAATTTGTTGGGATCGAGGTTGATCTGATACTGCCGCACGAATCCACCAATCGGCGCGACTTCGGCCACGCCGGGGAGCGATTGCAGTTCGTAGCGCAGCCGCCAGTCCTGCAGCGAGCGCAACCCGGCCAGATTGTGCTGACCGGTGGTGTCAACCAGCGCGTACTCAAACACCCAGCCGACTGCCGTCTCATCCCGCCCCAGTTCGACGTTGACGTCTTTGGGCAGCTTCGGCAGGATGTTGTTCAGGTATTCCAGCGTGCGCGACCGCGCCCAGTAAATGTCCGTGCCGTCTTCAAAAATGATGTAGACGTAGGAAAAGCCGAAGTCGGAAAAGCCGCGAATGTCTTTGACCTTGGGCACGCCCAGCATGGATGAAATGATCGGGTAGGTCACCTGATCTTCCATAATGTCCGGGCTGCGATCCCACTTTGTGTAGATGATGACCTGCGTGTCCGAAATATCGGGAATGGCGTCGAGCTTGATGTTCCTCATTGACCACAACCCGGCGAGCGTCGCCATCCCAGTGATGAGCAGGACGATGAAGGTGTTGCGCGCGCAGAATTCGATCAGTTTGTTCATCATCGCTTCACTCCTGCGGCTTCTTCAGTTGATGCTGCGAGTGGTCTTCCGGTTTGGGCTGCGGGGGCGGGGGCGCACCAGGCTGATGCTGTGAATGATCCTCTTGCCTGGGCGGCAACGGTGGTTTGCCAGACGGCGGGGCATTGGGCGCAGGGGTTTTATTCTCGCTGCCCTGACCGCCGCCGTGACTCATGCCGGGCATGCTCATGCCGCCCGCTGCCGATTTCAATTTGCTTTCTGAATCAACCAGGAAATTGGCCGAGGTCACGATGCGCTCGCCTGCTTTCAGTCCACTCAGCACGATGAATTCGTTGTCCACTTTCGCCCCCAGCTGCACCTTGCGCGGCTCGAAATAACCTCCTTCGTGAGCGATGAAGACCTGTTGCTCGGCGCCCGAATCCATCACCGCTTCCTGCGGCACAATCACGCGCCTGCCGTAATCAATCTTCAGCTCGACGTTGGCATACATCTCAGGCTTGAGCGTGAGTTGCGGGTTGGGAATTTCGACTCGCACCTTGAGCGTGCGCGTGGCGCTGTCGAGTTGCGGATAGATGAAAGTCACCTTCCCCTTGAAAACGCGTCCCGGATAATAAGAAAGAGTGACATTCGCTGTCTGACCGGGTTTGATTTCCGGCGCTTCGTATTCGTAAATGTCGGCGATCACCCAGACGTTTGCGGGATTGGCAATCGTGTAGAGTTCAGTCTCGGGCGTGACGCGCTGCCGGGTGAAGGCGTTACGTGTGAGGACGATGCCATCAGCAGTCGCGTAAATCGTCATGGCCCTGGTCGGCTTGCCATTCTTTTCCAGTTCCGCAATCTGCTCTTCACTGATATCCCACAATTCCAGCCGCTTGCGTGAAGCCTGATAAATTGACTCGGCGCCGTTCACAGCCTCCTTGAAAGGGCTGGTTGAAAGTTCTTTGCGGCCTCTGAGCGCGAGCAGATATTCCTGCTGTGTCTGCCACAGTTCCGGGCTGTAGATGGCGAGGAGCGGCTCTCCCTTGCGGACCTGTTTGCCGGTGAAATCAACGAAGACCTGTTCAATCCACCCGTCAACTCTGGTGTGGACGTGAGTGATCTTCGTTTCATCGAAAGTCACGCGACCGGTTGCGCGCAACGTCTTTGCGATTGCCTTGTATTCAACCTCGCCGTACTGAACGCCGATCAACTGCTGTTTTTCAGGGCTGATTTGAAAAACACCTTCGGGCAGTTCGGCGGCTGAGAGGCTGGCGCCGGGGTGTGCGGATGGCGCGGCTGTTTTCGCCGGAACGAGTTTCAGCAGCCGCTCGCGTTGCAGGTATGCGAACGCCGCCAGCCCTGCGATCAGCAGCAGCGCGATCACCCGCTTCAGAGGTCTCTTCTTCTGCGGAACTGGTGTGTTTTTGAAACCGGCTCCTTCAGTCCCTGGCTGCGCATCGTCGGCTTTTATCAACTCTCCGGCAGTCAGCGACTGATCTTCGGTCTGATACCCATCATCATTTCCGTTGGGGACGATTTTGCTTTCTTCCGGTGGTTTGACTTCGACTGTCATATCTCCACCTCATTGTGAGTGCCTGTTGGTGAAGGATCTGCGCCGACCGGCAGCAGTCGGCGCAGACAGGAGATCACCCGGCTCTATAACAGGTGTTTGAAGGCTTCGCCCGCGACCTGCACCTCGGCGATCTCTTTCTCGCCGGCGGCGTTGGTGCGCAGCGTGATCTTCGTGTTATTCACTTTCTGAGTGACCGGCTCGACCTTGCACGTGATTCGGGCGACTTCCTTGCCGACCGGCGTGTTGCCATGCTTGTAGCCCGCCTGCATGCCCACTTCCTTGAAAACGATCACGTGATCGTTGCCTTCCACCACGTGCTGCACCTGATACATTCCTGGCTTCAGGACGGTATTACCGGCTTTGACCTGAGTGGTGAAATGCACTTCGCCCTTTTTGCCAATGACCACATCCCCGTCGGCTGTCTTTTGATGGTGTGCCTGATGATCCTGAGCGAGTACCGGCAGGCTCAGGACTGCGACGGTGAGAATGAGAAAACTGATTGTGGTAATGATGCGTTTCATTTTTTCTCCCTGTTTCGAATTGGATTGTCTGTTGTTTCAGTACCTTGTTGATGAACTGCTTCGTCCGGGCTGCGGAGGGGTCCGTCACGGCCTTAAGTTGACGCCGACGAACGGCTCCAGCGCCGCGATTGATTTTTCCACGTTGCTGAGCTGCTCGTAATAACTCAGCTCGTAATTTCGCAAAGTCATCAGGCTGTCGAGCAGCGTCAGAAAATCCACTTTGCCCGCCTCGTACCCGGCAATCGCCGATTCCAGCGCGAGCGATGACTGTGGGATGATCGTCGTGCCGTAGAGCCTGACGAGCCGCTGCGCCGTCGTCGCGGCCAGATAGCGATCCTTGATCCGGAAGAAGAGCAGCGTCGTGATGTTTTCCAGTCGCTGACGCTCCACGCCCGCGCTCGCCGTCGCTTCGGCCACCGCCGGACGCTGCTTCTGACCGAACCAGATCGGGAGCTTCATGCCCACATTCACGCCGTACATCTCCGGCAGGCCAGGACGGTTGAAGTAAGTGAGGCTCACCGAGAAGTCGGGGTAGAAATCTTTTTTAGCGAGTTCGACTCCGTACTGCTCGCGATCAATCCTGCGCCGCTGCGCCTTCAGGGTCGGATAGTTCGTGAGCGCCAGGTCGCTCAGTTCGGCCAGGCCATAAGTGAAATCGCGCGGCCTGATCTCTTCCGGAGCCCCGACCGGCGTCTCCGGCTCGCGGTAAAGCAGGCTGTTGAGCCGCGCTTCTGCCGTCTGTTTGCGCTGCTCAAGCACCGTCAACTGGTCAATCAGTCGGGAGACCTCCACCTGCGCCTTCAGCACATCCTGCTGGAGCCCCTTGCCGACCGCAAAACCTGCCTCGGCGATTCTCGCGAATTTTTCCAGCAGCTCTTTGTTCTTCGTGATGGTCTCAATGGATTTCCCGATGAAATAAAGATCGAAGTAGGCGTCCTTGACCTCGGCCACGACATTGAGCCGCGTCTGTTCATAAGCCCACCACTCGGATTCGGCGGCGACATTCGCCATTCTGCCTTTGATGGCGAGCTTGCCGGGGAAGGGGATCTCCTGACTGAAGCTGAGCATGCGGGCGCTCGACGGATCGCCCTTCTGAATGTCGAACGGCGGGAGCGGAACCGCGTTGCCCGTGTAGCCGTAGCTAAGCATCGGCTCAGGCAGCGCCCTGGCCTGTGGCACGCGCGCGCGCATCATGTCGAAATTGCGCCGCATCGCGATAATCTCCGGGTTCTGTTCCAGCGCCTCCGCGACGAGAGTCTGGAGCGAGACGACCGTCGGCACCGGGGGCTTCGCTCCGGCCACGCGTGCTTCGCGCTCGCGTGAGTTGTCGGCACTGGCAGACGAAGCAGATTCGGCGCGGGGTTGCTGCGCCAGGGCGTTCACACTCCCCAGGGCCAGTGCGGCCACCACCCATGCCAGCCATCGCTGAATTCGTCTCAATCGCATGACAGATACCCTTCTTTCGCGGCGTCCGCGACGCTCCGGAAAGATCAGACCCGGTCAGCCGCCGGATGGCCAGGTCGCCACCCGGAGAGTAGTTCTCTCGCAAAAATCGTTATCAAAAGATCTTTTGTCTCCTGGCCGAACGTTATCGCAATCGGCACACACATTTAAATCTATGCTTTGTCTTGATTGATGTCTGTTCAATTTTGAACACCACCTTAACCAAAGACTTTTGCAAGAGGTCGTGACTGATAAAAGAAAATCAGAAGTACGTTGTGAGTTCGCTTAGATCAGCAGACAGGAGAAAGAGAGATAAAGCGGTCGTGTGCAGTGCGGTTGATGGAAGTTATGATCTGCGTGGACTGCCGGGGCGTCCTGACTGAAGAGCGGCTGAGTGCCGGCGGCTGGTAAAAGCTCCGGTGACGAAGTCATGATCCACTGCACCTCAGCCTGTGGCTTGGCCTGGCAACATGACATCACACTCCGGGGTAACACGCCGAACTGATCATCAGTGCCTGGCGCGTTTTCTTCCGCACACGAGGCCGGGGAATGAGCCGCTTCACCTGCGTGTTCCGTGCTGACGGCAGAACCGGAATGGTGCGCGGCATGACAGCAGGCATGGGCCGTTTGCGAAACCTGCCGGGCGTCATGCTCGTGCTGACAATGGCAAACGATGCCGGCCCAGGCCTGCTGCGTGAATAAAAACAGAATCGCGATCCCTCGGACCAGCCTCAGCCAGGCGGCCCGGCTGGTCACGGATGCGAATCCCGGTTTTGTCACTTGCCACGTCAACGTCTGTTCCTCGGTCTGGTCACGAACGCCGGATTGAGTCTTTCAACCCGGAAAGACGATGACATAGTCACGCCAGTCTTGTGATGCGCCATAACCTGATCGTCCTTCCCTGCGAGACACCAGTGCAATTGATGTTCCTCGTCACAGAGCTGCCTTGAATCTCCGGTCTTTGCCGGTCAGTGAACGCGAAGTGTGGAAATACACGCAAGCAGGCTGTGTGAAATTACCCAGTCGCATCGGCTGGCTCATCAGGAGCGTGGGAAAATTCTCGCGGTGTTGCGCTCGTGTGGCGCGGAATTATTTTTATTCCCCTGGAATAGATTTTCTATGTGCTGAACGGCAACCTCGGAAGCCTGACTCTTTACACTGATGAAATGCATTCCGCACGGTTTCCTGCTGGCACTGGTATTGCTCTTTATTGAATCCGCCAGCTTCAGAGTAAGAGGGCTTTGCACATAAAGTCGTTTGTACACAAAAAGTCTTAAACCACAGCTTTGCCCAAAAAGTGACTGGATGTTCAATATTGGACAGGCAGGGACTCTGTCAGCTGTTATATCTGTTTCTGATCAACCAGATTAAGACTTCTTGTGCAAGTTGGATTGCTGCACAAAAAGCAGGTCAAAAACCGGACTTTATATGCAAAGCCGAGTGAGAGAAGGAGGAGCAGAATGAATCGGGAGATATTCGTGATGAAGGTGGGGAGAAATCAAAGTCAGGTCGTGCGGCTGGCTTTCGTCCTCACGGGCGTGCTGACGCTGGGCGCAGCCGTCAGGGCACAGGGTCTTAACTATCCGGTTGGAAGTCCGACGGCTACGAGCGGAGCGGGTAACGCGCGCACTGACCCGGACAACCTTTTCATCCGAAATAACGTGGCCGGGATGACTGAGATCACGGACCGTGACAAGGAGAACCCAGGCGGGCTCACAGCGAAGGGCCACTGGCGCTTCAGCGGCGAGCTTCAACTGTCTTCTTTCAATTATCGCCGCGAGCGCCTGCTGCCGGGGCCAGCGCAGGGAATTACTTCGGAGACGCGGTTCGGCCCGCCCGGCATGGCGAGCGAGGTTACTTACACGAGCGGCGATCACAAATATGCCTTCGGACTCGGCGCCTACACCATCTTCGGTTTCCAGAGCAAGCTCAAGGACCCGCCGGAACTAGGGCCGCGTGCGACGTTCTTCGACACGCGCGTGGCGTCGAATGATTTCGCCATCGGCGGCGCGGTGCGGCTGCACCGGAAGCTGTCGGTCGGCGGCTCGTTCATCTTCGGGCGCGGGTTTGTTGATCTCGCGAGCCCCAATTCACAACTCGCGCCGCTGGGGATTGCACGGCAGGACAGGCTCGATGTCGCAGCCTTCGGGGCGCCGGGCATCAGCGTCGGTCTGCACTTCCGCCCGATCCGGCGACTCGGCTTCGGCCTCAACTATAAGACCCGGCGGAGCTATGACCTCAAAGGGAGCCTTGAAACGTTTGTGCCACTGCCCGGCGGGCAGATCCTCGCGCTCAGGCCGCGGGTCGGCGTGAAGCTGAAACCGCCCGCCGTCGCCGAAGGCGGGCTGGAGATCACAGCCACTCCCAGGCTGCAACTTTTCGCCGACTTCCGTTTCTATGATTACACGGCGACCTTTCAGGAGATTGATGTCAGAGACGAACAACGCGGACAGGTACTCTTCGCGCTGAAACTGGATGCATTCGATGTGCGCTCGTTTCGCGCCGGCGGCATTTACACGCTCAACGATGCGACCAGGCTCCATTTCGGCTGGGCGTACACCAGCAACGGATTTTCTGATGCGGTAATCACCCCCGGCACGATGAACACAGGGGGCTTCGACATCGCCGGCGGAGTCGGCAGACGGATCGCCAGCGGATTCTGGCTGAACATCGGCGTGGCCGGCATCCTGGGTCTGGAGCGCAGGATCGGCAGTGAGAAAAATCCTCTCTTCCCCGGCAGGTACACCGGCCGTGGCGCAATGCTGGGGATCGGGTTGCGCTGGTAGGCGGAGCCCTGGTCGGGCAACCACCAGCGCGCCTTCACTGCTCCCTGAGTTCGCGGCAGCAGTCCCTCGCTTGGGCGGGCGTTCTTCCCTGCACGCAATCGAATGATGCCGGCCCCTTTTCTACTGCGCTCAGTGCATGTCGCCCGGGCGGAACCTGAGGAAGAGATGAAACGAAGTCGGATGCTTCCCGTAAATCGGGTCGAGCGCCGCCGGCTTGTGGTAGAACGTCACATCCGCGCCCAGTCCCACTCTCAGTTTCTCGCTCTCCACGAAATCGCGCACCCCGCCGAAGGTGAAGGCCCCGACGCGGAAGGACCGCTCGAACTCTTCCGTCGGGTGAAGCACAAGCCCACCCACCAGCAGCGGCGCACGGACCAGCCCGGGCCGCCCGAAGATGTTGTCGGCGAGCAGCTCCTGCTTGTCAATCAGCTCCATCCGCGTATAGAGGTGGTTCTTCCTCCGGAAATTGAGCGTTGACTCAAGGAGGTAAGAATTCGAGTTGCCGTGTTCTTCGGAGTTGCGGCCCCAGACAAGAGTGCTGGCCCAGCTGCCGTTCGTGAAGGGGCGGTTGTAAGCGACTGAAGCCGTCATCCGGTCAAGGTCACCGGGCGCGATTGCCTCGGGGCTGGTCAGGTGGCCGTACGAGAACTGCATCGCCCAGTTCTGAGTCGGCGTAAACCACGTGCGGAAGCTGTACGAGTCGAGCTTGCCAACGTCAATGCCGGCGCGGTTCTCACCGGGCTCCGCCCCGTGGAAACCGGAGACTTCAAACTTGAAGCGCCCGGCGGTGAGCGCGCCGGTAATGACGCCGAAAGTGATGTGTGTTGAGTCCTGCCAGTGGTGACCAAGCGGGGCCGCCGGGTTCTCACTGGCCGAAGCGCGGTGCATAAACGCGACCGGGCCGAGCGCCGGTTCAGCCACCGGGCCGCCGTAGACCTGAAACGAAACGTTCTCAGAGAGCGGAATGGTGTAACTGGCGGCCAGCTCCATAAAGAGGTTGTGCGGGTGTTGCGCGTCAACGATGGGACGCCCGTGATAAGTCTCCCCGGTCTGGAAGAGGAGCGGGAAGCCCCCGTGCGGTGTGGTGAGCGGCTCCGCCGAGAACATCCCGCGCAGCATCAGCTGTCCGGGACCCGCCCTGCGTTCGGCCATCAGCATCAGCCAGTTCATTGATTCGGCCTTGCCGACGCCGCGCGGCCCGCCCTGCTGGTTGTAAGTGAGTTTGAGGTCGCCGTGAACCATCACCATCCAGTCATTCGGCATAAAGTGCCACGCGGCCATCGTGGTCGAAGCCGGCTGGAGCGAAGTCCCGGAGCCGATGGCGTGCATCGAGCGGAACGGCCCACCGGTCACAGTCGTCATCATATTCATCATCGTGTGGCCCGCGTGGGCACCACTGCCACCAGCCATATTGCTCATATCGTGGCCAGCCATCTTCCCGGGCTGCATCGTATTCTGATTCCCGGAAGCCGCCTGAGCGGCGTCCGGCTTCTCGCCGGTGTGGCCCGCGTGCTGGTGAGATGCCCCGGCAGCGGGCTGAGCCGTTTGCGCCGTAGTTCCCAGCGCCGGCTTTGTCTGTCCGGTCGCCATCTGGTGGCCGGCGTGTTCGTCGTGCCCCGCCCCCGCGTTCGGATGCTCGCCCGCCAGATGCTTCACATAAAGCGCCGCCTGCCAGCGCTCCTCGTCGCTCATCTTCGATTGAAAGGACGGCATTCCGCTCGGCCTGATGCCGTTGGTGATGACCCAGTAGATTTCACCGTCCGTGCGCCCGTGCAGCGCGGTCAGGTTGGCGGGCCTGACCTTCATCGTCGCCGCGTGGTCAGTCATGGCCTTGCCGTCCGGGCCGTGACACCCGGCACAGTGCTGCGTAAAGAGCGCCCGCCCCCGCTCGATGTTCTCCGTAGTCGGGGTTAAAGGATTTTTCAGTTCTTTAGCGCTCGCCGGCGCGTGACTGTGGTCGTGATGCTCCTCCTGAGCATAAATGCCCGGCCCGTAATTCGCGGCCCACACAATCGCCGTCACGCCGAATCCGGCAAGACTCAGCTTCTTTCTCTTCTTCATAACGATTCACTCCCTCTTTCGATGATTTCCTGCAGCCGGACGGCAGAGCGCCACGCGCACCGCACCGGGGCAGACGAAAATACACGACCGCTGACCTGTCGGTTTGCGGCCATTATTACTTTGCTTTGAGGGAGTGAGTTAAATTCTGAGAGGGAGTCCGAAAGTGCTGCCGGGTGGAGAGTGCGACCGGCAGGCAGAAAAGACACTGAGGTGCGGCCCCATCACTGGCACGGACCAGTGCCAGCCTGCCGCCTCGCTTAAGACGGCGTGGTTCTCAGGTATCCGGGACCCCTGCTGCTGCCTGAGCGTGACGACCTGCTGCAAATCCTGCTCGCACTGGCAGAGGCAGGTGGAGGATTGAGCGGTGGATGTGGGACAGGACTCATGGGTCTGGCACCCGTCAGTATCGTGCCGGGTTTCTGCCGGATGGTGTTCAGCCTCGTGACTGTGTTCAGGAGCTGATGCCGCCAGCGCCTCGCACTCCGGGCCGCAGCATCTCTCCGGAAAGTAACCGGCAGAGACTGCGTTCTGAAGCAGAAGCAGCAGGACACAGATGTGTGCGGCCATTCGCATAAGTGAAATTAGACCACCTGCCCCCCGGAGTTTCAAGCTTCCCGCTCCGCCTCTCTCACTCCACACCTTTCAGCAGGTCAAGGCAGTGGCATGAACGCAGTGAGAACGCGGGAGCCGACCCACGCAAAAATCACTGTCTTCCCGGCGAGCGCCATCTGCGGGAAGCCGGTGGAACGAGCTGTTCCGGAAGGCGCGACCGTGACGGACTCATCACGCCTGCCATCCGGCCTCACACGTCGCACACGGATCGCGCCGCCGTCAGGGAGCTTCTCCAGCCAGCACACCAGAGCGCTCCCGTCAGTGAGTAACAACACCTCAACGCGACCGACCGGGTTGCCATCATCCACCGTGACCGGTTCGCCAAAGGTTTCGCCTGCGTCGCCGGAGAAGGCCAGCCTGACACGCGGGGTTTTATCGGCCCCCGTGAACCATGCAACTGCCACACGCCGACCGGAAGCCGCTACCGACGGACCGTTCACCGGACAGCCGCTCAGCTGCCAGCCGTCCTGAAAGACCGGGCGCGGCTGACTCCACCCGCCGCCCTGCCCGCGAATCACAGAGATGTCGCGGATTTCCTTGTCCGAGCGGTCACGATAGACCACGACCGGGCCGGCGGCGGTCATCGCGGCTGAAGTCTGGCAACATTCACACACCCGCGCGTCCAGCACCGCCTCATCGGTGAGCGTTCCGTCGCGCTTGATCTTCACATAGCGCAGAGTCATATTGCCCTGCCCGTGCCCGTGGTCGTCACCGCCGGGTTTCATCTCCCGCCCGTCGAGCCAGACCGCCGCCAGCGACCCGTCCTTCGCGGCAAACATCGAAACAAAGCCGTGTTCGGCCCTGACGCCGTCACGGTGCGGCACGAAGGGGCTGCCCCACGTCCTGCCGCCGTCGAATGACCGCGAGATGGTCACGTCATAATCAAAAGTCCCCGGGCCGCTTTTCGCCAGCCAGTGGGCCGCGAGCGACCCGTCGGGCAGCGCCACCATTGAGGGAAAGTCGGCCCAGTTGACGAACCAGCCGGAGCCTTCGGCGATGACCTTCGGCGCTGACCAGCGGGCACCTTCCCTGGTGGAAAAGCGCAGCGAGTATCGTCCACCGTCCAGACGCTCTATCCAGCTCAGGTGAACGCGACCGTCAGGCGACACGGTCAGATTGGGCTGGCCACTGCCCGGACCCGCCGGCGACGGCAGTTCCTGCACCTGGGCGAAAGTCAGAACGGGAAAAAACAGTAACCCGGCGAGGGCGATGGCCCGGAGCAGATTCATATCACATTCACCTTTTTCTCCTGCGGGAGGATTTATAACTCAACCCCTCTCAGGCGCAGCGCGTTGGCGATGACTGACACTGAGCTGAAGGTCATCGCGGCACTGGCAATCATCGGGTTCAGGAGCAGCCCGAAAACAGGATACAGCACGCCCGCCGCAATCGGAACGCCGAGGACGTTGTAGACAAACGCGAAGAAGAGATTCTGCCGAATGTTTTTCATCACGGCGCGGCTGAGCTTTCGCGCCCGGACGATGCCGCGCAGGTCGCCTTTGACGAGTGTAATCCCGGCGCTCTCCATCGCCACGTCAGTCCCCGTCCCCATTGCAATGCCGACGTGAGCCTGTGCGAGGGCCGGGGCGTCGTTAACGCCGTCGCCCGCCATCGCGACTATCTTTCCTTCTGACTGGAGCTTCCTGATGACGGCGCTCTTCTCATCGGGCAACACTTCGGCGATGGCCTCATCGAGCCCCAGCTTTCCGGCCACGGCGCGGGCCGTCGTGCGATTATCCCCAGTCAGCATCACGATGCTGATTCCCTCGGCCTTCAGCAGTCTCACCGCCTCCTCTGCCGATTCCTTAATCGGGTCGGCCACGCCCAGCAGTCCGGCAAACTGCCCGCCCGCTGCCAGCAGCATGACTGTCTGCCCTTCGAGCCGGAGCTTCTCCGCCTGCTCCGCCATTCGGGGATCAATCGTGACTGACAAATCTTCCATCAACTTCTGATTGCCGAGGGCGACGCGGTTACCGTTCACCACTCCGGAAACGCCCTTCCCTGTGACTGACTGAAATTCTTCGCTCTGAGACAGCCCGGTTTTTCGCTCCGCCGCCCCGGAAACAATCGCCGCCGCAAGCGGGTGTTCGCTGCCGCGCTCGATGCTCGCGGCAAGCGCCACCACTTCGGCCTCAGTAAAGCCCGGCGCGGGGACGACTGACACGAGGCGTGGTTTCCCTTCGGTCAGTGTGCCGGTCTTGTCCACCACGAGCGTATCAACCTTCTCCATCGTTTCAAGTGCTTCAGCATTCCTGATGAGCACGCCGGCAGCTGCGCCCCGGCCTGTCCCGACCATAATTGACATCGGAGTGGCAAGGCCCAGAGCGCAGGGGCAGGCGATGATAAGCACCGCCACTGCGTTGACAAGCGCATAGGCCATCCGCGGATCGGGTCCGAAGACCGCCCAGACGATGAAGGTAAGAACTGCGATGATGAGCACTACCGGGACGAACCACGAGGCGACCTGGTCTGCAAGGCGCTGGATGGGCGCGCGGCTTCGCTGGGCCTCACTCACCATCCGCACAATCTGCGCAAGGAGCGTGTCTGCGCCGACCCGCTCAGCCCGCATCACGAAGCCCCCGGTCTGATTGACCGTGCCGCCGGTGACCTTGCTCCCCGGAGTTTTTTCCACCGGAATCGGCTCGCCGGTAATCATTGACTCGTCCACCGAGCTTGAGCCTTCAAGGACAACGCCGTCCACGGGCACTTTCTCTCCGGGCCTGACCCGCAGGCGGTCTCCCGGCTGAACGCGGTCCAGAGGGATGTCTTCTTCATTCCCACCGTCGCGGATAACTCGTGCTGTTTTCGGGGCAAGGCCAAGGAGTGCCCGGATGGCGCTGCTCGTCTGACTCCGGGCGCGGAGTTCAAGCACCTGCCCCAGCAGGACCAGAGTGGTGATGATGCCCGCCGCCTCGAAGTAAACTCCCACTTCACCGCCGTGAGTGCGAAATGAAGCCGGAAACATTTCCGGGAATAGTGTGGCAACGACGCTATACAGGTATGCCGTGCCTGTGCCAATGGCGATGAGCGTGAACATATTCAGACTGCGGTTCACGATGGACGCCCAGCCGCGCTCGAAGAACGGCCACCCGCCCCAGAGGACAACCGGAGTGGCAAGCGCGAACTGAATCCACGTGATGAGTCGCGGCGAAAGGGCGTGCTGCACGGGCTGGCCCGGAATCAGGTCAGACATCGCAAGGAGGAGGAGCGGGACTGACAGCGAAACGCCCACCCAAAAGCGGCGGGTCATCTCCACCAGTTCCGGATTCACTTCCTCTTCTGCCCTCACGACGCGCGGCTCCAGAGCCATACCGCAGATGGGGCAGGAGCCCGGCTCATCGCGCACAATCTGCGGGTGCATCGGGCAGACATATTCCGTCTTTACTGCCGGGGCCGCGCTCACCACAGGCTCAAGCGCCATACCGCACTTCGGGCAGCTGCCCGGCCCGTGCTGTCGGACTTCCGGATGCATCGGGCAGGTGTATTCGGCTCCAGCCGCCGAAGGCTCTGTTCCGGCGGCTGGCTTCGGCGCGGGCAGGCCCTCACTCGACTCCATCCCGCGGTCGCCGGTCCTTGCCTTCACATATTTTTCAGGCGCGGCGTCAAACTTCTTCTGACACCCGGGCGAGCAGAAGTAGTAAAGCTCGCCCCTGTATTCGCTCCGTCCAGCCGCGGATGCGGGGTCGACAGTCATCCCGCATACGGGGTCAATCACCTGAACGTTCGTCATCATCACCCCCTCCTTAATTTCCGGGACTCTTTTGTCAGCGGCTCAATCCCGGTGCTTTCGACCAGTCCGCATATGTCGCCATCTGCCTCGCCGGTCTTGTCCCAGCCGACCAGTGCTTTTGACAGTTCCTTACGGTAACGCCGCATCTGTGCCATCCGCTCATCGAGTTCGTGCAGGCGGTGGCGCACTATCTCGCGCACCTCCCGGCAGGGACTTTTCCCAAGCCGCTTCTCGGCGATGATTCGGCCAATCTCGTCGAGTGAAAAGCCGAGCACCTGAGCGCGCCTGATGAAATGGAGACGCCTGACTACCGCAGCGTCATAGAGCCGGTAGCCCCCTTCGGCCCGCGCGGGGCGGTCAAGCAGGCCGCTCCGTTCATAAAAGCGAAGCGTCTCGATGCCGATGCCGGTCTGGTTTGAGACCTCGCCGATTTTCAGCAGGCGGCGTTTCGGCCCGCCGGCCTCAGGCCCTGAATCAGCGCCCCCCGTGAATTTTCGTCTCGTCTGAGCCATCGTTGTATTCCCTTTCTGCAAGGCCGTTTCTTCCAACGGGAATAATTCTACACTCTGTAGCCGACTACAGAGTCAAGGGGTAATCGGTGAGGTTTTATCAGGCCCTGTTTCTTTGCCACGGGTGCGGCTTGGCGGCCGGGTGTATCATCCCTGCGGTTTCGGAATCTGTCATCACAGCGGAGAGGTTAAAGATAAGCCACTCGTGCGGGAAGAATATGCGGCTCCACGCGAAAGTCATCGGAGAATCCCACCCGGAAACGATTCTGTTCATCCCCGGCCTGTCAGGCTCCCACTCCGGGTGGGACGAGAACTTTCAGGCACTCGGCCGGAGTCACCGGCTGGTCCTGATTGACACGCTCGGCTTCGGTCATTCTCCCAAACCCGATCTTGACTACACCCTCGATGACCACCTGTCCGCCGTCAGCGACACGCTGACGGAACTGGGAGTCAGCCGCGTGCATCTCGTCGGTCACTCGATGGGGACGCTCCTTGGTCTGGCATTTGCCCACCGCTTCCCGGAGCGCGTGGACAAGATGGCGCTTCTTGCCCTGCCGTGGTTTCAGAGCGAAGTAGAGGCCCGCAGGCGCATCAGTCACAGCTCCCTGTTTCACCGCCTCCTCGCAATGGATACCCCGCTCGCGCACACAGTCTGTCAGCTGATGTGCGCGCTCCGCCCGCTCCTCCTGCCGGTGATGCCCTACCTCGTTCGTGACGTGCCGCCGATGGTGGCGCAGGATGTCCTGCGGCACACGTGGTTCTCTTATTCGAGGACCCTGCGCAACGTGATTTTCCGCGCCGAAACGACAAAGTGGATGCGGGAAACAACGCACCCGATACTGCTCATTCACGGCAGGCGGGACAGGACCGCGCCGCTTCAGCTTGTGAAAGAAAACCTCGCCGCACTCGACCGCCCGGGTCCGGCCGGACTCATCGAACTCGACGCAGACCACGGGCTCATCTTCACCCACAGTCGGGAAATTGCGGCTGCGGTCAGTGATTTCCTTTCATCCGCGCCGGGCAATTGAGCCGCTCACGCGGCCATCTGCCGGCAGCTCTCGGCGCACTTGCGGCAGGCCTCGACGCAGGCCTTCATCCGCGCGTCAGTGCCCATCTGCTCGCAGCTCCTGGCGCAGGCGTCGCACACTTCCGCGCAGGCCCCGCAGGTGTGCTTGTGCAGGTCGGTGCCGAGGAGCATAAAATCGGCGCTCGCCCGACAGATTTCCGCACAGGCAAGGAGCGTCTGGATGTGCCTGGCCTCGGCGTGTTTTCCGCCCTGCTGCAGGCACCAGCTGACTGTCTCCAGACAGACGCGGTGACAGTCCAGACAGTGCCGGATGCACTGCTCCATAGTTGTGTTCGTTTGTTGTGTGGGCTTACCTGCCATAATTCCTCCTTATCAATTGAACGTCTGATTGCGAAGTGAGTGACGGGACGGCCCGGGGCCGTCATCGCCACGCCGAAGGCTACTGGCGGCCTGACCCGCCAGTCTGTTGTTTCTGCGCCTGTGTGGCGTATTGCTGTGGGTTCTGGTCGAATTTTGCTTTGCAGCCCTGACAGCAGAAATAGTAAGTCTGCCCCTGATAGTCGGATTGACCAGCTGCCTTCTTTTCATCCACCTGCATGCCGCAGACCGGATCCTTTTGATTTGCCATTGTGATTCCCCCTTTGGATAAAAACCCGTGCGTCAGCCGGCCTGCTTCCGCATTCTGCCGATGCCGCACAAGTTGAATTGAAACGGACAGAGAGCATCGTCGTTGCACGTTTCCAGAACCGAAACCTGCGCTTCAACGACTGCTTTTCAAGCTGGGGGAGGAATTGGAATTCGGGGAAGTGGTTCAATGCTAGCAGACGGGTCGGAGGGCTACAACGACAGCCTGACGCCCTGCCCGGGAAGTGTCTGACAGGTAAAGATGCTTGGCACCCGGAAAACAAACAGGGTCAGCGGCTGACAGTCGGCTGCCGCTGACCCTCTTGTTCACCAGTCCAGTGATTTACCGGACTATGACTTTACCCCGCAGCATCCCCATTCCGCAGGCAAACGTGAACTCGCCTTTGCGCGGAGTGAGTTCAGCCACGAACGGTTCATTCAGTGGTTCAATGCTAACAGAGGGGCGGGCCTCAATGGCTCCGCACGCCACCGCCGGTGAGGTGGACGACCAGAATCAGCAGGGCCAGACCGATGGCGTGGAACCCAACTACATACACCCAGCGTGGTTTCCTGGTGGCGGATACCGGGACCACCTCCACGTCGGATTCGGAACGGGAGGGAAGGTCGGACGGCGAGACCTGACGCCGTCCGTTCTGCTTACGCAGCCCGTACGGGGTCATTCCCCACGGCTTATAGACAGACAGTACCGTTGCCGCGAGGAGTATCAGCAGGCCCCCCCCGGCGTGGACCACAAGTTGAATCCGCAGCGCGCGGAAATCGGTTGCGGCGAGTGCCCTGTCCGCAGCCACGCCTGATATCGCGGTTACCGCCTGCATATGCTGCAGCAGGATGACGGTGGCACCTGTTGTCAGCAGGAACTTCACAAGAACCCACCAGTGCCGGAACAAGCCCCACTGAGTGCCCAGTGACTCAACCAGCCCGGCCAGCAATGTGGCGAGGCTCAACGGGACGATGACGAACCAGCCAACCAGCTCCATCGAGAGATAAGCAGCACGCACCATCCCGGCATCGTGGCTGGTCAGTCCGGTGATGGCGAGAGCCAGATAAGCAGCGACCGCACCGAGCCAGCCGACCGAGAAAGTGATATGCGCGGTGAGCGTGAACTTGCGAAGAGCTGGTTTCATAGTTATGACTCCCGAATGCCCACTGATTTACCGGACTATGACTTTACCTTTCAGCATTCCCATTCCACAGCCAAACTTAAACTCGCCTTTACGCGGAGTGAATTCAGCCACGACCGGTTCATTGAGCGGCAGCGGACGATTGATGTCGTAATCCCTGATGACCAGCTCCTTGCCGCAGGTCTCGTCGGTGCGCCGCACAAAGGTGATGCGCGCAGGCACACCAGACCTGAGGCTTAGGCTGTCCGGCTGATAGCCTTTGGTTGTCAGCTCAACGCTTGCCGTTTGAACTGCGCCCTTGTCCGTCTGTTCCGCAGTCGCCGCCTGAGCGGGATCGGTATTCCGCCGGCTGCAGGCGAAGAACACGAGACCGATTGTCAAAAACAGGCAGATTGATGTTGCGACGATTTTGTTTTTCACAGTGTGTCCTTACCGGGCTTGTTCTCTCCTCAGGAATTACGCCGGAGCCTTCGGAGCTGCTGCGGCTTCAATCATATCAGGGGAGGGCCTTTCGGGTCTTCTCCCCTGACACGGGCTCTCACTGCTGACTGGTCTGTGCAGTGCAGCAGACCTCTGCAGCGCAGCAGCCTGTACCCTCAACGCAGCAGTCAGTCTTCGCTGCGCCACTGGAGGCATAAGCGACTGTGGCCAGCCCGAGAATCAGTGCGAGTGTAATTGATTTGATGACCTTCATCGTATCTTCTCCTTTTTCAGTTATTGGGGTTGATGCCGGCGGGGATCCCCGCCGGCGTGTGCTGTTGAAGTGAATCGTGGGGCGGCCTGATAGCCGTCGCGGGCGCGGACTTTCAGCCGCTCCGGCTGGAGTTCCGGGGCGAGCCTGACCCTGATGTGGTGCCGGCTGCCGTCCGGGAAGAAGTTCGACGGCAGATAGCCGATTGAATACTGGTGACGCAGCTCCAGCGCGATTTCCTCGAAGGCCTCACTCATTTCTTCGGAGTGTACCGGAAACCACGCCCGCCCGCCTGAAGCAGAGGCAAGCTCACTCAGGATTGACCTCCCCTGACTGCGTGGCAGCGGATGCGGCTCAGTCCCCACCGAATAGATAGTGACGGCGGCTTCCTGAAGCCTGCGGCGGAGCTGGCCGAAGGTGGAGCGTGAGTGATTATCCTCACCGTCGCTGATGACGATGAGCGCGCGTTTCGGGTGACGGGCAAGAGAGAGCTTTTCGAGCCCGAACGAGACCGTGTCATAAAGCGCGGTCTCGCCATTTGGTTTGAGACTCGATACGCTTCTGAGCAGGCCCTCTGCGTCCTGCGTCCCGTTATCGAGTAAAGTGGCAGTCGAGTTGAAGGCGACGAGAAAATATTCGTCTTCGCCGTGGCTCGTCTCGATGAAACGCCTGAGCGCATCCCTCGCACGAAGGAGCTTCTCCTGAGTGATTGACCCCGACACATCAAAAACGACTGCGACCGACGCCGGCGCGTCGTGGTCACTGAAAAAGCTGATCTCCTGCCGGACACCGTTATCGTAGACGACAAAGTCTTCCGGCCCGAGCCCTGCCCGGCAGCGGCCCTCGCGGTCGGTCACAGAAACAACGAGCGACACCGTCTCAGTGCTGACCGTCACACGACCGGTCTCAGTAAATGACCGCGACAGTTCTCCGCTGCGGAATCCTGACTGCGCCTGCACGGTCAGGGCCGTGCCAAGCAGGGCAAAGAAAACGGATAGAATCAAAGTGCGTTGATGAACCATACTCACTCCCTTCCCGCGTAAAAAAGCACGGTGCTTTTTCCGCTGCTCTCCGGGCTCGATTGAGCTGAGACCGAAGGCGGTAAAACATCAGGCAAACAACGGCCCTCATCAGCCCGCTTAAAAAGACGGCTGACGTGGCTTGATTGATGACACTACTCCTGAGTTAAATCAGAAGACTTGAACAGGAGAGAAAGAGTGGAGGAGGATGGCGCTCGAGCAGGAGTGCTTCAGCCGACTTTACCAGAACGTCATCTGCCGTTGCCGCCGCATAATTCAAAGAGGGGTGACAACCGATGTTTAGTGATGATGACGGAAGTTGCGCGTGTTCCTGCGGTGCCTGCTGCCCGTCATTAACCGGCTTTCCGCACCGCGATTCACAGCAGAGTTTCGCGGCGGGCGATGCGGCAACAGAATCTGACTGCGTGCAGCAGCAGGCCGTTTCGTCCGCCGGCTGATGGTTACCTGCCCCGCACACCATCCCGCCGGCCAGCGCGTGACCGGTAAAAAGGATAGTCAAAAAAAATGCTGCGAGACGATGAGCCATAACTTATATTTCACCCCGCGACGGGGGTATTTCTGTCGCCGGGTATTATATCGCCGGTGGGTATCATTTTGTTCCCTGCCAGCATTATTTTTATATCTCCAGGTCTGGCTCTTTCATTCGTTCTCCGCCCCGACTGATTGTCAGTCACGGGCACGCCCCGTCATCGCAGCAGGTCTCGCCTCGAAGTCCCTCGACCCCCTCTCTGGCGATAATCGGGACCATCACCAGCGCCGCCACAGGGTCGGACCACCACCAGCCAAAAAGAGCGTTCAGGAGAAGCCCGCCCAGCAGGATGGCTGAAAGATACGTGCAAAACTCCGTCTGCTTTGCATCTGCCGCCATCGCACGGCTGTTGATTCCACGAGCGACACGCCTTTTGGCGCGGGTGAGAAGCGGCATGACGATAAGAGAGACTGCGGCAAGAATGATTCCCGGAAAGCTTCTTTCCGGCGACTCTCTGGTGAAAAGAACCTTCCCCGAGTCAAATGTTACATACGCGGCAAGCGCCAGAAAACAAATGCCCACCACCCGGAGCGTTATTTTTTCCACCCGCTCGCGCCGCTCTTCGTCAAGGTCAGCGTGAAGCCTCCAGAGGAGAGCCGCCCCTGAAGTGACCTCAATCACACTGTCAGAGCCAGACCCCATCAGAGCAATACTCCCGGCGAGAAGCCCGGCAGTGATCGCGATGAGACCTTCGAGGCTCTTGTAAGCGAGGGTAAAATATTGAGCCGCTCCCGCCGCACGACAGCAGCCCAGGTCATTGCCCCCGACCGGATGCTCTGGCTCTGCATACTCCCACTATTTAAAAAGCCCTCTTTTTCTCAAATGAGGGAACGCGACCGCCAATCTTCGCGCTGGTGAGCGGTTGCCGTAATTCAGCTCCACCCCGACTTTGGGTGGGTTGATAACGCACATCAGCTGACCCGTCGGTCTCTTCTATTCGGTTCGTGGCGCGTCATCGTCGTGTGAGTGCGCGCTGCTCACCCCGCGCCCGACAGCCCTTGCCGCCAGTGTGATCAGCAGGCATATCATTCCCGCAGTAGTGAACGTCGCGGGCGCCCCCCACCTGGCCGCCGCTTGTCCGACCGCCGGATAGGTCAGCAGCCAGCAGGCGTGCGTCAGTGCAAAGTGAGCGGCATATGCTCGCCCGCGTTCTTCTTCCCGCGTGTGTTCGGCCAGCAGGGTTGATGACGGGATCGCAATCAGCGCCTGGCCCGCGCCGTTGAGCATCCATAGCGGTCCGAAGACAAACAGCGGCGGCACGAGGACACCGGGCAACAGCAGCAGTCCGAGGACGGCCCCGCCCAGCATCAGTGCCCGCGCCGTCCACTGATGCCGCCGACCGTGCAGAATGGCTTTGTTGCGCGCCCCCCGCTCATACCGCCCCGACGCGCGGCCCAGCAGGAGCGCCGCGACCGTCGAGCCAAGCCCCAACGCCGCCATCACCATTGCGAAAGCAGTCTCGCCGCGCCCCAGCACGTCACGCACGTAAGCCACAGTAACGACAATCGCCGCCGCGCCCGCTGTCGCCTCAGCCAGGCTGAGCGTGAGCGCCTGACGGAGCGATGGCTCGCGCAGCAGCACGCGGGTTCCATGTGTGATCTCTTTAGAGAAGGTGCGCCACGAAAGCGGCGTCACAGGTTTTGCAGCGCGCGGAATGACGACGAATGCGACTAACAGCGCGGAGATGAGATAAGTGACCGCGTCAAACCAGAAGACCCAGCGCACGCCCATCCATGCCACAAGCAGACCAGCGATGGCTGGCGCGGCGACCGCCTCGACATCCACCGCCACGCGCGAGAGCGAGAGCGCCCTGACGTACTGCTCGTCGCCAACGGCTTCGGGGATGCTCGCTTCAAAGGTCGGCGTGAAAAACGCGGTGACGGCGTTGATGGCAAAGATCAGCGCGTTGACCTGCCAGACGGCGGTAATGAAGGGGAACAGCGCCAGCAGGCCGAAGCGGATCAAGTCAGCAATGATGAGTATTCGCCTGCGGCTGACGCGGTCGGCGATCACGCCCGCCGGTTGTGAGAAAAGCAGGAAGGCCAGAATCCTCAGCATCAGCGCGTTGCCGATCACGGCGGTCGCGGATGCCCCACCAGTAAGCTGGTAGGCGAAGAGCGCGAGGCCGACGGTCGTCACCCCGCTGCCGAGCAGTGAAATGATCTGCGCGCTGAAGAGCAGACGAAAATCGCTGTTGCGCCAGAGCAGAGCAGTTGACTGGACACGCGGCGTTTCCATCAGAGTAAAAGTTCCTGCCTCAGTCTCCCGCCGGAGCAAGTCCGCGATCATCCTTAAGACCGCGCGCCGGAGACTGTTCGGTGACCTCGCCATACTTCAGATAGAGCGCCGGAATGACGATCATGTTGAGAAACGTCGAGGTGACGATGCCACCAAGAATAACGACGGCCATCGGCTGCTGAATCTCCCGGCCCGGCTCGCCCGCACCCAGCGCCAATGGGATCAAGCCGACGCCGGTGACGAGCGCCGTCATCAGGATCGGGCTGAGCCGTTCCATCGAGCCTTGCACAATCGCGTCGCGGAAACCTGCACCCTCTTCCTCCATTAAATGCCGGTAGTGGCTGATGAGCATGATGCCGTTGCGCGTGGCGATGCCGAACAGGGTGATGAAGCCGATCAGCGAAGCGACCGACAGCGTGCCGCCCGACAGAAAGACCATCACCACGCCGCCGATCAGTGCGAGCGGCAGGTTCGCCATCACGAGCAGCGACGCCCGGATTGATTTCAGCGCGATGTAGAGCAGCAGAAAGATGCCGCCAATCGCCAGGATCGAAAGCAGTGTGATCTGGCGCGAAGCTTTCTCCTGTGATTCAAACTGGCCTCCATACTGAACGAAATATCCTTGTGGCAAAGTGACCTTCTGGCCGATGGCGGTGCGCACATCATTGATGACGCCGCCCAGATCGCGGCCCCCGACGTTGGCCTGAATGATGATGCGGCGCTGCACGTTTTCGCGGTTGATCGTATTCGGCCCCTGATCCGCGCGCACTTCGGCGACTTGGGCAATCGGCACTTTCGCGCCCGTGGGCGTATCAATCAGCGTGCGGCCGATGGCTTCAATGGAGTCGCGGGCCGAATCGTTGAAGCGCACCAGCACGTCGTAGGTGCGCTGCTCTTCGAGTACCTGTGAAACCACCTCGCCGTTAAAAGCGACTTCGACCGCCTGCGCCAGATCTCCGGCGGTCAACCCCACTGCCGCCGCCGCCGGCCGATTGAGATTGAGCTGCACCTGCGGCACGCCGACCTGCGGTTCGACCAGCAGGTCAACGATGCCGGACACCGTTCCCATCGCGCCGCGAATCTCGTTCGCCTTCGTGCGCAACGTGGCAAGGTCGGGGCCAAAGAGCTTGATCGCGATCTGCGCGCGCGTGCCGGACAGCAGATGGTCAATGCGATGCGAGATTGGCTGGCCGACTTCGACGGCGACGCCGGGAAGCTGTGACAGCCTCTGCCTCACCTCTTCCATCACTTCAGTGTGTTTGCGCTCGCCTTCCCTGGTGACTACTTCGATCTCGCTCGTGTTGACGCCCGCCGCATGTTCATCGAGTTCGGCGCGTCCGGTGCGGCGCGTGGTCGAGACGATCTCCGGGACTTCGTGCAAAGACTTCTCAATCAGATTGCCGACGCGGTTCGATTCTTTGAGTGAGGTGCCGGGCGGCAGGTTGGCGTTGATGTTGAGCGTGCCTTCGTTAAAAGGCGGCAGGAATTCGCGCCCCATCAGTGGGAAAAGGAGCAGCGCGGCGGCGAGCATAATCGCCGACAGGCTGATGATCTCCATCGGGTGGCGGAGCGTCCAGTCAAGCGTTCTGACGTAATGCCGTTTGAGCCAGGCGACGAATCGCGAATCCCTTTCGTCGTGAATCAGCTTCGAGTGCGCGAGCAGGTAGTAGCAGAGTACCGGGGTCACGGTGAGCGCCACCACCAGTGAAACCGTGATCGAGATGATGTACGCGAACGCCAGCGGCGCGAACATGCGTCCCTCAAAACCGCTCAGTGCGAACAGCGGCAGAAAGACCAGCACGATAATCAGCGTGGCGAACAGGATTGAGTTCCGGATCTCGCTGGAAGCTTTGAAGAGGACCTGAGTGATGGGCGCGGGGCTGGGCGAGTGCGCGTTTTGTTTCAACCGGCGGAAGACGTTCTCCACGTCAATAATGGCGTCATCCACCAGCGCGCCGATGGCAATGGCAAGGCCGCCCAGCGTCATGGTGTTGATCGTGATGCCGACCCAGCTCATCACCAGGATCGCGGCCAGCAGCGAGAGCGGAATCGCTGTCAGACTGATGAAGGTCGTGCGGAAATTCCACAGGAAGAGAAACAGGATGACGACGACCAGAATGCCGCCTTCGACGAGCGCGCTTTGCACATTGCCGATGGCACGCTTGATGAAATCGGCCTGCTGAAAAGCTTTGGTGTTGATGACCACATCGGGCGGGAGTGTCGCTTTCAGATTTGCCAGCGTCGTTTCGATCTGCGCGGAGACTTCCAGCGTGTTGGCATTCGGCTGTTTCTGAATCGTCGCCACGACCGACGGCTGCATATTGAAACTGCCCTCGCCGCGTTTGAGCGTCGCGCCGGCCTGCACCTCAGCCACGTTCCTGACCAGGATCGGCGCGCCGTGGCGCACGGTGATGACGGCGTCGCCAAGGTCTTCGGGCGTGTAGGCGCGGCCCCGCGCGCGGATCATATATTCTTCGTTGGCGCGTTCGAGGAAACCGCCCGAAGCGTTGACGTTGGCATTGGTGACGGCTTCGGTGACCTGTTTCAGCGTCAATCCGTAATCAGCCAGTTTCGCCGGGTCAACCAATACCTGATACTGTTTGCGCTCGCCGCCGATCATCGTGACCTGCGAAACTCCTGAAACGCCCAGCAGGCGCGGGCGCACCACCCAATCCGCAATGCTTCGCAGTTCCATCGGCGAAGTCTTCTGACTGGTCAGCGAGATCAACATAATCTCGCCCATCGTCGAAGAGATCGGCCCCAGCACCGGCGGCGCAATCCCCACCGGCAGGCGCACCTGTTGCAGCTTCTCCGTCACCAGCTGGCGCGCGCGGTAGATGTCCGTGCCAAAACTGAATTCGACAAAAACGATTGAGATGCCGACGGCCGAGTTTGACCGCACGCGAAAGACGCCAGCCGTCCCGTTCATCGCCGATTCAATCGGCAGCGAGACCAGCGATTCGACCTCTTCCGGCGCGAGCCCGTGCGATTCGGTCAGGATCGTTACCGTCGGCGCGGTCAGATCGGGAAAGACATCCACCGGCGAGCGAAACGCAACTACGCCGCCATAAACGAGCAGCGCGACCGCGCCGACGATGACGAGCAGCCGATTATGGAGCGACCATTGAATGATTTTGTTGAGCATGGGTAATCGGAAATGTCGGCTACGTTTCGTGTGTATGCGCGCCAGCTTCAGCCGGATTTAGTTCCTGCAATTTCAACTGTAACGCGCCCTGTGTGACGACGCGCTCGCTCGCTTTCAAGCCCGCCAGCACCGCCACCTTGCCGCCCGCTTCGTCTCCGAGCGTCACCTCGCGCCGTTCGAACTCTTCGCCTGAGAGCAGGACGTAGACGATCTTTTTGCCTTCGTGTTCCAGCACCGCGGCGGCCGGGATGACCACGGCGTCCACGCTTTCGCCCGTGTCCAGCCTGACATCGGCCTGCATTCCGATTCGCAGCGGGCGTCCGCCATTCGGCACGGCGAAGATCACGTTGGCGGTGCGCTTTTCCGGATCAATCACCGGGCTGATGTCAACGACGGAGCCGCTGAACTCGGTGCCCGGATAGGCGGTCGTGGTGAAGACGGCGCGCGTTCTGCCCCTGAGCTTGTCCAGATCGCGCTCGAAGATTGGCGCTTCGACCCAGACCGTTTCCAGATTGACGATCTCGACAATCGCTTCGCCCGGCGACACCTGCTCGCCCATTGCCTTGTGAACTTTGACGATGGTGCCAGAGATCGGCGCGGTCACGTTGTAATTCGTGGCCGTGGCAATCGGCGCCAGCGCTTTGTTCCGTTCCGAAGCGTTCAGCACTTCCAGTTGTTTGAGCGCGGCGTTGTGGCCGGCTTCGGCGACTTTGTACCTCGCCTCGTCCTGTTCCAGCTTCTGCTGCGAGATCGCCTGCCGGGCATAAAGCCGCTGGCTGCGCTCGTAATTATGTCTGGCCTCATCCATCTCCGCTTTGGCGGCGTTCAGCTTCTCCGTCATGCCGCGGCGTTCAGCTTCGAAGCGCGTGCTTTCGATGCGTAGTTGCGCGTTGGCGGCGGCGATCTGCGAGGATTCGGCGGCGGTCGGCGTCTGGCGCAGCAGCGCCAGGCTCTGGCCGCGCACCACGCGCTGACCGATGCGCGGCAAGCCGCTGCCTGCGATCAATCCGCCGACGGGCGGGGCGACGATCGCCTGGTGCTGCGCGGCGGGAATCACGCGGCCAGTCGCGGAGATCTGCCGCGTGACCTGTTTGCTTTCGGCTTTCGTCAGCATCATGTGAACGCGCCATTGCTGCTCCATCAGGAACTTCACCGTGCCGGTCGGGTTCGCGGCGGCAGGCACTGCGGCTTCGGGCGCTTTCGCGCCGCGCCGCCAGTACGCCAAGCCGATCAACGCTCCCAGAACCAACGCCACCAAAGCGATGAGCAGCCAGCGCCCTTTGCCAGATGCAGGAGTGTTGCCAGATGCTGCGGCGTGAAATGCAGTTTGTTCTTCTCGTTTCCCGTCCAATTGCAGACTCACGGTCTGATCTCCCCTCCGATCGCTGCTTCGAGCAGCAGAATGCTGACCTGATAGTCGAACAGCGTGCGCAGATACTGCTGGCGAATGTCAGTGCGCGTGCGCTGGGCTTCCAGCAGAGGCAGCAAGTCCGTCGCGCCTTCGCGGTACGCGAACTGCGCCACCTCTCGCGACTCGTCGGCCTGGGCCAGTAGTTCGCGCTGGAACGTATCCACCTGTGCGCGCGCCGTCTCGTAAGCGCGGTAAGCGGTTTCGACTTCGGCCAGCACGCGATTGCGCGCCAGCGCCACTTCAGTCCCGGCGACTTTCTCGTCGGCGATGGCGCGGGCAATTTCCCCCTGGTTTTTGTTGTTGATGCGCAGCGGAATGGTCACGCCGAACAGCACCGTGTTGTCCACGCCGACGCGTTTGTATCCGGCGAAAGGCGTGATGTCGGGAATGCCACGCGCCTTTTCCAGCGCAATGCGCCGTTCGGCCAGCATGGCGTTGCGCTCGGCGGCTTGCAGGTCGGGGCGATTGCTCAGTGCCTTCTGTTTGAGCGACGCCAGATCAACGACGACGGGCGCTGAGCCGGGTTCGCCAGCGATGGTGACGGGCGTTTCCAGATTCGTTTCGCCCAGCAGTTCGAGCAGCCTGATCCCGGCCTGTCGCGCGGCAAGCTGCGCCTGCGCCACGGCGGAAACGAACTTTACGCGCTCTAACTTCACCTTGAGCAATTCGCTGCCAGAGATCGCGCCTTCCTCCAACCGAACCTGGTTGAACTTCACCAGGTCATCGAAGTAACGACGCTGCTCCAGCACCAGGTCGAGCGATTGCCGCGCCAACGCCGCTTCGTAGTAAGCGCGTTTGACCTCGGCCAGCCGCTGCCGCAGCACGTCGGCCAGTTCGGCTTCGGCGCGCGAAACGCTCAGGTCGGCGACTTCGGTGCGCAGGCGGCGTTTGCCGCCCAGTTCAATCGGCTGTGAATAGGTCGGGCCGACTTCATAAAGCCGGTCGAACGGCACAGTGAAAGGCGAATTGCCCGCCACTTTGAAGTTTTCCGCCGTGAACGTGACGGTCGGGCTGGGTCGTAGCCGCGCGGCGATCTGATCGGCGCGCGCGCTTTCGATGCGATAGCGCGCGGCCTCGACGGCAAGGTTGCGATCAAGAAACCGCGCCAGCACACGGTCGAGCGTCAGTGGCGACGACAAATCCAGTTGCGCCTGTTGTCCGGGTTGCGCTGGTGACAATTGCTGCGCAGGGACGGGTGGCATGAGTGTCTGCGCGACCGCATGCTGCCGACCGCCGAGCATGACCAGTGAAATGAATGCGAAAAAGTAAAGAAACCTGTTCACTTGATAATGTCTACTCAACTTTGAAATCGGTGAGCGGCAGGTGCTCGTCGAGCTTGTTGTTCTTGATGTGGAATTCGATATTGTAAGCGCCGTGTTGCGGGATCGTCACGTCGGCGACGTAAATGCCGGTCACCTTGCCGACGCGCGCCTTTGTCCGTGCGGCCTCGGAGTTAGTCCATTCAGGGCGGATGATGAGCGTGACCTCCGCCTTCTCAACCGGCGACCCGTCAGAAAGGTCTGTCAGGTGAATCAGAAACTGGCTCGGTTTTCCCGCCTTCAGCGGGCTGTATTCAAAGAAGTTTTCAATCCGGTCTGTAAACTCCGTGCGGGAAAGCGCCTCCTCCTCGTGCCTGGCCTCGGGGGACTGGCGCGAGGTGCAGGCGGTCAGAAGCACAAGCGCGATGAGGAGCGTCCGACGACAGGCGGTAGTTTTTGCGGGCACGGAGCGTTGAAGCAGCATCTCTAAAGGTATCCTTCTACTTAATGAGTTGAATGAGGGATTCAGCCGCCTCGTGTACGGCCAGCGGCGAGAGGAGAGAGATGACGCTGAGAGTCCCGGCAAAGATAAGCAGGACTAAAGCTGCCTCCCCCCTGCGCAGCCTCGAAAGTGTACTCACCTCTTCGGGGGTGGGGAGCGAGTCTGCCAGCGACACGATCCGGCGCACGCGCCTCTCAAAGCTGTGTGTGTCTTCGGGAATAAAGCCGGAGCTGAACGCCTGCGAAAAGCCGGAATTGACAAGGGTCTGTCGCCGTAATTTTACGAGCGCCCCGGCGATCTCAAGCGGGGTTTCGGTGTAAGCCACTGCCACCTCGTCGCAGACCATCTCTATCTGCTCGGTGCGCCAGCGAAGGACGAGGCGCGAGAGTGGAAAAGCAGGCGAGGCGTAGCCGCAGAGGGCAAGGGAGAGCTTTATCAGGTTATCGCGCCGCGCGTGGTGCGCCGCCTCGTGCTCAAGGACCCCGGTCAGCTCTTCGGGCGTAAGCACGCGAAGGAGGCCCGAGGAAAGAATCAGCTTTGAGCGATAAAATCCCCAGACGAAAGAGAACGGGTAGTCACTCATCACGAGGCCGACTTTGAGACCGCACCGGGCTGCGGTGCGCTCGACAAGTGTCAGCTGCTCCGGGGGTGGCGGCAGAGCATTTACTTCCAGACGTTCCACCACGCCCCCGATCCGCAGGCAGCCCCGCACACTTGAGCCGGCGGCAAACAGGGCAGCGGCAGTGACAAAGGAAATAGTAAAGTATGAAAGCGCCGGCTCAAGTGCCGCCGTCAGGTCGCCAAGGAGATGGAGTTCGTGTAACGGGGCCGGATGAGACGCCTTAAAAGCCGCCTCCCCGAGCCACGACTCCGGGAGGAGCGCCGCAGAAACAAGCCAGGCGGATGCTGCCGGGGGGATGACGACGGCTGCCGCATAAAGACGCGAGAGGAGGTGCGGGTGAGGCTCAAAGCCCCCCCTGGCGACTACACGGCGCACGGCGCAAGCAAGTGCAAAGCTTACGACGCTCAGGAGCATGCTGAAGAGGATGAAATTTTCCACCGCCGCAACAAACATCATTTCTCTCCGTCTCCGGGCCTTCTCTGCCCGCCCCGCTTCTCGCGGATGAGAGCTTCAAGCTGGTCAAGCCCTCCCTCATCTTTGGAGACAAGATCAACAAAGGTTGAAATCGCGGGCTCGGTAAACTGTCCCAGAAGAGCCCCCAGGACTTCCTGCGCCACGCCCCGCTCGAACTCCTCGCGCGTATAGCGCGGGGCATAAATAAACGCCTTCCCTTTTTTCGTCCGCGTCAGATAGCCCTTACGATGCATCCGGTCGAGTGTGGTCAGAACGGTCGTATGGGCGATGTCGCGCCGGCGGCGCAATTGCTCCTCCACCTCATTTACGGCCTGCCCCGGCTCCCGCCAGAGCAGCTCCATCACCGCCGTCTCAAGCTCGCCGAGCACATGGCCCACGCCGCGGGCGCCGGTCCTGAAGCCGCGAAGAGTTATCTTTGGACGAATACCCATGGGGGATTTCCATTCTCCTTTTCAGGGGAAGAAAAAAAGAAGGGTAAAGAGCATGACTGACTACTGTCAATAGTTAATGCTCCCGATGACTTCCGAGAGTCTGCAACATCAGCAGCACAGTCAGTTCCACTTCCACGCCCCTCATCGTTTCTCCTTGCCGGCCAATGACGCGTCGCTTCGTCGCAGCAGTTTTAACCCCTGAAGGCTTCGGCCCCTTCTTCGATACCGAAGGGGGCCGGAACTGCGGGACTGTTATAAGGTGTGACGTCAGTGTGTTGGTTACGTCGCAATCGTACATCTGAGACCGGGATTACCTGCCCCTTTACGCTTCACTGTGGTGCCAGGGCTTGCGTGGAAGACACGCTAAATCTCGATCTGTTCACCCAGTTCAACCACTCTGTCCGGCGGCAGGCGGAAATAGGCCGTCGCAGTCGTCGCGTTACGCGAGATGATGGAAAACAGCTTTTCGCGCCAGATCGCCATGCCCGGGCGGCTGGTGGCAATGATGGTTTCGCGACCGAGGAAATAACTGGTCTCTTGCAGGTCCAGTTCCAGGCCGGGCACCTGCACGTTTTCCAGCACATTCGGGATGTCCGGGTCCTCCATGAATCCATAAAAAACGTTTATCCGGCAGAGTCCGTTGCTGAGGCTTTCAACTTTGACGCGCTCCTCCGGCGCCACGTATGGCACCTGCTCCGTCTTCACGGTCAAAAACAGAACGCTCTCGTGCAGCACTTTATTATGTTCAAGGTTATGTAAAAGTGCAGGGGGCGTCATTGAGGAATGACTGTTCATGAAGATCGCCGTGCCGGTCACGCGCGTCGGCGGATGCCGCGTTATTTCCTGGAGAAAATCTTCCAGCGGTCGCGCTTCCGATTGAATCCGCTCGGAGAGGATACGTCGCCCCTTCTTCCAGGTCGTCATGACGATGAAGATTGTCACGGCGAGCAGCAGCGGGAACCACCCTCCATGCGCCACCTTGATGATGTTGGCGCCGAAGAACGCCAGATCGATGACGAGGAAAAACGCCGCCAGCGCGCCTGCCGTCAGCAGATTCCAGCCCCAGCGCTCGCGCGCCACGACGTAGAACAGAATAGTCGTAATCACCATGGTCGAAGTGACCGCCACGCCGTAGGCGGCCGCCAGATTGCTCGAACTGCGGAAGCCGACCACGATGGCGATGCAACCGAACATGAGCGCCCAGTTGACCGCCGGAATGTAGATCTGGCCATACTCCCTGCTTGACGTATGAGCGATCTTCAGCCGCGGGCAGAAGCCGAGTTGCACGGCCTGCATCGTCAGCGAGAACGCGCCGGAGATGACGGCCTGCGACGCAATGATGGCCGCCGCACTAGCGAGTACGACCATCGGGTAGAGCGCCCAGGCCGGCGCCAGCCGGTAGAAGGGGTTCTCTGCCGCAGCCGGGTTCTCAAGCAGCAGCGCGCCCTGACCAAAGTAGTTGAAGAGCAGGGCCGGGAGGACGACCGCGAACCAGACGAGCCGGATGGGGCGCGCCCCGAAGTGCCCCATGTCGGCGTAGAGTGCTTCGCCGCCTGTCACGACTAAAAAGACCGAGCCGAGGACGAGATACCCGTGCCAGCCGTTGCGGAGGAAGAAATCCGCGCCATGAAGCGGATTGATTGCGGCGATCACTCCGGGCTGGCGGGCGATCTGGATGAGGCCGAGCAGGGCGATGACGGCAAACCACATGATCGTGACAGGCCCGAACACCTTCCCGATCCCTGTAGTGCCACGGCTCTGGAAAAAGAACAGCACGACCAGAATCGCGATCGTGACCGGCATCACGTAAGGCTCAAGGAGCGGCGTCGCCACACTCAGACCTTCCATCGCGCCGAGGACGGAGATTGCCGGTGTAATGATGCCGTCGCTGTAGAGCAGGGCGGCGCCGAAAAGGCCTGTCATGACGAGAGTCCACCGCTCGCTCCTGCCCGACGGTCTGATCGGCGTGGCAAGTGCCGTCAAAGAGAGAATGCCGCCTTCGCCATGGTTATCGGCGCGCAGCACAAACACGAGGTACTTGACCGAGATGACGATAGTGAGCGACCAGAAGATCAGCGAAAGCACACCCAGGATGTTGGCCGGGGTCGAAGCAATCGCGTGCGGGCCATGAAAACATTCGCGCAGCGCATAGAGCGGGCTCGTGCCGATGTCGCCGTAAACAATGCCGAGCGCGGCGAGCGAAAGAATAAACAGGTAGCGCCCGCGCGGCGCAGCACGCGGGAAATGCGCGCCGGCGGCTGTGATGTGGGTGTCCGTGGTTGTTGTCTCTGTCATATTAATTCTGCAGGAGGATGGCAAGCTGGCACATCGGTCATCACCCGCCTGTGGAACGATGAAGGCTCCCGGCTGAATCAAAGCGGGGAGTACGAAACAAGTTGTCTGCAGGTTCAGCATCAGTGACATTCCTCGTCGCGGCAGGTTTCGCTCCGGGGTGCCTCGACGCCTTTCTGACCATGACTGGAAACACGACGAGTGCTGCCACCTGGTCAGCCCACCGCCAGCCAGTAAGAGCGTTGAGGAGCAGCCTGCTCAAAAGTATTTTCACTCATTCACCTGTTTCCGGTGATGGTGACTACAGATGTGTTTCGTCAGCCGCGCATCCCTGCGATTCAACCTGCACCGTGACGTGGGCGATTTTATACCCTGACGTGACGCACCGTCTCACGGCGGCAAGTACCGTCTCGTGCGCCGCGCCGTCTGCGAGCACTGTATGGACACTCATCGCATTTACCCCGGTGGTCAGCGACCAGACGTGCAGGTCGTGAACCCCGGCCACCCCTTCCACCCCTGCAATAGCGGCACGGAGAGTTTCAAGGTTGACATCAGAAGGTGCGCCTTCGAGCAGAACGCCGACGGCGTCGCGGAGCAGCATCCACGTGCGCGGCAGAATGAACAGACCAATACCTGCTGAAATCAGCGGGTCGGCGTAATACCAGCCCGTCGTCAGCATAATGATGCCGGCGACAATCACACCCACCGAGGTCAGCATGTCCGAGAGTACTTCAAAGTAGGCACCCCTCATATTAAGGCTCTCTTCCGAGCCTTTTCGCAGGATGAAGATGCCTGCAATGTTTATGGCCAGGCCGACCACGGCAACGAGCAGCATCGCTCCGCTCTGCACTTCAGGCGGATTCCGGAAGCGCTCGTAAGCCTCATAGAGAATGTAAAGGGAGATGCCGATGAGAACAACGGCGTTTGTGAGTGCCGCGAGGATTTCGACGCGGTAGTAGCCATAGGTTCTTTCTGGGGTCGCCGGGCGTTCGGCGAATCTGATGGCGAGCAGGGCGAGACCTAGCCCGGCCACGTCGGTCAGCATGTGCCCGGCGTCGGCCAGGAGCGCCAGACTCTTTGTCAGCAGGCCGCCTGCGACTTCGGCGAGCAAGTACACCAGCGTCAGGCAGAAGACGGCGGCGAGCCTTTTCTTATTATCTGAAGCTGGGGAGTGCGAGTGTGCGTGAGCTTCTCCCATTATTTTCCTTTCCTGTAAGCGGCAAAGGTGTCGGTGAAGGATTCACTTCCCTCCGGCCCGGGTGGTCCGGGTGCCTGCCTCCGAGCCTGCCTGCCAGAAAGAGGAAGAGCAGAAACCCGACGCAGAAGAATACGAGTGTCTGTCCCACCGACTGCTCCCCGTGCGTCTCGGCGAGTGCTTCTATCGCGCGGAGCAGCAGCGCCGCCATCCCGAAGGCGAGCACCATATCAATATCAAACCGCCCCCGCCCCCAGAGGAGTGTCGCCCCCGCCGCAGCCCCTCCGATAATCACGGCGGCCAGAGTCACCAGAGCCATCACTGCTTTCGTGTGCGTTCCGGCGCTGCGCACCTTGTCTGTGGTGAGCAGGCCAACGGCCAGAGCTTCGACGGCAAAAGCTGAGGTCAGCAGCACGCCCTCCCTGAAACCGACCACAAAGCCGCCGCCGATAACGACGCTCGCAATGACCACGTGAGTTGAGTTCAGGAAGTACACCGCCGGCGACAGGCGTGTCCTCCCCTTATCCGAAAACGTGAGCCTTCCGGTCAGCCACCTCAGCCCAATCATCAGGCAGATACCGGCAGCGAGCGCAATCATCGCCGCGGTCTGGTGGGCGTAAATCAGGTCCGGAATCAGCTCGACGCTGATGACGCCGAGCAGCGCCCCGGAGGCGAATTTCTGCACCGCACCATTCAACTCCGGGCGGGGCCGTGTGAAGAGAGCCACGCCCCCGCCGAGTAAGAGCGTCACGGCAGGAAGCGCCGAAAAAATCAGCGCGGTGCGCAGTGGGCTGTCCATCAACTGTCCCCTTTCGAGCCGGACGATGAAACAATCCGCTCGCGCAGCTCAAGCCGGGCGCGGTTCAGCCGGCGGCGCACGTCTTCCACGTCAGTCTGCAGCGCCACGGCGACCTCTGAATCACTCAAGTCTTCAACATCGCGCAGCACCAGCGCCACGCGCAGGTGCGCGGGAAGCCCGATGACAAATTCATCCATCTCAACCGGACCGGGCAGCGGCGCGCGCCCGCTCAGGCGCGTAACGGGCGAAGGCTCGTCCGGCTCACCTTCCCGCAGGCGATGATGTTTTTCGAGCCAGCCGACAGACTTTTCAATCGCCAGCTCCCGCAACCGGACCGGAATTCGTCTTTCATTCGTCAGGCGCGGGAGTTCCCGGCTGAAATGAGAAAAGACCTCGACAGTCACGTCCTCCGCCGCGTCGGGGTCTCCGACCAGACGCAGGCACAGCGTGTAGACGGTCCGGGAGTGTTCCTCCCAGACGGTTTCAAGTTTCGGAATTTTGCCGGCGAGGCTCCGGTCAGTGGTGCTTACGTTCATCCCTGTCAGTGCAAAGCTGTTAGACATACATTCCTTCTTTCTTTCTGCCGCCTCACCACATACACGCCCTGAGAACCCTGGTCCGTCAGATACACTGTTGAATGAGGCAACCTCTATGCCGCCGGCGTAAGCCACTTGCAGCTCAATGCCGGGAAATATTTTCACTGGTTATCCTGTCCTCCGTGTGCCGGCTCGGGTGACTCCGCCCTGCCGCCGGCACAAACCAGCGGTAGAGCATCGGGAGAATGAGCAGCGTCAGCAGCGTTGAAGTAATCAGCCCGCCGATGACTACGGTTGCAAGCGGCCTTTGCACTTCTGCGCCGGCGGAAGTGGCAAGCGCCATCGGGATAAAACCAAGGCTCGCCACGAGCGCCGTCATCAGCACCGGCCGGAGTCTTAAGAGCGCCCCTTCACTCACCGCCTCATCGGGAGAGCGGCCTTCGACAATCAGATTGTTGATGCTGCTGACCATCACGAGGCCGTTCAGCACCGCGACCCCGAAGAGGGCGATGAAGCCGACTCCCGCCGAGATGGAAAACGGCATCCCGCGGAGTGCGAGCGCGAGGATCCCGCCGACGGTCGCAAACGGAATCCCGGTGTAAATCAGGAGCGCCTGACGGGCGGAGCCGAAGGTGGTGTAGAGGAGGACGAAGATCAGGAGCATCGCAATCGGGACGACGAGCAGCAGCCGGTCGCTTGCCCGCTTCAGGTTCTCAAACTGCCCGCCCCACGTCAGGTAATAACCCGGCGGGAGTGAGGGCTGCTTTTCGATTTCGGCCTGCGCCTCTTTGACGAAGCTCCCGATGTCGCGGCCCCTGACATTGAGTTCGACCACGATGCGCCGGCGCGTGTCCTCGCGGGAGATTTGCGACGGGCCTTCGACCACGGCGACATCGGCAATCTCTGAGAGCGGAATACGCGCGCCTTTCGGGCCTGAGACCAGCAGATTCCTGATTGACTCAAGGTTCCGCTCACTCTCTTCCTTCAGCCGGACGACCAGCCCGAAGCGCTGCTCCCCCTCGTAAACCTGCCCTGCTTCTCTGCCTGCGACAATTGATTCAACGAGGTTGTTTACGTCCTCCACGTTGATGCCGTAGCGGGCAATCGCCGCCCGATCCGGCTTGATCTGGAGCTGCGGGAGGCCCGCGACCTGCTCCACCTTGACGTCCTCAGCGCCCCGGACGCGGCTGACGATGCGGCTGATTTTTTCGGCCTCGCGCCTGAGTACGTCGAGGTCATCGCCGAAGACTTTGATGGCCACATCCGAGCGCACGCCGGAGATGAGTTCGGAGACCCGAAGCTCTATCGGCTGCGAGAAGCTGAAAGCGCCGTCGGGGACCCCCTTTTCAAGTGCCGCGGACATCTTCGCAATCAGCCCTTCCCTGTCCCCGGCGTTCGTCCACTCCGAAGGCGGTTTGAGTTCCACGAATACGTCACTCATCTCGACGCCCATCGGATCGGTGGCCACGTCAGCGCGCCCGGTTTTTGAAACAACCCTCATCACTTCGGGGAAGCGGCGAAGCACCTTTTCCGTTTCGGTGGCCGTCCTCACCGCCTCAGTCAGTGAGACACTCGGGAGCCGGGCAATCTGGACCGCGAGCGCGCCTTCATCGAGACGGGGAATGAACTCTGAGCCGAGAAACGGAAAGATGCTGACGCTGACTGCGACGAGCACGAGCGCCCCGGTCAGGGCCTGTGCGCGGCGCCGGAGCGTGAACTCAAGGAGTGGCTCATACCACCGCCTCGCGTAAGTGATAATCGGGCTTTCCTTCTCCGACACCCTGCCGCGCAGGGCGAACGTGAGCGCCGCCGGGACATACGTCAGCGAAAGAATGAATGCGCCGGCCAGCGCGAAAATCACCGTCAGTGCCATCGGCTTGAACATCTTCCCCTCAATGCCCGTGAGGGCCAGAATCGGCAGGTAGACGACGACGATAATCAGCATCCCGAAAATTGTCGGGCGAATCATCTCCAGTGAAGCGTCGCGGACGCGCGCCTGCAGCTCTTTACCCTTAAGCACCCGCCCCAGCCCGTGCTGGCGTTCGGCGACCCGGCGGACGGCGTTTTCCGTCATAATCACCGCGCCGTCCACAATCAGGCCGAAGTCAATCGCGCCAAGGCTCATCAGATTTCCCGAGACCTTGAAGACCTGCATCAGAATCGCCGCAATGAGCATGGAGAGCGGGATGACGGTCGCCACCAGCAGCGCCCCGCGCCAGTTCCCGAGCAGCACTATCAGAACGAAGATGACGATGAGCGCCCCTTCAATCAGATTCTTTGTCACCGTCCACATCGTGCGGTCAACCAGCTCCTCCCGGTCGTAGAACGGAATCAGCTCAACTCCTTTCGGGAGAGTTTTCTTTATCTGCTCGATGCGCTTCTTGATACGACTGACGACCGCGCGGGAGTTTTCGCCCTTGAGCATAAAAGTAATGCCGGCGACTATCTCCCCCTTTCCGTCTGCCGTTACAGCACCCTGCCTGACCGCCCCGGAGGTGATGACTTCACCAAGGTCCCGCACGAAAACAGGAGTTCCTTCCCTGCCGGTTTTGACGACGATACTCCCGATGTCTTCGATGGACTGGACAAGACCGATGCCGCGAAGGAGATACTGCTCCGGTCCGCGCTCGATGTAAGCGCCGCCGACGTTCTCGTTATTGCGGGAGACCGCCTCAAACACATCGCGGAGAGAAAGCCCGTAGGCCTGAAGCCTTGTTGGGTCGAGCCGCACCTGATACTGTTTCTCGACGCCGCCGAAGCTGTTTACCTCAGTCACCCCCGGAACAGTCAGGAGCTGGCGTCTGACGCTCCATTCCTGAATGGTGTGAAGCGCCATCGCATCAAAACCGCTCCCCGGCTTTGCCGCCAGTTCATACTGATAAATTTCCCCGAGCCCGGTTGAAATCGGCCCCATTTCAGGAGTGCCGATGTTATCGGGAATCTGGTCGCGGGCCTGCGAGAGCCGCTCAAGGACGAGCTGGCGCGCGAAGTAGATGTCCGTCGAGTCGTCAAAGACGACCGTCACGGCGGAGAGACCGAACTTCGAGACGGAGCGAATTTCAGTCAGCCCCGGAAGTCCGCTCATCGCCACCTCGACGGGGAAAGTAATCTGCCGCTCGACTTCAAGCGGGGCAAGCGATGGGGCGACAGTCAGGACCTGCACCTGAACGTTTGTCACGTCAGGCACGGCGTCAATCGGGAGCCTGAGCAGGCTGTAAATCCCGCCGCCCGCAAGGATGACAACAAATATCAGAATGAGCAGGCGCTGGGAGACGGAGAAGCGAATGAGTTTGTCAATCATCAGTGTTCCTCCCCGAGTTCGCCCTTCATCAGTTGCGTCTTGAGGGTAAAACTCCCTTTCGTCACCACCTTCTCACCGGGCTTGAGCCCCCCGGTCACGCGGCGCAGGCTGTCCCTTTCAGCGCCCGCTACGATGTCACGCACCTTGAAATGGCCTTTCTCCTCTCCGGGGACGAAGACCACTGTTCGTTCGCCGATGCGCTGCACTGCCGCTTCGGGAATAACAATCTCCTTCGGCGTATTCCCCGCGCCGGTCATAAACTCGATTTCGGCAAACATCCCGGTGCGAAGCCTGCCGCCGGGGTTTGTAATTTCGACCCGCACGCGGGCCGTGCGCGTCTCCTCGTTCAGTTGCGGGTCAATGTAGTTGATGCGCCCCGACAGTGACTCATTCCCAAGCGCCGCCGAGCGGATGACGGCGAAAGCGCCCGGGCGGAGGCTTGTCACCTGCGCCTCAGGCACGTTGGCGATGACCCAGAGGGTGGAGAGGTTGGCGACCGTAAAAAGCGGCTTTCCGGCTTCAATTCCTGCACCGGCATTGACGAGCCGCTCGGTGACCGTGCCGGAGGCCGGGGCACGGAGTCTGACAAGCGAGGTGTCTTCGTGGTGGCTGTCCCTCTCGTTTGCCCGTATCTCAACACCGAGCGAGCGCATCTCATCGCGGATGTGGGCAACGTCAACTTTCGCGGTCTCCACTTCGGCGCGTGCTTCCTGAATCTCGCGGTTAAGCGCGATATTCTTCTGAAAGTCATACTCGGCCTGTGCCGTCCGGTGGGCCGTCTCAGCCGAAACGAGGTCTTTACCCGCCCCCGCTCCGAGTTCAATCAGACGGCGCGTTCTTTTGAGGGTCGCATCCGCCTCATCGAGCTTTGCTTTTGCCGTCAGCACCGCCGCGCGGTTCTCAGCCTGCAGCACGCGCTGGAGTTCTCTTTCGGCAAGTGAAAGCTTTGTCTCCGCCTCGTGAAGCTTGCCGTGTAACTGCGCAATCTGCGGGCTTGAGATGACGGCAAGCACACTCCCTTTTGACACCCGGTCACCGAGTGCCACCTGCACACGCTCAACACGGCCAGAGACGAGCGGCGTTGCCTGCTGCGTCTGCTGCTGGTTTGCCTCCACCGTGCCGGTCACCCGGAGCCTTGCCCCGACGGCCTCTTCTGTTACTTCGGCAGTCTCGATGCCGGCGGCGGCGAGGGCCTCCGCCGAAAGCTTTACTTCATCAGCCGCGCCTTCCCCGTGTTCATCCGCGTGCTTTGTTTCCGACACGGCCTTGTCGGAGGCAGTGCCTTTCCCCCGCGGCCAGAAGACCACGGCTGAGACTGCAAGGAGTGCGAACACAAGAAGAGCGACGAGCAGAAGGCGGCGTTGCCCGGACGGAGTTGTCATTTCGTTACTCATAGTTCCCCTTCACTGTTTCTCAGGCGTGCCGATTGCCGCCTGCAGGTCGGCAAGCGAGCGGTAGCGTTCGGCCAGTGCCTCGGTGTATTCGCGCTCGGCATCAAGGAGGCGGCGCTGCTCAAGGAGGAGTTCGTTGATACGAAAGGCCCCGGCCTCATACGCCCCGCGCACGGTGCGGATGTTGTCTGAGGCGCGTTTGAGAACGCCTTCCTCGAAGTTCCTGATGGCGGCCCCAGCCGCCTCATACCTCACCCACGCGCCTGCGACTTCGGCGCGAACCATCTGCTCGATGAACTCGCGCCGGCGCGCAGTCTGCGTGATGGAGGCCTCGGCCTCGGCCTTCCCTCCCTGATTGCGGTTGAAAAGCGGGAGCGGGATTGAGACCCCGACCGAGAAGATGCGGTCCCGGTCGGTCAGGGAGCCGAAGGGGGTTGAGTCAAAGGTTGACTGAGTAACTCCGTATTTTGCCGAGACAGTTATGTTCGGCACGGATTCGGCGCGGGCGAGTTTCAGGCCTGCCTGTGCGGACTCCTCTTCGAGCCGGGCAAGGCGCAGGTCCGGGCGGGTCTTCAGTGCGATTTCAATTGCCGCCTCAAGTGTGCCGGGCGGCTGATGTAAAGCCGCCGATGCGAGTACCTCCCGGAACTTGAGCGGCTCATCGGCGGGAATGCCGGAAAGCGCTTTCAGGCGAAAGATGGCCGCCTGTAACTTTCCCGCTACCAGAACCCGCCGCGAGCGCAGGCGCTCAAGCTCGACTCTCAGGAGATTCATTTCGAGCGGGGCCGCGTCGCCTTCACTGACGCGCGCCTCGACCACGCGCACGCCCTGAGTATCAATCGCATCCTGCTTCGCCGTGATTTCAAGCTCGCGCGCCGCTGCCAGTGCTTCGGCCAGTATTGAGTAAACGGCGTTTGCGAGCTTTCGCTCGCGGTCTGCCACATCGGCCCGAGCCGCTTCAAGCTCGGCCCGTGCGAGGTCAATTCTCCGCCCCCTCTTTCCGCCAGGTTCAATCGGGTAGGAAACGCCAACAAAGGTGGCCCGCTCACCCGGAGTGTTCATCACGCCGTTATGCTGCTCGAAATCAAGGCTCGGGTTTGGCCGGAGCGAGGCCTGCGTCAGTCGGGCGCGGGCGCGCTCAATCTGGAGCCGTGCCGCCTGCAGCTCGGCGTTTGAGGCGAGGGCGCGCCGGATGAGGTCGGACGCTGAAATGCCCTGTGTTGGGTCAATGGGCCGCGCGGTTCGCCCGGCGGCTGTGTCAGTTAACACCTCAAGCGGTAGCTGAGGCTCCTGACCGAAGCCGGCGGGGGCCGTGACAAGACACAGAAGGAATATCGCTGCGGCCACACGATGGCGCGCACGCGGCAGCCTGTCTGCCGCAGAACCAGTTCTGAGAAACATCACTTAACCTCTTCCTGATTTACTTTCAGAGAACTCTGCCGACACGTGCGCGACTGCCACACAATGGCCGTCGGGCACACTTCCGGCAGGTCGTTCCGGTCGTGACCAGTTGTTTGAGGGCTAAGCGATGCGGGGAGGGTGAAACAATTCGGCGAGCGGAGAGATGGGAACTTTCACAGCCGGAGGACTGGCCAAAGCCGGGTTGAGCGCCAGAGCAGGAATCCTGAATTCCCTGCACGGGAGTACGTGAGCGCAGCAGCAGAAACAGTCATCAGCAGCCGGGGTTGATTCTTCCGGGGCCTGATGACTTCCGCCTGTGGATGCCGTGAGAGCTGAACTGTCCTTGTTATTTATCGCAGCACTCGCCGTAGCGATTGGCAGGATGTTTCCCTCCTCGCAAAGCTGTGGATGGAAAACATCAATGACGGTCAGGTCAATAAAGCAGAGGGCCAGCAGCAGAATGGACACCGCCCGCTGAACGGCACGCCTTCTTCTCCTGTCGGTGAATATCCCTGCTGCCATAGACAAATCTTCCGAGCGTCAGGAACGGTACCACAGCGCGCGTTCCTGCGGCAAACCGATTAAAGTCGGGCGTTTTGGGAGAACGGGTGTGGATATTCAGATGAGCAGCGAAAATCTCCGGCTCGAAGCTGGCTGCAGGTGACCCGGAGTGTTGATTGACAGGCGTTTCGCGACGATATTTCTGATAATGGCTCTTTTCGGAATTGATTGATTTCTACGTCAGGCTGAATTCGCTGGCGGGATCTGATGAAGGAATCAATCAGGCGCTACAGAAACCCTGATTTTATCGGGTCTGAAGCGAAAACGACCATTTCTGCTCCGTTACTAAACAATGGCCTGATCGCCGGCTCTGGCACGGGTCAGGGCTTTGCCGATGGCGTCTGTTCCGGCGCGGGCTCGAACTCCAGAAAATACTGCTTCGGGAGCAGCAGGTCGAACTCACGCGCCAGACGGTAGCCCGCACGGCGCAGTTCTTCAATCACCTCGTCTTTGACGATGCTGTGGTCCCGATTGTCCGGCGTCCTGACGAAATCAACGAAGATCGAGGATAATCCGGCGGAGCCGCAGCACATCATCACCGCGCACCGTGTCGGCTATAAGTTCCTCGGCTAAACCCGCAGGCGGCGATCAGGGATGGCGATTGAGCTGTCAAGGAGTCAGAGTCAGTGGTGACGTATTCGTACTGGCGGCCCTTTCCCGATGGGACCGCCAGCCTTCCGGGAGTTCGCAAATTGTCATCACTACCTGCGGGCCTGTCATCAGCCGCGGGTGGCTACAACTTCAAGGTACTCTGATTCGACGTGAGTCGTCCCGTCGGTGGCTTGGTTATGCGCCGACCACAACCGCTCCAGGTCGCGGCGCAGCGCAGCCTGGCCGCCCTCATCGAGTGCCGCGAACGCGCGTTGCGTCGGGCCGTACCAGTTGCGCCAGAACTCGATCACCTCAGGCACAGGCAGCGGGAAGCGAAATGAGATGAGCCGCCGCGTGAGTTGCAGATCGGTGATCCCGTCATGCAGCCGCTCGCGCACGGTCTCCTCGTCGCCCCACTTCACCGGCGACGGCATATTGGGCGGCGGCGGGACGTGCGAGGCCGTCGTCTTGAACATCTGGCCGATGAAGCCCGTCGGTGTCCAGTTGGCCATCGCGATCCGACCACCCGGACGGCATACCCGTCTGAGTTCTGCCACCACCTTTTCAGGCCGGGGCGCGAACATCGCGCCGAACATCGTGACGATCAGATCGAAGCTCGCGTCCTCGTATGGGAGTTGTTCGGCATCGCCCTCGTCGAACTGAATCTTCAGCCCTTCGGCCGCGGCGCGGGCGCGCGCCTGCTCGATCAGGTTCGGCGCGATGTCCACGCCGGTCACTGCTGCGCCCGCACGGGCTGCCGGAAAGGACAGATTGCCTGTGCCGCATGCCACGTCGAGGACGCGCGTCCCCGGCTTGATCGCCAGACGTGCAATGAACTCCTCCGCTCCCGGCGCGTATGACCGGGCGATCTGCCCGAAGTCTCCAGCCGACCATGTCGCTTTAAGTTTCGCTTTGAGAGCTTCCATTTCCGGTGTTACTGCGGTCATTGCTGATCTCCTTTTTCAAAGTTGTATCTTCTGCCCGGGCTGGAACTGCCCCGACCCGCTCGTCATTACGAGTTGAGTTTTACTTTCGGATTTTCTGTGTCCCGGCCGTGATTGTGACGCTTCAGCCGGTGATGCAGTGAACGGGGTTTGCAGCAATCCGGTCAGGCGCTGCCATTCTTCCGGGTCATAGCCGTCAAGTCCGTAGCGGATATTCTCCACATCACGGCGCAGCCGGAAGGAGCGGCCCGCGCGGTCCCAGAAGGAAAAGATACTTGAATAGTTGCTGTCAGTCTCAACCCGGATGCGTGAATGATGAACCCGGTGCATCGCGGGCGAGACGATCACGACTCGCAGCCACCGGTCCCACCGCTCGGGAAAGCGGACATTACTGTGATGGAGCTGGATGACGGGCAGCAGGAGCGCGTCATAAAGAAGGATCTGCCAGAGCGAGACGCCGAGCAGTGGAACCAGCGCCAGCCGAAGCACCGATGAGATGAGGATCTCGCCCGTGTGAAAGCGGACGGCTGAAGTGACATCGAGCGCCGTGTCACTGTGATGGACGCGGTGAAAGCGCCAGAGCAAAGGGAGGCGGTGATTGGCCCGGTGCCAGAGATACATCCATCCGTCGAGCAGCAGGAGCGCGGGAAGCGCAGTGACTGCAACCGGCAGGTTGACGAGGTGCAGCAGCCCGACCCCGGAATGCTCCGCCCACGCCGCCAGACGCGCAATGAGCGGGGCGGCCACGAGCGCCAGCACCCCCGCATTCAGCAGGCCCAGAGTCAGATTACGTGCCGCGTGGCGGAGTCGCTCGCGGCGTCCTTTCATAAAAGGCAGCCAGCTCTCAAGCGCCCAGAAGAGGATCAGCCCGGAGGCGGCGGTGATGGATTGTGCCTGGGACAAGTCAATCATCATCAGCCGAGGTTAGGCTTCAGGCAGGTATAAATCAAATACTGTTTTTCTGAGGGATGGTATAGGATCGAAGTTATGTCAGACGAGTTCAACTTATACCCGCTTCATGTCTTCCGTCTGGTGGCGAGGCTCGGCAGCGTCACCCGGGCGGCGCAGGAACTCTTCATCAGTCAGCCCGCCGTCTCGGCGCATCTCAGGTCACTTGAGCAGCGCTACGGGGAGCCGCTCTTTGAGCGCACGCCGAAGGGGATGCTGCTCACGCCGGCGGGCGCGGCGGTCTCAGAGCAGGCGGGCAGGCTCTTTGCGCTTTATGACGAACTCCCGTCGGCGGTCGATGCGGTGCGCGGACATGTGCGGGGCGAAGTGACGGTGGCGGCTTCCAGTACCCCGGGGACTTATTGCGTGCCGGAACTGCTGAGGCGCTTTCAGGATGAATACCCGGACGCCAGGCCGTCGCTGACCATCGGCGACAGCGCCGAAGTGCTGGAATGGCTGCGCGAATACCGCATCCCGCTGGGCGTCGTGGGCGAGATGACGATGAACGAGGGACTGCATCGGATGGAGGTCGGCGCCGATGAACTGAAACTGGTGGCTGCGGCGGGTGATCCCATTTGCCGCGTGAGGCAGGTGAAGGCGGAGCATCTGTCAGGTCGCACATTGCTGCTGCGGGAGCCCGGTTCAAGCACACGCACCGGCGCAGAGACCCTGCTGGGAGAGGCGATCAAGGCTTTCGGGCGGGTGGTGGAGATCCGGAACACGGAAGCCATCAAGCAGGCTGTCATCTCCGGCCTGGGCGTGGCCGTCCTGTCGTCGTGGGCGACGGGTCTGGAAGAAAAGGCCGGGTTGCTCAAAACCGTGTGCGATTCCCGCCTCCGCTGGCGGAGGCAGTTTTATCTGGTGCGCCGGCGTGACCGTGTTCTCACGGGTTGCGCGGCGGCGCTGTGGGAATGCTTATCCACCTGCAAGCCGCGCTCACCGAAGCGGTGACAGCAGACTTGCATCGGGCCCTGCTCTTCTGGATGATGCTCTCACGCAGGCGAGGAAGGAGAACAAGCCCATAGTTCTTGATTTCTTTGCCGAGTGGTGCGCCCCGTGTCTGAGGATGGAAAAGACTACCTTCAGGGATGAAAGAGTGAGGGCGCTGCTTGAGGAGGCCGGGCGGAGGCTCGATCACTTCGTCGAAAAGGATGAAGACACTGCCGCCGCCTGACTCCGCCGTCAGCCGGTGGGTTTAATCATTAACCCCTCCGGGTGCGGGCTCATTCACAGTGAATAACGAGTGCGTCAGTCCCTGCCGGCACTGGCGCGAAGGGAGCGCCTCCGACTTTACAAAGTGCCCGGGGGCGCTTCCCGCAGCTTGAAAGTCCGGTGTGATTGATCGTATTGTGAGGGGCAACTGGCGACGGTATCTTATGGCTGAGGACGTCGCCGAGGGGCGGGGCTTAACGGCCCCGCCTTTTCTCTTAGCGGTTGTCGGTTGTGGCCTGTTCAGTGTGATGGGGGCGAAATCCTCTCCACCTGATTGCACACCCTCCCGGCCGGCCTCACTACGACGGAAGAAAACCGGAAATCGGTTTCGGCGGAAGCCGGGACGTTTGAGATTGCCAGGCTGTTGAACCTGTGCTAGAACACCGGCAGTTCATCACGGCGCTCTTTATCAGGAGAATAACACCAATGAGCAGTCGTGACTCCGCCGGCCTGCGGATCAGTTCCAACGTGTCGGCGATTCTCAGCGCATCCACCTTCATCCGCCTCTCCAGACCACTGTTTCTGAGCCGCGTCCCGGCGGGCTGGCCATCGCCCTCAGAGCATTACGCAGAAAGACTCGACCTCAACAGCCACCTGATGAAACACCCCACTGCCACCTTCTTCGCGCGGGTCGAGGGCGATTCGATGATCGGCGCGGGCATCCACGACGGCGATCTGCTGGTGGTGGACAAGGCCGAGGAAGCCGGTGACGGTCACGTCGTCGTGGCCAGAATTGACGACGAGATCTGCATCAAGCGGCTGCGCATCATTGACGGCGGGGTCTGGCTCTACTCCGAGAATCCAGAGTACCTGCCGATTGAGATTACTGCTGAGATGGAATTTCAGGTGTGGGGCCGGGTGATGTACGTGATCCACAAGCCGTGACGAGGTGCCGGGGGATGAGCTGTTCCATCGCGCTGGTTGACGCGAATTCTTTTTACGCTTCCGTCGAGCAGGTGTTTGACGCCTCGCTCGTCAACCGCCCCGTCATCGTCCTCTCCAACAACGACGGCAACATCATTGCCCGGAGTAAAGAGGCGAAGGCTATCGGCCTGAAGATGGGCGAACCGGTCTTCAAAGTCAGGAAGCTGATCGAGCAGCACGACGTGCGGGTCTTTTCGAGCAACTATGAACTGTACGGCGATATGTCCCGCCGCGTGATGGAAGTCCTCGCCGACTTCTCACCCGAAGTCGAAGTCTACAGCATCGATGAGGCCTTCCTCTCGCTCGAATACTTCGTCGGGATAAAGCCATCGCGGAGCAGGACCCTCACCGAACAGGGACACTTGATCCGCGAGCGGATCCTGCGCTGGACGGGCATTCCGGTATCGGTCGGCATCGCCGAAACCAAAACACTGGCCAAGGCCGCCAACCACCACGCCAAGCGGTCGGAGAAAACGAACGGCTGCCTCGACCTGACCGGCTCGCCGTACCTCGACATCGCGCTTGAGCGGCTGCCGATTGAAAACGTGTGGGGGGTCGGTCAGCGTTACTCCCAGCTGCTGCTCGGCCACGGCATCGGCAACGCCCGCCAGCTCCGTGACGCTCCCGATGACTGGGTACGCAATCAGATGACGGTCGTGGGTCTGAAGACCGTGCATGAGTTGCGTGGCATCCGGTGCCTGCCGCTCGAAACGTCGCCCGCCGTTCGTAAAAGCATTACGGTGTCACGCTCATTCGGCGATCACGTCGAGACGATCAGCGATCTTCGCGCAGCCGTCGCTTTCTACGTCTCGCGGGCCGCCGAAAAGCTGCGCCGTGAAGGACTGGCGGCAGGGCTGATCAACGTCTTCATGGAGACGGACCGGTTCAGGGCCGATCCGCAATACAGCAACTCGATCACCATCGAGGTCGCGCCGAAAACTGACGCCACTCCTGAATTGCGTGAGATGGCCTTCAAAGGGCTGGAGACGATCTTTCGCCCCGGTTACCGCTACAAGCGCGCCGGCGTGCTGCTCAGTGATCTGGTGCCGGCAGACACCCTCACGCTGCCGTTGTGGGATCGTGAGCAGAGCGAGCGAATGAAACGGCTGATGCAGACCGTTGACGAAATGAATGGGAAGTTCGGCAGGGACTCGGTCAGGTGCGGGATGTTCGCGCTCAAAGGCCGGTGGTCAACGCGCTACGGCCAGCGGTCGCCGCGGTACACGACGCGGTGGGACGAGATCATGCGGGTGAAGTGAAAGCGAAAACTGAAAAGCACTCCCGTTTCCCACTGTATCGAAGGGAAACCCGCCCGATTGCCGCCACTTCAGCTACAGGAGAGTGCGCGATGAACGACACCACAGCACCCTCTCCCTCTATGCCCCGACATCGAACTCAGGAGAATACTTATACTACTGGTTGCTCAGGTCTGATTTTCTCGAGATCCCGGGTTCGTGCATCACCCAACAACTCCTTGAGAGTCTCGTTGGTCGCTGACCACAATTCGGCTTTTGATTTGATCCCAGCCTGATACAACGCGAGATATTCACCTCGTTCAAGTGGCACAGAAATAGCCAGTAAACCCACAGCGTCGGCTGGTATTCCAACTTCCAGTTGCCTGAGCAATGTGTCAATTGCTTCCTGGCTCGGACCCTTATCTATATAAATAAGCGTGGCAATCTGGTGAGCAGACCGGAGGTGAAAACGGGTTGCGTCCGCGAATTTCCGAATATCACCGTGACCGATCTTTCCCTGGTACGGGTTTGCTGTATATCTCCGCTCGATCTCTTCGACTGGAACCCCATTGATCCAGTCCCACAGGATCGCGGCACGCTTGCATCTTGCGTAATAATTGAACTGGTCCTCTGCAAAACGTTGCAGGGCTCGTACGATGGATGTTCCGTATCTGGCGGCAGCCTCCTGCGGCCGGACTGATTCCGTCTGGCCTCTCTTCATCACAGGCGTGTAGCCGCCATCTGACTCACGCAGGAGCTGGAGGAGTGCGATGAGACTTTCAGGCGTGAGCAGATCGGCATTCATGCCCCGCAGCAACTCAACCAGCCTCATCGAGGATTCAAAGGTCAGCGCTGATCTCCCGCAGGCACTCCCCAGCAATGTCAGCTGTATCCATTCCCCATCCTGTTCCACCAGTTCAAGCTTGACCATCCGTTCAAGCAGCAGCTCCAGCCGACGGGTAATCTCCTGCTGCCAGGTCGGAAGCTTTCTGGTCGCAAGGTACCCGCCAAACGTGTTGATGAGGAGTCGCGAGACCTCAGTCCTTTTGACTCGCCTGGTTTGAGCGAGGAGTCGGACAACCCACGTTTCGAGATGTTGCGGGTCAAAGGATGAGTGCAGTGGTTCGAGACTGCCCAGGACGTAGCGTTGAAACAGTGATTCCCGTTCGTGTGGCGTATCAGCAAGGATGATCGCCTTGCCGGTCTCATTGAAGCCGAGGCGCCCGGCCCGGCCGGCCATATTTTTGTACTCGGCCACAGTGAATTGTCTTCCGTCCTCGCCGATGAATTCCTGCTCGGCAATGATCACGGTGGAGGCCGGAGTGTTAATACCGGCGGCTACTGTCGTGGTTGCCCCCAGGACACGCACCCTGCTTCCCGGATCACGGAAAGCCCTTTCGACCACGGCCTTTTCGTTGCGGGTGAGATTGGTATTGTGAAAGGCGGTGCCGCCGGACAGGCAACTTCGCAAATCAGCTGAAGTCGTCGATAAATCGTAGCCTGGTAGTTCTGCGAGCGCCTCCTCGGCCGGGGGGAGTCCCAGGTCTGCGGCGAGATACCTCGCACAGCCCTGGGCGGTGCCCCGCTGGTTTCTGAAGACGATAACCTTTTCACCCTCCCCGACAAGCTTTTGCACCAGAGGAACGATCATATCCTGAGAACTCGGTTTGTCCCTGCGAATCTGAACCGCGCCGGGCGGGAGCAATCTGGTGACCTGCACGGCGCCTGATTCATTGTCCAGAAACTGAAACGTGCCTGATCTGTCCATGACTCCTTCGACCAGGGGCACGGGGCGCTCGGTGGTTACCAGCTTTTTGCACCCGAGCCACGCGTCAAAATCATTCACATCTCCAATAACTGCGGAGAGTGTAATGAGCTGCGGCGCGATCCCTCGATCTCTGGCGGTGAGTAAATACGTCAACAGCAGCTCGACCGTGATCCCTCTGTTCGGATCAGTGATGAATTGCGCCTCGTCCAGCACGACCAGCCCGATCTGGTTGACGAGCGCAGGTTCGTTAAGCGCCAGATTCAGGAACATTTCGTAGGTGAGTACGGCAATGTCATATTTGCCGCGCACAAAGGCGCCTGTGTGATCCTGGTAATCACCGCTGCACCGGATGATCCTCATCCCGAGGCGCTCTCCGTAGAGTTGCGAAAACTGGTCGAACTTCTCGTTCACGAGTGCCCGGTAAGGGAAAAGAAAAACCGCTTTCCGGCCTTCGATGATTGCCCGTGTCGCGGCGAGTTCTCCGACAAAGGTTTTCCCGGAGCTGGTTGGCGCAACGACCAGAAGTGATTCACCGTCGAGAATCCTGTAGTCGTTGATTGCTGACAGTTGTAATTTATTCAGACCATTTTGAAAATGCGCTGCCCATTCGGTAAGTATCTCTGCAGGCAGACCGAAAGCAGACAGATCCATAATTGCGGAACTGACTTTGATACCGCGCAGTTCTGGAAAGGCGGCATAGAAATGCTCTCCCGGCGTCAGCACGGGCAGCGTGAGTCCACCCTCGATATAACTGGCGAACACCGGAGTCTGTATCACGCCGATCCTGCCCGCTTCCGCGCGAACGATTTCCATAACCCTGCCCATCGCAGCCTGAAGTTCGATGGTTCCCTCGCCATCCTGCAGAACGTCGATCAGGGCTTTGGTCAGGAGGCCGTGCCCGGTGCCGGGGTTCTCATACGAGACCTCGTCATGTCTTGAGGCGGCAATCAGAATCCGCCCTTTCCCGGCAAGCGTTTGATACGGGTCCTGAAGATCACGGGGGATGGGGCTCATCTCGAGTACCCGCGCGGGTGCCCCTCCGCTGAAGCAGCAATCGAGTATGCAGAGTATGGCTCCAGCTTCACACGCGGTGAACTTCGAAGCCAGCTCTTCCATCGAAATCGTCGTTTCGTCCAGGGCATCGAGGAAAGTGTCGTGAGCTGTCAGCCGATGGTCATGAGTGCCGTGTCCCGCATACGAAATGATTACAATGTCATCCGGGGTGGCCGCGCCCAGAATCCTGTCCAGTGTCTGGCGGATCGCCTCTGTCGTGGCGGCCTCATCAGTCAGTAGTTCGGGCGTGTTATTGGGCAGTGTGTCGGAAAACAGAGCCCAGAGTGCCATTGCGTCACGCCGGGCGCCGGTCAGATCCCGAACGGTCGGGTCAGCGTATTTGTCAATGCCGATAAAGCTTGCGAGTGTTGCCATATGCGTCAATCCCTGCTGGGTATTAAGGCGGTTCCGCCTTAAGCTTAGAGGATAGTCTTACGTTGTCAAACCGAGTGCGGCTGCTGGTTGCCGCGCTACTCAATGGAAGTCCCGTAACGATGAGCCCTTTGAGGATTTCATACCAAACCGAGTGTTTCCCGGCGGGCAGCATCGCGAATGGGCTCGCTCACCTGGATACCAGCTGGGACGACGTACTCTGGGCTGCCGTGACAGTCGGACGACCGAACAGGCACTATGTCTTTCGTCATGGGGATGCATCGATCTACGAGGCGATCTTTCGCTGGTCCCTGATCAGAATGTCGCTGGAACAAAGTGGACCCGGGAGCCGCCGGTTGCGTAGTACGAGCGCGGCAAGAACCCTCGATACCACCGAGAAAGGGTGGGTAAGTTATTTTATAGGCATGACATTCTGCAAGTTGTTCGCCGCCAGGCTTCTGAATACTCCATGGCTGCTTCACCTGGATGTGTTCCGCCAATATTTGAACCTCGTGCTGAATGGCAGATCACGGCCTGATCTCGTAGGCAAGGAACATGGCACCGGGATCTGGCACGCCTTTGAATGCAAAGGGCGAATCAGCCCGCCGAACGATGCCGTGAAGCAGAAGGCCAAGAACCAGGCGGACCGTCTGGTGAGCGTGCATGGCACTGTCTGCAGCCTCCATATCGGAGCAATCACTTATCTCAGGGGCGACGTTCTCCAATTCTACTGGCGAGATCCCGTTCCGGAGAAAGCGAAACCGATCGAGATTCCTTTTTCAGGTTCTCACTGGCGTTACTATTATGCGCCAGTCACACAATTGATCACTGCAAATCAGGATTACCAGAAAAGAATGCAGAGTGAGTCAGGGGTCTTTCTGCCTGTGGCCGATTTAGACCTGGAAGTCGGGATTCATCCATTGGTAGCAGTGCCTCTTTTCCATGGCCAGTGGGAACAGGCTCACCAGATGGCGCTGCGCAGCACAGATACTCTTGCCCGGGCCGGTTACCAGCCTGATGGGCTTGCCGTGAGGGCTGGAGCTTCGTGGTCCAGGCAGTTCGAAGACTTGTATTTCAGTGAAGGGTGACTTGGACAGGCCCGCTCGTTTGCGAAACAGAGGCGCTGTTGAGGCGACGATGCAGGATTTCTTTAACTGGCGGCGGCTGTCGTCCACAGTCTGCCGGATTGACAGAGGTCACGGATGCAGTATGCTGAGAATAACAACTTCTCAATCATCTTATGCCCAAACGATCCGGAACACTCGTTCCCGCAAAAAACAGACCCGACGCTTACGACGCCGTCCTGGCTGAGATTACAGCGGTGCTGGAGGCCGGTCGCAGTGCGGCGGCGCGATCAGTCAACGCCGTCATGACCGCCACTTACTGGGAGACGGGACGGCGGATCGTGGAGTTTGAGCAGGGCGGGAGGCAGCGGGCTGAGTACGGCCGGCAGCTGCTCGAACGTCTGGCCGGGGATTTGACGAAGCGCTTCGGCCGGGGGTTCGGCGTGGATAATCTCCAAAGAATGCGCCTGTTCTATCAGTCCTGGCAGCCCCGGCGAATTTACGCGACAGTGTCGCGTAAATCTCTGCCCGGACCGACCTCAGGGGCGACCGGGCCTCTCCCGATTGATCCGGTTGAACTATCCGGGGCATTTCCACTCTCGTGGTCACACTACGTGAAGCTGATGACAGTGAAGGGTGACAAGGCGCGGGTCTTCTACGAAACGGAAGCCCTGCGCGGCGGCTGGACGGTGCGCCAACTGGAGCGCCAGATCGGGTCGCAGTTCTACGAACGCACGGCGCTGTCACACAACAAGGCGGCGATGCTGACCAGAGGCGCGAGACCGAAACCCGAAGACCTGATGACGCCGGAAGAAGAGATTAAGGATCCCTTCGTGCTGGAGTTCCTCGATCTGAAGGACGAATACTCTGAAAGCGACCTCGAAGAGGCCCTCATCCATCACCTCGAAACCTTCCTCCTCGAACTCGGCGGCGACTTCACCTTCGTCGGCCGGCAGAAGCGGCTGCGGATCGGCAACCAGTGGTTCAGAGTTGATCTGGTCTTCTTCCACCGCCGCCTGCGCGCCCTGATAATTGTGGACCTCAAGTTAGGCGCCTTCACACATGCCGCCGCCGGGCAGATGCACCTCTACCTCAATTACGCTCGTGAACACTGGACCCACCCTGATGAGAACCCGCCGGTGGGCCTGATCCTCTGCGCCGAGAAAGACGAAGCCGTGGTCCGCTACGCGCTCGAAGGGCTGCCCAACAAGGTGCTGGCCGCCGAATATCGGACGGTCCTGCCGGACGAGGAGACGATCGCCATCGAACTCGAACGCACCCGAAGGCTGCTGGAGGGACGCAAAGCAGCCGGAAGGAAAAAACGGCAGCCGAAGAAGAGCCGGTGATAAATCAGCAGACGGCGGATACTTTCTGTCAGCACCACCATCAACACATCAACAGGCAAAAGAAAAACCCGGACTCGTCATGACAGACGTTCCGGGTGATTGAGTATGATCTCAATCATCAGATTGATTGTCTCCTGCCGTGGATGGTTCTTCATCTGCAGCGAGAAGATTGTATTTCTCGCTGCAGCCGTCACAGAATCCTGTTTCAGGATGCCGGCAGCAGCTGAGACAGACGACGGTTCCGCACGAATCACAGCTTATCCAGTCGCGGTCGGGCGTTCCCGCAAGGCGGATGATTTCCATCTCGCCCGGCAGCATCAGTGAACTGACCGTGATGTCGCCGCTGACTTCGCGGAAACAGACGTGGCATTCCATGATCATTCCTCCTTGTCGGGTTGTGCCGGCAGCAGTTCCTCGATCAGGCTGCGATCGCCCGCCGACACGATGCGGACACGGCAGCGCAGGTCGAGGCGCAGCCCGTCGCGGATGGCATCCGGCGTGATCTGATGCCCGATGGCGGTGATCTGCTTTGCCAGTTCTCTTCTGGTCCCGTAGTACCTGAGCTGCCGCCCTTCGGCATACAGAATGCAGAAGAAGCGTGCGCGCCCGGGCATGGCGCAGATCTCAACCAGGACCGCGTCTTTCTCCTCCCTCGGCAGACGCTCCTGTCCGCCGGGCGGAGTAGTGGGATCCTGTTTCTTTCGATCAGTCATAAGTTCCTCCTTGTGATGGTTGTGGAATTTCGGTTCGAAAGGTGTGGGTGGGAATTCCAGTGAATTACTTTCCGGTGTCAGGCAGCCTTCCTGCCGGTTTTAACACCGGACATGGGCTGCGCTGGTTTCTGCGGCCGTTCACAGACGAGCGGCTTCTCAGCCGCCCTGCCGTTTTTGACCGCCGTGAGATATGCCTGATGCGTCGCCTTGTACTTCTTCGGACAGAGTTCGAGCCGCACTTCGGCGTCAATCAGCGCGTGATTGACCCCGCGGTCTTCACCAAGTTGCACCACCGCTGTCTGATTCACCTGACGGTGGCGCTGCGGGTTCGCTCCGTAGTGGGCGAACGAGCAGAGCATCAGGAACTGCGCCAGCCGGTGGTCATCGAGTTCTGACAGACGCTGCCGGACGGCCTCGTCATCGAGGTGCAGCCTGTCGGCCTTGTCGTCATCCCAGCCGAAGACTTCGCAGATCGTCCGCTGATCATCGGACGGGATGCGGCGGAAGAACTCTTTGACCGCTTCATCGAGATGCCGGCGTTCGAGCGGCCAGGCGAAGGTTTTGACAGCCTCCTTCATCACGCGCTTGCGCACGACCTCATCGACCTTGAGATCGAACAACTCCTGCTTGCGCTGGTTGCGATCTTCGGGCGCGGCAGAGTGTGAACCACTGCGGGCAGATGAACGACTGTGGGAATCCGGCACTCTGCCGAGATGATCCTTGCAGGTCTCCTCACGGCAGATCCATTTCACCCGCCCGATGTCAGTGCCGTCCGCCTGAATCGCCTGCTCGGCGAATTCGCAGCGGTCGGCCCTTTTGTCGAGCAGCTGATACTGGTCCCTCGCGATCACCGTCTCTTCTGTGGATCCGGTGTGGTAGTGAGTCGAGATGAAGACGACGGGCTTGTCGTGTTTCTTTTCCAGTTCAGACTTCGTGAGCTGCACGAACGTCCGCAGCTTGTTCTGGAAGCAGGGCGGGTTGAGGCACGTATCCTTTTCACTGATGTCAGCGAACAGTGTCTTGTTGAAGCCACTGCGCTGCGGGCAGTCCGTACAGGCGAGTCCATCCTCACGCAGTCTTGCGTCGTCTGGTTTGAATGGAGCCTGTTGCAGGTTGAGGTGAACGTTCTGCGCGATCCACTCCTGCAGGTAGCGGACGTGCCACGCCGGGCGTTCCTTGTCGGGCAGCCGGTCGTAATCCTGCGTCGTCTCGTTGAAGACCGACTTCGTCTCGTAGCAGGCGGCGAGCGCTTCCTGCTGGATCTCCGGAGCGAGGCGGCAGATTTCCAAGGCATGCGCTAGGGTGATGAGATCCTTCCGGTAGTCCTCCCGCGCCTCTTCGATCAGATTCGTCAGCGCGAGCCTCCTCGCCACGTAACGCGCGTCCTTTGCCACACGTTGCGCGATCGCGCGGATGTCGAGCTTCATCTCCTCCTTCATTCGCAGGAAGCCGTCGGCCTCGTCGAGCGGGTGCAGTTCCTCGCGCTGGAGGTTCTCGACCAGCTGGACGCTCAAAGCCTCCGTCTCGTCGAGTGATCTGATGCCGGCCGGGATCTCCTTCAGCCCTGCTTCCTTTGCGGCGCGGTAACGCCGCTCACCGGCGACGATCTGATACTTCGCGCCACCTTCAGTCGCAGGTTTGATTTCACGGACGATGACCGGCTGGAGCAGACCCTGCCGGCGGATGTCGGCGGCCAGCTCCCTGAGCTTTGCCCGGCTGAAATGTCGCCGGGTGTTCCTCGGGTCCGCTGCGATCTGATCGAGCGGAATCATTCTGAATTTACTGACGCCGGCTGTCGCGTCAGCCTTCTGCTTCGCGTCATGCTTCTGTTTCATATCAATTCTCCTTGTGATGGAAGGTTTGTGGTGAAGGGCTGAGGACACCAGTCATCAGCCCGTGATGGTGGTGTCTGAAAAAAATGCGGGAGCAGCTCTGGTGGCTGTCTCCCGCGGGTCTGAGATGACCGGGCCCGGATGACGGACCCGGGGGAGTCTCTTCGCATGAAGCTGGACGGTCGGGGCGCCGTCGGCAGGCAGTCAAAGTGCCTGCCCCCATACTCCGCAGGCTCCCTTCCGGGTAACGGCGGGATCACTATGGCAGTGATCCCGGACTCATCGAGGGCTGCTTATCCGGCCAGCGCGAGAACCTCATCGTCCTGATGCTCCTGTTCCGGTGCCTGTGCCAGTGCTGGCCGGCGTGGTGGTTCTTCTGTTTCGGCGTAAGGCCGGAGGAAGTCGCCGAGTCTGGCGGTCGCCTGGAACTGCTGCACGGGTTTGAGCGTCTTGAAGGCCGAGGTGAAGGCGTTCGAGAGCGACCAGAAGGTCCGGGCCTCGAACTCACTATGTTCCGGCTTGAAGTAATGCCAGTGGACCGCAGGCATGAGCGCGCGCGGGGCGAGCCGGCCTTCGAGGAACGCGTCGTAGATGATCTCCTTCGCGGTCCGGTTATCAACCTCATGGTTGCGCCAGCAGGCGATCTGCCGGCGGAGCGGCTCGAAGCCGCGCTGGATCCGGTCCACGCCGAGTGAGATCACTTCAGATATTTCGAGCCGCCGGGTGTGCTTGTGGAGGACCGGCGTGAAATCTCCGCGGAAGGCCAGATTGTCACAGATGAAGACCCTGTAGCCTGTCGTCATCGCCAGCCGCATGGATTTGTCGTTCGCGTTCCTGAGGCCGATCGAGAAGCGGAAACCGGTCTCCTCGGTCTCGAGATCCAAAGCGCCGAACATCTTCATCCCGTCGGTCGAGACTGCGTACTCGTCCCTGACCACCGCGAGGTGGCGGTACGAGAGTGATTCGAGTAATGCCTCGACCATCTGATGGTGAGAGACGGGCTGGTGGGTTCTTGTTCCTTCGGGCGTGTGAATATTCTTCAATTCCGCCCGCGTGATCTTCGTGGTGCCGCAGTGGGCAATGAGCGTCATAACAAAAACTCCTTTCGGGAATGGTGGCCGGATGCTGGCGGGTATCGGACAAAGTCGTCCGCCCGTCGGCATCAAAGAGCCGGTCAGTTGTGTTGTCGGAATGTCGGAAAAGAAATCAGAGGGAATGGAACCGGGGGAGCGGCTGTGAAGATCAGCCGAACTCAGTCTGTCTGCCTGACAGAATTGATTCGTTCCTCCTTAAAGTGGTCCGGCGCCTGAGTCGTGGCGTTTCGGCCGCGGCGCCCGGCACCGGTGCTGAAGCCAGCATAACAATCAGGCGGATTGCCGCCAGTGGGTATATTCAGACGCGGGCGTCTGGTTTTACCCACTTTCCGGGATTTCGGATTTACTTTACAGTCAGGGAGAACGTTCATTCACCCTCACCCCATATGACTACTTCCCTTCCCCCTGACAATGAAATCAGCTTTATCGGCCGGACCAGTTTCCGTAACGAGCATGTCAGCTTCGGCATCCGGCAGGCCGACCGCCGCGCACCCGTCTACATCATCGGGCGGACCGGCACGGGCAAGTCCACGCTGCTCGAACACCTCATCCGGCAGGACCTCGTGGCGGGCCGGGGGCTGATGCTCCTCGACCCGCATGGCGATCTGGTCGAACGCGTGCTCGCTCACGTTCCCGAAACACGCCAGACCGACCTGATTTATTTCAACGTGTCTGACTATGAACACCCGCTCGCCTTCAACCCGCTCGAACCGGTCTCACCGGCCAGAAGGTCGCTCGCGGCCTCGGGGCTGCTCGAAGTCTTCCGGAAGAACTGGCCGGAGTCGTGGGGGCCGCGGCTCGAACACGTCCTCCGCCATGCACTGCTGGCACTCTTCGAGCAGAAGGAGGCGACGCTCGTGGACGTGCTGCGCCTGCTCGATGATCGTGGTTTTCGAAGGAGGGTGGCTGGTGAAACAGAGAATGTGCAGGTCAGGGAGTTCTGGCTCGGCGAGTACGAGCGCTACCCGGAGCGCTTCCGCGTCGAGGTCATCGCGCCCGTGCAGAACAAGGTGGGGGCGTTCCTCGCCGACCCGCTGCTCTGCCGCATCCTCGTGCGGCCCCGGAGCGCCTTCAGGCTGCGCCGGGTGATGGACGAAGGAAAAATACTATTGGTGAATCTGGCGAAAGGAAGGATCGGCGGTGATACGGCGGCACTACTCGGCTCACTGCTGCTCGCGCGGGCAGGGCTCGCGGCACTCAGCCGGGCCGACGTCCCCGAAGAGGAGCGGAGGGACTTCCACGTCTACGCGGACGAATTCCAGAACTTCACGACGCTGAGCCTCGCGACGATGCTTTCAGAATCAAGAAAATACCGGCTCAACCTGACGCTCGCGCACCAGTATCTCTCGCAGCTCGACCCGCAGGTGAGGGACGCGCTGCTCGGCAACGCGGGCACGATCATCTCATTCCGGCTCGGCGTGGCTGACGCGGAGCTGCTCGCGGGTGAATTCGCGCCGGTATTCACTGCCGCCGATCTGGTCGGGCTGCCGAATTACAGCATCTGCGTGAAGCTGATGATCGACGGGGCGGTCTCGCCGCCGTTCAGCGCCGAGACTCTGCCCTCTTCAGCCTGAGCTGAAAAGAAAGAGCATCCTTTCACGGCCTGCGGCGGTGAAGCAGGCCGCTTCATGACCGCGAAAATGCCTTCCACTACCTGCTCAGGCAGCGGTGATGATCAGCGCGTGGCATCTGTGGTGTTACGGTTCAAGGTCCCAGGCTCCTCCGGCGCGAGTGAGTTCATCTACGTTGGCATTCACGTAACCAAGACTGTATCATTCAGAAGCAGAAAGTTTTTCGGTCTCCGTGGCTACCATGACGCAGGTGATCAAGACCTCAGTCATTGCCTGCTTCATCCAGTAAAGTTACTACTTGTTTGAGGAGTAATTCCCATCAGGCAGACACGGGACACGGGCTATGCGGCTCAGAGTATCAGCAGATTTTTGTATTGTATTGATAAAGCTCAGCAGCACTGGATTTAAACAGGAGGCAAAGAATCAGCTGAGTTGGATAACTCAGGGAATTACGGCACCCTTACTGCACAAATCTTTCATCTGCTATATACACGGCAGAGAAATTTCCCAACCAATATTTTCCAAAAAAGGGAATAACGTGGATTACGAACAGCTACCTCGATCCGCTTTGATTCGATTGCTACAAGAGCATGATACAGCCCTAGTTGAGGCAGGTAAGGACGGTATTGTTATGAGTTACACGGGGCGCACAGCCCCGTGGCAGATCATACGCTTGGTCAAACCCAAACTCAGTCGCATTTTAAAAAAAATCTCCATTGGCGAGGAAAAGGTCCAAGCAGAGAATGAGATTTGGGATGGCGAGAACTTATCCGCCATGGTCACGCTTTACAAGTACCGCGGCCAAGTCGATCTAATCCTTACTGATCCTCCTTACAACACTGGCGAAGACTTCCGCTACAACGACAAATGGGACAAAGACCCCAATGATCCAGATCTGGGAGAAATAGTGCCAAAGGACGATGGATCTCGCCACAGCAAGTGGCTCCGCTTCATGACACCCCGCGTCTGGATGATGCGAGAAATGCTGAAACCGGGTGGTGTTATTGCCATCTGCATTGACCACAGAGAACTGTTTCGGCTGGGCATGCTGATGGACGAGATTTTCCGAGAAGAAAATCGGATCGGCATTATCAACTGGCAAAAGAGCTATGCACCAAAAAACAATGTTGGAGCGCGCAGCCAAGTTTCAACAGCAACTGAATACGTCCTTGTGTATGCAAAGGACATAAGCAGGTCAAAGACAAAGCTGCTCGAACGCACTGAAGAAATGAATTCTCGTTACGGTTCTCCCGACGGAGATCCTGAGCCTTGGGCACCAGGCGATTTGAGTGGACCAGGTGCAGATACACACTACGGCCAAGTCTATGGAGTTCAATCTCCGTTTACGGGGCAAATAAACTACCCTCCGGAGGGACGCTGTTGGGCGGCAGAGCGTTCTCGAGTCAAAAAGATGCTGGAAGCATGGGGATCGACTTATATTTCGAAAGACCTTGATGATGGAAAGGCACCGGGACTGGTTATAAATGGATCACTTCAAGTAGCCAAGAGTAAGGCACAAGCCATACTGGACGCTGGTTGCTGGCCTGTTGGCTACTGGCGTGATAATGGGTTGGGGGCCTTTCGTCTAAAAAAATATTTGAAGGATGTTCGTCGAGGCCTGATCCCTATGACTTACTGGGCGAATGAAGACTACGAGACCCCACTTGAGATAGATAGTCAATCGTGGGCTCATGAAGAGTCGGGTCATAGCCAGACCGGAATTAACGAGTTGGATGCAGTTGTCGGAAAGGGGCATGACTTCAAAACCGTCAAACCGCTCAGGCTTTTCAAGAAGATTATCCAAATATGGTGTCGACCTGACGGGATTGTACTTGATCCATTTTCCGGCTCTGGGACCACTGGTCACGCCGTACTCGAATTAAACAAGGAGTCAGAATCAAGCCGCCGGTTCATCCTGATTGAGCAAGGCAACACGGAAAAGGGTGACCACTATGCCAAGACCCTGACCGCCGAACGCGTCCGCCGTGTCATTACAGGGGATTGGGCTACCGGACAACGCGAACCAGTGCCGGGTGGTTTTCGCTTTATGGAGCTGAAACGCGAAAAAATTGACGCCGACGCCGTGAACGCACTGGCGCGGGAAGAGATGATCGACTTGTTACTGACAAGTTATTGGGATAAGGCCGAGAGGGCAAAATCTTATCTTCGCCGGTTTCCGGTAGGCCAACATCGCTTTCTATTTGCGGTGAACCCGAAAGAGGAGGGATTCTTTCTCGTTTGGCAATCGGCGGATAAGCCTTCCGTCCTGAACCGCGAAGTTTTCAAGGCAATAGCGGTGGAAGCTAAAGCCGCTGGCTTGGCCTCCCGTTACCACGTCTATGCCAATATCGCACCTTATACAGGCGCAGGTATTGAGTTCTACAAGATCCCTGACAAAGTACTCGAACACATCGGCTTCAATCCACGTTCTGACGCCTTCAACAACGAGGAGAATACGGATGCTTGAACTAAAAAAATTTCAGAGTGACAGTGCCAGGGCGATGGCCGACCGCTATGCATTCTTCGCCAACCACCCAGACCGGCCAAGAAAAGGCACCAAACCGCGTCCGTTCTTCCAAGCGCTGTCGGCGCTAACGGGGGCTGGAAAAACGCCGATCCTAGCTCAGGCTGTAGTGCTGATGCGTGGGCATCTCGGCACCGAGCCGATTGTGCTGTGGATGTCGAAAGCGAAGTCGGTGGTGGCGCAGACCTACACTAACTTTTCGGGGGGGAAGTATAGCGAGATCGTCGAAGGTTTTCGGATCATTAACATCCAAGGCATAAATCCACAACTGATCACAGATGGGTCCACTCCGTTGTTGCTGATGACTACCACAGGATTGTTCAATAACAAGGACCAGTCCGAAGGTACACTGAATGTCTATAAGAAGGACTCCGACTTATTCGGCGACCAATCCCCTTGGGAACGTTTGATCGAGCGCAAGAACGAAGGCAAACGACGTCCCTTGCTTGTCGTCTACGACGAAGGCCACAACCTTTCGGAACAGCAAACCGAATTACTGGCCGAGCTGGAACCAGACGCCTATCTTCTGGCCAGCGCCACGCTAAAATTACCGTCCAACTTTCAGAAGTCGGTTATCCAGCCCATTAAACTTTGGGTCGAGGAAGCCGACGATCCCGGACCTTTCGCGGCGCTCAAAGCCGCCGACGCGCACGGCCGGCCGGAGGCAGAGCGATTCATCACGACGGCGGTCAGCAGCGATAAGGTGGTGGAAGCTCAACTGGTGAAGAGGGCGATTCAGTTTGACGGGACCACCGCACCCATGGAACGATGCTTGGACGACCTGATTAAGCGAATGCAAGTCCTCAACGGGGAAATTACTCACCATGAGTTGGGCTTCAAGCCAAAAGCCATTTACGTCTGCAAGACAAACATCGCAGATGACGGTGAGAAAGATGATGCGAGCAAGCCCTTTGAGCATCGCAAAGCCCCACCGATTCGTATCTGGCGTTACTTGGTCGAAGAGAAAGGCGTCTCGCCGAAAGACATCGCCATCTACGCAAACCTGACCTTCGTGGAAGGGAACAAGCCAGACGAGGTAAATTTGTTCTCCAAGGGTGAGAACGACTTCGACGATTTCCACGCCGGGGACTATCATCACATCATCTTCAACCTTTCCCTGCAGGAGGGCTGGGACGATCCCGCGTGCTACTTAGCTTACGTCGACAAAAGTATGGGATCTTCCATCCAAGTCGAGCAGATAATTGGCCGAGTACTGCGCCAATATGGGGCGATGCACTATGAAAACCCCTTGTTGAATAGCGCACACTTCTTCCTTCGAGTGGACAGTCAGAACGTCTTCACCGAAGCAATTCAAAAGGTGAAGGCGAAATTGCAGTCGGAAGGTGCGCCAATCGAGATTACTGAGAATTTCGGCGGAGTGAGTGGTGGTGCTGATGATTTGCAGCCCAAGGGTGACATGAGCGTGGAGCTGCACCACATTTTTGTGGATTCGGAGGCAGCCCGCGAGCGCATCATCGAAATCATCAATGAGTTTCCCAATTTCTCCGAGGGAGACGTCAATACCCTAGGAGCAGCTCACACGACGACCCAAGTAGTAGACCTTGAAGCACTCGGAAAAGATACTGGTGCAGTCGAATGGAAGATTGATGGGCACACCAACCCCGTGCGCCTTCGCTGGCTGATCAATACAGCGATCAAGTCGCATTCATCACGCGCCTTGGCAGTGGTAGACCTCAAGGATGAGAAGTTCGATGTTCGGGTTCAGGTGCAAAGCAAGGCAGACAAACTGACGGAGAAGCTGGCGCGCGAGATCGTCGAAGCCTTTTATCAGAACTCTGACTTGGTTTATGAGAGCATCAAGGCGTTCAAGTTTGGCACGTTGCGTGTGCCCAAGAATGCCCCAGCCTTCACCAATGGCTTGTATGAGCGATACACCGGTTTTAATAAGTTTGAGCTGGCCTTTGCGACCGCGCTCGACGCCGCTGGCCCTGTATGGCACCGTAACCCGTCTAATGGTGGTTTCTACATCCCGTTGCTGTCCGAGGGTGATACCGCGTCGTTCTACCCTGATTTCATCGTCTGGAAGAAGGGCAATATTTTCTGCTTGGATACCAAGGGCGGGCACTTGCTGTCCGACGCCGTGGCCCGGAAACTCTTCGATATCAAAGAAGATGGGAAGACCAAAGTTCAGGTACGCTTTATCACCGAAGGCAAGCAATCAGAATTGCGCGGCAAAGTCATCAAAGGCGGCTACACCGTTTGGAAGATGAAGACTGGCTCCCCAATGCCTATCTATGTTGATGTGCTGGACAAGGCTGTCACGGAGTGTTTACGGTAGAAACCTCTGGCGGAATAACATCTGCGAACAGACATATGGCAGGGATCATTACCAGAGGGATTGCGGGGTGCGAGTTCAATTCTCGACTTTGTATGCGTCAGGGGTTTTCCGGAATTGGTTCCCTCGAAGGACAGATGACATAAGCGGGGCAAAACGGGCAGAGCTTATCCTGAGGTCGAGGTGTGAAATCATTGTTCAGAATGCCCTGAATGGCTTTTTCATATTTCTGTATGCTTGATTTTCGCTGCTGCCTGGTTGTGTGGATGTTGATGATCGCACCGTCGGTCATGTACAGCGCCTGAATCTGATATCCCTTACTAGGATAATTCCGTTCCATCGCCATTGCGTAAAGTGTATAAACTTCGTCATCAGGAGGCCTGTCCGGGGCCGCCCCGAGGCGCAGGCGCCGCACAAGCAGGTTGTGATTTCCGTCCGACGGTTCTTCAACATAATCCGGCTGCACAGCCACCACTCCGTTACTGAGCTCAACATCCCAATCCGGGCGGATAATGCGTGCGGCGACCTGTTCACTCCAATTGAGCGCATGGTTGACCATTGCCACCGCCTCGACTCTGTATGCAGTCTCGTAGGCATGGCCCTTCGGTCCGTACTCTTCCCACTCCTTGTTAATCAGAGTCGCGACGGCGGGCGGGTCAGGCTGACGCCCCTCAAGTCGTGCCTGCCTGATTGCATCCCAGACCCTGTACACAAATAGACGGGTCTGTGCGTATGCCAATTCGCTCCGCTGATCACCGATGTTCAATATATGCTGGTAATAGTATTTGAGGGGACATTGTGAGTAGGTCTGCAGTTTGCGCTCAGGGTATATCTGTTTTTCACGGGGAGGGACGGGCAGGATTTTATTCGCCGGCTGTACAGGCCGACGGACCATATCCCTCCAAATAGGCCGCGGAAGGATGCCACCCAGCATTTTAAGCAGGCGGGAACCCCGAGCCTCTTTTCCTTTATATTCCCTTGGGCGGTAAAGGCACAAATAATCCTTCGCGCGTGAGAGGCCGACAAAAAACAGGCACTCCTCTTCCTCCTCGTGACTGTTGAGCAGGTCCTTGGAAATGAGTCCCTCAGGGGTCCGACACTTGGGCGGTCTGAAACCTAACGGAAACTGCCCTTCGCACAGATCAGGCAGATGGACCGCACTGAACTCAAGCCCCTTGGCCGCGTGTACGGTGATCATCCGCACGGCGTTGATGTCCTCAGCCCAGGGCGGGACCTGTTGCAGTTGTTTCGCTTCCCCGTTGCTTTTGAGTCGTCTCAGATAGTTGAGAAAATGCCTCTTGTTGTCGCCTGCCTGTTCTTCAAACTTGTTGCGCAGTTGGTAGGCGAGCAGTAAAAACTGGTATATCGCGAGACGCTTCTGCTGCGACTGGACCGACTGGTCCGAGACAAGCGGCCGAAGATAGTTACTTCTGACGAACAGGTACTGTGTCAGCACGCTCCAGGGCTGGGATCCAAAATGGAAGCTGCTGAAGTGAGCGGCAATCGACCTGAGTTTCTCCCGCCCGGCCGATGACAGGCCCCGCACGTCTGAGACGATTCGCAGGGCTTCCGGGAAGTGAAACCCCTTACCGAGGGAACCGGCAATGAATTTATGCGCATCGCCGGGTGGCAGGCCATACTCACCAAACTGAGCGACCCGATAAAGGGCTCGACCATCCGGGATCGATGCCAGAGAGATGATTGACATCAGATCACGGATTTCGGGGCGCTCAAAGAAATCGCCCAGGTAAAGCACGGGGATACCCGATTTCTCCAGAACACTACCTGCTCTGGCCAGCGATTTGTGGTCGCGACAAAGCACGGCCTGTTCCCGATATGCAACCCCAAGTTCGCGCAGGCGCTGAATCTCTTCAACAATGTCTTCAGCTTCTGCCGCTTCGTCCGGTGAAGACCTGAAACGCACCTCGCCGTTGGTCTCGATCCGTTGTACCAGCCAAGCTTCAGCATCACGTCCGTACAGTGCGCGCATTTTGGCAGCACATTCTGTGAACGTCTCAACTATCGGCCTTTGGGATCGGTAGTTGGCTTTGAGCGGAATAGTCTTGGCGTGCGGGAAGTCTTCCGTAGCGAAAAGTGTCATATTTTCCGGGGCCGCACCACGAAACCGGTAAATTGCCTGCCTCAGATCGCCAACTACCCAGAGGCCATCTCCATCGGCACCAAAGCTGGTTTCATTTTTCGTTAGCAGCTTCAGCATTTGACGGCTGGCGGAGTTTACGTCCTGATACTCGTCCACCAGAATGTGACGGAACCGTGTCCGCAACTTCTCACGCACATCCGCATGTTGTCTCAGCAGCCTGACGGCAAGCATGAGGAGGTCTCCATAATCGAGCATCCCGTTCGCGGCGAGTAACTGTTGATAGACCTTATAGACTTCAGCAACCTCCAGTGACCTTTCAGCCCTTTTTCGCGTTTCGTCATCGGCCGCTGAATATAGTTCGGCTCTTGCCAGAGAGGCATATTCCTGCGGGCTTTTCATTTCGTCCTTGGCGCGGGAGATTGCATCCAAGATTGCGCCGAGACTGGAAGTCGGAAGGTAAAGTGATCGGTAATGGTGAAGCCCGAGCCTCGCGAGATTCTGCTCCAGCAGGAACTGCGCATCCACAGGATCTATAATTCTTGGCTTCGGCCGGATGTCGAGTTCCCGGTGGTATTGACGCAGGAGGTCAAGCCCGAATTTGTGAAATGTCCCCATCCAGATCTGTCCGGCATCAGGACCGGCGACGGCACCCCTGATTCGCGAATACATTTCGTCCGCAGCCTTGTTTGAGAAGGTCAGTGCGAGTATTTGCGAAGGCTGAACCTTTCGCTCGGACAGAAGGTAAGTGATCCGAGCCACAAGGGTTCGTGTTTTGCCGGTCCCCGGACCGGCGTCCACCAAGACGGGCGGTTCGCATTCCCCCCGACGCCATTCCTCATCGCCGGAGAATGCCGCGGCCTGCTGACTGACGTCCAGTTCAGGTGATCCGGTCTCATCGTTACCAAGGTCAGTCTCAGTGAGTTCTCCGCCGAGTAAGGCGCGCGTCAGCTGGTGAAACACCATGCCAGACGGCAAGCCGGTCCGCGCTGCGATGGCCTCTGCATTGTCTCCATCAAGAAACCACTTTCGAAGTTTATTGCCGGGCAGCAGGTATTCGCGCGCGTAGACGTTTGCTTCCAGCTCGCGGCGCTCGTGCGGGCCGTAACCGTCCACGCGTTCGGCCCCGATGGCAATTGAATCCTCGGTCACCTCGGCATTGAGATCAGCCGCGCTGCAGCAGGTCCCCTGACCATGCCTCCAGAAATGCGCATACTCATGTGCCCGATTGAATTGCTGCTGCCACAACTCCAGGTCGTGGTTATACCAGACGTAATCACTGTGCAGCACCGCCTGAGCTTTATAAAGAAGCCGGTGCCCGGCGGACAGTCCCTGGCACGGTACCCCGGTCATTCTGGCCGCCGCTTCGAGCAGGCCCTCCACCGACTCGTCTCCACCTGTGATCGCCACGGCCTCTTCATGCCGTTTTCTCGCTTCAAGTCGGATAGAATCCCAGTGGTTCACCGGCGTCCTCCCTGCCACGGCTACTCAGCGTTTCCTTCCAGGGAAAGCAGTTGCTGACGATACTCTGGTGGTAGTGCGGGATCATTTCGCACGGCCTCGAAGAAGTCCTGAGGCTCCGGCAGCTCCGGCGTATCCTCGGCCTTGTAGCTGGCATCAGGCGCCAGGCGCGGTCCGATCAGCAAATAATCCGTTACCTGCCGGGTCGTGGCATCAAGCGCTTGTGCCAGCCGCTCGATAATGACCTTGGGAAGCCTTCCAAGGCTGATCAATCCCCGGTCCAGCATTGTCACAAGCACCACGCTCAACCCAGTGGTCGCGGCCAGCTGAGCACTGCTCAGACCTTTTTGCTTTGCCGCCGCCAGAATTCCCGGGAAACCTCTCGCTTCCTCAGAATTTCTGTTGTCTGCTTCACCCGCCCGTTCCCGATTCGTCAGCAGCGGAGAAAGCCTTTTTCTCACGTTTTTTACGAACTGATCAGGGTCAACGTTTTCCTCCCGGAGCGCCTCTTTGAGTTCTTCAGCGGTCCAGTCGGCCTCACCAGCGAGTCTGCTGATCCGTCCCAGAAGTGCTGCCTTGTTGTTTTCAGTATTCACGTTGTTTTCTCCTTTTCCTATTTGTTGATCCTGACCGCGGCACCCTGATTGTTCAGCTTCCGGCGAACAGCAGCAGCCTTGCGGTCAAGCCGTTTCATCGCCTTGTAAACTTCCGTGACATCAATACCGATAACCTCCGCGATTTCGCCGCACTGGTTTGCGCCGTCCAGCATGGCGCGTATTACTGCTGTCAGGGCAGCATCATTTTTTGCTTCTTTCAGAAGCATCTGAATGGCGTGTTCCTCAAGCTCCGCGGCTTCCTTCGCTTCCAGCTCCTTCTCGGGTGTCATGGACTGTCTGGCCAGCCACGCTGCTTCCGGGTCGGCCTTTTTGGAACCGGACTGCCAAGCCTCCGCATTTTCACTGCCTTCAGCCGGAACGACCGTCAGCAGTTTATTATCGCTACTTGCAGCCAGATGGCTCATCAGGCTGTCGATCACGTCCATCAGATATTTTTTTATATCCGGGTCTTTTTGCGGATCCCACCGGCGATCTCCGGACAATACCTTTTCAAGTGCCTTAGAGACAACCGATTCAACCGTCTCCCCACCGGGAAGAGAGATCGAATCGCCGGTCCGCCAAGTGTAGTTGTTGCTGACACTCAGCGCGTACCGGCCCAGATGCAGAATCAGCTTGTCAAGCTCTTCATCGGTCATATTGTGCAACGTTTCTTGTGCTTTGTTCGTCAATTGTTGACCTCCTCACAGGTATCGGGTTGTACAGAAGCCGGGGCAGGCGCAAACACTAATGCCGGGTTACAGAGTGGTTTTGCCATTCTCACAAAACTATTTTTTGAAGACCAGCGCCCTTGCATTCGGCAGCGTTCTACTACGCGATGGCAAATACAGCTTTGCAACCGGCACTAGGGTTCGCAGGCGGAAACAGCCCCGTTGGAAGCCAGCCAGTGAGTGGAATACCTCGATGTAAAAAAGGCAAGTTGAAACCATTGCAAACCCGTTGGTGGCCGTGATTGACAATCGCGAATTTATCTCAGGTCGCCCGGATCGGTCACAGCCCCCAGCGCTGCCGACGTGGGCATATCTTTGAATCGGCGAAACGCTTGGAGCAGGTCACGCTCTGAGAAGGAGAGAGAAATTATGGAAAGACAAAATTCAGTAGTCCTCGACGCGGAGGACAACGAGATCAATGATGACGAGCTTCAGAAAATTCTTTCTGAAGCTAAAGACCATGGAAAACCGCCCGCATCCTTCAGTCACAGAAAGGTGCGCCTCGGAATCCGCGAACTTCCCGGCGGTGACGAAAAGCACTTCCGCGCCGCGCTGACTGACACCCTGCTCGAAGTTTTCGAGCAGGGTGCACAGGTTCTTGGCAAGCCCCTGCTGCCGCCAGCTCCGGCAGAGCCGAAGGACTATCTGCGGTGCCGCGAACGTCATGGCCATGACTGGAGCGAGCCTCTCACTGAGCTGAGTCAGCCATTGTGGCTGGCGCTGGCGCACGGCTGCTCGCGCCACTTCGGCATTGAATACAGGCTGCTGATAAAAATCAACGTGAAGTGGGATGTTGCCCCTTCCCCGAACGCGACCCCGAGGCAGTTGCTCACCAGCTTTGGCTTCGACCCGGCGCAATTCAGCCTGTACCGCGCCGATAGCGCCGCTTTCCTCCCGCCAGACACGCCACTGCAAATCAGGCGGGGCGATCTTTTCGAGGCGCAGGCCGACGGCAAATACGGCGACACCGGCAAGCGACCACGCCCCTCTCGGGGATCTCAGACCATTGAGGATGACGTGGAAGAATTGAAGGAGGCGGGCGTTGACGCCCGCCTCCTCGTCATCGGGGGGCAGAAGTATGTCGAGGTTCAAGGACTGCTCGTGCCTTCGCCGCCCTGGACGCCCTGTGAGGTCAGCATCCTGATCGCGGTCCCCGCCACCTACCCGACCGGATTTCTCGACGCCTTTTATATAGAGGCCACCGCGCGCCACCAGAGCGGAACCATACCCAGAGAGCAGAGCAGACATAATTTTGACGGGCGCTGGTGGATTCTTGTCTCGTGGCATTACGCCGACCACCGCCCATGGAATCCGCGGCAGGACGACCTTTCCACCCATGTCGAGCATTGCCGAGGTTTCTTTCTGCAGAGAGGTGTCAAGTAATGAAACTCCGGATCACCGAGCATGACTACAACCTGTTACGGAGGCTTACCTCTCTGTCCTTTCATCAGGGTATTGATTTCCCGCCGGAGACCGGTTGCATCCTCCTGGTGGCGCGAAACAACCACCCTTCGTATCCCTCGCTGATTGTCAGCGAAGTTCTGGCCCCCTTGGAGGGCGAGGTGACCGAGCAGGGGCACGACGGACTGGTATTCTCCAGCGCCTTCTTACGCCGGGCGCTCCTGACAGTCCGACGGCGCAATCTGGCCGGCTTCCTGACGGTCCACACGCACCCGCTTTCTGACAGACATGTCGGCTTCTCGCCATACGACGATGCCAATGACCCCCGGCTGATGGCAAACCTTTACGAGCTTCAGCCTGATGGCGTCTTCGGGAGTGTCGTGCTAGGAAAGAATTCCGCCGCCGGCCGCCTGTGGTCCCCTCAGGCATTGACCCCTGAGCCGCTGGGCGAGTTATTAATCATGGGCGAACAGCTTCGGTGGCTGCCACTCAACGGCGCTCCGCCGCCACCGCCGCCTGAACCGGCGGCAATCTTCGACCGAGGCCTCGCCCTGACGGGTCGCGGGGCGCTGGCCCGGCTCTCAGGGATGCGCGTCGGCGTCGTCGGCGCGAGCGGGACAGGCTCACTCGTTCTGGAACTCCTCGTCCGGGCCGGCGTGGGCGAGGTGGTGATCTTCGAGTTCGACTTCATCGAGGAAATCAGCCTGAATCGGGTCCTGCACTCCCGCAACCGTGACGCCGCCGGCAAGGTCGCCAAGGCCGGGCGAATGGCGGAGGCACTTGATGAGATCGGAATGCCAACCCGTATCACAGTTATTGAGGGAGGTGATATCAGGCAGGAGAAGGTCGCATTTGAACTGCGGGGCTGTGATCTCGTCTTCGGCTGCGTCGATAACAGGGACTGGCCGCGGCTCGTACTCACCGAAGTGGCGTATCAGTACCTGATCCCGTACATCGATCTTGGCACCGAAGTCGGCGCGGGAGTTCAAAGTCTGGATGCGCGCGTTTCATACGTCGCCCCTGGTCGCCCCTGTCTCATCTGCTCAGGGATAGTGTCGCAGCAACGCGTGACCCTTGAAGGGATGGAGCCGGACGAACAGGCGCGGATTCTTGCAATGGGGTACTCCGGCGAAATCCCGATGGGCGCACCGGCAGTGATGGATCTGAACATGCGGGCGGCCTCCTTCGGAATGCTGGTACTCCGACATCTGGCGCAGCCGTTTCTCGACACCCCTCTGCCGATTCACATCAAGGAGGCGCTGACGAACTTCAGCATCAGGCGGGTAATTCACCGGTCGAAACCTGACTGTCACATCTGCGGGGTTGATGGTCGTACCGGAGTCGGAGATGCGAGGCGACTAACAACCAAGTGACATTGCACCAGCATTTTTCAGGCTCATAGCTGCACATGTTCTGACTCGTGGCTGTATATTATGAAAGTGACTGGTCCAGCCCCGATAAAAACTGCTGCCTCGTATAATGAAGAAAGGAAAGTATATGGCAAATGGCAAAACTCATTGTCAGTTCGGCCGGGTTACAGGGATCGCCGCGACGCTCGGTCTGAACTATTACGAAGGTCGCCCAATCACTTTTGGTGAGGTGGCCGGGAGTGTATTCGGAACGGAACTCGGCTACCGTCTGCCGGACATGCTGGAACCGGCTACGAGCCCCCGACACAGATCTTTCTTTCACAGCCAGGTATTCGCTGTCGGAGCCGCGACGCTGGCCGGCCCGGCGGCACTGCAACAGAGAGAGCGGCTGCTCGCTTGGGCTGAAGAGTTTGACGCGCAGGCCCGGATGGCTGAGGGACTTGAAGCTCTGTGGCTTTACGTGAAGGCTTTCTGCTGTCGTCTGCTGGCGGGCTTTCTGGTGGGTGCTATAGTCGGGTACGGCTCGCACCTTCTGCTCGACGCGCTGACTCCAATGGGCCTGCCGGTACTGGCCTGAACGGACGACATGGAAACATGTCATCATGTTTCCATGCTTACAAGTAAAACTTCTTCTCTCCCTGCAGCATCCGGGCCTTCCCGAGCAGTTGGGCGAACCGTGCGCCGGCGTCGAGGATCTCTTCCCGGAGGCCGGCCGGGATCCGCTTGGCGTCAAGACGCTTCATCGTCTCCGTCAGGTGGTAATAGAGTTCGGTCAGCTGCTCGCCCTCATCAAACCGGAACTCCGGCTCTTCCGGTTCCGGAGGCAGTGTTCCACGGATTCCACCCCTCGCGTAACTGTCGCACGCTTCAACCGAGACGCGCCGCGCCCTCACCTCGCCTTCGGCTTCGAGAAGTCCTTTTTCGATGAGCTTTTGCACCCACCGGTGCGAGACGTTCAACCGTGTTGCCGCCTGTTTTGTGGTCAGGTATTCGGCCATTCACAGCCCCTTTCTTTGAGTGTTCCACGGGTGAGTTCGCTTAAACGAACAGGCCGAAAAGCTAGGAATCGTTTGAGTCCGATAACGGCTCTTATGTAATACCGTTCTGACCCTGCTGGATTTATGGTCTTCATGATATGGCCATCTCCCCGACAGGCTTGATAAAAGTGTTGTCCGCATATGGGAAGAAACCACGGCCCTTCAAAAACTCGCGCCAGCTCGCGCCCTCGTACTTCGGCTCCCAGCCGGGCGTAACCACCTTCAGGCAGTCCGGGAAACGCACGAGGAGACCCTGCTCGAAGTAATGCCAGAGCACCTGAAGCAGGAAGTCTTCAGTCGGGTCATCCGCACTATGCGGGCCGAAGAGGTCCACCTCCCAGAGCATGAGCGTCCGCTCGCCCCGGTAATACCATGCCTGAAGGCTCCCGATGAAATGGCGGGTGCTCCCTTCCCTTCTGACGCCCTCGACGCTCCCGATCTCCTCGCCGAAGCTCGTTTGCACGGGCTCGGTGAGGCCGACCGTCAGAATAATATTCGGGGTGTAGTAGCAGGCTTTGACGTGGACGTAGTCGCGGACGCCGGCGGTCGGGAGCCTCACTCCGATCTCCCGGTGGTTTTTCGGGTACTTCTCTTCGCTCCGGTGCCAGAGGAAGAAAAGGTCCTGCTCCTGATTGAATGGTGGTAGCTCGATCAGACCCAGATGCTGCTCTGCCTGCCAGTAATCGTCTTCAGCCACGGATCCCCGAGTCCGGTCTTCGCGCACTTTCTTACCCCCGCTCATACCAGCCTGTCCCACCCCGTTTTACTTCTGGCACTGAGAGGGACGTGGCCTTAAGCGCCTGCCGCCGTTCGCCGAAAATCATCACCATGCTTACATGGAAACATGTTTTAATGGCCGGCCTCACTCGACGTCACCCCTGTCCCTGAGAAGCTTCTCAAGCGTGATCCCTGCGGGCAGCCCGAACCTGCCGGCCATCGCTCTGATAATCACCTCCCTGACTGTCACGTCACTGTCCTTCGCACGCGCGGCCCAGTAGGCCCGGACGAATTTCGGCACGTCGGCGGTGACGAGTTTCCTCGCCCGGTCATGCTTCCTGGGAATCATGTTTTCATGTTTACCAGCTTCCCTGCCGGCCTCCGTCCGCTCCTCCCGCTTCTCTTCCCCGCCCTGCTCCTTGGCCTTCCGGATGACATCCCCGATCTTATTCAAGCGAGTACCTCCAGCACCTCTTTCCCGAGTGCGGCAAAGTCAGACCAGACGGCCTGAGCGCGTTCGTTCTTCAGGTCCCTGACCGTGACCCCCTGCAGCGCGGCCTGCGGCACGGTGATCGAGCGCCGCACGATCGAGCGGAAGACCGGGATCCCGGAGTCCGCGAGTTCCTGCCGGTACAGCTCCCCGTCCCGGTTCGGCGGCGGGTGACTCATCGCGATCAGGAACCGGTACTGTGCGCCCTGCAGCTCCTGGCTCATCTTCAGCGTCGGCTCCAGAGACAGGACGTCCGGGATGACCGGGAGGATGAGAAGGTCCGACCCCTTGGCCATCTCCTTGAGGTCTTCGGACTCCGGCCGCGCCGGCGAATCTATGACCACGTAGTCGGCCCCGACGATGGACTTCATGGCGGCCCGCTGATCCACCACCTCGTAGGAAAATTTCCCGCGCTCGGCCCACGAGAGCGCCGAGCGGTTCGCATCCCCGTCGACCAGCACCACGAGGCCCTTGTCTGAGAGGAAAGTCGCCAGATGGACGCTCGTGACGGTCTTCTGGACCCCGCCCTTCCAGCCGGTAATCGAGATCACACGCACTGCCGTGTACCCTCCTTCCCTGTAAACACCCTGTAAAGTAGAAAACCAGTTTACTTGAAAACATGAATACATGTTTACCTGCCAGCGGTCAATTATTATTTTGCCCCGCCGCTTAAACTTTCATTCTGCTGTAGTTAGTGTTAAATAGAGTTGTCATCGGGGGAGGGCACTTTTAAGCGCGAAACGGATGATCCCGTAACTTTTCTGGGAGCGTAACTTATAGCCTTTACCCCAGATTTAGTGGGTGGTTTGAAGGGTTGGCACTATTGGTGCGACTCTGGCACTTCCGGTGCGACCAGTGGGTAACTTCCGGTGCGAGGTCGGGTAACTCCCGGTGCGAAACCTGGCACTTCCGGTGCGAATTGCGGGAAGAAGGCTAATGGTGATAAGAGATGGCGGAACCTAGACCCATTTATACAAGTTACGTAATACTAGGCATCGCAAATTTACACCCTGTTTATTATCGGACGCAGCACCTTACCCAACGAGAACTGAGCTACCAAAAGGAAAAGCATGGCCTACAGGGAAGAAGAGCAATCGCTGGACCTGATTCCCCGGGATCATCCTCTTTTCATCAGGATCGAAACCGCGCTCTCGCGATTCCCGATCCACCGCCTGACGAAGAAGGACATCGAGATAAACCTCGAACACCTGAGCGAGAAGGGAAAGCTCGAACTCCTCTGGCAGGTCTCTTACAACGAGAGAGAGGGACCGCCGGGCCTCCTCGCCTACAAGCTGGATACCACTTACATCAACCGGATCCTCGACGAGGAGCGTAACCGGCTCGGCCGCTACGTCCGGCTCGGCAGCCTGCGGGAGATCTGCCGCGAGATGGACATGGCCGACAGCGGCAAGAACCGCAACGACATCAAAAAAGCCCTCCTGCAGAACGCCTCGACCTTCATCAAGTGCAACCTCAAATACAAGGACAAGGCAGGGAGCGAGCGGACCTTCAACGCGAATTTCACGCGCTACTCGGTCATCTTCACCGGCGAGGAATTCTCGGACGGCAGGAAAGCCGACGCGGTCTACCTCTCGCTCAACGAGCCGTACCGGGAGATTCTGGAGCACGCCCAGATCAGACCGCTCGATTTCGAGTACCTCAAAGCCCTGACGCCGACGACCCAGCGCTTCTACGAGATCATCTCCTACAACGTGTTCGCGGCCCTCAGGGCGAAGAAGGGAAGCCCGGCCAATTACATCTACTCCGAACTCTGCGAACTCCTGCCGCAGGAGCGATTCCATGAGCGGGAGAAAGTGAGAAAGCAGATGTGGAAGCTCCACAAGCCTCACCTCGATTCCGGGTATCTGGAGAGCGCCGACATCGAGCGTAGGGGGGAGGACGACTTTCTCCTGATTTACTGGCCCGGCCCGAAGGCGAAGAAGGAGTATGGCGCGAGCATGTGGAGGAAGGAGGAGTTAAATCCATGAAAGCATGGAAACATGTTTCCATGCTGCTTCAGATTCTCATCAGGAAGCATCAGGACAGGGAAGTGGGTGCTGAAAACTGTGCTTGAAAACTGCCGCGCAACGACTCGGCGGCGCTGGTCGGCAAACGACCCGTTGGCTGGACGCAAGCTCACGCCCCGGCTGCCACACACGGCACGTGTAAGCGATGTGCGCCAGCGGGTCTTACACGAAGTTCTTCGTACACTGGCAGGGCGTATACCTGTTCAGTCAGGTTGGCAGGCAGGACCACCCCTGCAATTGCCATTCACGCTGCATGTAGCATCAGCTGCGTCGCCCTTTTACATACTTACGGCTTTTCCAGCTGCTGGTGCGTGAGGCACCACATCTTGTTTGACCCCTGCTGTGGTATAAGCTTATGCACACCGGTCTTCCGATTGAGCTGCCATACGTCGTTCGAGAGACTCTGCACCTGGTTTCGGAGTTGGGTAACGTTGCCCTGCACTTCAGTAATTGCGTTTCCCATGTCACGAAAGCCAGTCTCCACCCTGCCATTCACCTGATGAACGGACTGCTGAATGTCGGCAAGCTGACCAGAGATCTGATTCTGTGGGGTGCCTGAAAATTGGGTCTTAGGGGGCTGACCACCATCCGCACGGTAGACTGCGGGAGCAGAAGTTGTTCCTGCACCCCGGATGTACGAACCCATTACGCAGGGTGTCTGACATTGCGGACGAGGTTGGGCAGGCGCTGGTGATGTGTATTTCCGATCGGGCCTGACTGACTGAGGGGGTGTGCCGGAATGGGACTGCTTCAACCTGTTGATTTCCTCCTGAAGCCTCTCATTCTTTTCCTCGGCGTTTTTTCTCTTTTCAGCTTCGAGTGCGAGTTTTTGCTGGTTGATCTCTTCTCGCGCTTTGTTTATTTCTTCTTTCTCTTTATTTAATTCCTTTTCCCGAGCTGCGGCATCGCTGGTTGTAACTTCCAAGACGCCAATTTTTAGCTTGGTGTCAAGTTTGGTCTCGACTTTGGTTGAGTTGCCAGTGTTGTTGCAACCGGCAAACAGGAGAAGAGTGTAGAGTGGCAGGCACACTAACGTGCGTCGTGGCAGTGACGAATACATAGCCGTTATCCTCGTGGTTAAAGCGGCACTTACTCTTTCTCAGCAGGTGCCACCGTCCATCTCTCAGCATCTGCGCTCATTCCTGCCATTCAGGGTGAGCCCAGCGGCTGTCAAGATTCCAAATCGTCACATCAATTTAAGAATTGCGTCTGAGTCTACTCTCATCCATTTCCGCGCGCAAGTATTCTGCGGACGCGGTAATGAAAAGCAGGATACGCGCAACGTTTTTATCAATATGATAATCTTATGAGAAAGCCAGCGTGGAGAAAGCACGCTGGCTCATTGAATGAGAATCTGCGGAAAGCTAGGATAACGGACCTTCAATCGAAGGTTAAGTGGAGCTCTCCGTTGACTCCCACCCCTCGTGTGAATGAACACCGGAAGCGAGATGAAATCCTGTCAGGGAAATATCTCTTCTGTTGTTCACTCAAACACAAAAAGGGGGAACGATCAGATTTCGTTCCCCCTTTTCATTTTCTTACAAATTGTGCCCGGCTTGTGTCGCCGAAATCCCTTGCAACGGCGCTGTCTGGCCTCCGTATATAGACATAAGCCTGTAGTACAGCGCGCATGCGCTGCACTCAATAGAGTATCAGTTCGGTTATGAACAGTGATTAATCGAGTAGCATTTTCATCCTAGCCAGCTTCAGTCTGTCTTGTCAAGCTCCTGATATCGAATGTTCCGCCAGCCTGAGAACTCAGCTGGCAGTCCGGCTCGCAAGGAATACAGCGGATATATGGGAAAAAGAGTTATTTCCATGCTTTCATGGAAACATGTTTTCATGACACCAAGGCCTGCTTTCAGGCAGGCCGCAGAAGGGCGGGGCAGCCGCCGCGCCCGAAAAGGTACTCAGGCATAGATTGCCAGTATCTCTTTCCGAGGGGCATGATCTTCGCCGACAAGGAGTGTGAGTTATGTCCGTGACTTCCATGCCTGAAATCAGCCGCGCCGGGAAAACCGCCGACTTCACGGGCGTGCGTGAGTGGCTGCGTGAACACCGCCACGAGTTCACCGGGCAGTGGGGCGTGCTGGACGGCAACCGCCGGATCGGGCCAGGCCCCGATCCGCGCCCGCTGGTGGCGCAGGCCCGCGCGGCAGGGGTGGAGATCCCCTTCGTCAAATTCACCCATGCCGATGCCAGGCCGGAGATGGGGGGCTGGCTGTGAGCAGCTGGTCACTCTCCTTCGCCGATCGCCTCTCCTGCCTTGATGGAATGCGCTTTTCTTTGCGTGTGACCAAGGTCGGGGGTATGATGAAGTACGGATCCTGCAATGGGCGGGGTTTTCGTTTGTACCGGAGCAGTTATGGCAGTAGAGCAGGTTATCGAAGGAACTTGGGAAGAAATAGCAGAGCGAGCTGACGAGCTTGCAGGCCATCGTCTGCGTGTGACCATCCTTGGTGACAAGTCAACCGTGAATGGTGCAGTGGAGGATGACGTAAATCCGAATGCCCTTGAAGAGGCAATTTCTGTTCTGGTGAACCGTTCACCCGAAGAAAAGGCTGCCGCACGCGAAAGGCTGCTTCAGCAGAGCAGGCCGCCGAGGCCGCTGCCTGAAGGAAAAACGCTCGCCGATGTTGTCTGCGGCCAGTGGCCCGGCGACGAAACCGACGAGCAGGTGAATGATGCTCTCAGAAGGCTGAGCTGAGCTTGCCAACAGCTTACTTCCTCGACACCAATATCCTTGTCCACCTCGTGCGGAGAGACCGGACGGGGGAATATCTCCTGAAAAAGTATTCGCTGTATCTGGCCGAACCCCGCCCGATGATTTCAGACGTGACAGAGGGGGAGCTGCGCTCGCTGGCGATTCAATGGCAGTGGGGAGCACGAAAGGTCAGTCAGATGAATTTTGCCCTGTCGTATTTCTGGCGTATCTCCATCAACACGTCCGATGTCTTTCAGGCTTACGCGGCCATTGACTCATTCAGCGAAACACAAGGGATTTCGATGGGGAAGAATGATGTCTGGATTGCGGCGTCAGCACACGTGGCAGAAGCACATCTGCTGACGACTGACAGGGATTTTAGTCACCTTCAGCCGAAATTTCTTACTTTTGACTGGCTGGACCCCGCAAATACTCCCAACATCTGAAGTCTGGCACTTGTTATTACTTAACAGGTGTCAAGCGGAACACTCCTCCAACTCTATCCTGGGTTGAGCCAACCTGCGTGTTTATGCCGTGCGCCGCATAATCCGGATTGGCGGCTCAACCCGGTAACTGGCTTGACTGGCCGAGCAAACATTAATTTCAATCTTAATTCGGGTACGAGAACGATTCGCACAAAATCCGCCAGACACTCTGATCCGCGAATGATTTCTGCTGCCGCACTTTCCCTGATCCGCTTCGTCCTGCGCCCTCACGTGTTCGATGTAATTGCAGCTCGAATTCACAACGGCAATCAGTGTACTGTGAAAGTGAATGGCGGAGACCAGTCTCCGTTGGGATTACGAGCCCGAATACTGTAGACCCCCGGTCGTCCGTCGAAGTAAATAAGCATAGTCAAAGCTGTGGGCATTCGTTCAGATATCTGCCGCGCCTGCAGGACGGCCGTTCCACCGTTTGGAAAAATGACTTCGATGACGACCGCTGATTGAAAATTGTGGCCGTAAACGACCACCCTCTGTTCCTCCATGGTTGCCTCGGGGCTTTCCGGCATCACAGCTTCTATGACCGGGGATTGAATATGCTTGAGGGCCTTGAAATGAAACGGCGCAGAACTGCGGCCATAAGGGGTGTTGACCTCCAAAGTATATTCACCCCAGGTGCCGTTTAAATCCGCCAGTATCACAAAAGAAGTCTCTGACCGCGGGTTAATTTGCTTGCCGTTCAATATCGCCGATCCGCCGCTCGGAAACGTGACTTTCACGGTTGAGCCTTTCTGAAAATTATGGCCCATCAGAACAATGCTCTGATCGCCAATCGTCGCAAGGGGAGTGGCCGGAATGATTGCCGAAATTTCCGGCTTTCTGACCAGCCTGGATCCGACGAACATTGAAGCGATTAACACCGCTACACCCAATCCCAGTCCCAGCCACCAGCGGGCCCGTTTAACCTTGTTGGCTTTCTCGCGGGGGACATAGGTTGCCCCCGATATTGTACTTGTATCAGTCTCTTCAACCGGTTCAGCTACAGCGTGTTCTTCGCTGGTCTCAATGAGGCTTGGTTCAGGAACTGTTCTGTTGCTTTCGGACCGTTCCCTGACTTCGGCCACGAACTGGTAGCCTTCCCTTGGAAAAGTTTTGATGTGCCGGTTTTTGAAAGGGCGTTTATCATTAAAAACCTCTCTCAGTTTTGAGATATGCTGGTCCAGATTGTTCTCCTCAACCACCGCATGCCAGACCAATGACATTAAGTCATTCCGACTAATGACTTTGTCACGGTGTTCGATAAGAGTCAGCAGGATATCAAATGTTTTATCAGGCATCGGTATAGCATTACCGTCAGACAACAGCGTCCTGTGTGTAACGTCTACTACAAAGCGACCAAATTGATAAAAGCGATTTTCAGGCTGAGTCATATTCAGAAGTTTTCAGAAAATTCAGTGAACCAGACAAGGAAATTCAGAAGCCAAAACTCTAAAATCAACAACGTCGGGAGGATGAAATCTCATTCAAACTGCCACTTGACACAAAAGAATTCTAATCTTGACACCAGTAATGTGCAACGGTGCATATACCGTCTGGCTATCCGTCGAATGATCCGAAGTTTGCGCCCGCAACTATACATTGAAGCTGATGAATAGTTGGGATCAGGCGTCAACCTTTCTTCTGGCAACAATCAATAAGGAGGTACTGTCATGGGTAAGAAGAAATCTGGCGTGCTAATGGTTTTGCTTGCCTTCACGTTCCCGTTGCTGGTTCCACTTCCGGCCCGGGCATTGACTGGCAACGCGGCCGCTCAAAGCTGGTACTCGAAATTTGAATTGAACGGTAATGACTGGAAGGTAACCTTCCTGATCCCGAAGAATGTACGTCAGAATGGTTTTGTGGTGCAGTCGTCGGGAGATAAAGAAAACCTGGTCGTATCGCGTTCGACATTTGAACGCCTGAGTTACAGCAGCACAATGGACAAAGTTATTATGACCACTGGTTTTCGAGCCCGTTTCTTTGCGTTTTATGAGTTCTTCCCCCATTCCGACATTAAGTTGAACTCGTTCGCCTGCTCGCTCCGGATCTATTACTGGACGTGATCGGGTGATTTGAAAAGGCCGATCGGTTATTGAGAGGCCAGGGTGACGGTATACAGGCTGGATGCCCTGGCCCCCGTCGTAATGCGACCGCACTCCGGATTGAACCGTCCGCCACACGGATAACGGATCAAACTAAGCATATAAAGCCAGAGGCCCTATTACAAAAAGGGGAATGGGAAGTGATCCCAGCCTGAGTTACACCTGACATTGCGCTTGTAAGATGGTGGTTTGACACCGCACTTTACGAAGCCTGCAGGCCTGCTATACTTCAAGACAGAACCCACGGCGGATAAGTTGTTGTATGACTGATTGTGCAGGAAAATATCAGCATACAATGGCAAACAGGATTCTCCTTATTACCTGATCATCGTCAGGCTGCTATAACTCCGCCGGGACTTCTGCCTTTTACTTACCATTTCATCTATATGCTCAAGAGAATAACTTTGTTATGCCTCCTGCTCACCGCGAGTGTGCTTGTGTTCTTTGGGGGAGTGTTTCTTGGTCGAATTGAACTCATATTGCTATCCCACTTTGTAGCAGGGGTGATGGGCAGTTCTCTGATCACAGCGAAACGGCTCTGGCCTTATACAAAGCAGGCATTCCTCCTGGCAGCTCTACATAATTTGATCACAGCGGTATTACTGGACCGTCTTACCCTGGACGGGCAGAGCAGATTCGGTGAATTGTCAGGCATAGTTTTCATAACCGGCCTGCCGGTCACCCTGGGCATCTTATATGCGGTGATGGTTGTTAAGCGAGTCATTGAAAGGACACAACGTCCTACGAGGGTCAATTAAGTCGAACTGCCTGCATCAGGGGTGGTCTGGTTTAGTAACCCCTCTTTCCTGGTGTGAATTGGACAACTGTTTCAGCCGTGGCTGAGGCCCCAAACCGGACGACACAGGCATTTAACGGTCATTCCTGCAAGTGCCGGACAGGGCCGTCCTTCAGTTCAATATTCATCCGACCGGTCAAAGCCATGGAAGCTGTCGCCTTCCTTTTTGTGCTGTTCGCGATCATCGCGCTCGTGGCGGCTGCCCGCCAGTCCGCCCGTCGCCAGCGTGAAGCGGAATGGCAGAGGCAGCAGGCCGAACGCCGGCGCGTTGAGGAGTGCGGCGAGGTCGTCCTCTTCTTCGCCAACCACCTCGGCTACATCGCCCGGCAGGCCATCAGCCGCGAGGTGCTGGCGGGTCTGATTGATTCGGGAATCACCCCTGCCGGTCTCGCTGCGGAAATCGGACGCCGGATGGATGAGGTTGAAGGGATCACGCTCGGCTGCCACCGCTTCGAGGATTGTCAGATTGAAGTCAGGCTGCCGCAGGAGTACCGCGACCGCCACCTGTATATCATCGGCAAGTCCGGGAGCGGCAAGACCAACCTGATCCGCAACCTCGTCTTTCAGGATCTGGAGAACGGAGCCGGGATCGGCGTCCTCGCCCCCGAGCAGGAGATGCTCACTGAGGAACTGCTGCCCTACGTCCCCGACCATCGGGTTGACGACGTCATCTACTTCGACCCGTCGGACCCACAGTGCCCGGCCTTCAACCCGCTCTACCTCGACGATGGCGAAGACCTCGACCTCAAGGTCGATGAGAACCTGACCGTCTTCAAGCGCGCGGTCGGCGAAACCGGCCCCCGGATGGACGAGATCCTCCGCCAGGCGCTCTACGCCCTGACCGGGAGGCCCGGCGTGACACTGCTCGATCTCGAACGCCTGCTCGACCGGACTGACCCGGCCTTCCGCAATGAGGTCATCCGCACCAGCTCTGATCCGGGGCTGGTCCGCTTCTGGCGCGACGTCTACCCCTCGATGCCGAAGGACGCGCATTTGCCGATCACCAACCGGCTGGGCAGATTTTTGCATGCGCAATCGGTGCGCAACGTGCTGTGCAAGCCGCGGCAATCGGTCAGCTTCAGGAAGGCGATGGATTCGGGGAAGGTGCTGCTTTTCAACCTCTCGGACGGGCTGCTCGGCGAGCAGAACAGCCAGCTGCTCGGCCAGCTGGTCATCTCGAAGTTCCAGCTCGCGGCCATGGCGCGGGCCTCGGTCGGCAAGTCCGAGCGGCGCCGGTTCAACCTCTACGCCGACGAGTTCCAGACCTTCACCGGCACGGCGGCGGTCAGCTACGAGAAGCTGCTCTCGCGGGCTCGGAAGTACTCCCTTTCGCTGACGCTCGCGCACCAGCAGACCGGGCAGATCCCCAGGCACCTGCTGCAGGAAATCCTCGGCAACGTCTCGACGACCGTCTGCTTTCAGGTCTCACGCGAGGACGCGCTCCGGCTCTCGAAGGAGATGGTCTCAGAGTACAACGGCGAATTGATCACCGTGCCGCCTGAAGAGATCCTCAGGCTCCGGGTCGGGCAGGCTTACTGCAAGGTCGGGCAGTCGGCTTTTCTGATGCATACGAAGCTGGCTGACCAGAGCCCGAATCACAAACGCACGCGCTTCATCATCGGGCAGGCCCGCCGCAACTACGGTCTGCCAGCGCTGCCTGCCCCGGCAGTCAACGGTCATGCCGGTGAGTCGGCGGCGGAAGCAGCGCGACCAGCATCCCCGGCTCAGGTTCCGGCACGACGGGCTGCCAGCGTACTCGATGACCTCGACCCGGGGACCATCTTTGATAACTGAAGGAGAATCTCGGAAACGATGAGTGCAAAGGGAGCCAGCCTGACCGGGCGCGATCTGGCCGTGACCTGCGACGTCTACAAATACCGCTACCTCTCGGCCTCGCAGATCCGGCGGCTGCACTTCCCGTCGCTCCAGACCGCATGGCGCAGGCTGCGGGCGCTCACCGAAGCCGGATACCTGTCGAGCTTCACCGTTCCGAACGTTCCGGAGCGGATCTTCTATCTGGAGAACAAAGGCGCGGAGGCGGTGGCGGCGCAGCTGGGCGTGGACGTTACCGATCTGGGCTGGTCGCGCACCAGCCACCGGCCGAAGGACTATTACTTCATCCGGCATTTTCTGCAGACGAGCGACTTCCGGATCACGCTCACGCAGGCCGCGGAAAACTCAGCCGTCCGGCTGCTCGGCTTCATCACGGAATACGTCGGCGAGCGGAACGGCCGCGGAGCGGTAAAGAAATACATCCGCGATGTGGTCTGCGACGTGACCGACCCGGCGGCAAAAATCAGTCACACGCCCGACGCGGTCTTCGCGCTGGAGCGGGGTGGCACGCCGGCGCTCTTCTTTCTGGAGATCGACCGCGGCACCGAAGTCGTCAGCGACGAGGAGAAGGGCGTCCTCAAGTGCGTCAGGTTCTACGCGAGCCTGCTGCTCGGCGGCGGGTACCAGCGGTACCGGGAGGATTTCCGGTGTGGGACTTTCAAGGGATTTCGCGCGCTGATCGTCACCACCTCGGAGGCGCGCGTCAATAACATCCGGCGGGCCACAGGTCGCCTTCAGGTTGACCCGAAGGCGCGGCGCTTCATCTGGCTGACCGAGTCCCACCGGATCGGGACCGGCAGCATCTTTCAACCCCTCTGGCTCTCGGCCGACGCGGCGGACGACCACGTCTACCACATCGGCTGAGGGTCAGATTCACACAGGAGGCAATCGTTATGTCAGTCACACTCAAGGAAGAAAAGTTGATCGACTCGTGGGGCGTCGTCATCGAGGAAGGGGCCGGCCGGCAGGAACTGCTCATGAAGAACATCCTGCACTATCTGGAGAGTTCGCAGCTGCCCGGCGTCCAGTGGAGGCAGATCGAGGCCCAGCCCGGCTGGCTCAAGGGGATCTTCGGCAAGCGGCGCGACTTCCTCATGGTCACGAGCGAGGGCCTGAAGGATTACCGGATGTACGTCGGGGCGCGGGATTACGGCAGGCATCTGGACTTCTCATGGTTCCTGACGGTCGAGCCGGGGTTCTTCCGGAAGGCGCTCTCGCAGGCGCTCACACACGGAGCCACATCGCTCGCGATGACGACCAGCCTGGACCTCTTCGACCAGCAGGACCTGCGGGCCTACGTGACGTCAGTGCATCGCTGCTGCGTCAGGCGGGCGGTCGACACCTTCGTCCAGCAGCTCGGTCAGACGACGGCGAACTTCGACTGGAAGAGCAAAGGCTTCCTGCAGGTGTGGTGAGCGTCCCACACTCAAGCACCGGCGAACTGATTATCAACCCGGCATTCTTCGCCAATAAAAAAGCACCCGGCGTTTTCACGCCGGGTGCTGACCCTGAGTCAGGATCGTGCAGGGACTTCCGGGCTTGTTCCGGACGGCAGCTTCTCAGTCAGCGGCCGGTGAGTTCTCAACCCTGAGCGCCACCCTGAGCTGGGATAACTCAAAGATGGCTTTGTGGGTATGACCGCTCCTGATGAGGTCTATGATCAGACCGACCTGCTCATCCAGGTGATCGGCTCCGGAGCCGGAATTACCGGCGCACTGGTTCTCATCGTACTGTCGGGCTCGTTCGTTGGCGGAATTACTCATTGCCAGTCATCCTCCTGTTGGTATTGTCGGCAGGGAAGCAGTACACCAGGGCGGGCCGGTGCCCGGCTGACGTTCTGCCGGATGCTGGCAATGACTGGAGAACAATAATGGCAAAGGTTTTATGACAGGAGTTATGGCCTGCGTTAGCCAGGACTCGAATACGATCCACGAGAGGTTGATTTTTATGTTACCCGTAAATATAGCAGGATAAAAGACTTCTGTCAAGACTGTCGGGGGAGGCGGGTTGCAGCCGGAAGTTTTTCCACCGCAATCCCGAGAAAGGCAAGGTTTCCTGTGGCCAACTCCGAAGAGACCAAGATCGCGGCTTTCGTTGACTTTGAAAATGTGGCTACCTCCGCGGACAAGAGGTTTGGGGATTTTGACCTCGGGCTGCTGCTGAATGCGATCAAGGCGCGCGGGCGCATCACGATCAGGCGTGCGTACGGGGACTGGGCGCGGCATCTGAGGTACCGGGACGCCATGCGCGAACAGGCCGTTGAGCTTGTTCATCTCTATTCCTACAGCCCGATGAAGGGTGGCAAGAACCGCGCCGACATCCGCCTGGCCATTGACGCCCTCGAGGTCGTCTTCACGCAAAAATATGTTGACGCGGTGGCCATTGTCTCGGGCGACAGTGATTTTTCCAGCCTGATGACCAAGGTCCGTGAGTACGGCAAATACACGATCGGCGCCGGCGTGCGGGCCACCACCAGCGAGCTGCTGGTCAAATCCTGTGATGAGTTCATTTTTTACGACGACCTGATTGAGCAAAGGAATTATCTGGCCCCCCGGCAGCTGCTGGAAACGGCACTTCAGAATCTGGCGCGGGCCGGGTGGCCGACGCAGGCTACCAAACTCAAGTCGCAGATGCTCAGAATCGATCCGAGCTTTGATGAAGGCGCGATCGGGTATGACCGCTTTCGGGAGTTTCTGGAAGAACACAATGACCTGGTTCGGATGTCTTTCGCGGGGACGATTATTATGGTCGAACCGGTCAGGCCGGCCCCGCCTCCGCCGGGCGCCGGGCAGTTGAAGAGCGAAACGGCCATTGCCGTCACGGGGGTGGCTTTGTCCGGGAGTAACACTCATGATTCTGACCACGACATTCTCGAACTGGCGCCGGAACCGGGCGCGGTGATCCCGCGCCAGTTGCTTGCGGTTCCCGCGCCTGATCCCCGGGCGGCCACTGTTACAAAAACCGCCCGCCCGCGGACGAATTCAGACTCCACCCCTTTGCGCAACTACCTGACCAGAATCACCCTGCGCCCGCTTGCGCCCGATCTGCGCCGCGGCGTTCTGGGGGACATCATCAGCGCTTCGCCGTCGGGCAAAACTCTCAATGACCTGATCGATGAACTCAAAACCCGGTACGACCTCGCCAATGTTATGCGGACGCGCAATGACGTGCGTGATGTGGCCAAACTTGTTTACCGGAGTGACATTCTGGATTTCGGGGCGGAGCGCCCGTCGCTGGCGGCCCGGGTCAGCGGCGTGGTTGAGACGGAGACCATACTGGCGGCCCGGAAAACAGAACAGAACTACCTCCGCAAGCTGCTTGAATCAGGCTTCACCATCACCCCGGCATCCGTTGCCGGAACCCTCTTCGCCTCGGAGGAGAGCGAATCCTACTATGACGAGCTGCTGAAGGAGTTCGTGGATCTGAACATTGCGATAAGGGCCGGCGACGGCTACCGCTCCGCCGTTGCTGATCCTGTGGGGCTGACGTTGTCAGATGATGCAATGGCGATAGTTCGTGGGGATCTCGAAAAGCTGTCGCTTGAAAAGTCTGTCCAGATCAACCGGCAGGCGGTCGATACCCTGTTTGAGGAAGCGGCCCGGGAGCGGGGAAGGAACTTTATTAAAAGCGCTGAGGTCGGGCTCCGGGCCATCAAAATCATGGTGGAACTGATGCGACGCGGCGAGCCCGGCAACGGCAGTGATGAGCTGATGTGGCTGGTGGCCGTTTACTGCAGCGCCCGCGCCGGCCAGCGGTTCAGGGACCGTGAATTCGGCGACGCGCGTCAATATTATCTGGCGTTTTTTTCGGTCGTTCAGGATGGCGAACTCGCATGGGAGCGAGGTGTCCGCCAGCTGCTCCCGCCGATGCTTTCATTTTACTGGGCCACACTCACCCATGAATTTGATATCAAGCTGGCGCACTTCAGCGGGCACATGCCGCCTGATGAAACGCTGATCAATCTGACCGGAGAGATGCTGGAAACCGGCCAGGAGAAAAAGATCAGGGATCTGGCCATGGATCTGGCACGCGTCAACGCGGCCCAGATCCGCTCCCTGATTGAGCAGGTCGAGCAGGAGGGGACTGAACCGCACATAACTGAGGCTGCCGACCTGCTCCGGGAAGCGCTTCAGGAACTGGGAAGCGAAAAGGCATCTTCAGACTGACCGATCTCTGTCGTGCCCGAAGCTGCGGCTGCCAGATGATTCGCACCCTGTAAAGTGGGTATAAAGTCAGGTGGCTGTCACCCTGTAGAGCAGGTGTAAAGTCGGGGTCTACAGCCCGGCCCGGATAACCTCCTTTTCAGAACAGATTACCGGCTGGAAGCTGCGCACGGCTCCTCTGTTGTTTTCCTCCCACAACAGCGTCCGCCCGGCGACTGCCTGAAACTACTCCGCATTCGCCCCGCATCCCGTCCCCGGAATTTATTTTTCACGCCATCAATTTTATTTCCACGCCCCGTTCCAGACCATCACACAGCGCCATTCATCCGGCGTTTTTTTTGTTTCCCTTTGGCCAGACTTATCCACAGCCAATCCACAGCACACCCCGGAAATCAGACGCCGGCGTCTGAATATACCCACTAAAGAAATTTGTTCATTCGTCCTACGATGGTAAAAAGCATTAACTTCAGAAACAAAATGAAAGCACTCAATGGAGGAGTCACCGATCTTCCCAACCGACTCTGGCAGGCCCGCAAGCGCCGCGGCCTCGGGCAGAAACAGGTGTCCATACTCCTCAACCACAAACAAATCGACCAGCTCTCACGCTTCGAGCAGGGATCGAGGGTGCCGAACCTCCATCATGCGCTGATGCTCGAAATCCTCTACGGCGTTCCCGTCCGGCTGCTCTTCCACGGCCTCTATGAGCAGCTGCAGGCCGAACTCCGGGAGAAGGCCGGGCGCAGCCTGATGTGGCCGGTCATTGATGAGGCAGGCCTCGCCGCGACGGGCGAGGAGGAATTCTGCATGTATCAGGAACTGCTGCGCAGCCCGCTGCTCACACCTGTCGAGAAAGACCGCGTGCGCAGGCACGTCGCGAAGGTCGCTAGGCAACTCGCTTACCTGTAAGGAGGCGGAAAGGAGAATTATGAATCAACAACCCGAACAGAAAACACCGAAGAACTGGTGGGGGTCGGTCTGGCGCGGTCTCGTGGTCGACAGCCGCGCCCGCCATTACCAGACCATGCGTGGTGCGCTCTGGCTCTTCCTCTACCTCGTCATCCACGCCGACCGCCGGACCGGAACACTGATCCGGCGCTGCCGGACGGTGGCCGGCGAGATGGGGATGCCGCTGTCCACGGTCCGGCGCTGGCTCTCGACGCTCAGGCGTCAGGGGTACGTGACGACGAGGCGGACCGGGCGGTCAGTAGTTATCCACATCGAGAAGTGGAAGCCGATCACCGCCGGCGCGAAGGTGACAAAAAATAAACCATGACTGCGCAGGCCTGATCACTCTGAGTGATCAATTCTGATTTCCGGCGGCGATTATCCACAGCCGGATTCCGGCTTTTCGCTGCGGGAAATTTTCCTCCAGCCTCCAAGCCAAAGAAAGAGTGTTAAAGAGAGTATTAAAAACATGGTGCAACCTCACCCTCACCCATATGCAATCAGACCAGCCCAACAACAAACGTGAGTATTTCGCCAGGATGATCGCCGACGCCTTCGGCGATCGGGCGCAGCTCAGCCTGTATGTGAACTACTGCCGGAAATACCCGCTCTCGCTCATCTACCGGGCATTTGCCGAGGCGCAGAGCGTGCCCGAGGCCAGCATTCGGAAGTCGCGCGCCGCGATCTTCTTCTTCCTTATTAATCGCTACACCCATGAACAGAAACAAAACCCACCTGCCGGCCCAACCAAACAGCCTGACCGGCAAATACAATCCCAGCCCGAACAGGACCGGCAACCGGATCCTCGCCATTGACCCCGGCACGCGCGAGATCGGCGTGGCCCTGCTCGAAGGCAGTGACCTGCTCTTCTACGGCGTCAGGACCATCCAGCACCGCACGACGCCGCAGGAGCTGCTCCGCGACGCCGTCGGCCTGACGGTGAAGCTGATCGCCCGGCACCGCCCCGACGTGCTGGCCATCGAGCGGACGCTCGTCATCCAGCAGAACGCCGCCTTCCTGCTCGTGGTCGCCAAAAAGATCAAAGCCGCGGCAAAGCGGATGGGGCTGCTGGTGTACGAATATCCACCCGCCACGGTGCGCCAGTTCATCTGCGGGACTGAGAAGCCGACGAAGCAGGAGACGGCGCGGCGGATCGCCGACATTTACCCGCACCTCGCGCGCCACCTCGACCTCCCGGCCGAGTGGGACCGGCTTTACTATGCACATATTTTCGATGCCATCGCGGTCGGGCTGATGTGCGCCCACGAACTCGGCGGCGCTGCTTCAAAGGAGACTGGCGATGCCGGAAACGATTGACGACGATGACGTCACCATTGCCGGCCTCTACCCCGAGCTGACTCCCGA
>DASRDU010000055.1:7500-60685 GCA_035652435.1 Blastocatellia bacterium
GAATCAGACCTGCTTTCTCAGCCTCGGCTGTCGCGTCCTTCTGTTTCAGACGCAACGCCAGATCCCAGCTCCGCGCTTCCTTCTCGTTGATCTCAAGCAGTCGCTGTTTCTGCTGCTGCCACTGATCAGTGCCCCCCTGCCGCCTCAATAATTCGGCGTAGACGGCCCGCGCATAAACCGACTTCGGGTAAGCTGCCACGCATTCCTCAAGCCGCCTGATTCCCTGTTCGATCTTCCCGGACTGCTCGTAACAGAAAGCCAGCAGCACATAAGCCAGCGGGCGATTGAAGCTGTGCCCGACGGCATACTCGACGTGCGGGATGGCTTCCTGTGGGCGCTTCATCTGGTAAAGCAGAACTCCGATGCCAAGGTGGCCGCCCGCATTGTAAGGGTCAGTCGCCAGCGCTTCCCGATAACCGGCCAACAGTGATTCATTGCGTGCGGAGTCGCCGAGAAAAAACCGCATGTCAACCTGGCTCTGTTCCTGCTGGCTTTGCATCACGTTGTATGAGCGCCACGAAAACGAGGCACAGAGGGCCAGCAGAGGGAACAGCACGGCGAGGGCTGCCGGGCGAGGCAGCAGGATGGGTTTGCCGTTTTCTTCAGACAGCTGTTTATCCTGCGGCCCTGCCAGCCCCAGTCCAAGCACACTCGCGACAAGCACCGGCCCCGGGGGATAACGAAATGAAAAGCTGCTGACCGCCGAAGAAATGGCGAAAGCGAGCAGCCCGAACGCCGCACCCCAGACCCAGTGCTGTTCCGCTGACTTTCGTCTCCGCCATAACTGCCAGACCACCAGCCCCCAGAAAGCTGCAAAAAGAATCAAACCGACGGCGCCAGTTTCAGCCATTACCTGAAGATACTCATTGTGTGTATTGGAACCGCAGCTGTCATATTCATCAGTGCCCTGATCGCCGCGCAGGAGCTGCGCGTAACGCGGACTCTCAACATAAGCGCGCCGGTAGATGGTGTAGTCAGCGTTGTAGCCTCCGGCGCCTACTCCCTTCAGGGCATTTCGCTTCACCATCTCCAGCGCCACTGCGGACAACCTCGCTCTGACGCCCAGAGAACTCATCTCGGCTGCCTGAGATGTCTCGGGCGACGGGGCAAAGACAGTGTCCAGACCGGCGGCATCCTTAATACGGTTTCTGACTTCGTCACTCTGTGAGTATGCCTGCGCAGCGCCAATTACCACAATCAGTGTCGCCGCGACAATCAATCGCCGCCTGTGCTGAAACCTGAGTTGTTTGAAAACCAGTGCCAGAGTAATTCCGGTTAATGCAACCACCAGCCCGGCCAGCGCGCCCCGCCGCAGCAGGATCAATTCGACCAGCCATGAAGCTCCGAAGGCCGTCGCTGCAAAAGCCGCCAGCCATTTTCGCGGCGTACTCAGAAAAGTTGTCAGGTGGATCGGTGAGAGCAGCGCAAGCAGTTCCGCAGTCAAGCCAAAGGTATAGAGATAGCCCATGCGCGCTATTCCATACTCCGCGTAAAGGTAAAGCTGATAGAGCGACAGGATCAGCGTGACTGCCAGCACGGACAGATACAGGCGGTGAGCGGAAGGTGCGCGCAACCGGGTGACTGACGTTATCAGGAAGATCAGAAAAGTCACCCAGAACCCTGTCAGCGTAAACCCTTCCGCCGGATTCGGAGACCAGAGCAGCGAGACAAACTGCCAGGCACAGAAAGCTGCTCCTGATGCGAGCAGCCACGCATTCTGTTTGGTGATCGTCAGGATTTCGCGATGGCGGATGACCCGGATCAGGATGATCCCGATCATCACCATTGCCATCAGAGCATTCGCAGTTTCGTGCAGCGGCAGACCGTTGTAGTAAAGCGCCGGCAGGTTGATGACACTGGGAATAATACTGAGGAATGGGAGAGCGATCAGGGCAATTTCCAGCGGACGCGGGGACGATGTTGCGTGCCTGGTGGCCTTGGAGGAATCTTTCATGGCGCAGACCAGAAAGTTATCGGGGAAAGGTCTCTGGAGAGGCTGAGGCGCACCCGAGCCTGTGACGGCGAAAGGTCACGATTTCGGGTGCGCTGTAATTCGGGTTTGGCTGCATTTTCACAGGCGGTAATTACCTGTAGGTGCCAGCTAGCTCTTGGCGGCCTGCGTGCGGGTGTCGCGCTCGCGGATGCGAGCAGCTTTGCCGCGCAGCTCGCGCAGGTAATAAAGCTTGGCGCGGCGAACGCGACCACGCTTGATGACCTCAAGGTGATCAATGATCGTCGCATGCAGCGGGAAGATGCGCTCGACGCCGACGCCGAAGGAGGTCTTGCGCACGGTCACGGTCTCGCGAATGCCGCTGCCTTTGCGGGCGATCACGATGCCTTCGAAAGCCTGGAGGCGCTCTTTGTTCTCACCTTCCTTGATCCTGACGTGAACGCGGACCGTGTCCCCGGGGATGAAATCCGGTATGTCGGTTCGCAGTGAAGCTTCCTCAATGTTATCCAGCAGATTCATAATGACACCTCTATCAGTTTCGTAATTTACTTTCCGTGCGCGCTGTTTTCCTCAAGCCAGCGCTTTTCATCTTCAGTCAGTGCGGCCCACTTGAGCAGCTCAGGCCGCACCCTCAGGGTCTTCAGCAACGCGGCTCGTCGCCGCCAGCGGGCAATTTCGGCGTGATGCCCGCCGAGTAAGATTTCCGGGACTTTCAACCCGCGGAAGTCCGCCGGGCGCGTGTAATGCGGACAATCGAGCAGACCGTCGGAGAACGAATCGTGGGCCGCCGAAGTCTCGCTCCCCAGCACGCCGGGCAACAGCCTCGTCACCGCATCCACAACCACCATGGCCGGGATCTCGCCGCCCGTCAGCACGTAATCACCGATTGAAATCTCGTCGGTGATCAGGTATTCGACGACTCGCTCATCCACGCCTTCGTAACGCCCGCAGATCATCACCATCCGCGAACATTCACCGGCGAACCTTTCAGCCTCCGCCTGACAGAACAAGCGCCCCTGCGGCGAAAGCAGCACGATCGCGGTTCGCTTTTCTGAATCCCTGTCTGAGTCGGCTTTCAGCAGAGACTCAACTGCGAGAAAGATCGGTTCCGGCTTCAGCACCATCCCGTCTCCGCCGCCGAACGGGCGATCATCAACGATGTGGTGCTTGTCGAATGTAAAAGAGCGCAGGTCGTGAATCGCTATCTCGACGAGACCCTGCTGCCGCGCGCGCTGTACCATCCCGAAATCGAACGGCCCGGCAAAGATTTCCGGGAAGATGGTCAGCAGGTCAAAACGCATAATCGAACAACTGACTGTTCATAGTTCCAGCAGACCTTCCGGCGGATCAACTACGATCCGCTTGCGAGCCGTGTCAATCTCGATGCAAATATCAACCGCCAGCGGGATCAGATGCTCACGTTCCTGATCCTGGACCCTCAGCAACGGCGCCGCGCCGTAACGCTGCACTTCTGTGACGCGACCAACCGGCCGGCCCGTCACGGTCATGACCTCACAGCCGGTCAGATCGAAGTCGTAATAACTGTCCTCCGGCAGCCTGACCAGTTGTTCCCGCCCGATCATCACGCGCACATTGCGTAATTCGTCGGCGCGCTCGACCGTCTCGTACCCCGCAAACTTCAGCACGATTCGCCTCTTGTGCAACCACGCCCGTTCCAGTCTGAGGGTACAAATTTCACCACCCGGCCGAACGGCCCTCACCGTCTCAAGCTCGGCGAATCTTTCGGGGAAATCCGTGAGCAGATCAGCGATGACTTCGCCGCGCACACCCTGCGGGCGGGCGATCCGGGCGATGGCAATCAACTCTTCTTCGGAATGAAACTCGGACTCAGGAACTTCATTCATTCGAGAATCTCAAGCACGAAGCGTTTCTTGAGCTTCATCCCGGAAGCCCCGAGAATGGTGCGAATGGCACGGGCGGTGCGCCCCTGTCGGCCGATCACCTTGCCGAGGTCACCGTCAGCAACGCGCAACTCCAAAACCGTTGTCTGATCACCTTCGACCTCATGCACTTTCACTTCATCGGGGTTGTCCACCAGCGATTTGGCGATCAACTCAACAAGCTCTTTCATTCTCCCACCTCCAGATCAGCTTTGATGACTGTCAGCCTCATAAGTAGAGCCGACTGTAGCAATAGCGCGCAGTCAGAACACGACGTGGGAGATGGAACACAAACTTCTTTACGCCGCATGATTCGTTCAAGCCTGGGTCTGCTCCCCGGCTTTGCGAATCAGGCTGCGTACCGTCTCGGTCGGTTGTGCTCCCCGCGCAATCCAGTAGTTGATCCGTTCCTGATCCAGCTTCAATTCGGCCGGCTGGCGGCACGGATTGTAGTGACCGACGATTTCGACAAAGCGCCCGTCGCGCTTCGCTTCCTTCTCGGCCACCACGACGCGATAAATGGGTTGCTTCTTGGCCCCTTTTCTGGTCAATCTGATAGCTAGCAAAACAATTACCTCCGGTTGATTTTAGCGGGCGAATTATAGTTGACACGACAACGGTTGTCAGCAGTCAGTGGCTCTTTGCAAACTATTACGACTGACCAACTGCTCACCGTCTCTTCTTCTTCTTTTTCTTCTTGCGCGGGCCGATGCCTGTCAACCGGCGCGCGACCCTGCCCCCCAGTCCGCCCATCATCCCGCCGCCCATGCCGCCCATCATCTGATTCATCATCTTCTTCATCTCGACGTACTGTTGCAGCATGGCGTTGACTTGAGCGACTGTAGTACCGCTGCCACGGGCGATGCGTTTGCGGCGAGATGAATTGATGACCAAGTGATTGTCGCGTTCATCCGGCGTCATCGAATTGATGATCGCCTCGGTGCGCTTCAGCTCCTGTTCCATCTGCGCCGTCATCTCGGGCGTCATTTTGGGCATGCCCTTGAAAAGATCCCCGGGCAGCAGACTGAGGATGCTGTCGAGCGAGCCGAGCTTTTTCATCTGCCCGAGCTGGTCGCGGAAGTCTTCGAGCGTGAACTGGTTCCGCTCGAGCTTCTCCTGCATCTCGAGCGCCTTCTGCTCGTCAACTTCGGACTGGACTTTTTCGATGAGAGACAGCACGTCGCCCATCCCAAGGATGCGCGAGACGATGCGTTCGGGGTAGAACGGCTCCAGCGCGTCGTATTTTTCGCCGACGCCGACGAACTTGATCGGCTGGCCGATGACTTCCTTGATCGAAAGGGCAGCGCCGCCACGCGCATCGCCGTCCATCTTCGTCAGGATCACGCCGGTGATGCCGACGCGGTTATGGAATTCCTGCGCGCTCTTGACCGCATCCTGCCCCGTCATGGCGTCGGCCACAAAGAGCGTCTCGGTCGGCTGCATCTCGGCTTTGATGCGCTGGAGTTCATCCATCAGCGCGTCGTCAATGTGCAGCCGGCCCGCCGTGTCAATCATCAGCGTATCGAAACCGACCTGCTCGCAATGCAGCCGCGCCGCTTTAACCAGTTCCAGCGGGTCATTCAGCCCGCCGCCTTCAAAGACCGGGATACCCACCGCCTTGCCGATGACGGCCAGCTGGTCACGCGCCGCCGGGCGGTAAACGTCAACCGAGAGCAGCAGCGGATTGCGATCCTGATTCTTTTGCAGCCACCTCGACAGCTTGCCGGTCGAAGTCGTTTTACCCGACCCCTGCAACCCGACGATCATCACGCTGTTCGGGCGGCGCGAAGTGAACAGCAGCCGGCTCGAAGTCCCGCCGAGCATCTCGACCATCTCGTCGTGGACGATCTTGATGACCTGCTGGCCCGGCGAAAGCTTGTCGAGAACCTCCTGCCCCAGCGCCTTGCCTTTGACGCGCTCGATGAAATCCTTAACGACGCGGAAATTCACGTCGGCTTCGAGCAGCGCGATGCGAATCTCGCGCATCGCCAGATCGAGATGTTCCTGCGTCAGGCGGCTTTCACCGCGCAGATCTTTGAGGACTTTTTTGAGCTTGTCGGATAAAGCTTCGAACATAACCGCAAGAGAGTTGACGACCGGCACAGACGGCTCCCCGACTGTCGGCGCAAAACGGTAAGGATAGAGATGGCGGGGCGGGGTGTCAAGGAAAGGTTCGCGGCGGCCTGATTTGCCGCTTTCGGCCCGGCGTTACCTGAGTTCCAGTAACGCGGCTTCCGTCGCAACCTGACGATTAATGTTGATCTTCAGATTGTCGCGCAGTTCGTTGAACTTTTCTGTCCAGGCAATCAGACATGGCAGCCCGGCTTTCTGCGCGAGCGGTTCGAGGCGGTCAAGGACATCAATGTTGGTGACAGCCGCGCGCCCGCCTCCGGCGGCCAGCAGAAACAGGTCGCGCAGCAGCGACGTGAGCAGTTCCAGCTTCTTTTCAAAAACGTCGCGTTCCTGCTTGCCCAGATACTCCGCCGCCTTGAGCAGGCGGTAACGGCTATCGCCCGCCGCCAGCAACTCGATGATCGCGAGCAATTCGCGCCGCTCCTGACGGTATTCGGAAATATCAATCGCCGTCGCCTGCCCGATGCGCCCGCCCGTGATGCGCGCCAGTAATGCCGTATCCGGCGCAGGACGTTTGTAATTCGCGGCCAGGTATCTTTCCATCTCTTCAACTGAGAGCGGCGTGAAATTCAACCGCTGGGCGCGTGAGCGAATGGTGATTAGCAGGGCGTCAGGTCTTGAAGTGATCAGAATGATCGTCGAAGTGGCGGGCGGCTCTTCGAGGGTTTTGAGCAGTGAATTCGCCGCTTCCTCGCGCAGTTTGTCGGCTTCGTCAATCAGGAAGAATCGCTGGCGGCCTTCGCGCGGGCGGAACTGCACTTCCTCAGCCAGAGCGCGCGTCTGCGCGATTTTGATGAAGGCGCCATCCGGTCGCACTTGCGCCACGTCCCCGCACGAGCCGGCTTCGATCCGGCGGCACATCGGACACTCGTCGCAACTATCCAGCGGATAGCCGGCGTCCTTTACCGCTTTAGCGCCCTGACAGTTGGCGGCTTTGGCGAGTGTGAGCGCGAACTGGCGCTTGCCCACGCCTTCGGGGCCGGCAAAGATCAGCGTCGTGCCGAACTGTCCGCGCTGGAGCAGGCGTTGCAGAATTTCCTTGTTGCGTTCGTTACCGATGAGTCTGGAGAAAGACATGAGTTGAGCGGGCAGGCTGGAGATTATTCAAACAGATCCCTCACCGCGTCAATAACCAGAGTGCGAACCACGTCTATTGAACCGGCAGCGGGGATGATGCGGAAGCGGGCAGGCTCACGCCCGGCAAGCTCCAGGTAGCCGCGCCTGACGCGCTCGTGGAATTCCAGCGGCTCGCGATCCAGACGGTCAGCCTGATCTTCCGTTTCATCATCGGCAAGATCGCCGCGCCGATGAACGCGCTTCAATCCGACGGCGACATCCAGGTCGAAAATCAGCGTCAGATTCGGTTTGAGGCCCCCCGTTGCCAGATCAGTCAATTCATTAATCAGCTTCAGGTCAAAGCCCCTGCCATACCCCTGATAGGCCACCGTCGCGTCGGCATAGCGGTCACTCAAAACGACCCGGCCCTCTTCAAGCGACGGCAGCACCAGCTCACGCACGTGCTGCGCGCGGTCGGCGGAGTAAAGCAGCAGCTCGGCCAGCGGCTCAACGTGGCCCTGTGAGACGTTGAGCAGGGCGGCGCGAATCTTCATTCCCAGCTCTGTTCCGCCGGGTTCGCGGGTTGAAATAAAGGGAATGTTCCGGCTGTTCAGGTAGCGTTCGAACAGGCGCAGTTGCGTCGTTTTGCCGCAACCATCAATGCCTTCGAAGGTGATGAATTTGCCGCGCTTCATTGCTCAGGGTGAGGATGGCAGGTCGGGCGAAGAGCGACGCAGCCGGGGTTGAATGCCTTTGCCGGTAATTCCCCGCCGTGTTTCACTGATTCTGATTGGTCGGTGCCGCGCCGCCGCCTGCCGGGGGTGCCGAAGAAGGCGGGGTGGCGGGCGGCGGCGGAGCCGACTGCTGCTGGTGGCCCGCGTGTGAATGCTGGATGCTGCCACGCGGCACTGAGACAGTCGAAATCGCATGCTTGAAGATCAACTGTTCCAGATTGCCCGATTCAAGAACCACTGAAAATTTATCGAAGCTGCGAATCTTCCCCGTCAGCTTGACGCCGCCGATCAGGTAAATCGTCACGTTGATCCGGTCGCGGCGAATGTTATTGAGGAACGCATCCTGAACGTTTTGCAGAGTCTGTGTTGTGCTGTCCATCCCGATAACGCCTCTCTCTCGTGGAAGTTTTATTGTTAATTTGTTGATTGGTCAGCAACGTCTAAACCGCATTTATACTACCCGAAACCCGTACATCGTTGCCAGCAAATAATTTGTGCCGGAAGGGGCTCAGCCCGCCTGCTTCCCGCCTTCCGCCCTCTGCCTCCTGCCTTCCGATTTCGGCTGCCCCGTGCCGCCGCGTCTGACCAATACGATCTCGGCGAGAATGGCGACGGCTATTTCTTCCGGCGTTTGGGCGCCGATATCGAGCCCGACGGGCGCATGAACTTTCTGCAGCAATTCCACCGGGACGCCTTCGCGGCGGAGCATCGCGCGGATTGTCGCCGTTCGGCGCCTACTGCCGATCATCCCAATGTAGCGGGCTGGTTTGCTGATCACCTCGCGCAAACACATCTCGTCGTGTTTGTGCCCGCGGGTGACGATGACCAGATGCGCGGCGGGCGTGATCCGGAGCGAGCGCAGGGCTTCGATAAAATCAGCCGCAATCAGGCGAATCTGCGGGTCGGGGAATTTATCGCGTGAGGCGAAATCCTCGCGGTCATCAATCACCGTCACCTGAAAGTCGAGCAAACGCCCCGCACGCGCCACTGCCTGCCCGACGTGCCCGCCGCCGCAGACAATCAGTTCAGGGGTCGGGCGCGAAATTTCAAAAAGCAATCGGACATCGCCGACGCGCTTGATGATCGTTCCATCCAACTCTGCCGGATTTTGTGAAGCGATCAGTTCGCTCAACCGTGCGGTCGCAATCTCCTGCTGTTCATCCGCAATCAGCCTGAGCGCGTGGCGCGCGGCGACTTCATCAAGCTCAGGCGAGCCGAGCGTCCCGCCCGCAACCGTACCGCCATCTGTCACAAGCAGCCGTAATGTTTCAACCGCCGGCTTCTCCGCCTGCTCGACGAGTGAGATGATCGCGAGCGGGCGACCTTCCTCGCGTGATTGTCTGAGCCTGAGTGAAATGTCTTTCGCCGTCAGCATCAGCCTCTGCCCCACACCTCGATCAATACTTCCATCTCGCCGCCGCAGATCATCCCTTCCTCATCGGGCGGCACGTCGGCGGCGTCGCGCAGCGTGAACTGGCAGAGCCTGGGCTTGCGTTCGGCCAGAGCCTCGCGCGCTTCGGCCCAGACGTCGGCCTCGACACAGCCGCCGCCGACAGTCCCCATCATTCGCCCGTCCTCAAACACCAGGAGTTTCGCGCCCGTGCGCTGGGGCGTCGAGCCTGAGGTCGTGATGATTGTGGCCACCGCCAACCCTGTGCCTTCGGCCTGTGCATGTTCGATCTGCTCGTAAACTTCGCTTTGCGTCAGTAATCCCACGGATTCCTTCCCCGTTCTGTCCCGGCTCCTGAGGGCCGGCGTTCGACTTGTCATCCGGCAGACCAGGCGCTAAGACTGCCGCAGAGTATAAAGCACGATCTCCGGCGGGCAGTCAAAACGCACCGGGAGAGTGATGGTGCCGATGCCGCGCGTCGTGTAAATCTGCATCGGGCCCCGGCCGCCGCTCGGCGGACTTTCCAGACGATTCAACCCGATGATGTAGCGCTGGCCGTAATCGGAAATGACGTGCGGCGCGCCGACGAGCGGCATGCGAATCTGACCGCCGTGGGTATGACCCGAGAGCATGAAATCCATGTAATGCCCGCGGTTCGCGACCCTGCCGATGTAATCGGGATTGTGCGCCAGTGTGATTCTGGCCTCATCCTCCGGCACGTCGCGCAGCAGTTTCCCTACGTCCCAGTGGCCGTACAGCAGGTCATCAGCACCCAGCAGCGAAATTTTCGCCCCGCGTTTCTCCAGCCTCTCACGCCCGTCAATCAGCACCGTAAATCCGGCGTGGCGCAGCGCGCGCGTGACCAGCCCGGCGCTGTGATAATAGTCGTGATTGCCCAGCACCGCGAACACCCCGACCCCGGCGCGCAAGGCTTTGAGCGCATCCGCGCACGGCTCGATGTATTTCTTGTCGGCCAGAACGAAGTCGCCGGTCAGCGCGACGATGTCGGGTTTCAGCCCGTTGGCGATCTCGACGCAGCGGCCAATGTATTCGAGGTCAGTGTAGATGCCGTGATGAATGTCGCTCAGGTGCGCAATTGTCAGGCCGTCGAACTGCGCGGGCAGCCTGCCGAGCTTTACGTCAACGCGCGAGACCTGAACGTTCAGATGCACCGCATAGCCGAACCCCAGCCCACCCAGCATCATCGTCGCCGAAGACGCTGCCGCAAGTTTGAGGAACTTCCGTCGGCCGGAATTCGATTCAGGCTTCACGGCTGGCTCCCTTTCGACTGCGCCGCCAGAGGCTTGGCCTCAGCCGGCGTGAGCAGTCGCACCGTGACCTTGCCGAGGGCGAAGCGGTAAGCCACCTGTGCCTGCACATCAGCCGGCTGGCCATTTCGGATCGCGGGCTCAAAGAGCGTTCTTTTGATTGCGTCAACCGCGCGTTCGTCGAGGCCGTAGCCGAGCCCCTGCACGACCTGTATCTCTCTGATCCATCCGTCCTGGCGAAAGAGCGCGCTCACGATGACTTCGCCCTCGATGTTGTTATTGCGCGCCTCGGCGGTGAAAGCAGGCAGAGAGAACGTGATGATGCGCGGGCCACTTATCTCTTCCGTTTTTGGCGCCACAGCTTTTGTCTCAGCGGCTTTCGTCCCTGCAGCTTTTGCTTCGGCCACTTTTGTCTCAACGGCCGGCTTCACGGGCAATGATGCGACAGAAGCAGGCGGTGGGGCCGGTTTTTCCGTCGCGGCGTTTCTGGCCGGCGGCTGACTTTTCGGGAGGCTGTCTGATCGCCGCAACCAGAACTCATTTTCAGGGACAATGATGGTTTCAATCACTTCCTGCACAGGCACCGAAAGCTTGCGCGAAGGGAGCATCAGCTTTTCGTCCGCGGCGAACTCTCCGCCTGTTTCCTGCCACCCGAGCCTCTCAAACACAAAAAACCGCGCGCCTCCCGCTTCAGGGGCGTCCGCGACGCTGAGCAGCTTCCACTGTTTATCCAGCACTGCGCCAGCGTGCAACTTCGCCGGCTCCGGTCTGACACCGAGGCCGAGCGTCCCGAGTTCGTCCGCCATCAGGATTTGCAGTTCAGGCACCCGGTCTTCGCGGCTCTTTGCGGCGCGCTGTTCGACGAACCGGCGCAGCAGCTGCAGGCGCTGGCGCGTGCGTTCGTAATCGCCGCGGCTGATTTCCCGGCGGCGGATCTGGAATTCCAGCTCGCGGGATTCTTCAGCCAGACTGGTCAGGTAAGCGCTGATGACCGGGCCGAAGGTTTTCCTGGCCTGTTGCGCCGCGACGGGATCGGTGACGGCGAGCGCAGTAATGAAGATGGTCGCAAAGAGGAATTTTCGCATAGTCCCGTGCCGGTTATGCGGGGGTTGGATCGAGGGTGTTCTCTTTTGTTATCCTGGGGCTCGGATTATGGCGTATCCTTTCCGGACCGGTCAAGCCGGATAACCCGCGATGGACAAGACTCAGTACAACTCACTAGTCGTCCGCGTTGCTGCCCCGGCGGATGCGGCGGCGCTGGCAGCGCTCGCCCGCGAGTTGCTCGAATACGAGCGTTCGCTTAATGAATACGCCGGCGAATTGACGCCCTGGGCCGCCAGCCCTGACGAAATGCGCAAACAGATTCAGCGCCCCGGCGTTCGCTTCTTTGTCGCCGAGCGAAATAACGAGCTGGTCGGTTATATCAAGGCCGTAATCTACGGGCAGCGGCCCCGGCGCGGCGAGTCCGGCACCCTGCTCTGGCTGGAAGATGTGGCCGAACGGGCGGCGCGGCGGGTTTTCGATTTCGTCATGCGCCGCCCCCGCCCCAACCTGCGACTGACCGGAGGTTACATCGCCGGAGCTTTCGTGCGTAATGAAGCGCGCCGCTCGAGCATCGGGCGGGCGTTGATCACCGCTGCCGAAGACTGGTTCCGCAGTCATGGGATGGAAACCAGCGAACTGCACGTACTGTACGCCAATGACGGCGCGCGGCGCTTCTGGGAAGAGATCGGCTACGAGCCGCTGGCCATGGGGATGCGCAAGGTGCTGTGAGATCACGCCCGCCGGACGATCATTCTGGAACGTCCCTGCCTTTCATTCGTTTGCACTCCTGAATCCTGAAATTCAAACCGATCCCGGGGAGTACGCCATGCAAACACCGAAGAGTTTCTCCTGCGGCAGTCTGCTGTGCCTGATCATTCTGTGCCTCGCTGTCCCTGCCACGGCTCAGCATGGCAGGCCTGCCGAATCGGCTCCGGCCGGTGCAGCGTCCGATGACGCGCCTGTCATCCGCACTCTGCTCAATGAGGTCTCACTGCTGCGGCAGATTCTGGCGCAGACGAACCTGACCGGCTCACGCGCCCAGATTCTGTGGGCGAGCGCATCCGCATCCAGCAGGAGCGCGTCAAGCGGCTCGCGCGCGACCTTGACGGCATCCGCGACCAGATCAGCGAAACGAAGCCCCAGCAGGGCAGGGCGGCGGAGTTGCTCAAGGAAGTGGAATACCAGATTCAGCGGGAGTCAGTCATCGTGCGCCGCAACGACCTGCTGCTTCAGCAGAGGATGCTCAAATTCGACGCGGAAAAATATAACCAGCAGGAGCAGCGGCTGCGCGAGCGCGAAGGGCAGATGTCCGTCCTCGTCAGGGTGGAACAGGGGAAGCTCGATGAGCTGACGGATAAACTGGACACGCTGGAACGCGACCTCGAAAAGCAGGAGCCGATGGGCAGGATTCAGCCGAAGAATAAGAAGCCCTGAAGGGCGGCAATGAGTGGTGGGTGGAAGCGGCCCGCCCACTCATCACCCGTCGTGACTCGTCACTGATTCTCTCTGTACCACGCCACCGTCTGCTGCAGCCCTTCCGCCAGCCCGACCAGCGGCTCGTAACCGAGCAGCTTTCTGGCGGTAGTAATATCGGCCAGCGAATGACGCACGTCCCCGGCGCGCGTCTCGGCAAAATTCGGCCTGAGGTTCGTGCCGATGATCTCCTGCAATTCCGCGAGCAGCTGGTTGAGCGTGATCCGCTCGCCGATGGCGACGTTGATCACCTGACCGCCCACGTCCGGCACCTCGGCGGCGCGCAGGTTGGCGTCCACGACGTTATCAATGTAAGTGAAATCACGCGACTGTTCGCCGTCGCCGAAGATCGTCGGGGCCTCCCCTTTGAGTAACGCCGTGACGAATTTCGAGATCACGCCCGAATAGGGCGAAGAAGGATCCTGCCGCGGGCCGAAGACGTTGAAGTAGCGCAGCGACACCGTCTCCAGACCGTAAACCCGAGTGAAGACCTGACAGTAATATTCGCCCATCAGCTTGGCCGCCGCGTAAGGCGAGAGCGGACTCGGCAGCATGTTTTCGGCCTTCGGCAGTGTTTCGGTGTCACCATAAGCCGAACTCGACGCCGCGTAAACGACCCGCCGCACGCCCGCATCGCGCGCCGCCATCAGCACGTTGAAAGTTCCGTTGGCGTTGGACTCATGATTCAGCCGCGGCTCATTGACCGAACGCGGCACCGATGGAATCGCCGCTTCGTGAAAGACCACGCCGACGCCCTCGACCGCGCGCCGCGTGGCCGCCTCATCGGTGACGCTCGCTTCGATGAATTCAACCTGCCCTTCGAGGTGCGCCAGGTTCGCGCGCCTGCCCGTACTCAGGTTATCCAGCACGCGCACGCGCTCGCCGCGCCTGACGAGCGCGGCGCAGAGGTGCGAGCCGATGAAGCCCGCGCCACCCGTCACCAGATAAAGTTGCTTGTCACTGTCGCTCAAACCTGTGTCCTCCCGGATCGGCCGGCGCCTCTTGACGGCAGGCTGATCCGATACGTTTGTCCGATGAATTAAAGCCTGATCCAATGAGCTACAGGCGGGACTCCTGCATCCGGGGAAAGCAGATCTCAGGCTCAGTGCGCATCGTCCACTGATTGTCCGGCAGTGGGCCGAAGAGCGGTTAGGATATTGATTTGCACTGGATCAGGCAAGCGATTCTTTGCTCAGTATGTCTCCGGATCATCGGCTGGCAGATTTGCATCCCCGTCAGATCGCCAATGGAACATCTCCATCGCGGATGCTACACTGCGGCCTGTCTTATCAGTCATCATTCAATCGCAGCTCAGGAGACCCGTTGATGGCTATCGCCGCTGGCACATCCTTCGACCGTTATGAGGTGATCGCACCGCTCGGCAAAGGCGGGATGGGTGAGGTCTATCTGGCCCAGGACACGCGCCTCAAGCGGAAGATCGCCCTCAAGCTGCTGCCCGCGCAGTTCACCAGCGACAAGGACCGCGTGCGCCGCTTCGAGCAGGAAGCGTACGCCGTATCCGCGCTCAATCACCCGAACATTATCACCATCCACGAGATCGGGCAGGTCGAGGGCTCATATTTTATCGCCACCGAGTTCATTGAAGGGCGGACGCTGCGGCGACGGATGGCGAAAGAGAAGATCCCTCTTCATGAGGCGCTCGACATTGCCACCCAGATAACCTCGGCGCTCGCCGCGGCGCACGAGGCCGGGATCATTCACCGCGACATCAAGCCCGAAAACGTCATGCTGCGGCCCGACGGGCTCGTGAAAGTACTCGACTTCGGGCTGGCGAAACTGACCGAGAAATCCGACCTTCAGACCAGACCCGCCGAACCGTCATCGGACGGCCCGGAGCGGGACGCCATTACGCACAGCGCCGAGACGGTGCCGGAAATTACTGCCCGCGACCATTACGCCACGACCCCGGTCGAATCGCTCGGCGAAACCGCGCCGGGTGTGGTGATGGGCACGGCGCGCTATATGTCACCGGAGCAGGCGCGCGGGTCGAGGGTGGACGCACGCACTGACCTGTTCAGCCTTGGAGTAGTCCTCTATGAGATGGTGGCCGGGCGCCCGCCCTTCGACGACACGACGACCAATGAGGTAATAGCTTCAATTCTCAGGACCGAGCCGCCCCCGCTTGGTCATTTTATGGAGGGCGTGCCGGAAGTCCTCGAATGGATCACGACCAAAGCCCTGACCAAAGACCGCGAAGAACGCTATCAGACGGCCCGGGAGCTGCTCACCGATTTAAGGCGGCTCAATCACCAGCTGGATTTCGAACATGGGCTGCGGCGCTCGCGCCCACTCGCCCACGACACCGGGGTCAGGACCGATCAGCTCAGCAGCCCCGCGGTCGTTGACACGGGGAAAGAGATGGCGGCCACGACGGGCGAGATCAGCGCGCCGCGCACGGTCTCAAGCGCCGAATACCTGCTCGGCGAAATGAGGCGCCATAAAACAGGCGCGCTGCTGGCTTTCGTGGTATTCATTCTCGCCTTGGGCGGCATCACTTTCGGGCTCCGCCAGTTATTCGGCGTCGACTCGCCCCGCACGACCTCATTCGAGGCGATGAAGCTGACGCGTTTCACTACCTCCGGCAAGGCCACCCGCGCGGCCATCTCGCCCGACGGCAAATACGTGGTCTACGTCACAAGCGACGCGGGCAAACAGAGCCTGTGGGTCAGGCAGGTCGCCACCCCGAACAACGTGGAGATCGTCGCCCCGGCGCAGGCAGTCTATCGCGGGCTGACCTTCTCGGGCGACGGCAATTACGTCTACTACCTCGTGCAGGAACAGAACCTGCCGATCCAGTCGCTCTATGAAGTCCCGGTCCTGGGAGGCACGCCACGGAAGCTGATGACGGATGTGGACAGCCCCATCACCTTTTCACCCGACGGCACCCGTTTCGCCTTCGTGCGTCGTTATCGCGGCCAGGGTGAAGATGCCCTGATTGTTGCCAACGCCGACGGCACGGGGGAGCAGAAGCTCGTCTCGCGCAAGGGGCCGGATTTTCTTGCGATCAGCGGCCCGGCCTGGTCTCCTGACGGCAATTCGATTGCCTGCGCGGCGGGAAGCAACGCAGGTGGCCGTCGCATGGGGATGATTGAAATACGGGTCAGGGACGGCTCTGAAAAGACGCTCTCCGGGCAGCAATGGTCTGACGTGGGGCGCGTGGCCTGGCTTTCCGGCGGCAGCGATCTGATCTTCAGCGCGACCGAGCAGGGCGCGACGATGGCGCAGATCTGGCTCCTCTCCGGCGGCAGGGCGCGCAAGGTGACCAACGACCTGAACGATTATCGGGACATGAGCCTGACGGCCGATTCGAGCGCCCTGGTGACAGTGCAGTCCGAAGCGCGGGTCAACGTCTGGACGGCGCCGGGCGGCGATTCGAGCCGCGCGCGTCAGATCACTTCCGGGGTCAACCAATACAACGGCGTGCGCGGAATTTCGTGGGCGCCCGACGGGCGCATCGTCTACGTCTCGCGCGTCAGCGGCAGCCAGGATGTCTGGATTATGGACGCTGACGGCAGCAATCAAAGACAACTGACCACGGTCGCGACGCGGGCAGACGTTTACCCGACGGTTACCTCCGACGGCCGCTATATCGTTTTCACATCCAGCCGCAGCGGCAGCTCGAACCTCTGGCGCATGGGGCTGGACGGCAGCGACCCGAAACAGCTGACCACCGGCCCCGGCGAAGAGTTTCCGTCCGCCTCGCTCGACGGCAACCAGGTTGTCTACACCTCGACCAGTTCGAGCAAATTCACGCTCTGGAAAGTCCCGATTGATGGCGGCCCGGCGGTGCAGCTGACCGACCAGCTTTCACAGTGGCCGGCCGTCTCGCCCGACGGCAAACGGATCGCCTGCTGGTACCGAAACGCAACCAGCGAGCCGTGGCGCATTGCCATCTTCTCTCCTGAAGGCGGGACGCCCGTCAGGATTTTTGACGTCCCGCCGACCGCGGCCTCGGCAATTCCGGTGCGCTGGGCGCCCGACGGGCAATCGCTCGACTTCGTGGATACGCGCGAAGGCGTCTCGAACATCTGGAGCCAGCCCATCGGCGGCGGCGAACCGCGGCGGGTGACCGATTTCAAGACTGATCAAATCTTCTGGTTCGACTGGTCGCGTGACGGCAGGCTCGCCCTTTCGCAGGGCGTTATGAACAGCGACGTGGTGCTGATTAGTGGCTTGAAACAGCCCTGAATATAAGGCTTTTTGAGAGAAGTTTACTGAGATGATCCGTCATCCCGCAGGATTGGCGTGCCTTCGCCCCACGGCACCGTGCCCTTGTTTTTGGATTTGATGTAGTACACGTCACCAGACTCGGTGATGTTGAAGTCTCTGTATGAGGCACTGCTCTTCTCGCGATCCGCGTGAATGCAGAAAGTGTCGGCGGATACGTCCGAATCAGAGAAGATGTATTTATTGACCGCCCTCCCGCTCACATAGATGCGGTCAATCAACCGGGCATCAGCCAGCTCTCTCAAAGTACCATAACGCCCCTTGCTGCTCTTGAAAGTTTCCTCTGTGGCATGAATAGTTTTGAGTGATTGTACTGCGGCTGCCTCAGAACCCATATTGTCATCAGACTGCCAGCCAGGAAGCAGGATTGCAGCGAACACAAGCAGGACAAGAGAGATGATCGCAAAATTCAAAACCTTATTGAGCCTGTTCCTTCCTGAGCGAGCAGGGTTATTCAGATTCTGCATTCCTGTTACGTCAGCTTTCTGAAGTTAAATTACCGAACCATCTGTCCTGACAATGCGATGTGGTCCTGCATCCCAAAAACATCTTCCTGCAATTCAACGCCTGATCCGAATCCCGGTTCCATTTCAACATCCGGTACGCCGTATCCTGTATTGCCCGCCAGCTGTCCTGGCCGCGATGGCACGCGGGAAAGACAACCATACCGCTGGGGATGAAATGGCGCGGAAAAGGCTGGAAGCTCGTGCCGCAGCAAAAGTGGCAGCCTCCGGCAACTAACGGCAAAGTCCGCGCGCCAAAACTGGTGCTGGACATTATTCTCAACCTTTGCCAGAATACCCCGGCCGTAAAAGCTGCTGCCCCTCTTAACAGCCCCTCCTGACAATCTTCAGGTAATTACTTCTTCTTCCAACTCATCACTGGCACAGGTGTTGTTGACCACTGGCTCTTCAAATCCCTCCGCCGTTGTCAGAAAAATGATGGGTTGCGCCGGCCTCCATGAGTGAGCAGTATGATGTGATCGTGATCGGCGGTGGGTTTTACGGCTGCTGCGTCGCGCTGTTTTTGCGGAAACAGTTCAGCCGCGTCCTTATTCTTGAAAAAGAGGGTGATCTGCTGTTGCGCGCTTCCTTTGCCAATCAGGCGCGCGTCCACAATGGCTATCATTACCCGCGCAGTTTTATCACTGCGCTCAGGTCATCTGTTAATTTCCCCCGCTTCGTCGCAGAATTTCGGGACTGCGTTGATGATACCTTCACCAAGGTTTATGCGATCCCCCGCAGTAACTCCAAGGTCAGCGCCTTTCAGTTCAAAAAGCTGTGTCAGAGCATCAATGCCCCCGTCACCCCGGCCCCCGCGCACATCAGGCGGCTTTTCAATGAAAGCCTGATGGAGGAGATTTTCTGTGTCAGAGAATATGCGTTTGATGCTTCCCGATTAAGAGAAATCCTGCGGGCAAGGATCGAGGAGAGCAACATTACCGTCAAATATAATTCCTGCGTGAAAAGAATAGCGAGCGGCAAAGAAGACAAGCTGGCGCTGGAGCTTGACGACGGAGACCACCTGATCGCGAATCAGGCTTATAACTGCACTTACTCGCAGCTCAACAGTACGCTGTATAACTCCGGCCTTCCCCTCCTGCCCCTGAAAAACGAGATAGCAGAACTGGCACTGATTGAAGTCCCTGAGCAGCTTAAGAAGGTCGGAGTTACCGTCATGGACGGCCCTTTTTTCTCAATCATGCCATTCCCTGCTCGCGGGTTACACAGTCTGAGTCACGTTCGCTACACCCCTCGCGAATCCTGGCAGGACTTGGACGGCTACCGGGAATCTCAGGCTGATCTCCGGAGTCTCAAAATCAGGTCCAATGCCGTTTTCATGCTCAAAGACGCCCAGCGTTACCTGCCGTCGCTCAGCGAAGCCAGACACGTTGACTCTCTCTACGAAGTCAAAACGGTGCTGATGCAGAACGAAGTTGACGACGGCCGTCCCATTCTCTTCAGGCGTGATTATGGTTTTAAGGGGCTTTCTCTAATTATGGGCGGCAAGATAGACAATATCTACGACATACTCCAGGCAATCACCGAAAGCTCCCTCAGCCGTGGCGTATAAACAGTTCGGATGCTTTTCAGATAATCTCCATGCAGCGACAGCGGTCCCATCAAATAGAAATTGTTTCAGAAACGATTACTCCGGCCGGGGGGGGGATTGAAATTGCGCCCGGGCATAAATCCATCAATCGGGCACTTACTCTCTCATCAATCTTCTTTATCGGGTTATGGCTGGCCAGCTATCTGACCAGGGAAGTATACAGCTCTCTTAATTTTGACGGGTTTCCCGCCAACGGGCCATTTCAATTGTTCGACCCCTTGAGGCGAATCGCTGATGGCCAGACTGCCGGAGTTCACTTCCAGTTCTTTCATGGCTTGGGGGTGCCTTACCTGCATTACCCGTTGTTCGCACTCTTCGGGAAATCAATCTTTGCTTCGGAGTTGTCACGTAACCTGACTTCCGCGATTTGTTACCTTGCCTCCCTCGCTGTTTTTGCCCGGGTTGCCGTCGGAAAAAATCTGCGGAAGATCTTGTACTTTATCACCCTAGCGGTGTGCGCTTCGGAATTCTTCAGCCTGGAACAGGCCGGCGTCCCATTCAATATGCTTTTCACCCCGGGCAACAGCCTGCTGGGGGTCCGCTCTACCCTGCCCATTATTTCCTTCGCACTGCTTTTGTCAGAAACCAGACCCGCTCTCAAGGCGATATTTGCCGGAATCTGCTTTGCCTTTTCCTTCTTCATCAGCACAGAGCATGGCATAGCCCTGATTGCCAGCTTCACCGCGGTCGGGGGCTTCGTGATGGCGGGTTCGATACTGTCCCGCCGTTCTTTGAAAACCCACGGCGGGGGTAACCTCAGCCCAGGTTTCTACCTGACAACCTTATTTTCCGCGGCCTGCGGGATTGTACTTGTCTATCTGGTATTTTGCGGTTATCGGGGAGGCGTTCAGGCTCTTAAATATAACCTGATTGACGTGCCATCAGATCAGTTCTGGTATTTTGGAGTTCCTCCCAATGACTTCGCCAGCTCCCTGCTGGATTATCCTGGCGCGACCTGGAGAGGAACTCTGCTGATAATTGCGGTTCTGTTCTGGCTCGGCCATTGTCTGATCGGAATTCTGAGGCTTCGGGCCGAGTCTGTCACTGTTGAGGCGGTGACAGTCACACACATGCTCTTTTATGGCCTCCTTTCATGTGCGTCGAGCCTGGGTATGCTCGATAAGGGCTACTTTTTCCCGCTGATTCGGATCGTGATGCTCATAGTCCTCATGCTCGCCTTCAGGAAAAACTGGCCGGAAAAAGCGATCAGCTACATCAGGCTTCAGAGCAGGCCGTTACGATCCGGCCTGCTCACTCTACTTACGGCATTTATCCTGATCAGCTTCGGCTCGTTATGCTGGATCTTCCTCTCCAAAATGCCAGGGGAACTGAAGATCAACCCGGGTAAACCTCTGCCTCAATTCTCGGCACAATGGGATAAGTACCTGACTCAGACGACTGCGGCTATTGACCGGCTTTCCGATCAGAAGGGGGGCGACAGCAACCCTGTCATCTGGTCAACCTATTCCGGCTTACTCGAAGATCACTATCATGTCTTTCATCCGGCCGAAGATTACATCATCCATGCCCTCGGCCCCGAACGGCGAAAGAGGTATCTTGAGACCTTTCGCCTGACCAGGCCGGAGATAGTCCAGACAGTGCGCAGATCCCTGTTCATTGCCTACGCCAAAAACCGGGACTATGAACAATGGCTGCAGAATACCTCGTGGGACTTCTACGAAGAAGTTCTTTCCAACTATGAGATTCTGTCCGTCTCAGACATGTTCTTTACCTGGAAAAGAACTGCCTACCCCTGGGTTTCGCCGGATCAGCACTTTGACGAATTCCCACTCTCTCCCGGGGTGGATTCGCTCCAGATACCGGCACAATACGCCGCCGACCAGCCCGGCATTCTGGTGGTCAGGCTCAGATATCGAACTAATAACCCCTGGCGGAAAATCCCTGTCCTGGGATCGCTGCCCAGGTATCTGGTGATACCGGAAAACGCGGTAAAGACTCTGCCCATATCCGCGGCCCCTTACGCCAGTGAGATCAGATTCCCTTTACTGCTCAAACCCGGAACAGCCCCGCAGCTAAAATTTCAAACGCGCTCCCCGGTCCCCGGAGCCGATTTCACAGTTGAATCCATAGCCTTCAAAAGGCTCCCGCTGAAAGACAATCAGCGGCGTTTTCTTGAAGACTGAAAACAACCCGGAACAGCCCTGCGAATCTCTTCAGATGGTGGCAGTGTCCCCTGCATTCCATCGAGTCATCGGTCCGAAGGAGCCAAGGCTATGTCGCTTAAAAACGATACCCTGATTTCCGTTCTGGTTGTTCTCAAAAATGATCGGGACATCATTGACGACTTTATTCAGGAAACGACTCAGATTCTTTCGCAAACCTGTCGTTATTACGAGGTGCTGCTGATTGATAATGGTTCGACCGACGGGACTGGTGAAGTCGTGCAGGCCCTCCAGAAACGCATTCCCAACCTGCGCCTGCTGCGGCTGTCGCGGTCCCACGATACAGAGACCGCACTGGCCGCCGCACTCGATAACAGTCTGGGTGATTACGTGGTCATCATGCACCCCGCTTATGACCCGCCGGCTATGATTCCTGTCCTGCTCGAACAGGCCGTCCTGGGTTATGATGTGGTGATTGCCGAACTCAGGCAAAGAGACGCGCAGCCTTTTCTCAGGAGATCGTTGGCTGTGTTGTTTTACAAGATAGCCAGCCGGCTGCTGCGTTATCGTCTGCAACCTAATGCCACACACTTCCGGGTCTTCAGCCGGCAGGTGGTCAATTCCCTGACAAAAATCGGGAGCAAGAGTCGTTACCTTAAATACCTGAATGCGCTGGTCGGATTCAGGCAGACCCACATCCAATACGAGAGAGTCTATCGCGAGCGCGCGGCCAGCATTGAGCCGGGCATCCTGAAGCTTGCGGTCGAGGCCGTAGACATCATCATCTCCAACTCGGCAGTTCCTCTGCGCCTGGCCTCCCTGCTGGGCCTGCTTTCAAGCTTTCTCAGCCTGGTCTATTGCGTCTACGTCCTGCTTATTTCCCTGCTCAAGAAAAATGTGGCGGAGGGCTGGATAACAACCAACCTGATGAGTACCGGCTTGTTCTTCATGATGTTTCTGATCCTGACCATTTTATCCGAATACATCGCCCGGATACTTGAGGAGAGTAAGGACCGGCCTCTCTACTTCATCGAATACGAAACGAACAGTTCCGTAGCTTCCTATAAGGAGGAAGTGATCAATCGGGTCGTCAATGTGGTCTGAAATACAGGGAGGCGTCCGAATTATGACGACAGCTTTAATTGGCTTCAGCGGATTCGTCGGAAGCAGTCTGGACTGTCAGGCGACTTTCGATGATCGCTACAATTCCGCGAACATTTCCGAGGTCAGAGGCCGCAGCTATGATCTGATTGTTTGCGCCGCCGCGCCAGCGGTCAAATGGCTGGCCAATCAGAAACCCGAAGAGGATCTGGATAACCTTCGGATGCTGATGGGGCACCTGAAGAAAGTCTCGGCGGCCAGATTCCTGCTGATCTCCACAGTTGACGTCTACCGGACACCGCGGGAGGTTAATGAAGACACGCCGATTGATCCGCTGCAGGTCGAACCTTACGGCAGACATCGTTATTACCTCGAGGAATTCGTCCGGGAGAATTTCAGCCAGGTCAGCATAGTCCGGCTGCCCGGTTTGTTCGGCCTGGGGTTGAAAAAAAACCTGATCTACGACCTGATCAATAACAACTGCCTGCACCTGACCCATTGCGAGAGCGTATTTCAGTTCTACAACCTGAAACATCTGTGGTCAGATTTGCAGACAGTCATTCGCCATTCGCTTCCCGTAGTAAATTTCTCAACAGAACCCGTGTGTGCCAGAGAAGTTGCCCTCAAATGTTTCGGCAGGGCATTCGATAACCTGACTGAGAAATCACCGGTTGCTTACGATATGCGCAGCAAATATGCGCATCTGTTCGGATCACGAACTGGTTATCTGTATTCAGCAGAGCAGGTGACGGAAGAAATCCGCCTGTTCGGAATAGCCCAACTGAAAGCGAGAACTGTATGAAGCTGGCGATCTCAAACATTGCCTGGGATCATTCCGAAGAAGACGCCGTTGCCGATTTGCTGGTCGCGCATGGGGTCCGGGGCGTGGAAATTGCGCCGACGAAAATCTGGCCGGCCCCTGATCAAGTGCCTGACGACTCAGCTCGTGAGTACCGTCAATACTGGGCCAGCCGGAACATTGAGATAGTGGCCTTTCAATCACTGCTGTTCGGGCGGCCCGAACTGGAGATTTTCAAAACCGACGAGGCACGAAGGCGCACCTTTGATTATCTGTCACAGCTGGTTCGCCTCGCGGCAGGGCTCGGAGCCGGGGTTCTCGTTTTCGGCTCCCCCCGCAACCGGGTAGTCGGCGATCTGAATCCGGCAGAAGCGATGGATATCGCGCTCGACTTTTTCCACAGTGTCGGAGAGGTCGCGGCCCGGCACGGCCTCTGCTTTTGCATAGAACCCAATCCGGCGGCCTACGGGTGTGATTTCATTCGCACTGCCGCCGAGGGTTGCGATCTGGTCAGGCGCGTCAATCACCCCGCGTTCCGCCTGCACCTCGATACGGGCGTGATGACGATGAATGGCGAAAGCTATGAGCGGGCTATCGAAGACTCTTTCGAATGGATGGCCCATCTGCACATCAGTGAGCCACAGCTCGGCGTCACAGGCAGCGGCACGAGCGGTCACGACAGGGTCGCCAGGCAACTCAGACAGCTTGGCTATGACCGCTGGATTTCAATAGAGATGCGGAACGGCTGGACAACTCCTAACACGATTGCCGTGCAAACATCGCTTGATTATGTTCACAAACATTACTTCGGGCAGGTATCCCACGCATGAAGACTCAGACTACGGATGATTCCACCTGGCAGGTCCCTGCCGCAGAGATCAACGAATTTGCCGCCCGGAACACGAAATACTGCGTCTGCATTCCCGTGATCAACGAGGGCGCGCGCCTGAAGGGACAACTTGAAGCGATGCGCCGGATCGGCATCCCGCAGCTCGCCGACATCCTGATTCTTGATGGTGGCAGCACTGACGGTTCGACGCATCCTGATTTTCTGAAGTCAGTCGGCGTTCGGACACTGCTCATTAAAACAGGCCCCGGCAAACTCAGCGCGCAACTGCGAATGGGTTATGCCTGGGCGCTGCGCCAGGGCTATGAGGGGATCATTACGGTTGATGGCAATGGCAAGGATGGGATCGAAGCAATCCCGGATTTCATCAGGGAGCTGGACGCCGGCAGCGATCTGGTCCAGGGATCGCGATACGTGCCCGGCGGGCAGGCGATCAATACTCCTCTGGTGCGGGCGCTGGCGATTCATCTTCTGCACGCGCCGATCATCAGTCTGGCAGCAGGCTTTCGCTACACTGACACGACCAACGGCTTTCGCGCTTACAGCCGTCGCTTCCTGCTTGACCCCGGGGTCCAGCCTTTTCGCAATATTTTCAGTACCTATGAGCTGCTGGCTTATCTCTCTGTCAGAGGCCCTCGTACCGGCCACCTAGCCAGGGAAATCCCTGTCAGAAGGCAGTACCCGGACAAGGGTAAAATACCGACCAAGATCAGTCACTTCAGAGGGAATCTGCTGCTGATCAAAGTTCTGCTCCGGGTTCTGCGGGGCGACTTCGACCCTGAAAGCGGCTCACTTAACGAACCCGCCTCTGGTTGATTCAGGTCACGAGTTGATGGGATGGGGACGGGTTGTCTGATGAGTGCGCTTCTCCCTGACCCATGAAGCCTGCACGGCCAGCTGGAAAGGAATCATGGGCTGACTTTGATGAAGCAGCTATTCGGATGATTCGGGAAATAAGGCGATCCGGGCGCCTGCTGAATTTACAGGTGATGCCTGCCGGGTCTTATTTCGCCTCACCCACGGGAATGCCCGCGCCGGCGGCCTCTCGCCGCAATTCATCTATTTTCCTGGTGGCGTCCTCGGCTTTCTTGCGGGCCTCGTCCATTCTCTCCTGTTCTTCCTGTAAAGCCGCCCGCAGGCGGCGAATGGCAAAGGCGTCACTGCTGTTGGTGCTGTTCCCCTTCGCATCAACACCGCCCGTGTTTTTCCTGATGCGGGTGTTGAGGTCATTGATCCTCAGCTGAATGACCTGAATCCGCGATTCCGCGTCGCTCAGGTCGCGCTGCAATTCGGCATAGCGCGAGCTGTAATATTCGGCATTCGGGCTGCCGTCCTCTTTCTTCGGTGAGCCGGCGTCTTCCCTGTATTTTTTCGCCTCGCCTTCCTGCTTCAGCGCGTCCACTTCGGCCTGAGCGGTCTTTGCCTCATCCCGCAGGCTGCTGACCTGTTTGGCAAGTTCAGCGATGCGGGCATTGATCTGTGCGCCCGTCCCGGCTTCCTGCGGGGTGGGACTGAACTGGAGATTGCGCAGCCGCCCGATCTCCAGCTCACCTTCATCAGCGCGGCGCTCCAGATCCTTCAGCCTTTCTTCGGCCTTTTTGAATTTCTCGTTCCACTCACGCTCGGAAGCCTGGCGTTCTTTTTCTTCCGGGGATGGAGCCGGCTTTGTCTTCTGCTCCTTCACGGCACCGACAACATCAGGCCCGCTCGTCTTCGGATTATCTTTAGGAGCCTTATCTGTTTCGGGCGGCGGTGTGACTTTCGGCTGGGTTGTCAGCAGGTCTTCGCTTGTCAGGGTCGGAACCGGGCGCGGCCGGGGTTGCGGCTGCTGCGCAATGACAACCGGCAGCACCACAACCGACAGGCAAAGGATCATTGAAGCTGTTCTGATTTCAATTTTCATCGCAGGCTATTTCAGGGCGAGTGACTGAGTTGGGTAATCAACAAAGCGTAAAGAGGGGGCGGGCCTTGGCGGCCAGCCCCCTCTCCCGAATTTTCATCAGACTGCCGCCGCTTAGCTGCCCGTCGCGGCTGTCCCGACTCCGACCCAGCCACTGCTGCCAGCGCCGGTCAGGTCGGCGGCGGCCGGCGCGGTTATCGTGGCACTGACATGCTCCCAGAGCGCCCCGGTCTGAATCGCCCCGAAGTCACGCGAACCGGCGCCAATCGTCCCGCGGAGGGCGTAGACCAGGTAAGCCGCGGCGGTGACACCGCTGTCGGTAAAGTAGTAACCCGACTTCGTCGAAGTCGCGGAGTTGGCAGCGCTAAACGAACTGTCAACGTTCCCTGCCGCGACAAGCTGCGCTATCGTGCCGTAGGTGTTATTGGTGTTGGCGTATGAGAACTCGCCGCTGACGAGAGTTCTCATATTGCCCGCCGTCGCCGACTCGTTGGCCGCGCGGCGCGCGTTGAGCAGGTTCGGGATCGCGATGGCCGCGATGATGCCGATGATCGCCACGACGATCAATAACTCGATCAGCGAGAAGCCCTGTTGCTTTTTCATCTTGTGTTGTCTCCTTGTAAGATCTGGATTTGAGCGTCGTGGTCACCAGTGACTACCGAACGCCGGATGATTGAACCTTCGAAGCCGCTGTTGCGCTGCCTCCGGCCATCCCTTGAGCAACCACGGTGCCACGTCCCGCAGCCCGCCTCACCAGACGGCTAAAGGGTTGAAAGATCAGATGAAGGGCAGAATGGCGAAGAAGGAAGGGTCAGCTGGTCGAGAACCGAAATGACAAATTCCGGCAAATCGCTTCCCGATATTTTGTCATGAGATTCAGGGCAGAATCGGTCAGAACCGACTGATCTCGGTCGTCCTGAAAAATTATGCGGCTGGATGCGGCCCGGGGAGTGTATGATTCTGCCGCACGCCCCGAGGAAGTTAACCCGGATGAAATCATCTGCATCACCTCGGCCCCATAAAGCAGTTCCTGCGCAACAGTCCCTCTCGCTTCACCAGACCGGCAGCTTTTCCCTCAACCTCATCGCCATTGCCGGGGCGATCATTCTGGCCGCCGTCTTCCTTGCTCACCGGGAGACGGACATCGGCAGACTGCCAGCGTTGTTTCAGTCATTCATCTCCGACCTGATTCGGGAAAAAGTGTTTCGCCTTGCGGGCGCAGCCGCCAGTTTCGCCGGCGCAGTGATCGCGCTGCTGCTCGTCCTGTCGTGGTATGGGTTGGGTGAACTGCTTGTATCGAGGCTCAGGAACTGGCGGAGTCCAAGGCCGTCTGAAATCGCGGAGCCGGTTTCGCCGGCGCTTGAGACGGCGCGCAAATGTGCCTTCGGCGCAGGCCTGTGGTCACTGCTGTGGTTCGGCCTGGGGCTCAGCGGGCTTTACCGAAGGCCCGTCGCCATCGTGGCACTCGTGGCCGGTCTGTTACTGTTCGCCTGGTCGGTTATTTCCACAATCAAATCAGGGCAACTGCCCTGGACTGACAAGGCTCAGGAACAATCGCGGAGAAACCTGTTCGAGTATGCGGCCATCTGCTGTGTTGCGCTGCCCGCCCTGCTGGCACTGGTCGCGGCGCTGGCGCCACCGACAGGCAAGGATGCGTTGATTTATCACCTCGCTTTGCCAAAAGCCTTCCTGGCCGCCGGGGGCCTCGCGGAAGTCCCCGATAACATCGCGAACTATTACTCGCTCGGGGTGGAGATGAATGGAGTCTGGGCGCTGCTGATCGGGAGTCTCTTTAATCAGCAGACCGCCGAAGCGGCGTTCGGCGCAATCACGTTTGCGTTCTTTCCGCTGCTGCTGCTGGCGGTTTATGGGTGGGCGCGCGAGTTCCCGACAGGCCGGGGGGCTGCGGCTGCCGCGGCGGCACTGATCGCGACAATCCCGACCGCGTGGTGGTCAGCGTCGAGCGGGTATGCCGACCTGGCACTGTCACTTTATATTGCACTGACTGTTCAGGCGGCGGCGAAGTGGTGGCGCACGCTGAGTCCGGTTTATCTCGCCTTCCTCGCCTGCGCACTCGGCTGTGCGCTGACGATCAAGCTGATTGCGGCCTTCACGATCTTCCCGCTCCTGCTCGTCTTTCTCTTCAAGGCCCGGCAGCTGCAGGCGGCCGGTGAAAACGAACCATCATCACCCTCGCCCGCAGCCAGCCGGATTCTTTGGCAGGGAGTGCTGGCGCTGATCTTTGCAGGCCTGCTCGGGTGCCAGTGGTACGTGCGCAACTGGGTGCGTTCAGGCAGCCCGGTCTTTCCGTTCTACGTCGGTTTGTGGAAAGGCAGCACGCCGGGCTGGGACGCGGAACGGTCTGCGATGTACGCAGTCTTCCTGTCCAACTATGGCGGCGCTCACAAAGGGATCGTGGATTATGTCGCGACACCCTTCCGTGTTTCACTGACGGCGCAGCCGGAGGAGCCGGCAAATTACGACGGAGTGCTGGGGATCTCATTTTTATTCGGACTGCTGTTACTACTCTGGTCTTTCCGGCGCCTGCACGCTGACGCCGAACTAAAAGTCATCCTGTTCTTTTCCGCGATGATCTTCCTGTGCTGGATGTTTACCAGCCAGCAGATGCGCTTCCTGCTCCAGGCATTGCCGGGGCTGGCCGTGGCAATCACAGCGTCGGTTGCCGCACTGACGAAGAAGACGGAGAACCGTGAAACCGCCGGGGCAATGCAGTGGATTCTGCTCACCACCACACTGGCAGGGCTGCTGGTGACGTGCGCGTGGTTTCTGGAACGCAATCCGGTCCGGGCCGTCGCCGGCGGCGAGTCGCGCCAGGCTTACCTCGAAAGGCGGCTTGATTACTATTCGTATTACGAAGTGGTGAATTCACAGCTCCCCCCCGGCGCGCGCGTGTGGCTGATTGATATGCGCCGTGACAGTTATCACCTTGAGCGCCCGTTCTTCTCTGATTACCTGTTTGAAGACTACACGCTCACCCGGGATGTGAAGGAAGCGAAAGACCTTCAGGAGTTACGCGCGCGCACGCGCGCCGCGGGGATCACGCACCTGCTGGTCCGTTACACACTGCTCCTCGATTATGCGCGCACGCCCGTAGTGGATGAGAAAAAGTCCGAGGCTGAGAACCGTGAGAAATTCGAGTTGCTGAAGTCGTTTCTGACCGAAGGGACCAGAATCATCCGGAGTGATGCGCAGTTCATGCTGGTTGAATTGCCGCCGGCATGAACCGCGCGCCACCCGGTCACAGTGTTTCAGGCGAGGTCGCCATTGAGCTTCGCATCCCACTTCGCGTCCGACTTGACGAGCCTCTCCCAGGTCATTTCCCTGCCGCTGTAAGCCGCCGTGCGACCGAGGATCACGCTGAGCGTGGAATCTGCCCCCTGTTCGGTCTGGTTCTCGAATTTGCCGCTCTTGATGCCTTCAATGAAGGCTTTGACTTTGTTCCCCACCGAAGTCGCCAGGGCCGAAGTCGTCCCGGAATCCCACTTCGTGCCGTCATTGAAATTGATAAAGACCTGCCCGCCCTGATGTGATTCCGCCACGCCTTTCGTGCCGAAGAAACGTTCGCCCTGATCCCGGTAGCCTTTGTTTTTGAACTGATTCGAATTGAAGCTGACTTTCACCTCGCCCGGGTAGACGAACGTCATGATGAAGTGATCCCACACGTCGCCGACATCCTTCCGCACGATCCGCCCCCCCGAGCCCATCGCCCTGATCGGGTGTGATTTGAACGCCCAGTTGACCGCGTCAATGATGTGGATGTTCTGCTCGACGAGGATGTCGCCGGAAAGCACCTTGTCAAAAACCCAATTGCGGATGCGCGCTTCCATCTCCGACATCCCGGGCTTCGCCTTGCGGTCGAGGTCGTTGGTGTAATAGAAGCTCTGGCCCAGCACCAGGTCGCCGAGTTCGCCGCCGTGAATCTTTTCCATCATCGCGCGGTATGCCTCGGAGTAGCGCTTCTGAAAGCCGACGTGAATGCTGACTTTGCCATTCGCCTGCTTCCCCGCCTTGACGACGCGGTTGCAGCCGTGAACGTCGGTCGCGACCGGCTTCTCAAGATAAACATGCTTGCCGGCGGCGACGGCGGCCTCAAGGTGTTCCGGGTGGAAGTACGGCGGGCTGGTCACGAGGACGACATCAACATCCTTCGACTGGACCAGCTTTTCGTAAGCCTTCAGACCCTTGAAGAGATTTTCCGACGGGATCTTCGCGTAGCCTTTCTCTTCGGCGACCTTGTCGAAATGGTCGCGGGTCTGGGCGAGGCGATCATCAAACGGGTCGGCCAGCGCCGTAACGCGCGTGTCGGTGTGGGTGGTGAATTGCCCGCCGACTTCGTTGCCGCGACCGCCCGAGCCGATGATGCCGAGCCGGGGCGATGAATTGGCCGGGGTGCCGAAGACCGATGCCGCCGGGACAAACATCAGGCCGGCACCTGTGGCGGTGGCGGCTTTGACAAACCTGCGGCGCGGGGCGTTGTGACTCCCGGTTTTCGGAACAGAAGCTGGTTGCTTTGGCTGGGACGATTTATCCTTCATTTCCATTCTCCTTATGGTCACTGATTGAGCAGTGGCGTAATTGCTGTTTCAAAATCCTCGTAGCTCTTGCCGCCGATCAGCTTCCCTTTGAGTTTGCCTTCGCGGTCAAACAGGAAATTTGTCGGGACGATGCCTTCCCAGGCGGAATCAACGACGCTGACAAACTTCTCGGGATCGTCTTCCTTTTGCAGGTAGTGAATAAATTCAGGACTCTTCTCGCGGGCAAAGGGCCGGACTTTGGAATCCAGGTCTTCCAGATCGTCGAATGAGACGGCGATCACGGTGAATTTTTTGTCGCGATATTGCCGCTGTAGTTTGACCAGATCGGGCAGCTCCTTGATGCAAGGCTTGCACCACGTGGCCCAGAGATTGACCAGCACGATTTCGCCGCGATGATGCGCGAGGATGCCGCGAAATTCCTCGGCGCTGACCGGCTCGACGGTCTTCGGGTTCAGCAGCTCGGCCCGCAGCTGTGTGGCGGCCGGGCCGCCTGATTTACTTTGTGTCTGATTGCCGGAGCCACGCGCCGCCAGGCTGCAACACAGCACGGCGATCAGGCTCCCCGCAACCACCAATGACTTCCATATTCGGATCATGAGAACCTCACTTGTGATTGGATTGCTGCCCGGCGATTCGTTCCCTGTCCGCGTGGGCAGCGACGAAAGGATACCCCGCTTTGAGCTTTGTTGCCAGTTAAGACATGGCTTTCCGGGCGGCCAGGAACATTAACCCGCGGCATGGTTGTCGGCCCTCACTATGAACTGTGCCTTTTCTGCTTTATCCTTTCTGCCTCACACCTGCTGTGCATTCCCCGCCCGCGCGAAAGGAATCACAGCGAACCGAATGAATCAACCCGATGTCGAGGCCCCAATGTCTTTCAGGCTCTGGCTTGTCTTCGCAATCACTGAATTTCTGCTCTCCATGACTCCGGGCCCCGCAGTACTGCTGGTCATTTCGCAGGGGATGAAATTCGGCGCGCGCCCCGGCGTCAGAGGCGCGCTGGGCATCCTCACTGGCAACGCCCTGTATTTCGCCCTGTCGGCGATGGGCTTGGGGACGCTGCTCGTGGCTTCGGCCACGCTGTTTCAAATCATCAAATGGGCCGGCGCGGGCTATCTGATCTTCATCGGGGTCAGGATGCTGCTCGTGAAAGGTGAGCTGGCCGGAGTGAATCATCAATCGGCTGTGATGCCACGTGCGGGAAGGCTGTTTTCACAGGGACTGATTACGCAGCTCTCCAACCCCAAAGCCATCATCTTTTTCACCGCCCTGCTGCCGCAGTTCATCACGCCGGGCAGCAATGTCGTTTGGCAATTCACGCTGCTGGGGGTCACTTCAATTCTTGTTGAATTCCCTGTCCTCGTGGCTTACGGGTGGATGGCGGAGCGCGGCGGGAAACTGATTCCAGAGGGTCGCTTGTCGGCGTTGCCCGACCGTCTGGCGGGGACATTTCTGATCGGCACGGGAATCAGTCTGGCAACAGTTCGTAAGCCGTAAAAGACAACTCATCACACACAGAAGGAGACAATAATGAACAGGAAGCTCTCTTTTGCAGCCATTCTTTTCGGACTGGTCATTCTGAGTCTCGCTGACACCAGCTCCCGATCCGCTTCGGCGCAATCTTCGGCGGACGGGAAACTGCGGATCATCGCTTTTGGCGCTCACCCTGATGATCCTGAAATCGGAGTCTCCGGGACGGCGTCACTGTGGGCGGCCAAAGGCCATCACGTCAAGCTGGTCGCAGTGACCAACGGCGACATCGGCCACTGGAAGGAATCGGGTGGCGAGCTGGCGCGGCGGCGCAAGGTCGAAGTCGAGCGCGCCGCAAAACTGCATGGATACACCGTCGAAGTGCTTGATAACCACGACGGCGAGCTGCTCCCGACGCTTGAAAACCGCAAGAAGCTGACCAAACTGATCCGCGAGTGGAACGCCGACATCGTCATCAGCCACCGCCCGAATGATTATCACCCCGATCACCGCTACACGGGCGTGCTGGTTCAGGACGCGGCGTATATGGTCACGGTGCCGAACTTCTGCCCCGACGTGCCGATCCTCAAAAGCAACCCGGTCTTTCTCTACTACTCCGACCGCTTCGAGAAGCCGAACCCGTTCCAGGCCGACATCATCGTTGACATCGGCCCGGTCATGGAAAAGAAGCTCGACGGGTTGCTCGGCATGGTCTCGCAGTTTTACGAAGGCGGCGCGAACGGCTCCGAAGAGCTGATGAACAAAGACCCGAACTTCGTGAAGGCGCGCTGGCAGACCGTGCGCGACCGCTTCGTCAGCCGCCAGCGCGATGTGGCGAACAAGTACCGCAAGAGTCTTGAAGAATGGTACGGCAAAGAGCGCGCGGCGAAGGTTGAGTACGCTGAAGCCTTCGAGATTTGCGAATATGGCCGCCGGCCCAATAAAGCCGAAATCAGAAAACTGTTTCCATTCTTTGATTGAATTGTCGCATGCCCTGGAAGGTCGTTGAGAGAAGAATCGGGCGGGCTGGCGGTTTGAAGGAACGGGCAGCCCGCCAGCGCGAATGGGATCGCAAATATGGCGAGGGGATGTGGGTTGTGGGTTATGTGATTGATGGGGAATTCGTCACTCAGGAAGATGCCCTCGAAACGATCTACTATCGCAGCTATGAAGAGCATTTCACCGGCCATCCTGAAGACCTTGAGGAATTGATTCAGACGGCGAGGGCACTGCGTAATCCTCACGCGGAGGCAACAACGGGTGTTGATTTGCAAGTTCCCGCAATAATGGATACCTGCAACGGAGCGGGCTGACCATGCAGGGCACTGAAGTCGTAGACATAGGATCATGGCAGGGACAGGCATCGCATGCGATCAGCATCAGGCTCAGTCCGCTTCACATCAAGGTTGTCGGTAATCCGAAAATGACGCTGGAGAAGTTCTGGCAGAGCAAAAAATGTCTTGCCATCTGGGAGGATGAGGGCGAATGAGCGTAACTCACGAAGAACAAATCAGCTGGTTCCCGGTGCCCGACGAAGATGAATTGCCCGATAATCTGAAAGGGCTGTTCAGAAAGGCGAGGGAAAAAGTCGGCTTCGTGCCGAACGTTTTCCGCGCTTACAGCTTCAGGCCCGAGCGGCTGAGCGCGTGGTTCGCTCACTACAAACAGCTGCACGAGCCGACCGAACACCTCGACGCAGCCGAGCGCGAGATGGTCGCGGTCGCGGTTTCGATGGCGAATGGGTGCCTGTACTGTCTGGTCGCGCACGGTGCGGCGTTGCGCGAAGCATTGGGCGATCCGGTGCTGGCTGATCGCATCACGCTGGATCATAGGCGCGCGGGGCTCGACGCGAAGCGCACGGCGATTCTCGATTTCGCGGTGAAGCTGACGAAAACGCCGCTCGAATGCCTGCCGGAAGACATCGAACACCTGAAGAGTTTCGGCCTGACGACCGAAGAAGTGTGGGACGTGATCGAGATCGCCTCGATGTACAACTTTACCAACCGGATGTCGCTGGCCTGCGGAATGATTCCGAATCGCGAGTATCACGCGCTGGCGCGGTAACGCTGTCGGGCGGAGCTATAATGATGAACCGGCAATCTTCAAATCCTGAATCAACGGTGCGAAACTGACAATCGCAGTTCCTGAGTGTCAGCACCATCATTCAACCCGAGGACACTTTTATGCTGAAAACCATGAAACTCACCGTCCTGTGTCTGGCCCTGCTGCTGCAGCCGCTCGCAATCCCGGCGCAGGAGGCAGCCAGCGCCGAAATCAACGCGAAGATTCGCAAGGAAGGGATGGAAAATTCGCGGATCATGCACACGATGCACTTCCTGACCGACGTTTACGGCCCGCGGCTGACCGGCTCGCCGAATCACAAGGCCGCCGCCGAATGGGCGGTAAAGGAGATGCAGTCGTGGGGCTTTGAAAACGGCCACCTCGAGCCTTGGGATTTCGGCCACCCGGGCTGGCTCAATGAGCGGCTCTCGGCTCACATCATCTCGCCGGTGAAAGACCCGTTGACCTGCGAGGTACTCGCGTGGACTCCCGGCACGAACGGCACGGTGGCGGCGCAGGCGTGGCAGATGATTCTGCCGGAAAAGCCGACGCAGGAGGTATTCACTGCTTATCTTGAGGGCATCAAAGACAAGGTCAAAAACCGGATCGTACTGGTCGGCAAACAACAGTTCGTGCCCGTGACCATCACCCCCCCTCAGCGCCGGCTCGATGATCAACAGACCAGGGCGCGATTTGACCCGAACAACCCCAATGCCGGACAGTTCCCCGGCAGGCCCGGCGGGCGGGGGCAGGAACAACAGGATCCGAGGTTCCTGACCGCACGTCAGATCGGCGAGCAGGTGGACGAATTCCTCCTGAAAAACGGCGCGCTCGTCAGGGTTGACGATGCCGGACGTGAGCACGGCCAGATTCGCGCCTTCAATAATCGCACCTTCGACGTGAACAAAGTCGTCCCGACCGTGATTATGCGCAACGAGGATTACGGCCGCATCTCGCGCATTCTGGCCGACGGCACTCCGGTCGAGCTTGAATTCAACATCGTCAACCGCACCTACCCGGAAGGCCGCACTTCTTACAACACGATTGCGGAAATCCCCGGCACGGATAAAAAAGACGAAGTCGTGATGCTCGGCGGCCACCTCGATTCGTGGCATTCGGCAACGGGCGCGACCGACAACGCCATCGGGTGCGCGGTGATGATGGAAGCTGCGCGCATTCTCAAAGCCATCGGCGTCAAACCGCGCCGCACGATCCGCGTGGCTTTATGGAGTGGTGAAGAGGAGGGCCTGCTCGGTTCGCAGGCTTACGTGAAAGAGCATTTCGGTTCTTTTGAGAATCCCAAACCGGAGTATGAGAACTTCGCCGGCTACTTCAACATTGACAGCGGCACCGGGCGTGCGCGCGGGATGAGTGTCTTCGGCCCGCCCGAAGCTGCCGCGATTCTGCGGCAGGCCGTCGCGCCGTTTGAAGACCTTGGCATCATGGGCGCGCTCGCCTCAAAGAGCCGGGGCCTCGGCGGCACCGACAGCACTTCATTCAATCAGGCCGGCTTGCCCGGCATCGGCGTCTCGCAGGATCCGATTGAATACAACTCAGCCACGTGGCACACGAATCTGGACACCTACGAACGCATCATCGAAGACGACGCGAAGAAGTCAGCCGTCGTGATTGCCGCCGCCCTTTACGCGCTCGCCATACGTGACGAAAAGCTGCCGCGCTTCAGCAAAGAGCAGATGCCGGCGCTGCCACCGCGTCCCGGCGCGACTCCCACACCAGCGCCAGCGGCAACGCCGGCAGTGAAGCCCTGAAGAACCAGTAATCGGGTCAGGTTCAGAGTTTCATCACCGATGACTCTGTCTCCAAAAACTGAGGGCTATGCTTTGGATCAAATCCACGGCATAGCCCTCATTTCCATGTACGGTCGGCGCGCTTTTTATCCGAGCGCATCCTTGATCAGTTGCTGCTGCTCAAGCTGATGAACGGAATACGAACCCGTCGCCGGGCTGGCGCTGCGATTGCGCCCGGCGTAATCGAGTTCCTGCCCCTCGCGCAGGACGTAGAGGATGCGCGGCCTGACGAATGTCCATGCGCCCTGATTGCGATGCTCTTCCTGACACCAGATCACGTCATTGGCGTTCGGGAATGAGGCGAGCCACTGACGCACGGTGCGGTGCGGAAAGGGATACAACTGCTCAAGCCGCATCACGGCGACATGGTCGTTGCCCGTTTCGGCGACCTTCGCCTTCAGGTCATAAAAGACCTTGCCGCTACACAACACGAGGCGCGAGACTTTCGCGGGGTCAGAGACCGGCTCTGGGATAGCGGGCCGGAAGCCGCCCGAAGTGAAATCATCAATTGACGAAGTGGCCTCTGGCGCGCGCAGCAGACTCTTCGGCGTCATGACGATCAGAGGCTTGCTCTGCGGCTGTTTGATCTGGCGGCGCAGCAGGTGGAAATACTGCGCGGGCGTCGTCGGGTAACAGACCTGGATGTTGTTATCGGCGCACAGTTGCAGGAAGCGTTCCAGCCGCGCGCTCGAATGCTCCGGCCCCTGCCCCTCGTTGCCGTGCGGCAGGAGCAGCCCCAGGCGCGAGGTCTGCTGCCATTTCTGCTCGCCGGAAACGACGAACTGGTCAATCATCACCTGCGCGGCGTTGGCGAAATCACCGAACTGGGCTTCCCACAGCACCAGCGAATTTTTCGCCACTACCGAATAGCCGTACTCGAAGCCGAGAACGCCGGCTTCAGACAGCGAGCTGTCAAAAACCTGGAAGCGCGCGCCGTTTCTCTGGAGTTGCTCGTGCGGAACCCAGGGCTGGCCGGTCTTTGTGTCGTAAAGAATCGCGTGACGCTGGCTGAACGTGCCGCGCCCGCTGTCCTGGCCCGACAGTCTGACCGAAGTCCCCTCCATCACGAGCGAACCGAACGCGAGGGCTTCGGCAAAGCCCCAGTCAATCGGCGCCTCACCCGTCCCCATTTTTATGCGGCGGGCCATCTGGCTGACCATCTTCGGATTGAGGTTGAACCCCTGCGGGACTTTGCCGATGGCGTTTGAGATGTTCGTGATCACCTCGCGCGCCACATCAGTATCCATCGTGTCGGAGCCGTCCGGCTCTTCGATGGATTCGGGGATCAGAACGATGGGGGGCTTGCTGGCGGCAACTTCTCTGGCGCGGACGAGGATTGATTCGTAGTGTTCGACCTGCCGGCGAATCATCTCGTCAACCTCCGCGCGCGTCAGCACGCCCTCGCGGATGAGCTGCTGCGAATAGAGTTCGCGCACGCCCGGGTGTTCTTTCACGCGCTGGTACATGAGCGGCTGCGTGTAGCTCGGCTCGTCGCCTTCGTTGTGGCCGTGGCGGCGGAAGCCGATCAGGTCAATCACCACGTCCTTGTTGAATTTCTGGCGGAAGTCGAGCGCGATCTGAACCAGGTTGTGCGCGGTCTCGGCGTCGTCGCTGTTGACGTGGAAGATCGGGGCCTGCGTGGTCTTCGCCACGTCGGTCGAGTAGATGGTCGAGCGGCCCGATTCCGGCGTCGTCGTAAAGCCGATCTGGTTATTGATGACGATGTGGATCGTGCCGCCGGTGCGATAGCCTTTCAGGTCGGCGAGGTTGAGCGTTTCACTGACCACGCCCTGTCCCGCAAACGCCGCGTCGCCGTGCATCAATACGGGCAACACAAGCTGCCTCGCCTCCTCGCGGGTCACGCCGATGGCGTCCTGTTTGGCCCGCGCGATGCCCTCAACGACCGGGTCAACGAATTCAAGATGGCTCGGATTCGAGGCGAGCGTGAGGCCGACTTTCTTCCCTGCGGTTTCGCGCGAGTTGATCGCGCCCTGGTGATACTTCACGTCGCCCTCATCGGCGGGGAAGTTCGGGTGCGTCGTACCCTCAAAGATCGTGAAGATCCGTTCGGCGTAATCCCCGAGGACGTTTGACAGCATAGTCAGGCGCCCGCGGTGGGACATGCCGAAGACGATGTCTTCGACGCCGCGCGCGACCGCGCCTTCGATCAGCTGGTCGAGCATCGGGATGATCGTGTCGTTGCCCTCGACCGAAAATCGCTTCTGGCCGAGGTATTTCGTGTGCAGGAACCGCTCGAACTGTTCCGAAGCGATGAGCTTCGCCAGGATCTGCCGCCTCGTTTCCGGCGAGAGCTTCGGCGGGGCGGATTCGATGCGCTGGCGAATCCACTGCTTCTGCTCGCTGTCGTGGATATGCAGGTATTCGGTGCCGACCGTGCCCCAGTAGAAGCGGTGCAGCATGTCCAGAATTTCACGCAGCGTGGCCTTTTCCGTGCCGCCGAGGCCGAAGGTCAGGAACTCGCGATCCAGATCCCAGATCGTCAGGCCGTAGGTCTCCAGATCGAGTTCGCGATGGTCGTAACGTCTGGTCATCCCGAGCGGGTCAACTTCCGCAATCAGGTGGCCGATGCTGCGATAAGCGTTGATCAGTTCAAAGACGTGCGCCTGCTTCTTGATCTCCTCGGCGCGGCGGCGGTCGCCCCCGAGCAGCGCCGGGTTCAGATCCACGGCCCAGCGCAGCGGCTTGTAGGGGATGTTGAGTTCGGCAAATATCATGTCGTAAAACTCGTGCTGGCCGCGCAGCAGCTCATCAATCATCCCGAGGAACGCGCCCGATTCCGCGCCCTGAATGATGCGGTGGTCGTAAGTGCTGGTGATCGTCATCACCTTGCTGATGCCGAGTTGCGAGAGCGCTTCCGGCATCATCGCGCTGTATTCGGGCGGGTATTCAATCGCGCCGGTCGCGATGATCGCGCCCTGCCCGGGCATCAGGCGCGGATTCGAGGCGGTCGTGCCGAGCGTGCCCGGATTAGTCAGCGAAATCGTCGTCCCCTGAAAATCGGGGACCTGAAGCTTGCCGTCGCGGGCTTTGACGACCGTCTGCTGATAGGCATTCAGGAATTCGGCAAAGGTCATCTTGTTTGCGCCCTTGATATTGGGCACGAGCAGCGACCGCGAACCGTCCTTCTTCGTCACGTCAACCGCGACGCCCAGGTTCACCGACTCGCGTTTTACGCGATAAGACGCGCCGCCGATCTCTTCATAGCCATCATTGAGTTGCGGGTATTTTTCGAGCGCCCTGATGACGGCCCACGCAATCAGGTGTGTGAATGAGGCCTTGCCGCGCGAGCCGAGGCTGAGGAACTGGTTGATCAGTCGGCGATTTTCGTCCAGCACCTTGATCTGAATCTGGCGCTGTGAGGTGGCAATGGGCAGCGCGAGGCTCGCCTCCATATTCTCGACGATCCTGAGCGCCGGGCCGCGGATCGGCATCTTTTCCGGCGACGGGGCCACGGCAGCCGGAGTCTGAGCGGTGGGTGACGGCGTGGGGGCGGCGGGAGGAGCTGTCACGGCGGTTTTGGCCGTGGCCGCGCCATTGATCGTCGTCGCTGCCGGCGCGGGCTGCGCAGCCTGTGCCGGAGTTGCCGCCGCGCCGTTGCCGCTCACTCCATCGCCGCCATTGAATAAAGCGTGGAAATAATCACTCCACTCCTCGTCAACCGAGCGCGGGTTGCTTTGATACTGGCGGAGTAATTCGACGACGTAGGTGGCATTCGCGCCGAAGTCATTTTCGATGATGGACGAGATTTCACTTTCTGGACGCATGATTATGCTGATCACCTTTCTGATCCTTGCGGGATGGTTCCATCGGGGACGTGTCAGATGGGTAATCGTACATCAGTTTGAGCTTCTCTCACAGGGGCCGACAGAATTTCGCAGCCTCCATTCCATCTGCCCGAGCGCGCCCCTCAGCAGAGTGACTTCACGCCGCGTCAGCCGCAATCTGAGCAGGCTTCTCCGCAATTCTTCAGCCTTGGCCTGCCGGTTCTGAGGGTTCAAAAACCCGACGGCAGACAGCACCGTGACAGCCTGTTCGAGCAACCCCTCGATCTCGCCTGCGCTGGCCGCCCCCTGCACCTGACTGCTGCGCGCCGAAGTGAGAGCTTCTTCATCGCGCGCCAGTTCATAACAGCAGATCGCGACAGCCTGACCGAGATTCATTGACGGGCAGTCGGGTCGGGTCGGAATGCTCATGGCTTTGTGGCAGAAGCTCAGGTCCGAATTCGTCAGCCCGTTCTTTTCCGAGCCGAAAAGTAAGGCCACTCGCTCACTGCTCGCAGTAATTTCTCTGCCCAGCATGGCTGGCGTGTAGAAAGTTTGTTGTGAGTTCAGGCGCGTCTGATCCACAGTGCCGACGACCAGCGTGCAATCAGCCACGGCTTCGGCAATGGTCGGGACGACGCGGGCGCTCGTGATGACGTCGGTGGCGTTGACGGCCGAGCGGACTTCTTCCCACACCGGCGGATGCGGGGCAACGACGACGAGGTCGCGCAGCCCGAAATTTTTCATCGCCCGCGCCGCCGCGCCGATGTTGTTGGGATCACGGGGACGAACTAAAATGATCCGGCAGTCTTCGGTTCTCATGTCGCGGCAATGTTAGCGGATTTGTCTCTCCGATTCACGGCCCCGGTTTGTTCACGTATGCGCATCAGGCGAATCATTCCTTTATTCATCGGCCTTTGGCTGCTCGCGCTCCCGGGGTGCAGCGGTCAGCTTTACAAGGTCGCGCCGCGCCCGGTTGTTTCCCCATCCGACTTCCCTGCCGGCACGGCTTCAGGCAACCTCGAAGTCAGCGCCTTCGCCCTGACTGACGATGACCGGGCCTTCGAGCAGTTCGGCGCGAACCTGCCGCTCGCCGGGCTCGTCGCAGTTGATGTGAAGCTCACCAACCGCACGGCGTCACCGATCAATTCGCGCTCGCTCAGGTTTGAGCTGAGCGACGCGACGGGCGCAAAGTTCAAACAGCTCGAACCGAAAAAGGCGCTTGGCCGGTTGATGAAATTTTACGGGGTCAGGTTTTACGCCCTTGAGGCGCGCCGGGTGACGCGGGAAAGATTCGAGACGCTGTCGCTCCCGCTCGCCGCGCCGCTCGCGCCACAGGAAGAGCGGCGCGGCCTGCTGTTTTTTGAAGTAAAGCGTGACGTGGCCGGACTTGTGGGCCTGACACTCTCTATCGCAGGCAAAGACCGGACAATCCCGGCACCTGTCACAGTGCGATTGAACTGATCTTATCGCGGGGCTACACTGTCGCCGTGTCTTCGCGAATTCCCCTTTCAACCTATAATCCGCGCGCCGCGAATCCGGTTTATCACTTCATCAGCGGGCTGCGGTTCTTCTTTGCCGGATGGTCGCTGCTCTTCAGGAATCCGGCGCTGCTCGGGTTGTCGCTGATCCCGATTGCGCTGACCGTGCTGATGCTCATCGCGCTGGCCTTCGGTTGCGTGTGGCTGGTGGGCAGAATGTTCGCAGGCGAACCGTCGCCATTCGGCGAACCGTTGCGGGTGGCGGCCCAGGCACTGATTTTTCTGCTGGTGTTGTTCTTCGGGTATCTGCTTTACCTGCCCGTGGCGCGCGTCCTGCTCGCGCCGTTCAGCGAAGCGTTGAGCCGACGGGCGCACGTTATTATTTATGGCACTGAGCTGCCGCCGTCCGGTCAGGGTATGTTGCGGGCGATGTGGGAAGGCGCAAAGCTGGTCGCGCTTCAGCTCGTGGTCGCAGTTGTCGCGCTGATTGTGAGTCTGCTGTTTCCCGTCATCGGCCCGGTCATCGGGCTGGTTCTCGGCTCAATTTTCTGCTCGCTGGATTTTCTCGACGTTCCGCTTTCAGCGCGCGGCTGGCCGCTCAAAACGAAACTGTCGCTGTGGGGACAACATAAATCACTGGCCCTGGGCTTTGGCATTGCAGGCTACCTGCTCCTGCTGATCCCGCTCATCAATCTGCTGACGCTGCCCGTCGGGGTCATTGGCGCGACGGCGCTGGCCGGCAGAATTGATCGGGCAGACCGGTTCTGAATTCCGAGTTGAAGAATATGGCGAATCGTCTGGCAATCATCGGCGGTTCAGTTGTGACCGGGCGCGAGGTCATCGAATCAGGCACCGTCCTGTGCGAAGACGGAAAAATTACCTTCGTCGGCCCGGAGCGTGATGCCGACCCCGAAGCCGGCTCGCGCGCCGTTGACGCGACCGGGAAGTTCGTGCTGCCCGGCTTCATTGACACGCACGTTCACGGCAGCGGCGGCGATGACGTGATGACTGACGGGGCGGAAGGCATTCGCCGCGCTTCAAAGGCGATGCTTCGTTCCGGCACGACCGCGTGGCTGCCGACGACGATTGCGGCGCGCCACACCGAACTGCTGAAAGCCGTCGAGGACACTATCGCGGCTGAAAACAACCCCGGGCCGGCGGCTGAAATCCTCGGCCTGCACCTCGAAGGCCCCTACATCAACCTGAAATACAAAGGCGCGCAGCCTGTAGAGGGAATCCGCGACCCGAATTTTGACGAATGCAGTGAGCTGCTCGAAGCCGCCGGCGGGCGAATCAGAATCATGACCCTTGCGCCCGAACTGCCCGGCAGCCTCGAACTGATCCGCTGGCTCAGGTCAAAAGGCGTAGCCCCTTCGCTCGGGCATTCGGAAGCCGATTACGACACGGCGCTCGCGGGGATCGAGGCCGGGGCGACCCGCGCCACGCACCTGTACAACGCGATGTCGGGTCTGCATCACCGCAAGCCCGGGCTCGCCGCCGCCTGTCTGAACGAGTCCGGCATCTGCGCCGAACTGATCCTCGACGGGGTTCACGTCAACCCGCAGATGGCAAAGCTTGCAATCCGTGCAAAAGGCCGCGACGCAATCGTTCTGATCACTGACGCCGTTGCCGCCCAGGGGTGTTCGGACGGAATTTACCGCCTGGGCGAGTATCACCAGATTCAGGTGCGCGGGCCGCTCTGCACGCTGATGGATGGCGTGACGATTGCCGGTTCGGTGCTGACGATGAATCGCGCCGTGATGAACGCCGTCGGGTTTACGGGAATGAGTCTGATTGACGCGGCCCACACCGCCGCAATGATGCCCGCAAAATTCTGCGGTGTGGCTGATCGCAAAGGGTCAATCGAAGTGGGAAAGGACGCCGATATGGCGATCCTCAATCCTGATTTCTCAGTTCAGGCGACGATCAAATCGGGTGAAATTGCTTACGCTGCCTGGCGCCAAAGCTGATTCGCAATAACAGCCTTACTGGTAAAGCGCCCGGTACGCCTGCAGGTTATTCATCACTTTGTAGACGTAATCCTTCGTCTCGCGCTTTCCGACCTCGATCACAAACCGGTCAACCTCCGTGCTGCGCGCGCGTTCGAGGCAGCGGCGCACGTGCTGCTCGCTGCCGTTGTAGGCCGCCGCGACCGCCTGCCAGTTGCCGAATTCATTGAAAAGATTCTGCATGTACTGCGAGCCGATCAGGATCGCGACGTCCGGCGTGTAGAGGTCTTCCTGCTCGAAGTCGGCCAGCTTCAGTTGTGCGGCAATCTGTGAAGACGTTGACGAGATGAATTGCAGCAGCCCGCGGGCCGCCGCGGGGCTTTTGACGCTCGGCTTGAAGCGGCTCTCCTGCCGCATGATTGAAAGCACAAATTTCGGATCAACGTTGCGCGGCACGGCATGTTTTTGCAGCGCGTCATGGTAAGGCGCGGGGTAAAGCATTTCTGCCAGCGCTCGCGGCATCAGTTCGGGACGGTAATCGTCGGGCACTGAATTGAAGAGCGGTTCGGCCAGATTGATGGCATGATCGCCGCGATCACCGCGATTGAAGTAAACAGCCATCGAATAAGCCGAGGCCGCCACCTGATTGCCTGTCGCCGCCATCTCCGGCGCGCCTTCATCATACAACCCCAGGAAGAACAACTCGTCGGCCAGCGCCTGATGGTTGCCGCTGTCGGCCGCTGTCAGCGCTGGCGCATTCGCATCACGCAGCGCCGTGCGTCCGGCAGGGATCAGTGTGAACTGCGATAGCCTGTAACCCGGCAGCTTCGCGTAAGCGGCGCGCAGAACGTCGAGCATCTCGCGCCGGATCTGTTCATCATCCGTCAGCCGCAAAACCTGGGCCGCCGCTGTTTTTGTACCAGAAGCATTGTCCTTCTTTGTAGTAGACAGGCTGCTTGCCAGTGCTTCACCGGCAGGTTGTTGCGATGCACGGGCCTGCGAAAGAAAGCCCTGGAGCAACCTTGCAATGGTATTTTTTGCCCGCAGGTTTTTGCTCAATGTCTGCAAGCGCTCGCTTGCCCTGTAACCGTAATAGCCGCTTGCGCTATTGCGCCCTTCAGGCAACGTGAGGTATGCCGTGATTGCTTCGTCAAAGCGCCCAAGCTGCTCCAGGCAGTAAGCGCGCATGAAATTCACTTCGGGCAGATTCGTGGTTGCCACCAGACCGCGCACGCTCAGGTTGCGGGCGCGCAGGGTGTTGAAATCTTCGAGCGCCGCCGCGAAATTGGATTGCGACACATGAATCCGTGCCTGATGAAACAGCCCGGTGACCTTAAAATAGGCGTCCGGCAAAGCCTGCGCCCGCGCCGCCCACCGGAGCGCCTCGTCGTCGCGCTTCACGATCCGCAGCGTATCAATCGTATTGAGGTGCGCATAACCGACGTACTCGCTCGTTGGGTAAGCCTTCAGAAATTCTTCGTAGCGCGCAATCGCCCGGTCGGCATCCTTCAGGTATTGGTAACAGTGGCCGACGTAATAAACCCCCTTTTCCCCCTCTTCCTTCTTTGGGAACTCGTCGTGAACCTTGTTGTACCAGGGAATCGCTTCGGCAAATTTATCTTCCAGCTCATATCCGCGACCGAGTTGGTACAGAGCTTCGGCACGCGCGGTGCTGGATGGAAATTCACTGGCGATGGCCAGCCAGTGTTTGCGCGCCGTCGCAAAGTCGCGATTGAAATCACAGGTGCGCGCCCGGCGCAGGTGTTCGGCTTCGGTCAGTTGCGTGCGCGCAGACTCATCAATGTGGTCAAGTCCGATGATGGCCTTGAGCGCCGCATCATCCTGAAACCCGCCGTTCAGGAGCGATTCAAAAGTAGTTCGCGCTGCCGCAGTCTGATTCAATGCCAGTTGTGCTTCGCCAGTCTGCGCGAGGCTGTAGCGCGCCGTCATCCCACGTGTCCCGCTGATCTGCGCGAGCGTCGTGATTACCTGCTGATACTGACCGGATTTGAAATAACTCGCGCCCAGACGCTGGAGCGCCCGTTCACGATTGAGCCAGCCCGGATACTGCGCGACGAGCCTCTGAAGTTGCACCTGTTCCTCTTTAAGATCGCCAGCGGCCCGCGCCAGTTCGGCCAGATGCCAGAGCGCGTAAGCGGCAAGCACCGAGTTGCGCGCGACGACTTTCTGATAAGCCTTCGCCGCCTCTGCCGCCTTGCCCGCGCGATCCAGCACGCGCGCCAGCAGGTAATCGTAGTTATTGCGACTGAAGCCGGCATTATCGGCCCGCTCGTAATCACGCAGCAGCTTTTCCGCCGTGCCTAGATCGTGTTGCTCCATCGCGTCGCGGATTTCATTCGGCTTCGGCAGGCGAATCTGCGTGTTGGCCGAAGAGCAGAGCGTCAGGAGCGAAAGCAGGGCTGCGGCAAGAAAGCGAAGGTTCATGAGATTTGACTTCATCCCGTGTTGTCTGGTTCGGGGGCTGAAAGGATTATATGAAGGCGGGGCGCAAAACAGAAACGGGGGCAGGGCGAACAACCGGTTCCACCTGTTCCCCACCCTCTGTTTTTCCTACTTCACCCGGCTCGTTTTCCGTTTGATGAAATCCATCATCACGTATTCGCCGAGGCTGAGGCTCGTGGTGAAATAAGCTTTGCCGTGCGCGATCTCGGTCAGCTTTTTGACGAACTCGACCAGATAATAATCGTCCGTCAGCATAAACGTGTTGACGATGATGCCCGCCTTGCGGCATTGCGCGGCTTCGGCCAGTGTAGCGTCAACGATCAGCGGGTCGAGCCCCATCGAATTTTTATACAGCCGCGGGCCGACGCCGGCTGAGGCCCTGCCGCGCACGGTGCTGAAAGGATCCTGATCAACGAACAGCGCGGAAGGCTTGCCGTCAGTGATCATGATGATCTGCTTCATGTCCTTGCGCTGTGACATCAGGATGCGGCGCGCGAGGCGCAGGCCCTCGCAGGTGTTCGTGTGATACGGCCCGACCTGCACGCTCGCCAGCTTCGCGAGCGGCACTTCTTCCGCCGAATCATGAAAAAGGATCAGGCGCAGGCTGTCGCCGGGGTACTGCGTGCGGATCAGGTGCGAGAGCGCGAGCGCCACGCGCTTGGCCGGGGTGAAGCGGTCTTCGCCGTACAGAATCATCGAGTGCGAGCAGTCGAGCATCACCACGGTCGCGCACGAGGACTGGTACTCCGACTGCCGCACCATCAGGTCGCCGTATTCCAGATTGAGCGGCACGCCCAGACCCTCGCGGCTGATGGCCGAGAGCAGCGTCGCGTTGACATCGAGGTTGAGCGTGTCGCCGAATTCATACGGCTTCGACGATTCGTAAGCTTCGATGCCGGTCGAAAGGTATTTCGTGTCGTGGCGGCCGAAGGATGACTTGCCCAGACTCGCCATCAGGTTCCTGAGCGCCTTGTAGCCGAGAAAGTCTATCCCCTTTTCCGTGATCTCGAATTTGATGCGCGGCTTTTTGAATTCATCCGCCTGCCCCTTGCGCTGCTGGTTCTTCACCCGGGCGCGGCGCGCTTCGCCGTCTTCGCCGTCTTCGCCCTGCGTCTGTTCCTGCTGAATGCTCAGGAAGCCTTCCTGCAGGAGTTTTTGAATGAGCTGATCAATCAACTTCTCCAGGCGGTCGTCGCGCGCGTTGCCCTGCTCGTCGAAAAGCTGGTTGTACTGCTCATCGTCGAGCAGGCCGGAATTGCGTAGCGCCTCGCGGATCGCGTCGCGCAACCGCTCAAGCGCATCCTCGGGGTCGAGGAATTCATCATCGAAATCATCGTCCCGGTCGCGCGCCCGGCGGCGAGCCCGGTTGCGAAACTGATCCTGAAAGCCGCTCTGCAGCAGGTATTCAGAAAGGGCTTCCATCAGGTCGCTCAGGCTGATGTCGTCCCAGCTTTCGCCCGTCCATTTTGAATATTTCGTGTAACGCATATCGAGATGTATTCGCAGCCGTGATTATTGATTCCCTTCCGCCCCCGGGATCAGCAGGTCAACAACCAGAGGCAGATGATCCGAACCGACGTCACTTCCCGTCCGGCAATTTACCACTTTGATGTCAGGGCTGACGAGGCAGTGGTCAATCGGGATCATCATTGGTGGCAAATATGTCGGCCAAGTCGGCAATACACCAAAGCCTTTTCTTGTGCTGACCAGCCCGGACTCGCTGATAAACCGGGAGAAGTAAGGCGACCAGGGGGATGTATTCAAATCGCCAACGACCATCATCGGTGCCGGCAACAGTCGTGCAATGGCAGCGGTAACCGCAAACTGCTCATTCCTGTTCGGCAGACCTGTCCTGCTGACGGGCGGGGGCGGGTGGATGCTGATCAGTGACACTGCTTTCCCACCAATGTTGACTTTCGTTATGATCATCCAAGGCTTGGCCCTGTCAGTAATTGTGGCATCAACGTCTTCAAGCGGATAACGACTGAAGCAGGCGATGGTGCCCACATTTTCCGGCTCACGTCGTGAATAAGGATATGAGGTACTCAGCTCCTTCAATGCTTCAAGCCATTCACTGGTCGCCTCCTGCAAAATGACCACGTCGGGATTTTCTGTCCGTACAAGATCTGTCACCAGACGATAATTTCGATTGCGGTAAAGGACGTTTGAGAGCAGGACGCGAAAGTTATGGGCTTTCGGCCCGGCTCCCCTGCCAGACATAACACTCATTGGTAACAGATGCCCGGGCACGACGACTGCACCATTGAGCAGCACGCAGACCACACTCGCAATCAGCCAGCGCCATGCTCGAAAGCAGGCAAACCCGACGCTGCTGCCAATGGCAATGATCAGATACTGCACCCTGAAATGGGAACTGAGTTCGCCGTAGCGATGAAAAGTCCCAAAGTAACCGAGTACACTGAAAAACAGCGCAGCGACACATGATATTCGGAACAGCTTCAGCACAAGTTCACGCGTTAATTTACGCAGGACCCTGTTCAGCATCAGTCTCCTGATCATACTGCTGCGGTTCGGCCTCCCAGCGCTCCGGTTATCAACGCTTGTTCGCATCAATGAACAAATCAACGATCAGGGGCAGATGATCCGAACCGACATCGCTTCCTGTCCGGCAGTTCACCACTTTGATGTCAGGGCTGACGAGGCAGTGATCCACCGGAATCTTCACGAGCGGAAAGATATTCACTCCCAGCGGTCTGTTCAGCGTCGCCGAGAAATTCGGCCACGTGGGCAATACGCCAAAACCTTTTCTCGCCTCCACCAGCCCCGAGTCTCTCACCATCTCTGTGAAATATGGCGTCCAGAGCGAGGCGTTGAAATCCCCGACGACTATCGTTGGCGGAGGCAATTGTCTGGCGACGAGTGCGATTTCTGACAACTGCCGGTTGCGCTCCTGCGATTCCTCCCTGCTGAGCGGCGACGGCGCATGCAGTGTAATGATTGAAACGCTCCGGCCATTGAGATCGAGCCTCGTGACGATCCGCTGGTGTGGATTACCCGAAGCAACGCCCGCGCCGGCGTCCTGAAGCTCGTGGCGGCTGAAGCAGCCGATCCGCCCGTCGTGTTCCAACACATTTCGCTGAAAGGGATATTCACTGGCGAGCGGCCTCATCGCTCTGAGCCATTGTCCCTCCGCCTCCTGTAACACGAAGACATCGGGTTTCTCCGCCTGCACGAGGTCAATCACTGCCGCGTAATTCTGGTTTTTCCAAAGAACGTTGCAAAGCAGGACGCGAAAATTATGCGCCCGCGGTCTCGCTTCCGAGAGCGAACGCGGCAGATACCAGGGAACGATCACGACCGCATTCAGCAATGCACAACCGAGGCCGATCAGCACCCACCACCTCGCGCGAAAGCAGCCGAAGCCCGCGACGCACGCCAGAGCCACGACCAGATACTGCACCCGGAAGTGCGAGAAGAGATCCAGCGACCAGTGAAAGTGGCCCAGATACCCCGCCACGGTGAACAGCCAGTCTCCGATCACGACGATCACGATCAGTTTCAGCAGCAGATCGCGCAGCAGTCGGAGGAGAAGTTTTTTCATTGCCTGTGATCACTTGCGTGGGGCCGTTAATTCAATCTTCCTCCAGTCCAGTCCTCAAATGACTGTCGGGTCGGCCTGCGTTCGGGCGCGCCCTGGCTGTAACTCGCCTTGCCCTGCTCTTCGCTGCGCGCGAGTTTCTTTTGTGAATGCAGACCTTCCAGCACCAGCTCGCATGCGGTGATCAATGAGCCTTCGCTTTGGTCTTCAATCTTCCCGCTGCGCGCGGCGTCAAACAGGCCTTTGACACCTTTGAGGGCTTTGACGGCTTCCGCATTTCCGGCCATCTCGGCAAGGCTCAGGGTGCGACCGTGATTGAAATGATCCAGCACCTGGCGCAGATCTATGCCGGTGTAACGCTCGGTGAATACTTCTCCGGCGGCCTTGCGAATCAGGTCTCGGGCGACGCGGTCGGCCCCAACCTGCTCGCCTTCGTATTCGAGTTCGATCTTGCCGGTGATCGCGGGCAGCGCGGAATAAATGTCGCTGATGCGCGGCGTGACCGTTGACTCGTTGTTGATGAGCGCGCGGCGTTCGGCGTTCGAGACGACGCTTTCGAGCAGCGAGATCGGCAGCCGTTGGCTGACGCCGGAGCGCTTGTCTATGTGTTTGTCGGTCCGCGCGAGGATGGCGACCTGCTCGATGATTTCGCGGATCAGCACAGGGATTCTGACCTCAAGTTGCACCGGGCTGCCGCCATCAGCATAGCGCGCCGTCCAGGATTCCTGCCGGGTGATCGCGATGCCGTGTTCGCGGGTCGGCGGGTAGTGCGTCTGGATTTCGGCGCCGATCCGGTCCTTGAGTGGCGTCACGATCTTGCCGCGCGCCGTGTAATCTTCCGGATTGGCCGAAAAGACGAGCAGGACATCGAGCGGGAGCCGCACCGGGTAGCCCTTAATCTGCACGTCACCTTCCTGCATGATGTTGAAGAGTCCGACCTGAATCTTGCCCGCCAGATCGGGCAGTTCGTTGATCGCGAAGATGCCGCGATTCGCGCGCGGCAGCAGGCCGTATTGAATCGTCAGGTCATCTGACAGCAGCAGCCCGCTTTTTGCCGCCTTGATCGGGTCAACGTCGCCGATGATGTCGGCGATGGTCACGTCCGGCGTGGCGAGCTTTTCAACGTAACGCGCGTCACGACTAATCCACGCCAGCGGCGCGTCATCACCTTTTTCAGCAATCAGCTTCTTGCCGTAAGAGCTGATCGGCGCAAACGGGTCGTCATTGATCTCTGACCCGGCCAGCACGGGGATTTCTTCGTCGAGCAGGCCGGTCAGGGCGCGCAGAATCCGGCTCTTCGCCTGACCGCGCAGGCCGAGCAGGATCATGTTCTGCCGCGCGAGCAGTGCGTTCGTGACCTGTGGGATGACTGTGTCGTCATAACCGACGATGCCCGGAAAGAGCGTTTCACCGCCCCGCAGCTTCCTGATCAGATTGTGGCGGATTTCATCCCTGACCGGGCGACGGCGATAACCAGCCGCTTTCAATTCACCGAGGGTTTGTGGCTTTGTCATGCGGAAATTACCTCTGGCCGGAAAATTCTGACCCTTTTCTCCGTTTGATTGTGAGCGATGTGCGGACGTGATCTTAAACTTCGCTGGCCGAGGGGCGCAAGGCAAAGAAAAAAGGCCGCCTGCCCGCAGACGGCCTTTTCCGTTACATCGCCTTAACGGCGAGCGTGTCACTGCCTTATTTCCGGTCTCCATCAGTGGCGAGTTCTGTAGAGATGATAAAGCGCGCCGCCGCCACCGCCGATCAACGCGCCAACGCCTGCGCCCTTACCGCCACCAGCCAGCGCGCCGATGCCCGCGCCAATGGCCGCCGGTGCGGCAATCGTCAGAGCAGTGCGCAGCTTCGACCCTCTGTGGCGCCGCTCGTAATAAACCGGGCGCTCACGATAAACCACCCGAGTCCTGCCCGGACGGTAAGATATCGGTTGCGCAACAGCGTTGATGCCGGAGGCGCTGTATCGGGCCGTCTGCGGCTGCAGGCGCGCTTGATAGCCATCACCGAAACCTTCTCTGAAGCCCGCATTGTAGCCTTCACGGGTACTGTTTACTGTGCCCGTTCCCTGCCCGGTCAGCCCCTGGTTATAGCCTTCACTGTAACCGGCCTTGTAATCAGTCAGGTAAAATGCCTCGCCTTCACTTTTCGCGCCCGGCGCCGCCGCGCCCGGTGCGGTATTTGCTGCCACGTTCTGCGATTCGCCCGCCGCCTTCGCGCCGGATGAATCAGTCAGCCTTCCGAGTGCAAACCCTGAGATGAGCAACACGCCGGAAAGAGCAATGGATATGACTCGCTGTGTTCTCGTCATGACTTACCTCCTAAGCTGAATCTCCATGGACTTATGAAGATGGTTGGGTGACATCCTCGCGAGTTGCAACTGCGATGCCACAGAGGGGTGTTTTTCTTCAACCGAATAATCACTGCTATTTCAGAGGATACGAAATCGCGTCTGATTGAACTAATCCAGCAACAGCGCCGGGCGGTACGCTATATCGGTTACACGTAAGGAAAAAATACACGATATGGAATTGAAACCTTTTTCCTTTAGCCGTCACTTACCCTGCGGTTCGCCAATTCACCGGAAGAAAAATTAACAGGGAGGGGAAAGATGAGAATGACAACATCAGGTTTGCTGAAGGCAGTGTTGCTGATTACCGCGGTGTTCTGTTTCGCCGGCGTTTCAGTATTCGCGCAACGTGAAGAGCGGAATCGCGAGGATCGCGGATTGTCCTGCGATGATAACTGGGGCGACCGCGACGGGCGGCGCTCGCATTGCGAGATGAAGGAACAGACCATCGCCGCGACCGGAAGCAGGATCAGTGTGGACGGGCGGCAGAATGGCGGCGTTTCAGTGAGGGGCTGGGAACGCAATGAGATTTTCGTGCGCGCCAGAATCCAGACGTGGGCGCCGACTGAAAGTGAGGCGGAGAGTATCGCCCGCCAGATCCAGATCCAGACAGCCGGCGCACAGATCCGCGCTGAGGGCCCGTCGAATGAGCGCGACCGCAACTGGTCAGTGAGCTTCGAGGTCTTCGTCCCGCGCCAGTCCGACCTCTCACTCAAGGCCCACAACGGCGGGATCAGCGTTGCGACGGTGCGCGGTCGCATCGAATTTGAGACCGTCAATGGCGGTGTTTCTTTGCGAGAGGTCGGCGGTGACGTGAAGGGCGAGACGACCAACGGTGGTCTTTCGATCAAGCTGGCGGGGAACCGCTGGGATGGTGAAGGGCTCGATGTCAGAACGACGAACGGCGGAGTCAATCTTTCTGTCCCCGAAAATTATTCGGCCCATCTGGAAACCAGCACAGTCAATGGTGGCCTGAATATTGGATTCCCCGTCACCCTGCAGGGAAAGATCGAACGCGAGCTGTCAGTTGATCTTGGCTCCGGCGGTTCCCCACTGCGCGTCAGAACGACCAATGGTGGAATTTCAATTAAACGCGGGGCCTGATCGGATGTTAAGGAACCAGGGCTTCAGTTTGTCCTTACAGATGGACAGGCACAGGACAAGCTGAAGCCTTGGTCTTGAATTCAGAACACTCTGCGCGTCAGGTTGAAGCCAATCGTCAGCCCCTCGAACGACTCTGCCGCGAACGAACCCAGCAGCGACGCCCGCGTCCCACTCCGCTGCGACATCGTCGTCCCCGCCCCGTTGCTGAACACCAGGCTGAAGGCGTGCCGCCGCGAGATGCTCGCCTTCTCGATCCCGAACCCGAACGCCGGACGACTCGACCCGAACCTCCCCTCCTCGTTGACCCGCATGTTCGCCTCCGCCATCAATGCCACCGACGGCCGGATGTTGACCGCCCCGCCCACGCCCAGCGCGAAGGTCGTCTCGCCCGGCAGGTTGAAGATCCGCGGCCCGAACGGCCGGTTGTTGATCGAGACGGTCGGCACGACGTAGAGCTGCGCCCGCGAAGTGATGCTGCGCGCGACGGTCAGTTCGAAGCTCGTCGTGAAGTTGCGCTGG
>DASRDU010000056.1:0-19571 GCA_035652435.1 Blastocatellia bacterium
CTGGTCTGGGTCCGGCTCAAAGAACTGGCGACCGAAGCCGGTCGCACGGTGTATCAACTCAAACATGGGCTGCTGGATGAGTACCTCATTCAACAACTGAAGAAGCCGTCTCTCAAAATGGCTTCTGCGTAAGTCCTATATTTCTTATCCAGCGAACGCATCGAGATCCCATCCCGCCATGAAAAAGATGAAGGGCTGGTTCCACCTTTATGAAGTCTGATGCTCCGGTTTGGTTCGATGGCTTTGATACAAAGCTGCATGATAGTCAGCGCCAGGAGCGCCCGCCCCACTTCGCTGGTTACGGATTTGACCAGCGCATTGAGCAGCGAAATCTGTCCTTCTTCAAGCTGTGAGAAGCTGCGGGCAGCAGCCACATCTTTGCAGTCCAGAATTTGATTTTCCAGGAAGCCTCCGGACAAAGCTGCTGTGATCTTCTTCATTCGGAGCCTTGCCGCCACGCTCATCGGGCCTTCAGGAAAGATTTCAGTTTTCCCGTCTGGTCGTACCAGCTCGCTTTTTTGCTTGTAAACCCGCAGGTACAACTCGTCTGCCATTTTCTTATCGGAGTTCGCCACTGAAGCTTTTGCGGAGTTGCACGCTTTTCGGCGTCAGAGTGGGAAACGCATAAGGGATCAGTTAATCGCCGGGTTTGATTTGCGGATTGGCGTGATGACTTCTGACTTCGTAACCAATAGTTCGCAGGGACAGCAGGGAACTGACCACTTCTTCGGCGGCGCGTCCCCACAACAACGCCAGTTGCGCTGCATTCAATTGCGCCGCTACGCCTATGTTGTGCGTGACCTGCTGCACGATCTTCCAGAGAGAGTCGGGTCTGATACCATTAGCAAATATCAGTCTGGCTTTAATAGCAGGCTGATATTGATAATAACCTGAGAGTTGGACCAGGTCAGCAAGACCGATAGTTGCCAGCACCTTTTCTTCAAAGCCCTTCCAAAGGGCGGTGAATGTGCGCGGATCGAAATCCGCGGCAGATAGTCTGACGGACGGGGCCGGGATCTTCCATTGCTGACCAGGCGCGGGGGCAATTTAATTTCAATGAGGTACTTCTCGCCCTCCCCGGTGGCGTCAGCACGGCGAGCTTTCAGGTGCCAGCCGGCAGAATTGAGATCGCAGGTAATTGTGATTTCTGTACTGCCAGGGGCTGGTCTGTCCGACCAGGAAAAATCCGTCCCGAGAAAGCGAACATCTTCAGTCACTGATCCGACTCCAGCCTGTGCCTGACCGGGCGGATGGCTGGATAATCCTTCTATCGCCATCCTGGCTTTACGGCTGTAACGTTCGGTCAGCAGTCGCTTCCGTTGCCGGAACCCCAAGGGTCTGTCGGCCGGCAGATAATGCATGGCAAAGGGCAGTGAAACTCCGAAAACCTGATCCAGAATGCTGAGGGCCAGCAGGCGGCCAAGCTGCGGCGGCACGGAGTTCCCAATCTGCTCAAGACAGGCCATTCGCCCGCCAACGATCTGATATGAATCAGGGAAAGTCTGGAGTCGTTTGAGTTCGGGGATCGTAAAGGCCCGGTTCTCCCAGCTGAAAGGCCCGGTATACTGACCGCCCTGAGCCTTGATCGTCCGCACAGGCATTGCAGGGTCAGCCTTGTAGAGAAAATCCGAGAACTTCGACCTCCAGCTGAAGACGGGACGAGGGTGGCCCATCTCTTTGGTGTAGAAACTGTAGTTCAGCCCCGGCGGAATGCCATTCAGCAGATGACCGTAGCGTCCGCCGAGACCCGCACTTGCTTCTGAGATGTCGGCCCCCTGCACTGCTTCGCCCGCTGTGAAATAAGGCTCGTGGCCCGGCGAGTCCGGGCCATGTGTGGGGCAGGGAAATAAGTAACTGCCTTCCTTCAGGCCGACAATAAATAATCGCTCGCGATGCTGTGGCACACCATAATCCGCAGCATCCAGAACTCGAAAGAAAAGGTTGTAGCCGACAGCTTTGAAGGCCGTCTGAATCTCCCGCCAGGCCTGACCGTCCTGCGCCCCGGTGATGCCGTAAACATTCTCGAACAGAAAACCTTTCGGCTGAATAATTCCCAGCAGGCGAATGTATTCCTCAAATAACGCCCCTCGTGGATCACTTGTGCCGGCCACGCCCGCCGCCCTGCGCCCGGCCGCCGAGAAGGTCTGGCAGGGCGGGCCGCCGATAATAAAGTCCACTGCGAAATCAGTCCCCGGCTCGAATTCGCGAATATCAATGCAGGTGACTTTTGATTTCAGAGAGAAATTAGCTCGAAGAGTTTCGGAATAACGAGCATCAATCTCAACCATCTGAATCGCCTCAAAACCCGCATCATGAAACGCAATATCAAGCCCGCCCCCGCCTGAGAAGAGGCTGAGTGTTCTGACCGGCTGCGATTGATGGGATGCAAACCACTGGCGCAGACTCACCCCAAAATAATCCGGCCAGGCCGGGCCGCGACTGATTCCCATGGTGCGAAGTATCTCTTCGGACCACGTTGAGTCTTTTACGCCAGACGACGCCAGTTCAAACAGCGTTTGTTGCATGAGAGTTGTCAGGACTATTTGAGAATTGATTGACCTGCTGGTTTGCCAGAATGCGTTTGATCTGCTCGGTGTGCCACTCTTCGTGTTTGCCGAGGAAGACGAAGAACTCAAGCAGGGTGAAACTCCCCAGCACGGGGTGCGAAAACCTGAGCGTTGCCAGCCGGTGGAAAGGGACGCTGCTCACGAGCCCGAGCGTTCTGGAGCGGACTTTCTCCCGCTTCACGAGCAATGCCTCAAGCTCGTAATCCCTCTTCCCCGGCTTGAGAAAAGCGGGGGCCTTGAACCGCCCCTTGAACTGAAGGGTCAGGTTACTCATCCCCTCAGGGATTTTTTCGCCGTTGCTGATGAACCCCATCCCGGCGAGTTTGCTGGCGGAGATGTTGACCCGGTTTATGACATTGAGCAGCGACTGTGGCAGCCCAAGCTTCCCGCCTGTCCAGAAGAGCGGGTAGAGGTATTTCTCCGTCCTGATCAGGTGCGCCAGCACCTGACCGGCCGACCAGCCGCCGTCCGGCGGGTAGTAGTTGAGGTCAACCCCCCGGGCCTGAGCGAGCAACCCCTCCTGCGTCGCCTTCAGGTACTGAATTGTGCTGGCTAACTCGCTCTCCATACTTTTCTCTGCTGTTTTCAGCAACAAAGGATAAGCCATGCGCTGTGGATTCATCCAGCGCCAGGCCGCCCGAGCTTTTGATTCAGCAGTCATAACGCATGCAGACCCGCCGCTCAATCGGCAGCCCATGCCGTGCCTCCTGCTTTCGCAGTTCAATCAGGCCCGGACTCAGTTCTTCTTCGCCGAGAATGCGAAATCCTGAGCGCGCATAGAATGGCGCATTCCACGCAGGATCGCGAAAGGTGGATAAGGTCACGGCCGGAAATCCGCGCTGCTTCGCCCACTCGCAGACCGCCAGCGCCAGTCTTCTGCCGAGCCCGCGACGTCCGTGCGCCGGATGAACATCCAACTCGTGCAGATGAGCCACCCCGTCAATCAGTCGCACAACCGCGAAACCGACCGGATGATCGCCGGCATCGGCGACAACCCAGACCAGCCCGGACTGCTGTTGCGCAACGAGCGAATCCAGCGGGAGCGGATCAGAATCGGCGAGAAAAGGAAACTCCGTGTCGCGAAAGAGACTGCCGGCTGCACGCTCGATCTCCTGCAACTGCGGCAACTCTTCAATGCGGGCAGGGCGGATGTGATAGTTGTCGGGCATCCGATTGAAATCCTGTTATCCCTGCACTCGCACGACCACCAGCGTCTGATCGTCCTGCGGCGGCATGCCGGCGAGGAACGCGCTGACATCGCCGAGTACGGCGTCGAGTGATGACTCCGCGTCCAGTTCATCGGTTCGTTCCGCCGCCGCAATCAGCCGCTCTTCGCCGTACTCTTCCCGGCGACTGTTCATCGCTTCTGTGATGCCGTCGGAGTAAAAGAAGAGCGCGTCGCGGGGACTGAGACTGATCTGTTCGACCTTCAGCACTCGGTCAAACGACCTGCCGGAGACCAGGCCGAGGCCGGGGCCGGACGGGCGCAACAGCTTTGTCGCCTGTGCCGCAACGCTACGCCAGACCGGAGGGTTGTGGCCGGCGCGGGAATAAGTCATCGTGCGCGACTGCGGGTCAATGATGCCAAAAAAGAGCGTGACGAACATTTTGCGGCGGCAGACTTCGTAGAGATGTCTGTTGACTTCGCAGAGGATTTCGCCCGGGTCGGTGCGCTGCTGCGAGACTGAAAGCATCAGCCCCTTGGTCAGCGTCATGTAGAGCGACGCCGGGACGCCTTTGCCGGAAACGTCGGCGACCACGATCCCGAGTCGGCCGTCAGCCATCGGGATGTAATCGTACAAATCGCCGCCGACTTCCTTTGACGGGCGGCAGATCCCGGCGATGTCGAAGCCCGGGAAGTCCGGCACCGAATCGGGCAGCATTTGTTGCTGCGCCCTGCGGGCCACGCCGAATTCAGCCTTCAATCGCTCACGCTCGGCCCGGTCCGCGGCCTGACCGGGGGCGGTCGGCAACGCGCTTTCTTCGGAGATGAAATAGTCACTGCCTCGCCGGGCCAGGACGAGCGAAACCGCCAGCGCCGCGCCGAGCGTGACGAGCGCCAGCAGGCCGGACATTTTCAGTGAGCCCGCGGGTTGTACCAAGAGGGCCAGCGAAGGGCGAATCACTTCTGCGGCGAATCCGGCCGCGACGACCGTCAGCAGATCAAACCTGCGGTAAAGCTGTTCACAGATGATCGTGATCATTGCGCCGACAATCAGCGCGGCGATGACGTGTTCACCGATGAAATAACCGGTGTCACTGATGACGATGACGCCGAGGATGAAGCCGGCGGCCCGCCCGACGAGCGGCGGGCGCAGCCAGGCGCCGGTGAGCGGCACCAGAAAGGCGAAGACGATGAAGAGGGAGAACGTCAGCGAAGTCGGCCCCGGCGGCGTGAGCGCGGCCAGCCCCGGCACGAGCGAAGCGAAGAGCCGGTGCGAATAAGTGTTATTGACGTCAAGCCGCCCGGCCAGGCGGCTGACCGCCAGCAGGTACGGGAGCGCGGCGATCACGCCGCCGCAGAGCAGTCCGGCCGCCAGGTGAAAGGCAACGGGCCGGCTGAACACTTTGCCGCGCAGCAGCGCCCCGAACACTTTCGTCCGGCTTCCGGGGGCGCGCGCGCTGACGGCCAGGCTGCCGCCCGCAAAGATCACTACCATTAACAGCAGGAAGATCTGATTGATGACGAACGAAATCAGCAGAAAGGAACCGGTTGAAATGTTGCCCGGGACCGTAATATTGGTGGCTATCGGGTCAATCGCCTCGGACATCTGCGCTTCGAGCGGGCCGCCCAGGTAAGCGTTGATCGCCAGCAACGGCAGGGCGATGAGCGCGAACGCGAGCAGCGAGCGGTGATCCACCGCCCGGCGCGAGAGGCCGAAGAAATAGAAGATCAGCGCGGCCAGCAGCCCGCACGCCAGGACCGTGAACACGGCCGCGACCAGCATGACTTCCGACTGTACATTCACCCGCCCCGTCTCCTCCGTCAGGCTGGGAGGGTAGACCGGTTTGAGGCCGAACTCTTTCACCTGTGACCCCTGCACCAGCGCTTCGAAGGTGTACTTGAGCGGCCCGGCGTCCGACTTTGCGGCCTCCCAGATGAAGCGCCGGCCATCATTCGCCTGATCGGCCTCGGAAATCAGCGTGAACTGCGAACTCTCGTCGCCGAGCAGTTCTTTCAGGGCGTCACCGGCCGCCTGGCGAGCCGCTTCGGGCGAGGGCTGCGCCGCCGGTTTGTTTTCGGGATCGCGGTATCTGAAACTGCGCAGCCGGCCGTCACCCGCGAAGTTGATCCGCAGCGCGCGCTTCCCCTCGCCCATGACGACGTCGGTTGTGAGCGGCGAGAGCCGTGCAGTAAAGGGGCCGGGCGGATTCCTCGCCAGATAGCGCTCTGCGTTCCGGTCACGCCTCGTGATGACAACGGTTCTCCACCCGGTCGTCTCAATGCCGTGACGCGTCGCGACCTCGCGGGCCCAGGTCACCGCCTGCCGCCGGCCGTATGTCATGCCCCAGCGCACCGAAAGGTCGAGGCGCGCGAACAGCAGCCCGAGCGTGCCATACCCGGCGAGCGCGATGAGGCAGAGAATCAGCAGCCGCCGGGTCGTCATGCGTCTTCAGCCCTTTCCGATGATCCCGACCTTTCGACCCGCACGACCACGGCGGTCAGGTCATCTTCAATCCCCAGGCGCTGTGCCCGCCTGCCGCTTTCGCCCATCGCGCGCCTGAGCGCTTCGCCCAGGTGATGGCCGGAGTTCGGGTGGTGTGAGGCGATCACTTTCCAGAAACCCTCTTTGCCGGAGAGTTCACTGCCCTCCCAGGTTCTGGCAATGCCGTCAGTGAAGAGCATCACGGCGTCGCCGGTTTCAACCGAACAGTGGCCTGACAGCACGCTGATGGTCGTTTCCCCCGAACGGTCAAGCGGGAATCTGCTCTCGTGTTCTTCCGGCCGGCGCGCGGCGACGTCCCGGCCGTTGCCACAGATCAGAATCTGCGGGGCGTTGCCGGTGCGGGCGTAACGCAGTGTCCCGTCCGAGGTGTCAAGTACGGCGTAAAGAAAGCCCATCCCTTCTTCCTGCTCCGTCTCGTCGCGCTGCCTCATTGCGGCCAGTTGCGATTGCAGGCCACGCACGATTTCTGACGGCGCATCGTCGCCGCGATTCTCGGTGCTGATCTTCGGCATCAGAAAGCCCTTGGCGAAGGCGATAGAGAGCGCCGCCGCGAGGCCGCGCCCGCCGCCCTCGGCCATAAACAGGCCGAGCCTGTCTTCGTCGAGCCTGAAGAGGTCGTAAAAGTCCCCGCCGACTTCGTGCGCGGGCGTGCAGGCGGCGGCGACGGAAAGGCGCGGCAGCTGCGGGAGCGTCTGCGGCAGCAGCCTGATCTGCGCCTCACGAGCGGCGAAAACCTCGGCCTGCATTGACTGGCGCTCCGCCAGATTGCTGGCGTAGAGCGGGCGCACTTCGTCCTCGTGATAGAGGCGGCCTTTGAAGTAACAGAACAGATTGACGGCGAAAAATGCGGACAGGATCGCCGTCGCGATCAGGCCGGCCCGGTGAACGCTCGGGGCCGGCTGGGCAATCAGCGTCAGCAGCGCGCTTGCGAGCGCCGGGATTCCGACGCTGATGTTGGCAGTCAGCAGGTCAAATCTGAAGAAGGCAATCAGCAGCGTTGCCGCGTAGGCCGCCGCCACCAGCAGCGAGGCGGCCCAGGGCCGCAATTGCAGGCTCATCAGCAGGCAGGCCCCCCAGACGAAGAGCGACAGCAATACCCACACGACACGCCGGCTGCGAATGCGGCGGAGCAGAAACGGCAGCGGCAGCAGCACCCCGACGACGATGGAAAGAGTCGCATAAGACAACCAGCCGTAAAGGTGCGTCAGCCACGGCAGCCGCGCGAAGATCGCTTCCAGCCGCTCACTCAGCTGCCAGCCCGCTTCCGGCCGGTGTGCCCAGGGCAGTGCGGCCAGTTGCACGAGCAGCAGGGCCCAGCTGCCCAGCGCCAGGCCATGCACGAATGCCTGGCCGACGTTCCGCGAGAAAACTCTGCCGACGAGCAGCGCGTCGAGCGAAGTCAGCTTGCCGGGATACGCTTCACGAATATCTCCTTCGCCGCTGCCGTAAGCGAGGCCCATGACCATGCCGACAAACAGATACACAATACAGCTGAAGAGCGGCGCGACCCAGGACGGCCCCTGCTGCAATCGCGCCGCGTTCCCGTAGCTGACCACGTCGGTCTGGAGCAGGAACATGATGAAGATGCTGGCGGTCAGCGCGCCGAGCAGCAGCACGCGCGCCGAAGAAACCTCTTTCTGCAGGGCGCGCTTGACGAAACGGTAAATGCCGAAAATCAGCACGACCACCACGACCATGCCGTAAGCCGCGCCGAACGCGATCAGCCCGGTCAGGCTGCTTTTGAGATGTTGCCCGGCGAACGCCTCGTCAATTTTCGTCTCGACGGTTTCGCCGACGACTTCATTGCCGCGCACGGCGACGACCAACTGGCGATCCAGCTCGGGCAGGGAAGGGATCGGCCATTTCCACGAATACCGCCGGGTCACAACTCCCGCATTACGTGTTTCGTTAACGACGGCGGGCGATTGCGCCAGCGGGGCCATTTCGGGCCTCGCTTTGAGCGCCGCGTCGGCCAGACTTCTCGCGCCGGCTTCGCCCAGGTCGGCGACCTGCTGCCCGGGCCGGAACGAGCGCGAAAAGCCGATCACCCGCCCGCCCGGCGTCATTTCAATTTCGATGTTCTCTTTCTGATCCGGTGCGCACAGCACCACTTTGGCCGCGACTTCGGGCGCACTGCGGCGGGCTTCCGCTACGTCACGATCGCTGCGCAGGCGGTAGTAAAAATAACGCTCATTGCTCTGTTCGATGTGGCAGAAGCTGTCCCATTGTGAGGTGTCGAGGCCTTTCGCGGCGGCGAACTGTCGGGCGGTGGAGATGGCCTGCCGGCGGTCAATGCCGAGGCCCGCGTGCGGGTTCGGGTCGTTCCAGTAAATCAGGAAAATACCCGCCAGCAGGGCCAGTGGCGACAGCGCCAGCACGACCGGCCATCCCAGCCGGTCGGCTTTCAGGTAGAGTGTTTTTGTTCGCATAGGCAAGAAGTCACGAGTGCGCCAGCCGAAACTGCGCCGCGGCGGACTCACAGTTTACGGAGACTGCCTGAAAAAAACAAAAGCAGGCAGCAGAAAGAATCACTCTCCTGCTGCCTGCCTCTCCTTCTGACACTGCCCGTCAGCGGCGACTTCAGACCTGCCCGGCCTTGACCAGATCGCGCCGCCGGGCCCGCGTCTGGAGGAACTCTCTGGCCTCCTTGTAAAGTCGCCTGCGTTCCCGGCCGTCAAACATCGCCCTGCCGACGATGCGCGCGACGACTTTCGGGCGGAAGTAATATTCGTCGTAAAATTTGTGAACCCATTCGAGCATCTCCGCGCCCGAGAGGTGCGGGAAATTCGCCATCGGCAGCTGCTGCCCCAACTCATCCGACATCGTGGTGTTGAGGATCACGCCGTTGGCCCTGAACCATTCGTACATCTCGGTGCCCGGGTAAGCGTGCGCGACCGAGACCTGAATCGTTTCGGCGTCCATCTCCTTCGCGTAAGCAATCGTCTCCTTGATCGTCTCGCGCGTTTCGCCGGGCAAGCCGATGATGAAGTCGGCATGCACCTTGATGCCGACCTTCTTGCAGTTTTTGACGAACTCAAGTGACCGTCTGGCCGTGATACCTTTCTTGATGTTTTTGAGAATCTGCTCGTTGCCGGATTCGAAGCCGACGATAAAGAGGCGGCAACCGGCGTCGGCCATCACTTTGAGCGTCTCGTAATCCAGGTGCGAGCGCGAAGTGCATGACCACTGGAACTTGAGTGGCTTGAAAGCCCTGCTCATTTCGACCATCCGCTTCGGGTTGTAAGTGAACGTGTCGTCGTCAAAAAAGATTTCCTGCAAGCCTTCGGGCTTGAACGCATCGAGCGCCCATTCGACCTCGTTACGCACATCCTCGACCGAACGCTGCCGCCAGCGGTGGTCGTCGAAAGTCTGCGGCCAGAGGCAGAAGGTGCAGAGCGCCGGGCAGCCGCGCGTCGAATAGAACGCGATGAAGGGGTTCAGGAGGAACGGCACGTTATATTTCGTGATGTCCAGATCGCGTTTGTAAATCGGCGTGACCCAGGGCAGGGAATCGAGGTCCGTGACGAGCGGTTTGGGCGGCGTCGAAACCATCTTCCCTTCGCGCAGGAAATGCACGCCCGCGATCTGATCGAGCGGCTTGCCGGCGGCGAATTCGGTGACTGCGAAATCGAACTCCTTGTGCGTGACGAAATCAATTGCCTCGCTCGCGCGCAGGGCCACTTCCGGGTGAGTCGTCACCGGCGGGCCGACGAAGGCGATTTTGATGTCGGGCCGGCGATTCTTCATCATCTCCGCCAGCTTCACGTCGTTGTTGAAGCCGACGTGCGAAGTGAAGAGGACGACGAAGTCATAATCCCGGGCGATGTTCGCCGTCTCTTCCGGGCTGACGTGGTGCGGCGGGGCGTCGAGCAGCCGCGATTCACCGCCCATGTCGCGGATCAGCGCCGCCGGGTAGCCGAGCCAGACCGGGTACCAGTAACTTTCAATCTCACGAGTCGCCGGCCAGCGCGAACTGGCGCCGCCGTCAAATTTCTCGAACGACGGAGGATTGAGCAGAAGTGTTTTCATCAAGGCAATAGTCCCTCTTAGGTTGTAAAGCTTGTCTTCGGGCGGTAGCAAATGCGGATCAATAGTTTGGTTGCTCCCTGGACTGATCGGAAAGATTAGCGGCTGAGTGGAGTTTTAGCAAGCTGGCTTTCAGGGCGTCTAATTCAGGTGCCAGCCGGAATCATTCATAACGCAATGCTTCAACCGGATCGAGCCGTGATGCGCGCACGGCTGGGTAGATGCCGAAGATCAGGCCAGTCGCCGCCGCCACGCCGAACGAGAGCGCAATCGAGGCGCCCGTGACCACCGTACTCCACTGCGCGTAGAGCGCGACCACACGCGACACGCCGAAGCCGAAGAGGATGCCGGTCAGGCCGCCGATCAGGCTGATGGTGAGGGCCTCGACGAGGAACTGCTGCCAGATGTCGCGCCGCCTGGCGCCGATGGCGCGCCGCACGCCGATCTCGCGCGTGCGTTCGAGGATGTTCGCCAGCATGATGTTCATAATCCCGATGCCGCCGACGAGCAGCGAGATGCTGGCGATCGCGCTCATGACGATGTTGAAGATGCGCTGCGTGCGCTGGTTCTGTTCGAGCAGTTCGCGCGGCACGATCAGCGAGTAATCGTTCTCCTTGCCGTGCGTGTTCGCGAGTACCTGGCTGATCAGCAGGGCGCTCGACTTGATGGCCTCGGTGTTTTTGAGCGTGATGACCACTTCGTCGAGTTCGGCCTCGAAGCGTCTGGGCTCGAACTTCTTGAGCGCGGTGGCGAGCGGGATGAAGATGTCGTTGCTGAAATCCTGAATCCTGACGCCCTCGAATTCGTTCTTCGCGAGCGCGTTGTCGGCCAGCACGCCGATGACAGTGAACCAGAGCTTGTCAATCTTGATCTGCCGGCCGACGGGCGACTGGTAGCCGAAGAGTTTCTGCCTGACGCGCGAGCCGATGACGCAGAACTGCTCGAAATCCCTCTCGTCGGGCTCGGCGAGGAAGCTGCCTTCGGCCAGGTCGTACTTCGCCGCCCGGAAGTACGAGGGCGTCACGCCGATCACGTTTGAATCATCGCTCTTGCCCTTGAAGGAAAAAATCTGGAACGGCTTGACGCGCTTTCTGGCCGAGTAACTTTCGATGTCGGGCGCGACCGCCTGAATCGCCTGCACGTCGCGCATCGAGAGGCCGAGCGAGTTTTCGCGAATCTTCTTGAGGTCCTCTTCCTTGAACTCGCGATCCCTGATAATGATGTTGCGCAGGCCCATCGTGTCAATCAGGGCCAGACTCTCCTTCTCGGCGCCGGCGCCGATTGAGAGCATCGCGATCACGGCCCCGACGCCGAAGATCATGCCGAGCATCGTCAGGAAGGTGCGCAGCTTGTGCGCGTGCAGGTTGCTGATCGCCAGCCGGATTTCAGTGAAGTAGCGCATGGTTTTCTGTCACGGTTGGGCTATTTCGTGGCGGAACCGTCTTTCTTTTCTGTCTGCCCCTCGCGCTTCACATCGGGCGGGTTGAGGGCCAGCACCTGACCGGCCTGCAATCCCTCGGTCACGACCACCTGGGCGAGGTCGCCCTGTCCCAGCTTCACGCCGACCGGCTCGAATTTGCCCGCGCCCTTCTGCACCCAGGCGGCGAAGCCGGAGTCTTTGCTGACGACGGCGCTGCGCGGGATGACGATCACGGATTTCAATTCGCCGGCGCGAATCTGCGCCTGCAGCTTGACCCCGGGTTTCATCAGCTCCTGATCGTTTTTGTCGAGCGTCACGACGGTCTCGAAATATTTGACCGGCGAGCCGCGGTCAATCGGGCGGGCGACTTTGTCAATTGATTTGATCTTGCCTGTGAATTCGCTGCCCGGGAACGGGTCGAGCGAAACCGTGACGGTCTGCCCGATTTTCAATTCGCCCGCGTCTTTTTCCAGCACGTAAACTTTCGCCTCCATTTTGCCGGGGTTGACCAGATTGAAAAGCGACATGCCGATCCAGACCACCTTGCCCGGCATCAGCGCGTTGCCGCCGAAGAAGAAGCCGGAGTTGTTGTAAACGACGATGCCGGACGACGGGGCGATGAGTTTCAGCGAAGCGAGGGCCTTATCCACCCGCCCGATCATCGAATTGGCCTGCTGTTTTTCGAGCATCAGGATCGCCTCGTCGAGCGAATAGACCTTGCCTTTGAGTTGCAGCCGGGCGTCGGCGAAGACCACTTTCTTCTCGGCGTAGGTCTTGTCTATCTGCCCCTCGATGATCTGGCGCTGCGTGTAAATCTGCTGATCCTGCGGGAGGAATTCGTTGATTTTTCGCAGGTCGAGTTCGGCGATTTTGCGATCCTTGCTGATGTCAGTCTTCTCGGTGCCGCTCGCGAGTTCGCCCCTGCTCAGTTTCTGTTCCGCCATCCTCAGGCTGGAGCGATGCTCTCTGGCCTGCAGGTCGAGTTCTTCGGGGTCGAATTCCACCAGCACGTCACCCTTGTTGACGTGGCGTCCGTCGGGGACTACGGAAGCGATGCGCAGGCGCTGCACGGGCACGGGCGGCACCGCGATGGTGACTGACTCCGCCGACTGTAACTCGCCTTTGGCCGAAATGTTCAGCGTGAAATCCTTCGGCTGGATTGCGACGGTCAGGGTCGACAGCTCAATGGCCGAAGTCTTCAACGCGCGGCGGGCGCCGTAAATGGCGAGCGAGGCCATCGCCAGAATTGTGAGCGTGATGAAGATGGTGCGAAGTAAGCGATGCCGACGTTTCATCGGTAATGTCCGACAAGCTGGCAGCTTGTCGCTGTGTTGCGAAGAAGGTCTTCTGGTTTGATTCAAGTGCCTGAAGTGAAGGCGGCGACAAGCTGGCAGCCTGCCGGACACCAATGCCGTTTCATTTCACCCTGGAGTAATCACTCGCCACCTGATCACCCGCTTTGAGCCCTTCGGTGATCACGACATCGGTTGAATTGGCTTCACCCGGTTTGACGGCCTGCTCGCGCCAGCCGTTCTGTGTTCTGACTTTCACCGTCGCGCCCTCGGCCGTCGTGTGGACGGCCCTGAGCGGCACGGACAGGCAGTCGGTGATCGAGCCGGTTTCGATCTTCGCCCGGATGCTCATGGCCGGGCGCATAATACCGGTGTCGAGCCGGTCGAGTTCGATCTCGACGCTCAGGACCTTGTTCGGAATGTCCCAGGCTTTCGGGCGGACGAGCGTGTCCATCTTTTTCACCTTGCCGGTGTACGACCTGCCCGGGAAGGCGTCAATCGTCACCTCGGCGCGCTGGTCGAGCCTGATCCTGCCGATGTCCACTTCCGGGACGAAGGCCTCGGCGCGGATCGTGTCGAGCTGGGGGATGTCCAGGACGGGGAAGCCCGACCAGACGGTCTCGCCGATCTGGAATTTCTCGCCGTTCCACTTGCTCTTGTAAACGACCACGCCGTCGCGGTCGGCTTTGGCTTGGAAGTTCTCCATCCCGCGGCGGATTTCGTTCACCTTGTTTTCAGCCCGCGCTTTTTTGCTGGCGATGATGTTGTAGGTCGCGTCACTCGACTTCCGGTGCCATTCGATGCGCTCCTTGAGGGCCTCGACTTCGCGGCGCGCCTGCTCGATGCCGAGCATGTCGAGTTCGATGTTTTTGGCGGCCTCAATGTCCGAGCTGATGCGCTGTTTGAGCTTCAGCTTCTCGTACTTGTTTTCGGCCTCGGCGAGTTTCGAGGTCAGCTCCTGACGCTCGAGATCAATCTGCGCTTTGGTCTTCTCCAGCTCCTTGTTCGCCTGGTCGAGTTCATTCTGGTACTTCATCAGGTCTTCCTTGACTCGCTGGGCGTCGAACATCAGCAGGACCTCGCCCGTTTTGACGCTCTTGCCCTCGGGGACCATGCTGACGAGCTGGAAGTTCCAGTAACTGCCGAAGGCCGGGGGGCCGCCGTAACTTTTGACCGAGGCGGCGCGCAACGTCCCGGTCGCCTCGACGCGGAAAGCGAGCGGGCCGGGCGCGACGGTGATGGTTTCCACTGCCGCTTCAGTTTTGGCGAGCCCGGTCGCGGCCAGCAGCGAGTTGAACCTGGCGGACCTCGCGAACATCGAGGCCGTGATCAGAACGGCGAGCGTGAGCAGGATTGCAGTAATTCTTCTGGCGGTTTTCGATAGTGGCATCACTGGCTCCCTCCACGCTCGATGATCCGGTCACCCTCCCTGAGCGCGCCGTTCGCGGCCAGGGCGTAATTGATCGAGTCGGATGAGACGATGGTGACCGCCACCGTGCGCCGATTCTTCTCTCCTTCAACGCGCTCGACCGTCGTCGAAGTGCCGTCAAACTTCATCGCCGCGCGCGGCACGAGCAGTTGCTCGCCCGATTCGCCCACGACGATCGCCACCTGTGACGACATCCCCGGCTTCATCACCTCCGGGACTGTTTTGTCCATCGAGATGATGACGGTGAAGACCTTCGTCTTCGACATCCAGCCCGCCTTGGCGGCGGTCTGCGAAATCTCCTTGACCGTGCCGGTGATTTCGGTGTCGGGGTAGCTGTCGAGTCTGATCCCGGCCTTGTTGCCGACGGAAATCTTCGGGCCGTCAACCTCATTGACCTGAGCCATGACCTCCATCTCGTTCATGTCGGGCAGCGAGACGACCGGCAATCCGCCCCAGACCACGTCACCGACCTGAATCTTGCGGCGTTCATTCCAGTGGTCTGTGTAAAGCACCATCCCGTCGGTGGGGGCCTTGATCATCATCCCGTTCAGGTCGCCCTGGGCCTTTTCAAGCTGCCGCTCGGCCTTATGCTTCTCGATGACTTTGACCTGGAGTTCGGCCGCGAACTCCTTCTTCTTCTGCTCGATTTTGGCGAGCTGGTTTTCGTATTCGGTCTTCGCCTTTTCCAACGCGAACTGTTTGTCCTGATACTCGCGGCGCGCGACGATCCCGGCGGGCACGCGGGCCTCGACCTTTGCCTTTTCGAGTTCGAGCCAGAACTGGCTGAGCTGGACTTCGAGGTCGCGCAACTGTGATTCATGCTGCGAACTGGTTCTGTCGATCTCGTTTTCGGCGGCGACGATCCGCTCCTCCACGTCCTTGATCTTGCTCAGAATGGCCGTGTTGTCCAGCTCAACCAGGCGGTCGCCGGCTTTCACCAGACTGCCCTCGGGCGGCAGCCACGTGATCTTCGCGTCGTCGGACATGTTGGCGAAGATCGTGCGTGACCTGACGGCGCGCAGTTCGCCATCGAGCAGCAGTGTCTTTCTGACTTCCCCGCGCCGGACCTGGGCGGTCGGCAGGGTTGATTCCGCCCGCGCCGCGGGCAATTCAGCGACAATCGAGGCCAGCCTGCCGGCGAGCAGAGCGCGCGAACGGAAAGAGATGACGGCAATGAGCGACAGCAGCACGAGCGAGCAGACAAACCAGACCCTGCGCCTCTGCGCGTCGTCCCAGAGCCTCGGAGGGTGAGCGGCCATAATCGAAGCCTCCTGCTTACGTATACTCAACGGGCTGAGATTGTGTTGAAGACCGAAAAAGGAATAGTGACGTACAGATAAACGACGGCTGGAATTGAATGTTCCCGGATTAAGCCGAAAGTAAGGAGCCGGGACGAGGAGGGGATTAAAAAAGTCGTCTGATACCCTGCCCCCTGCCCTGCCGGTCGCTCTCGGAGCCGGTCCGCCGTCAATCAACCTTCGCGTGTCGTCGCTACTGTAGACACGCGTTGCGAAATTTGGTTGGCAATGGGGACTTGAAAAAATTATCGGGAGCAGTGCGCTGAGAAAATGGCCGGGCGGCGCCGATAGTCTGATCCCCGGCGCGTGCAGCAATGATCTGATGGCCGCCGCAGGATAAGCGGAGAGTGGCTGGAAAGTGAATGATGCGGGCCCGGTGCGCGCCCGCGGGCGGCGGCAATCCGGGCTCGTCCGATTAAATGAACTGACAGGGAACAGCGAATCGCCTGCGGCGGGTTCCACCCGACGCCGCGGGGATCACATCGTGAAGGTGCCGGCCTTGCTCGCGGCGGCCTCCTGATCGTGCGGGATGAGCCTCGCTGCGACCACCGGCCACTGCCTGTTCTCCCTGAGCAGAATGCCTGCCGCCTGACTGTCCACCGGTCTGGAGAAGTAGTAGCCCTGCCCGTACTGGCAGCTCAGCGCGCGCAGCTGATCCAGCTGTTCGAGCGTCTCCACGCCCTCGGCGATCACCTCCATCCTGAGCGTCCGGGCCAGCGTCACGATCGTCCCGACGATCTCCGTGTTCTCATCCTGATCGCCCATCTGCATCACGAACGACCGGTCAATCTTGAGCGTACTCAGGGGGAAGCTGTGTAGGTAGCTGAGCGACGAGTACCCGGTCCCGAAGTCGTCAATGCTCAGCTCGATCCCGAGTTCCCGAATCTGCCGGAGCAGGCTGACCGCCGTCTCGATGTTCTCCATCACCACGCTCTCGGTCAGCTCCAGCTTCAGGCGTTCGGGGGCGAGCCCGGTCTCACTGAGTACACGGTTGATTTCGCCGAGCAGGTCCGGCTGCACGAACTGCCGCCCCGAGAGGTTGACGCTCATTTGCAGCGGGAAGGCCGCCGGGTACTCGACCTCCCATTCCTTCATCTGCCGGCAGGCCTCGCGCAGCACCCACTGCCCGATCGGCACGATCAGCCCCGTCTCTTCCGCCACCGGGATGAAGCGCGCCGGCGAGATCACGCCGCGCTCCGGGTGATTCCACCTGATGAGCGCCTCGAACCCCTCCAGCCGCCCGCTCTCGAGCCGGACGATCGGCTGGTAGCAGAGGAAGAATTCGCCGCGCTCGATTGCCCGCCGCAAGTCATTTTCCATCTGCAGCCGGGTCGCCACCTGCGAGTGCATGGCGCGGTCGAAGATTTCGTAGCGCGACGTCCCGCGCGCCTTGGCCCGGTACATCGCCGTGTCGGCGTCGCGCAGCATCTCCTCGGGCTGCTCGTAGCCCAGAGCGCTGTGCGCGATCCCGATGCTCACCGTCGTGTAGACCTCGTGCCCGGCCACCTCAAACGGCTGCTCGAGCGACTGCTGAATCCGCTCGGCGATCTCGCTCGCCTCGCTGATCGGCCCGAGCCCTTCGAGCAGGATGGTGAACTCGTCGCCGCCGAGCCGGGCGATCGTGTCGCCGGGCCGGAGGCACCCTTCGAGCCGCCGCGCCACGGCCACCAGCAGCTGGTCGCCGACCGCGTGGCTGAGCGAGTCGTTGATGATCTTGAAGCGGTCGAAGTCGAGGAACAGCACCGCGTGGTGCCAGCCCGGGTGACGCCGCAGCCGCTCCATCGCGAGCCCCAAGTGGTCGAGAAAGAGCGCGCGGTTGGGCAGCCCCGTCAGCGCGTCGTGGAAGGCGTCGTGGAGCAGTTGCGCCTCGGCCTGCTTGCGGTCGGTGATGTCCTGGAACTGGAAGATCAGCCGCTGCTCGCGCGTCGCCAGCTCGCGCACGAGCGAGACGCTCCAGATCAGGCAGAGCGTGTGGCCGTGGCGGTGGAGGTAGCGCTGCTCGAGCTGGAAGGCCGGGATCTGGCCGTCGAGCAGCTGATGCAGCTGGACGAGCGCCGCGCCGAGGTCGTGCGGGTGGACGAGCGCCTGGAAGTGGCGCCCGCGCAGTTCCGGCTCGCTGTAGCCGGTCAGCTGGCAGAGCGCGCGGTTGACTTCGAGCCAGCGCCCCTGCGGGTCAAGGAGCGCCATCCCGACGGCGGAATGATCGAAGGCGCTGCGGAAGCGCGACTCGCTCACCTGTAGTTCGGCCAAGTGGCGCTCGGCGGCCTCGATGTTCTTGAGGTACGGCCGCGCGGCCAGCCACGTGGCGGCCATCAGCGGGAGCGCGAGCAGCGCGGCCCAGAGGCCGTAGTAATGGACAAAAGCGCTGGTCACGCCGGCCATCACCGAGCCCGAGATCGGGGTGACAAGGACCCAGGCGTACTGCTCATACCAGGTGCGCAGCAGCGGCGCGCCAGTCCTGAGCGTGACGACGGGGGTGAGCAGCAGGGTGTTGAAGAAGCCCTGGGTGGCCGAGAGCAGTAACAGCCCCGCCGCGTAAATGAAGAAGGTCTCGCGGCGGTGGGCGAGCAGGCGCAGGTCGCCGAAGGTGAGTGAGACGAGCAGGCAGGCGAGAAACAGTGAGAGGCAGATGACGGCGACGTTGGTGGCGAGCGTGAGCCAGCGTCGCGTGTGCCGGGCCGAGTCACTCGCGGAGGCGGAGGCGGCGACGATGATGGCCGGGCCGGGGCCTGAGATCAGCAGGGTGAGGAAGATGAAAGTGTCAGAAGAGGTGACGGCGTTGCTGGAACTCGGAATGCGGGCCGCGGCGAGCTGACTGAAGAGAATGGCAAAGAGGCCGATGGCGAGCCACGTCGGGTCGAGGGGCTGACGCAGGAGGCGGACGGCCTCATAGAGCAGAGCGGCAGCGCCGAGTGAGACGAGGAGGAGCTGATAGCGCCTGATCCGGTTGTCGAGCGGCGTGGGAGTCATAAGCAATCGGATGGGGCCAAGCCGGGGCCGGGGGTGGGGGCGCGGAAAGAGACTGTCCCCGGTAAAGGTAGAGCGGAGATATCACGAAGCTGTGATGATTCACTATCAAGCGGCTGGATCGGCTCGGAGCTTGGGCGTGGGAACGCCGTTGCAGCCGAGCCCTTTCGGTCACCGGTGAGTTTCACACGCTCTGGAGCGGGACCCGGTCAGTTACCAATCGGCTGGTGACGGCCGGCCGTCACCGGTCAGGGTTCTCGAAACCCACTCCCAGTAGAAAGAATGAGGCGCCCGTCACAGGCTTCCAACCGGAGGTCAGTTATCGCCGAAGATGAGCGCGTTCTGTGCCGAGAGCGTATTCAGAGACGAGAATGAACTGAGTGGTGCTATCGCATCTCCCAACTCCCGCCCGTCAGCAAGGATCAATCCGTCGGCCAGGATCAGGCCGTTGGCGCTGACTTGGTTGCCCACCCAGCAGAACCCCTTGTCGTAAAGGCGCTGGTATTTTGTGAACAGTGCGCTCCCGCCGAAGACGTGGTTGTAGGCGCCGTAGATGCCCTTGAACCAGCTGAAAGTCTGGCCGCTAATGGTTGACTGCTGCGCGGGCATCGTCCTCACAAGCGAAGCCCCGACGGCGGTCGGGAGCGTGGCGGGGATTGCCGCCGTGAGCCGCAGCGCGCCTTCGGCGTTGAGTTCGCCCGCGCCCTGGTCGAGGACGCTCGCGCCGGGCAGGCGCTGCGCCGTGTATTGCAGAATCGCCTTAACGAGACCCGGCGTGAGGGCCGGATTCTTTTGCAGCATCAGGGCGACTGCGCCGCTGACGATGGGCGCCGCCATTGAGGTTCCATTCAGCGTCATCAAATCCTTCTTCGAGTCACTGAGGCCTGCAAAATCCAGTTGCGGG
>DASRDU010000057.1:0-24183 GCA_035652435.1 Blastocatellia bacterium
CATAGTAGCGAAGATGAAGCAACCTAATGATGGAACTCGTTCCCACTCGGGATCGGACGTAAATGCTGTCAGTCGCCCAATCTAATCAGGTGAATGTCAGTTTGCCAGTACGGTCGCATGCTGCGTGGCCGGGAATTGCTGGCGCGAGCAGGAATACCTTGACTGCCCTGCCCGGTGCGCGTACCCTTGGAAAGTCTGCAACCCTGCAGAAAGCCGCCCAGCCTGAGTGGTAGCTGGGATGACTCCACACCATGCCACTTGTGGAAGCTTCCCAGGCTCAACGTTACCCGGTCAATTCTTCAATCGCCCACAAGTCTTTTCTGTGGTCTCCCGTTGATTCCTGTTTGCCGCCCCCGTAGCCGACATCGCGGCTGAGGTGGAATGCCCTCAGTCCGAAAGTAGTGTAAAGAGGGGAAAGCATGATCCTTAACCTGGCAGACATTGAAGAGGCGGGAAAGCGCCTGGCTTCCGGCGAGCAGCCTTACGAATTCAGGACCAGTGATTCCACGCTCCGCATACCCGGCCCGGCCTGCGGCTTCGGGGCGGAATACCTGCAACGTTGTCGAACCAACGGGATGTACGCCGAGAGTCTCGAAGAAGCGCAGGCCATCGCCCACGCCCGGAATCTGATCATTACCGGCGTCTGGTTCGTCAAACGTCCGTCGTGACGTTCCCGGATGGATCAAAGCAATATATGTGTGACCCGACAGCAGAGACAACCATTCACCCCCTGCCGGGGGAACCTGCGGAGAGCAATGATCATCCGGTTCCGTCCGGTCAGGAGCGGATGGCAACGCAGTTCGAACGCGATGAGGTGGCCGGGATGCTGCGCGAACCCGGGGTTCAGACGGGCCATGCCGCGCCGGTGAAACAGCCGCGCGCCCGAAGTGTCATCAGGGATGAGGTGGATTCATGACATTGTGTGAGTTTTGCGTCCTTCAGCAGAAGGACAAGCAGTGTTCCTACGGGCACTCGACCCCGAAAAAGATGCGGTGCCCTGACTTCACTCCGGCCATCGAGCGTTTTTGCGCGACCCCGGCGGACTACACGGGGCGGGAGCAGCTCCGGCAGATGGCCCTGTTTTTCGGCCTCGCCGGGAAGGAACTCAGGCGGGTCCTCGCGATGAGCGAGGTCTGGAGGGAGGCCCACCCTGCGGCCGAAGCCCCGCTTACCAGTGATCGTGGTTGAAACCGGGACTGACTGGCCACACTACAAACCAGGAGAAGAATCGAGTGAAGGAAGAGATGATTGAGCTGGAAGGCAGGATCATGGAGAAACTGCCCAACGCCAGTTTTATTGTCGGCGTCAATATTTCCCAGAGGAGCCACCAGATTACGGCTCACCTCTCCGGGAGGATGCGCCGCAACTCCATCAAGGTGCTGGTGGGGGACCGTGTGACGGTCGAACTCACGCCTTACGACCTGACCAAAGGCCGGATCACTTACCGCCACCGCAACTGACTACGGGCCCCGTCACGAGACACTTTCCCGAACCGCATGAAAAGGGTCATCAATCCTGAAGCCGGGAAGCGGTGATGAACCAGCACGGGTGGCGCAAAAGAACGGCTGAGCTTCAGTCCGCCGGGAAGACAGCTGGCCAGATCGCAGATTGATTATCAGGGGGACAAAACAATGAAGATCAGCGTAATTGATAACAAGTACCGCAAGGTGCTGGCAGTCGCCCAGCGCGCCAGACAGATTCAGAAGGGCGCGCGTCCGCTCGTTCACGTCCCGGGGATGAGGGCGACGCGCATCGCGCTCGAAGAGATCGAGCGCGGGCTGATCAGCTTCGAAACCATCCCCGGCCAGGAATAGGCCGGGCAGGGAGTAATCGGGCGCGCCGGCATCAGCGGGCGCGCCGCCGAAACCGCGTGGAACCGAGGGGGCGTCAATTATGAAGCCGAAAAGCCAGGCCGTCACGAACCGGCACAGATTGCACCAGAAAACGATCGAACTTCATCTGGCCGGGAAGACGGATGACGAGATCGCGGAGATTCTGGGGATTACCAGTTCGACTGTCAAGTACATCGCTTCACTCTTCCAGTCCGGGCATGAAGTCGGAGGAAGGGGCGACAACCAGCGCTCCAGGCTGGCTTATGAGATGCGGCATGCCGGGAAAAGCTTTGGCGAGATCAGTGAGATCCTCAATATCAGCCTGCCGAGGGCGCACCAGATCGTCCATAAGTACGAGTGGACATTGCGCCGTCTCAGATAGAGAAATCCCCCCGCAGGAAATCAGGGTTGAAGCAAAGGGCTATTTGAGGCCCTTCATTTTTTTGATGTAATCGCCGTCCACCCCGTGAATCCTCAGCCTGACCAGATCGTCGGCCGAGAGGTTGTTGTATCCGGCCTCACGCATCTCCCTGACGAATTTGCCGTCCACGCGGTGAATGCGGAAGGCGATCAGCTTGTCGAGCGACAGGTTACTGTAACCGAGTTCGCTCATCTCCTTCACAAAGGCCGGGTCAACGCGGTGGATGCGCAGCGCGATCAGCTTGTCCAGTCCGGGCTTTTCATAACCCATCGCCTGAATTTCCTTAATGAAAGCCCCGTCCACCTTGTGAATCCGCGTGGCGACCAGCTTGTCGGCCGGAAGGTTGCTGTAACCGAGCGCCTGCATCGCCTGAATGTATTCCCTGTCGACGTGAAAGATGCGGAACGAAATCAACTTGCTGGCGGGCAGTTTGTCGTAACCGAGCTGCTTCATCTCATTCACGAACTTCGTGCTGACGTCGTGAACGGTCATCGAGAAGAGCTTCTCGGTCGAGAGGTCGTCGTAACCGAGCTGCCGCATCGCGGCCGTGAATGAGGCGTTCGGCGCGAAACGAAATTCACCGACGCCCCTGCCGTTACTGAACAGGCCGTCGAAAGTGACGGTGCCCGCCTCCCGGGCAAGCGTGAACTGCGTCTGTGAATTGGCGTTGGGATTGAGCCCGGTGAAAGCGTCGAGCGGCAGGTCAAAGCTCCACTGCGACCAGTGTTCCCTCCCGTCCCTCTTATCCGTCGTCAGCGACAGCCAGAGTTTCCTCCCGCCATCGGCATCCTTCACCTTCGCCGTCCAGTCGCCGCTGATCGGCTCCTGCGAGGCGGCGTTCTGGATCGCTCTGGCGGGGCCCGAAAAGCCGTAAGCCAACAGCAGCATGGCGGCGGTCATTAGTGCTTTACGCATAGCTGACTTCTCCTTCTATACAACTCGGTTGTTAATTCCCTCCCGGCTTCGCGACAGCGGCGCGGACTTTTTCCAGGGCCTCTTCACCGCCGCCGACCAGAGCCAGTCGAATGACCCCTTGCGGATCAATCAGGATGTGGACCGGGATTCCGCTGACATTGAACAGCCTGGCAAGCCGGCCCCTTCCCTCATCAAAAGCCACGGGCCAGGTGATCGGCGACTGCTGAATGTAGCGGGCGACATCCGCCCGGGTCGCCGGGTGCGCGGCCCCGCCATCAATGCTGACGCCGATGACCTCAAACTGTGAGCGGTCAGACTGGTCATACATTTTTCTGATGTGGGGGAAGCCCGCGATGCACGGCCCGCACCACGTCGCCCAGAAATCCAGCAGCACAAACTTACCCTTGAGGTCTGAGAGCTTCTGTTCCTTCCCGTCCATCGTGGTGAAAACGAATTCGGGCGCCGGCGCGCCGGCAACAATGTAGTGTCTGGGGGCAACCTTGACCGGGGAAACTTCGAGCGTGACCCGGTCGCCGGTCTCGGAAGCGCCCGCCACCCGGTATGACTCGCCATCAACGTTGAAGGCTTCCGTCCCCAGGAAAAGTTCCGCCGAGAGGGCCGACCTGTCCAGCTTCCCGTCGTGATTCAGGTCAATCAGAAGGGCCTGTTTGTCGGGCGGCGGATAGAGCCCCTGATTGGTGGTCCTGACAGACACCAGATACTCTTTCCCCCGCAGCTTCACCGTGCCTGACCGCCCGTAGCGGGCGCTGTAAATGACGACGTCGCCCCCGTTGTTCTTTTTTAGTGCTTCACCTTTGACGCGCATCAGCAGGTAAGGCAGCCCGACCTCGCGCTCTTTCCCGTCAACCACGAATGTCGCCCTGATGGTGACTTCCCTGCGATATACGGCGTCGCTTTCATCCGCCCACACCGGATCACCGTCGTCAGTGAGGTCGCCGTTATTGTTCGCATCAACGTAAATGCGCGGCGGCCTGCCTGCGGCCTCGTCAATCACGACGGCGATATTCTTCTTCTTTTCATGGTTGCCAATGATCAGTTTCTGGTAGCGCGGGTGGTCTGACTGCCAGGCGGGTTCCTTCACCAATCGCAGCGTTGATTTGTCCGCGAGTGTCGAGAAGGAATTCGAGCTGTAGTAGTAAAAATCCGGTCGAGTCTCAAGCTCGGTCGTGACCTGTACGGGGGCCTGAGCCGAGGCGAGGCCGGCACAGGTGGTCAGACAGAGAATGAGTTGCAGCCTGAATCTGAAGGCGAAGGAGATCATGGCGAAACAACATCTGACCGGCCATCATTTCTTCAGCAGGATTTCGTCAATCCCGCGAATTTTCATCTGAATCAGCTGATTGCCCGAGACGTTCTTCAGCCCGGCGGCGCGCATCCGCTTCACGTAATCCGCGGTCACGCCGTGCATCCTCATTTTGATCAGGTCTTCCGCCGAGAGCTTGTCAAAGCCCGCCTCGCGCATCTCTTTGACGTAGCCGGGGGTCACGCCGAACATCCGCATCCGGGTCAGTTCGTCCACCGGCAGCTTGTCGTAACCGGCCTCGCGCATCTCTTTGATGTAATTTTCATTGACGCCATGCATCGCCAGACTGGTCAACTGGTCGGCGGTCAGGTTGCTGTAACCGTTCTTCCTGAGCGTCTCGACGAGCGCGGGCGTGACGCCAAACATCCGCATCCTCGCGAGCGATTTGATCGGCAGGTCGTAGCCGGTCTTCTTCATCTCACTGACGTACTCGGGCGTCACGCCGGAAATCTTCAGCTGCACCAGGTCTCTGACCGACAGCTTCTCACCGCTCCAGTTGCGCGCCGCCTTGATGAACTCTTCGTTGACGCCGTGCATCGCCAGTTGCACCAGTTCCTTCACGGTCAGGTCGTCGTAGCCGGCCTTGCGCATTGATTCGATGAATTCGGGCGTCACGCCGTGCATCCTCATCTCGATCAGGTTGTCAACCGTCAAAGCCGCCCCTGAACCTCTGCCCGAACCTTGCCCTGAGCCCTGCCCGGAACCCTGAGCCTGTGTTGTCGCCACCACTGCCCTTCGATACTCCCCCACTGCCTTTCGATACTCCTCGTTCAGCTGGCCCTGTTTCTTCGTGTATTCCTTCAAGGCCTCCTGGTAATCAGACTGCGTCGTCGCCAGCTGCGCGGCGGCAGCAACCTGGGCCTGGACCTCCACGGGAATCGCCGTTTCAACTTTTCGAACTTCAGTGGCGATCTTCGCCTGAGCCGCAACCAGCGCCCTGGCATGAGGATCGGGGTCGGGCTGCGGGTCAGGATCGGCTTCTGCCGCGGCCACGGCGGCCCTGGTGGTCGCCAGTTGCTCTTCGAGCGCGCGCAGTTCCTTTTCCACCCCCGGAGTCCCGGCGCCCTGCGGCGCCTGCCGCCTGTCCCCGGGCCTGGGGACATCGAGAGGCGATGACGACCTGTCAGACTTGTTCTTCTTCTGCTGCTGAGACGCCGCATTCGCCCATGGCTGGAACGAGGCCAGCGGCAGGACCAGGCCTGAAGCGATGACCGCCACCAGCATTGTAATCCGCCGCGTCAGGCGGCGGTGCCTGATCGCCGGATCGAGGATCGCCTGCACGCGACTTTCCAGCTGCGAACACGCCATGCCGACGGCGACGGGCGAGGCGCAGCTGGCGCTGTCAACCGATCTGGCGATGTCCACCAGATAGCTCGCGTAATCGGAGGCGCGCGTGCCGACTTCCAGCACGTAATCGTCGCAGGCCAGTTCGCGCTCGACCCTCAGCCGCCGCGCGGCCAGCCAGACCAGCGGGTTGAACCAGTAGAGCGCGCAGACCATCTGCGCCAGCATCTGCGTCAGACAGTCGCGCCGTTTGATGTGCGCCAGCTCGTGCAGCAACACGATCTGACGCCACTCGACCGACCACTCATGAGCCTCTTCCGGCAGCAGCACGACCGGACTCATGACGCCCCAGGTCATCGGCATCGGCACCTGCTCGCTGATGAGCAGCGGGACGTGATAGTCCAGCCCGAGTTGCGCCGAGAGGCGCTTTGACATCGCCGTCCACGCGTAATCGGTCACGTAGACCGAATCGCGCGTGATGCCCCACACCCTGATCGTGCCGGAAGCCAGCCGCGCCAGCACGATGAAGGCGCCCGTGATCCAGACGAGCAGCGCCACCTGCGACCAGTGGAGCGAAGCCGCCGCCGCAGGCTGGACGGCGGGCAATGGTTTCTGATCGGCACTCGCGCGCGCCGCGAATTCCGGCGGGCCGGCATTCAGATCACCCGCTTCGAGCCTGGCGGGCATCGCCTGGCGAGCCGGAACGGCCGCTTTCGAGTCAGGGATATTCAGGTCAGCCACGAATGCGCGCGGAGGCTCTGCCGTCTCAACCGGCGGAGGTGCGAGTGATGGCAGCAGCGGGATCTGAAACCCGGGAAGGACCGCCACGAGCAGCGGCAGTGCCAGCAGACTGCCCAGGGCCACGGTCCAGACCAGATGCCTGGTCGCCGCCGCCGCGCGCCTGAGCGCCATGCCGAGCAGCCCGGCCGCCAGCAGAATGACCGTGCCCTTCAAGGCGACGTCCAGCAGCAGCTGGACGCGCTCGAGCGGGAGTACCGTCAACGGGGCAGAATTCAGCAGCGAGGTCATCATCATCGTCCTTCCTTTCTGGCCTGCTCGACCAGTTGTGACAGCCGGTCCAGTTCTTCCGGTGAAAGCTGCTTGCGCGACAGGTCGAGCAGCGCCGCCACGGCCTGCTCGGTCGAGCCGTCGAAGAAAGTCTGGAGCATGTTCTTGAGCGCCGACTTCCGCGCCTTCTCGCGCGCCAGCGTGGGCCGGAAGACGTACCGCGGCCCGTCCTGCTCGTGCCGCAGGTAGCCTTTCTCTTCCATCAGCCGGAGCAGCGCCCGCACGGCCGAATAGCTCGGCGGGTCGGGCAGGTGGTCCATGACTTCCTGCGCCGTCGCCTGCCCGCGCTGGTGAATGATGTCCATAATCTGCCGCTCGCGGCGGCTGAGGTGGATGTGCGCTTTGCTGGTCATTTCCTGGAGCCCCGACCTTTCCGGTTCTGGTGAGCCAAAGTCCGATGCTAAAAATTTAGCATCAACGCGCCCAAAGTAGCAGGGCGGCCCCGGTCTGTCAAGGCCGGATGCTGATTTTTTAGCACAGGCGCAGTCTGTCAGCCCGGGGAGCGTGCGCGCCGCGCACATCCTGCAAAGGATCATTTGGGTACTTTCCGCGTCTGGCAGCGGGGCGGCGACAATTTTTATTCCAGCCCTCCGGTTTTCCATCCCTTTTTCCGCTTATGTGAGTGAAGCCGGCCCTGACGCCCGCCCGACACAGGGAGCGGGCCGAAGCAGGCACGGATCAAACACAAGGAGGATCGTATGAAGTCAGTCAAATCAACCCTCGTCGCCGTCATCTTCGCTGTCGCCGTCGCGGCACTCGGTGCCGGTATCGTCCCGGCGCAAAGCTGTCAGGCGCTCGTGAGCGACCTTGTCTCTTACACTTCAACGCCCGTCGCGGGCGGGGAGAATGTGGTTCACTTCAAGCTGACCGGCAACCGGGGCGCGTCCGACTGGGCGCAATACGCCGAAGGCACGCTGCATTACCGCCCGGGCCGCTTTGTCGGCTGGCTCTCTTTCCCGCCGAGCCTGTCGGGCGACGCCGAGCAGTTTTTCAGTGACCGGACGTGGCAGTTCCCCGGCGAAGTTTTCACGAGCCACCCCTTCAACCCGAATGCGACCGACAAGCTGCGCCTGAGCTTTGACATCTCCCCATGGAGCGCCAACTACGGGCGGATGACTTACACGCTGCTCAGCTGGGGCAACGCCCACACGACGTCAGACCCGCAGTGCGCGAGCGGCTACCTCTACGGCTTTCTCAATGACCAGATGTACGTCATCACTTTCAAGAAAGACACCATCTACTTCCCGAAGTAATGAGCGCGGGACGGCACGGCAGGCGGCAGCGGGCAAATCATTTCCCGCCACACAACCCTGCCGCGACATTCGAGAGCATCACAGCCATCCCGGCTGCCGCCTGCCGTGCCGTCCCGTGACTCCGAAAGTAGAAAGTGAAAAGTAGAAAGTGGAAAGTGGAAAGTGACGAGCGGCAGGCGATGAGTCAGACCGGCCTCTGAGCTTTCCACTTTCCGCTTTCTGCTTTTACCCCTCCCTTACTTCTTCCGTTGCCTGATGTGCATCGGCAGGTAAGCGGGCATCAGCTTCTCTTCTTTTTCAATCGCCGCCTTGAGCGCGCGCTCGCCGCCGGCTTTCACTTCGGCGTACTCTTCTTCGGTCAGAATCACCTTGAGCCAGAGTTGCAGGTCGCGGCTGCCGAGCGCGAGCCACTGCCCTTTCGGACTGAAGGCGACCGAATTGTAACTGATGTTCTGATACCTCAGTCTCTTCACCACGGCCCCGGTGGAAAGTTTCCAGACCATCACGATCTGACCGAGACAACCTGCCGCGAGCAGTTCACCGTCGGGGCTGAAGGCGACCGAAGTCACGCTGTTGCCATGCCCGGTGAAAGTATGAAGCTCTTTCCCGGTCCTGATCTCCCACAGCTTGACCCTCGCGTCTTCGCCGCCTGATGCGAGCCAGCGGCCGTCGGGGCTGATGGCCAGCGATGCCACCCCTTTGACGTGGCCCGTCAGCGTGCGAACGACGCGCGTCGTGGCGGCGTCCCACAGCCGGATCGTTTTATCCCAGCTCCCCGACGCGATCATCCGCCCGTCGGGGCTCCAGATGGCGGAAGTCACAGGCATGGTGTGGCCGCCGAGCATCTGCACTTCGCGGCCCGTAGCGACGCGCCAGATTCTGACAGTCTTGTCGTGGCTCGCCGAAACCAGCCACTGGCCGTCGGGGCTGAAGACCGTGGCGCGGACTTCGGCGGTGTGGCCTTTCAAGGTCTGCACTTCCCGGCCGGTGTCGGCTTCCCACAGTTTGATCTCGCGATCCCTGCCGCCTGAGGCGAGCCAGAGGTTGTTGGGGCTGAAGGCGACCGAGTTGGTACTGGCGTAATGCGCGTTCTGTGACCAGGCCTGAACCCCGGAATCGGCCTCCCAGACCTGCAAGCCGCCGTGCAGGAATCCGGAGGCGAGCAGGCTGCCGTCGTTGCTGAAGGCGACCGAGCGGATGTAATCGCGCGGGTCAATCTCGTACTGCTTGTCAAAGCGGTCGTGCATGCCGCGCAGTTCCTGCTGAATCCGCGCGAGCGCTTCCATCACGCGCAGGCCCGCCTGGTAGGTCATCGAACCCGCGATCTCCTGCTCGACCTGCGCGAAGACGGTGGCAATCCGCTCCTCCTCGTACTGGGCGATGACGAAGCCCTTCAACTGTTCGGCGTCGTGCCGGACTTCGATGATCTTTTCCTTGACCGGCTCCATCAGCCGGTCGAGCAGCGTCTGCACCTCCGAACGGATCGCGTCGAATGCCGGGTCGCCCTTCGCGCGCTCGTAATACCTCGCGTCGCCCCTGATCGCGTGTTCCAGGCTGCTGATCGCGTCATCCGCCTTCCCGGTCAGCGCGGACAGGCAGGCCCATTGATAATGCGCTTCACAGAGGTCAGGGTTGAGCAGGATCGCTTCCTGCAACTGCGCGAAAGCCTCTTCAGTCTGCCGCTCGAGCATGCAAACCATCGCGGCAAAGAAATGGGCTTCGGCGGCCTGCGCCGGGTCGGTCGGGCGCGCGTACTTCGCGGCCTTGAGGAAATACTTCAGCGCTTCGGGCAGGTTGACGACGTGATAGAGGTAAATATGGGCGATTGACCGGTGGACGGTGAAATCAGGGTAGTTGCGCTTTTCGGCTTCGAGGAAATCATTGAGCGCTTCCGCGTGCCAGCCGTTCAGGTAAGACCGCTCGGCGCGGCTGCGATAGGCATTGGCTTCACGTTCGAATTCGGCGAGGCGGATTTCGTGCAGGATGTTTCCGAGCGCTTCCTGCTGCATCTCGCATTTCCAGATGACGTCGCCGAGCAGCAGATTGAAATCGGAATTGAGTCGCGCAATCCCGCCGGCGAGTCTTTCGACTTCAGGCTCAATCCTGCTCCCCGGCTCATCAGTATTGCTGCCGGCTTCCGCCCCGGCTTCAGGCTGAAGCCCGGCGGGCGGCGCTTTCACGAGCGAGGTGAACGGCGACTGCTGGCTGAGGTAATCAGCCCACGTCTGGCGGCCCTGATAAATGTCTGGTAGTCCCATACTGGTCACTCGGCGGTTTCTTTGACGACCAGGCCGTCGGCCAGCTGGATGATCCGGTGGCTGTAGGCGGCGTTCGTCTCGGAGTGCGTCACCTGAATGATGGTCGTGCCCTGCTGGTTGAGTTTCGTGAACAGCTCCATGATTTCGCGCGCCTGGGCGGAGTGCAGGTTGCCGGTCGGCTCGTCGGCCAGGATCACCTTCGGGTTCGCGATCACCGCGCGTGCCACGCCGATCAGCTGCTGGAGGCCGCCCGAGAGCCGGCTCGGGTAGAGGTTCTTTTTATCGGTCAGCTGAAAGCGGGCGAGCGTCTCATTGATGATGGAGTCGCGCTGCGATTTTTTGATGTCGCGGTAAGAGAGCGGGACCTCAAGGTTCTCGTACACGGTCAGCTGGTCGAGCAGGTGATAGCTCTGAAAGACGAACCCGATGTTCTTGTTGCGCAGTTCGGCGCGCTCCTTCGGCTTGAGCTTGTGGACGGCCTGATCGAAGAAGTAATACTCGCCCGTCCACGAGGTGTCGTGCATGCCGATGGCGTGCAGCAGCGTTGATTTGCCCGCGCCTGAAGGCCCCATGATCGTGACGAACTCGCGCTCCTCGATGTCCAGGTTGACCCCGCGCAGCACGTAGTTCTTCTCGGGGCCGTACTCAAAATATCTTTCGATGTTTCGCAAAGTAATCATTGAACGAACTCCTCGAACTGAACGATGAACGATGAGCGAGAAGCCACCGCGGTTCCGCGTTCAGACTTCATCGTTTCAATTTCATCATTCGTACCTGAGCGCGATCATCGGATCAACTTTCGCCGCCCGCCGCGCCGGGATGTAACAGGCGAGCAGGGCCACGCCCGCGAGCATCAGCGCAACCGCCGCAAATATTACCGGATCGGTCGCGCTCACGCCGAACAGCAGACTCGACAGGAAACGAGTCAGCGCGAAAGCCGCCGCCAGGCCGACGCCGACGCCGACGCCGGTGAGCAGCATCCCCTGCCGCACGACCAGTCTGATCACGTCGCGGCCCCGCGCGCCCAGAGCCATCCGGACGCCCATCTCGTGCGTTCGCTGGGTGACGGCGTACGACATTACCCCGTAGATGCCCACTCCGGCCAGCACCAGCGCGACCGCGGCAAAGATGCCGAGCAGGAGTGTGCGGAACCGCGGCTCGGTGACCGACTGAGAAAGGATCTGATCCATCGAGCGGACGTTCGCGACCGGCTGATTCCTGTCTACCGATTGAATCACGTTGCGGACCCCCGCGGCCATCGCCAGCGGGTCGCCCGAAGTGCGCACCACCAGATTGGCAAAGCCGACCCGGATCGAAGGCAGGTACATGGCGGCGAGTTCGGGCGAATCGAGCGAGAACATTTTGATGTCGCGCGCCACGCCGATGATCTCGCAATTGAGCGGACTGCCCATGTCAATGATCAGCCGATGCCCGAGCGGCTCCTCATCGCGAAAGTAAGTGCGGGCGAAGGTCTCGTTGATGATGACCGCCTTCGGAGCCTCTTTCGTTTCCGACTCGGTGAAGTGGCGGCCTTTGACGAGCGGGATGCCCATCGCCTTCAGGTAGTTGTGACTGACCTGCGGGTTGAAGGCCACGGGCTTCTGATTCGGGTCGGGCCGGGGCCGCCCTTCAATCGTGAAATACGTGTCGCCGCCGCCCTGCAACGGGAGCTGCGTCGTGATGCCTGCGGATTCGACGCCGGGCAGAGCCCCCACGCGCTGCAACACCTGATCAAAAAAGTTCCCCACCTGATCCGGCTCAGGATATTTCGAATCCGGCAGGATGACGCGCATCGTCAGCACGTTCCGCGGATTGAACCCCGGGTCAACTTCCTGCAGGCGGCGGAAGCTCTGAATCAGCAGGCCGGCGCCGACGAGCAGCATGACGGCCAGCGCGTATTCGGAAACGACCAGCAGGTTGCGGGTGCGGGCGTGCCGCGTGCCCGACGCCGTGCCCTTGCTGCCTTCTTTGAGCGCTTCGTTCAGATCGGGTCTGGAAGCATGAAGGGCCGGGATCAGACCGAAGACGAGGCCCGTCACCAGCGACAGCCCCAGAGTGAAAACGAGGACGCGGCCATCAATGCCGATTGCAGCGGCGCGGGGAAGGCCCGCCGGCGCGATTGCGACGAGCAGACTGGTGCCCCAGACGGCAAGCAACAGCCCGGCCGTTCCCCCCGCGACTGAGAGCAGCAGGCTTTCGGTCAGCAACTGCCGGACGAGACGCCGGCGCGTGGCGCCGAGCGCCAGTCGCAGTGAGACTTCCTTCTGCCGCGTCGCGGCGCGCGCGAGCAGCAGGTTCGCCACGTTCGCGCACGCGATCAACAACACCAGCGCCACCGCCCCGAGCAGGACATAGAGCGCCGTCCGCACGTTGCCGACCATAAATTCACGGAGCGACACGAGCCGCAGGCCAAAGGTCTTATTCGATTCCGGGTAGAGCTTTTCGAGCCCGGCGGCGATGGCGTCAACGTCGGCCTGAGCCTGCGCGAGCGTGACGCCCGGCTTGAGCCGCGCGACGGGCCTGAGAAAATGGAAGCGCCTGACTTTCATCTCAGCCATGTCAAAGTTGATCGGCGTCCACATTTCCGCCTCCGCGGGCAGGCGGGATTCGTCCGGCGCGACGCCGACCACCGTATAGCCCTTGCCGTCGAGCGTGAGCGTCCGTCCGATGATGGCCGGGTCAGCACCGAAACGCCTTTGCCACAGCCCGCGGCTGATCATCACCACCTGCCCGCGCCCTGATTGCTCCTCTTCAGGCAGAAAATCCCGTCCCTGGACCGGCTTCACACCCAGGGCCTTGAAGAAATTGGTCGTGACCCGTGCGCCTGCGACGCGTTCGGGCTCCGCCGTCCCGGTCAGGTTGAAGGAGGAGAACAGCATCGCCGCGAACTCCGCGAAGACGCGGTTCTGCGCGCGGTAATCGAGGAAGTCGGGCGGGGAGACAGACGCCTGATTCCCCTGACTGAACCTGCCCCAGACCCAGACCAGCCGCTCCGGCTCAGAGTACGGCAGCGGGCGGAGCAACACTGCATTGACGACCGAGAAGATCGCCGTGTTCGCCCCGATCCCCAGAGCCAGCGTGATGACGGCGACAAAAGTGAAGCCTGGCTTCTTCGCCAGCACTCGCATGCCGTAGCGCAAATCCTGAATCAGTGTTTGCATAAATCCTCCGGGAGCTATCAGCCTTCAGCGGTCAGCCAAACACTCTGGCTGAGAGCTGACGGATGACCGCTGACTGCTTATTCGTATCTCAGCGCGATCATCGGATCCACTCGCGTCGCACGCCGCGCCGGGACGTAACAGGCCACGAGCGCCGCGCCGGCCAGCAGCAGAGCGACGATGACAAACGTCATCGGGTCGGTCGCACTCACCCCGTAAAGAAAACTCTTCATCAGCCGCGTCGCGGCGATTGCGCCGGCCAGTCCGATCATCACTCCGACTACGACCAGCACCATTCCCTGCCGCAACACGAGCCGCAGCACGTCGCGCTTCTGCGCGCCGAGCGCCATGCGGATGCCAATTTCGCGGGTGCGCTGCGCCACCGAGTAAGCCATCACGCCGTATATGCCGACCGCGGCCAGGAGCATTGCCAGCACCCCGAAAGCGATGAGCAGCGTGGCGGCCATGCGCTCGGTGTAAAGCGAATTGCTCTTCTGCTGCTCGAGAGTCCTCGCGCCGTAAACCGGCAGTTGCGGGTCGAGCGCCTGCACTTCACGGCGCACCGCCGCGATGAGCGCCTGCGGGTCGCCGGCCGAGCGGACGTGCAGCGCGAGGTCGGGCCGGAAGGATTGCCAGAGCGGCAGGAACATCGCGGGCCGCACGGCCTCGGTCAGGTTGCGATACTGGCTGTCCCTGACCACGCCGATGACTTCCGCCACCGTCGGCCGGCTGCCGCCGAATCCGAGGGTGAGGTGTTTGCCGAGCGGCTCATCGCTCGGCCAGTAAGTGCGGGCGACGGTTTCGTTGACGATGACGACGGGCGCGGCGCCTGAATCATCCCGCGCCGTGAAATCGCGACCGCGCGCGAGCGGCATCTTCATCGTCGCGCAATACCCGGGCCCGACGAGGTTGAAATCAAAGTGGATGAACTGACCCGGCGGCGGCGTGTAGCCTTCGACGCCGACCGTCATCCGCATGTTGCTGTTGCCGAGCGGCACGACGCGCGCGAGGCTCACTGCCTCGACGCCGGGCAGTGCCGTCACGCGTTCGAGCAGTTGATCGTAAAACTGGCGGCTCTGCGCGTCCTTGTAACCATTGAGCGCCGGGTCAACTGACACGACGACCATCCGGGCCGGGTCGAACCCGGCGTCAATCGCCCGCAGGTTGCGCAGGCTGCGCACGCACAGCCCGGCCGAGACGAGTACGACGAGCGACAGCGCCACCTGCGCCGCGACGAGCGCGTTGCGCAGCGTCACGCGCCTCCCTTTGCCTGACGAAGCCGCTTCGTCTTTGAGCGTCGCAACCAGATCGGGTTTCGACGATTGCCAGGCGGGGGCGAGGCCGAAGATCACGCCCGTCAGCAACGAGAGCAGCACCGTGAAACCGAGTACACGCCAGTCCAGCCGCGCATTGAGCAGCGGCGTCGCGGCGCTGCCTCCGGGCGGGCTGAAGGCGGCCAGCAGGTCGGCCAGCCACGCGGCCAGCAGCACGCCGAGCGCACCACCGGAGAGCGCAAGCAGCACGCTTTCAGTCAGCAGTTGTCTGATCAATCTGACCCGGCTCGCGCCGACTGCCAGCCGCACGGCAATCTCTTTGCGCCTGCTGCCGGCCCGCGCGAGCAGCAGATTCGCGACGTTCGCGCACGCAATCAGCAGTACCAGACCGACCGTACTCAGCAGCAGGAGCAGCGGCGTTGATAATTCTCTGACGCCGGCAGTGTTGCCTTTGCTGCCATCGCCGAGCAGGATTTCCGGGTCGGCATTTTTATCCGTCGTCTTCACGAGCTGGCCGGCGATTGTCGTGAGCGCGGCCTGCGCCTGTTCGCGCGTGACTCCCGGTTTGAGGCGACCCATCAGATTGAGCCACGTCATTCCCCTGTTGTTGAGCGCGCCCGGCCATTTGGGCAGGGCCCGATCGGCCATCATCATCGGCACATAAACTTCCGGCGCCGCGCCGCGCACCACGCCGGCGAATTCAGCCGGGGTGACGCCGATAACGGTGAAGCTGTGACCGTTCAGGCTGATGTTTCTGCCGACGAGTTTCGGGTCAGCGCCGAAGCGCCGCTGCCACAGGCCGTAACTCACGACCGCCACCGGATGAGTCCCCGGCGCGCGGTCTTCTTCCGGCAGAAAGCCGCGGCCGATGGCCGGCGCGACGCCCAGCACGTCGAAGAAATTGCCCGTCACGATTGCCCCCGAGACGCGCTCAGTCTGCCCGCCGTCGCTCAGACTGAGCGCCATCTCGTCATACGCGAACAGCCCCGACATTACGTCGTTCCTGTCCCGGTAATCGGCATAGAGCGGGTAAGAGAAGCTGCTGTTCTCGCCATTCTCGCCCCGGCTCACCACCGTCACGAGCTGTTCGGGCTCCATGACCGGCAGAGTCCGCACGAAAATCCGATCCACCACGCTGAAGATCGCCGTATTCGCCCCGATCCCCAGCGCCAGTGAAATCACGGCGACCAGAGTGAAGCCCGGGCTCTTCACGAGCATCCGCACGCCGTAACGCAGGTCCTGTAGCAGTGTGTGCATATGGCCCCCAAGGGGGATTCAGGAGGCAGGGTTCAGGATTTAGGGATCGGATATCGAACTTCTGCTTCACTCTGAAGCCTGGCCCCTAAATCCTGAATCCTGCCTCCTGAATCCTACTCATACCTGAGCGCAATAATCGGATCAGTCCTTGTCGCCCGGCGCGCCGGAACGAGGCAGGCCAGCGTGGCGGCGCCGAGCAGCAGCAGGGTGATCGCGACGAATGTGAGCGGATCAGTGGCGCTCACCTCGAACAACAGATTTCTCATCACGCGGGTCAGCGCGAAGGCGACGGCGAGGCCGACCGCGACGCCGCTCGCGGCCAGCACCATCCCCTGCCCAATGACCAGCTTTAGTATGTCACCGCGCTTCGCGCCCAGAGCCATGCGAATCCCGATCTCGTGCGTGCGCTGGCTGACTGCATAAGACATCACGCCGAAGATTCCGACGACGGCCAGCGCGAGCGCGACCGCGGCGAAGATCGTGAGCAGCCGCGTCTGGAAGCGCGGTTGCGCAACTGAAGTTGAGATGAGCTGCTCCATCGTTCTGAAATTGGAGACGGGCTGATCGGGGTCAACGGCCAGCACCTGGCTGCGAATGGCGGGCGCCAGGGCGGGCGGGTCGGTGGCTGTGCGCACCACCATGTTTGCCCAGGGAAAGCGCAGCGAAGGGATGTACATTTCGGCGGGCAGCCCCTGACCGAGCCCGAAATGCTGGACGTCGCCGACGATCCCGACGATCTCTCTCGCGGCGGGTTGCGGCTCGCCGGTTTCGATGATCAGTCGTTTGCCGACGGGGTCAACGCCCGGGAAGTATTGCGCGGCCAGCGCCTGGTTGATGATGACCACCGGGCGATTTTCCGTGACCTCCTGCCCGGTGAAGTGGCGGCCCCGGAGCAGCGGGATGCCAATCGCCGTGAAATACCCGTCACTGACGCGACGGATGTCGGCGTCGTTCTCCTGACCGGCCACGAGCGGCCAGCGGCCCTCAATCGTGAAGTTGGTGTCATTGAGCTGCCCGCTCATCGGGAGTTCTGAAATCATGCCGACGGCTTCGACTCCGGGCAGGGTTCTGGTGCGCTCCAGCACCTGCGAAAAGAAGATGACTCGTTTCTGCGGCTCACGATACCGGGCCTCAGACAGATCAATGCGCGCCGTCAGCACGCCCGCCGGATTGAAGCCGGGGCTGACCTGTTGCAAATGACGAAAGCTGCGGATGAGCAGGCCCGCGCCCGCGAGCAGCACGAGCGCGAGCGCGATTTCCGCGACCACGAGCAGGTTGCGCACGCCATAGCGACCGCCGCCCGCGGCTGAACTGCGGCCACCTTCCTTGAGCGCTTCGTTGAGGTCGGTTCGGGATGACTGCCACGCCGGCACGAGCCCGAAGATGACGCCCGTGAGCAGCGAGACGAGCAGCGTAAATGCGAAGACGCGGCCGTCCACGCTGATCTCACCGACGCGCGGGATGTTGCCTGGGCTCAGCGCCACGAGCAGGTCAACGCCCCACACGGCGAGCAATGTGCCCACAATTCCGCCCAGCGCCGCGAGCAGCATGCTTTCGGTCAGCAGCTGACGAATGACGCGCAGCCGGCTTGCGCCGAGCGCCCTCCGGACAGCGATCTCACGCTGCCGCGCCGACGCGCGCGCGAGCAGCAGGTTCGCCACGTTCGCGCACGCAATCAGCAGCACAAAGCCCACCGCGCCGAGCAGCACCCACAACGCCAGCCGCATGCTGCCGCCGATGATCACTTCATCGAGCGGAACAAGCTTCAGGCTCCAGCCCTTATTTGTATTCGGGTACTGCTGCTCAAGCCGGCCGGCGATGAGGTCGAAATCGGCCTGCGCCTGCTCCCTCGTCACGCCCGGTTTGAGCCGCGCCACCGGGCGCAGAAAATGCGCGCCGCGGGCCTTCATGCCCGGATGATAAAACCCGAGCGGCGCCCACATCTCGGCCCGGGGCGGGTACTGAAAGCCCGGCGGCATGACTCCGACCACCGCATAATTCTCCCCGTCAATCGCCAGTTCCCTGCCGATGATATTCCGGTCGCCGCCGAAGCGCCGCTGCCAGAGGCCGTAACTGAGTACGACTGCATGATCGTGCCCGGCCTGATCTTCGTCCGGCAGAAAGGCGCGGCCGAGCAGCGGATTGACGCCGAAGGTCTGGAAAAAGCCGGTCGTCACGAGCGCGCTCGGAATCCGCTCGGGCTCGCCCGCGCCGGTCAGATTGGCCGCGCTCTCGCCCCCCACGGTGAAGGCGGCGAAATGGCTGAAGCTCCGATTCTGATCCCGGTAATCAATGAAGTCGGGCGGCGAAACGGCGGCGCGACTGCTCTGCGCGAAGTTCCCCCACGCCCACACCAGCCGCTCCGGCTGTTGGTAAGGCAGCGGGCGGAGCAGCACCGCATTGACGACCGTAAAGATCGCCGTGTTCGCGCCGATCCCCAGCGCCAGCGCGAGGACCGTCACCAGAGTGAAGCCGGGATTTTTGATCAGCACGCGCAGGCCGTAACGCACATCCTGCCAGAGTGTTTTCATAGCGGCCTCCTTCGGAGAAATATCCGCCGGGCTTTTCAGTTGAGAGACAATCGGGAATCAGTTTTCTTTGGTCTCCCGCAACTTCTTCAGCGCTTCAACCCCGTTCGTGTTGTTGGGATTCAATTCGACGGAGCGCTGATAGTTTTTGATCGCCTGTTCCTTCTCGCCGCTCGTCATGTACGCTTCGCCGAGGCTGTCCCAGGTGTTGGCCGACTGCGGATAATCCTCGACGTTGAGTTTGAAAACTTCGATGGCGTCTTTGATTCGCTTCAGCCCGAGCAGGTCGTAGCCGATTCTGTTCATCTGGTTTTCGTTGATCACTTCATCGGCGGCGCGGCCTTTTCGCCACTGGCGATACTCGCCGAGCGCGGCTTCGGCGCCTCGGGCGAGGATGTTTTTGAGCAGCTGGCGGGCGGGCGATTTGTACGACTCGTATTTCAGCCACGCGAGCGCGGGCTGGTCCCCGCCGACGGCCGCGTCTACGATCTCGCGCACGATGGAGAGACCCGTCGCGCTGTTGGCAAAGACCACCACGCCCAGCTTCTGCCGCTCGAAAGCCACGACGTAAGCCTTGCTGTTGCCGTTATCGCCCCAGTGCCAGAACGAAATGCCGTCCCCGGTCCTTTGCAGCCCCCAGCCGAGCCCCCAGGAAATGGACGGCGAGAGTTTCTCAGGAGCGCGATCAATCGTGTTCGTGCCGCCATTGCCGACGCTGATCTGAGGCTTGAGCATTCCGAGGTGCGTCTCCCGTTTCAGTCCCGTTCCTTTCAGAATCGCCGAGACAAAGCGCCCATAGTCCTGCGCCGTCGTTTGCAGGCTCGCCGCGGCATTCGCCTGCAACGGCTTACTCTGACCGGTCGGCTCGCCCGTCGAGCTGTGGCGGAATGTCTTGAGCGCCTCATCGCCGTCGCGCCAGACGTAGCTGCTGCTCGTCATCCCCAGCGGGTCGAAGACGGACTTTTTCATGAAGTCATTGAACTTCTCCCCCGTCACGTGTTCGACGACTCGGGCGAGGTAAACAAAGCCCTCGCCCGAGTAGCTGAACCTGTCGCCGGGCGTGAAATAAATCTTCAGCCCACTGCCCTGCCGCCAGTTCGGGAAGCCCGTGGTGTGGCTGAGGACGTGGCGTGCCGTGATCTGATGCAGACGCGGGTCATCACCGACGTCGTAATTCCCCGGCAGGTACTTGCTGAGCGGCGCGTCCAGATCGAGTTTGCCAGCGTCCACGAGCTTCAGCACGGCGTAAGCGAAGACGGGCTTGCTCAGGGATGCGGCCTCAAACAGGGTCTGGTCGCTGACCGGCTCCTTCGTCACCGCGTTCTTCACGCCGAAGCCGCGGTGCCAGACGAGTTCACCGTTCTGGACGAGCGCAATCGAAAGCCCCGGCACGTCGCCGTCTTTCATCAGCTGCGGGATGGCCTGTTCGAGCCGCGCAACGATCAGCTCCCTCTTCGCCTTCGCGTGCAGCGGCGCGAATGACTGCTTTGTCGCTGATGATTTCTGCCGCCCGGGAGTCGTGCGCGATGTCACCGCGGAGACGGGCAGGGTGATTGACAAGGCGATGATCAGAGGTAGTTTTGCATTCATTTTCATTGGTCATCTCCAGACTCACTATTTATTCATAACGGAGCGCGATCATCGGGTCAGTCTTCGTCGCCCGCCGCGCCGGAATCCAGCACGCCGCGAGCGCCACCCCGGCGAGCAGCAGCACCATGCCCGCGAAGGTGAGGGGGTCGGCCGGGCTCAGGCCGTAGAGCAGGCTCCCGAGCAGGCGGCCGAGCGCCAGCGCGGCAACGAGCCCGATCGCGGTGCCGATGACCACGAGCTTCATGCCCTGCCCCACGATCAGCCGCAGCACGTCGCCCCTCCCGGCGCCGAGCGCCATGCGGATGCCGATCTCGCGCGTGCGCCGCGCGACCGAATACGACATCACGCCGTAAATGCCCGAGGCCGCCAGCACGAGCGCGACCAGGCCGAAGATGCCCAGGATCGTCCCGGCCAGCCGCGCCGGCAGCAGCGCGAGGCCCAGATGCTCGCGCATCGTCTTCACGTCAAAGAGCGGCAGGCTGTCGTCGAGCGCGGCCACCACGTTGCGCACGGCGGGCAGGTAATCGGTCGGATTGCCGCGCGTGCGGACGATGAGCGTCGGCGCCGGGTCGTACCCCTGCGCGAGATTCAGATAAAAGAACGGCGTGGCCCCTTCGCCGAGCGTGACGTACTTGCCGTCTTTGACCACGCCGATGACTTCGAGGGCAGGCAGTTCGTCGCTGTTGCCGCCGCGCATGGCGCCCATCCTGATCCGCTTGCCGAGCGGGTCCTGGCCCGGCCAGTAGCGGCGCGCGAAGGCTTCGTTGACCATCACTACGCCCGGCGCGCCCTCGCGATCCTGCCCGCCGAACGAGCGACCACGCAGGACGGGCAGACGCAGTGTTTCAAAGTAACCCGGGGCGACGGTGACTGAACCCACTTCGGTGCTTTCGCCCGGCCGCGGGGTGTACCCCTCAATGGTGATGCCGCGGCGCGCGCCGTCCAGGTTGAGCGGCAGGTACTCGGCCAGTGTCGCCGCCTCGACGCCCGGCACGGCGCGGACGCGGTCGAGCAGCTGGCGGGAGAAATTCTTCCCCCTCGCCCTGTCGTAGCCCTGCAACTGCAGATCCATCGTCATCGCCAGCAGGTTGTCAGGGTCAAAGCCCGGGTCAATCGCGCTCGCGTTGCCGAGGCTGCGCAGGAAGAGCCCCGCGCCGACGAGCAGCAGGAGCGAGAGCGCGACCTGGGCGACGACGAAGGCGCCGCGCAGCCGCGTCCGGCCGTGGCCCGCCATCCCTTCCCCTTCCTTGAGCGCCGCCACCAGATCGGGTTTAGACGCGGCCAGCGCCGGGGCCAGACCGAACAGGATTCCCGTCAGCAGCGAGATGCCGAAGGTAAAGCCGAGGACGCGCCAGTCTGTTCGCAAATCAATTTCAATCGGCATTTGCATCGGCGGCTTGAACGCCATCAGCAGATCGGCGCCCCACGCGGCGAGCAGCAGCCCGACGCCCCCGCCGGCGAGCGAGAGCAGCAGGCTCTCGGTCAGCAACTGCCTGATCAAAGCACCGCGACTTGCGCCGAGCGAGAGCCTGACGGCGATCTCCCGGCGCCGTGCCGTCGCGCGCGCGAGCATCAGGTTCGCCACGTTCGCGCACGCGATCAGCAGCACGAGTCCGACCACGGTCATCAGCAGCGCCATAAAGATGATGAGCGGCTTGCGGAAACCGGGCATCACCCGCGCCTCGCTCTCGGGCAGCAGCGTGATGACACGCGATTCCTTACGGATGTTGGTCCACTCCTGCGGCCACGCTTTGAAGAGTTGTTCGGCGATCACGCGAAAATCGGCCTGCGCCTGCGCGAGCGTGACGCCGGGCTTGAGCCGCCCCATCACTGAAAACCCGCGGCTCCCGCGTTCGACCAGATTCCGGCTGCCGGGCAGCGCCTGCTCCATCATCATCGCCGGAACCCACAGGTCGGCGGCCAGGCCGCGCGTCAGCCCCGAATACTTTTCGGGCGCGACGCCGACGACGGTGAACGGATGGCCGTTGAGCTTCACGATGCGGCCCACCACGCCCGGATCGCCGCCGAAGCGCTGTTGCCAGAGTTTGTGACTGATCACGACGACCGGTTGCGCGCCGGGCGTGATGTCCTCTTCGGGCAGGAATCCGCGCCCGGGCGCCGGCCTGACGCCAAGCACGGTGAAGTAATTGCCGCTCACGATCTCGCCGAAGGCGCGCTCATTCGCGCCGCCGGTATTGAGGCTGAACGGCGTCGCCTGATACGCCACGAGCCCTGCGAAGACTCCGTTGCGGTCGCGAAAGTCAACGTAGTCGGGGTAAGACGAAGTCCCGTACTCGGTGCTGCTGTAATCGCTCGTGTACACGGCCACGATCTCGTCGGGCCGCACGACCGGCAGCGGTCGCAGCAGGAGCGCGTTCACCAGATTGAAAATAGTGCTGTTGGCCCCGATGCCCAAAGCGAGCGCCAGCACGGCCGTGGCCGTAAAGCCCGGGCGTCGGGCCAGCATCCGCAGGCCGAATCGCAAATCCTGAAATAATGTTCCCATCGCTTACCCTCTTATGAATGGACACTCTCCGGCATCAAATGCCAGTAACCAAGCCACGTGCCACGACCGCACGCGGGGTTAAAGCCTTTGATTCGACAGACTGAAATGAGGAAGGAGGGGGCGGGAGTGTCCGCTTATGGGATCGGGCTTTCCCAAAAGCGGAGAGCCGGCAAAACAAGCGGCAATAATGATGAACTCCGGTCGGGACTGTCTGGTCAGTGATCAAAATGGAGTGGTATGATTCCTGCGCAGAAGCTTCAGCCACTCGCAGGTGGTTGAGGGGGTCCGGCCAGCGCTGGTAACACTTTCCAGAACCCTCGTGTTAACGAAGAAAGCCGCGAAGAAGAGGGCCACAAAATGACCACTGACGAAACCCTGCAAATGATCCTCGAACGGCTGACCGCGCTGGAGGCGAAGTCATACGACACGCGGCCACTGCACGAACGGACCCGCGCCGAACTGATGGAAGTGAAGCAGGAACTGAAAGAGGTCAGGCAGGAACTGCGGAAGCTCAATCCCAGCCACGAGCAGATGGTGATTGACCTGACGAGCGCCCGCGCCGATGTCCGCGACCTGAACCACCGCGTTGATGATCTGGAAAGGCCCCGCCAGTAACTGAAGCCTTGCGAAAAATACGAGCCGAAGACCGGCAGGCCCCGACCGGGCATTTCGTCATGGTCCGGCCGGACTCCGGCGCGCTTGAGCGTCAGATCACGGACAACGACTCGTATTGTTCGTGATGTCGCCGTCCGTCAGGTTGTAAGTCACTCCCTGGTAAATCACAGTGGCGGTGCCCCTTTGCTTGCAGGTGTTGATGCTCGCCTGCACGGCGCGGTCGGCCGTCAGGTGTTTCAGGGATCTGATGCAATCCGTGCCTCAGGTCACACCCTCGCCGGACAGGGTGAAACTCGACCTGCCGGCGCATCGGCGGAAGAAGTACGATCCGTTCGACAGGTTGAAGAGCAGTTGGTCGCCCGTCGTGTCGTCCTGCACCGAGACTTCAAAGACGGGCAGCGTCAGGCCGCCGCTTCGATTCACTCCGCACCTTACAAAGCCTGATCACTGACGAACGTCTCGTTGTGATTCGGCGCCGGAGGCGGAATGGGGATTGACGGGGTTGGCGTCAACGTCTCCTCCAGTTCCTCGACGCTCAGGTCAATCTCCTCACCGGCGAGCGTCTCGTTGTGGTTCGTTGCCAGTTTGGGGGCGATCACCTCTTCCACCTCCTCAACGCTCAACTCGACCTCGTCACCGACGATGGTTTCGTTGTGGTTTTGTGTGATTCTGGGGGCGATCACCTCCTCCATTTCTTCGACCTTCAGCTCGATCTCACCCGTCACCGTCGCCTTGTCATCTGCATGGATCGTCATTGACATATAGGACTTACGCAGAAGCCATTTTGAGAGACGGCTTCTTCAGTTGTTGAATGAGGTACTCATCCAGCAGCCCATGTTTGAGTTGATACACCGTGCGACCGGCTTCGGTCGCCAGTTCTTTGAGCCGGACCCAGACCAG
>DASRDU010000058.1:0-8172 GCA_035652435.1 Blastocatellia bacterium
CTCCGTCAGCGGGTGTCGCGGCTGGTGCGGGAAGCACTGAGTTTTTCAAAGAGCCTGCGCAACCATATCGGTGCCATCAAGTACTTCATCTGTCACTACAATCAGGAGGTTGCCGCCAGCATTACTTTTTCATGACTACCGCCGCGTGAAGCTCATCAAGTCTTGAATTGCAGCCCGCGACCGTGCCGCGAATCGCCGCCGCTTGCCCGCCCTGCCGCAGCACCCTGATCCGCTCGATCAGCGCCGTGTCGTTTGAAGTGACCGCGCCGCCGTCGCCATACGCGCCGAGATTTTTCGTCGGATAAAAACTCCACGCGGCGGCCAGCGAATGTGTGCCGGGCCACTCGTCATCAGTCCTCGCGCCGTGTGCCTGCGCGGCGTCTTCGATGACGATCAGGTCGTGACGCGCGGCGATTTCACTGATCTCCGCCATCTCCGCCATCCGGCCGTAGAGGTGGACAGGCATAATGGCGCGCGTGCGCGGAGTGATCGCCGCTTCAATCGCGTCAGGATCGAGCGTGTAAGTCTGCGGGTCAATATCGGCGAAGACCGGGACGCCGCCCGCGCTGATGACGGCCAGCGCCGTGTAAGCGGCAGTGAGCGGAGTAGTGATAACTTCATCGCCGCGCCCCGGACGCACCGCGCCGGAAGCGATGAGCGCGAGCGCGAGCGCCTCGGTGCCGTTGGCCGTCGCCGCCGCGCCGCGCGCGCCGCAGAACTGCGCCCACTCGGCCTCGAAGGCTTCCATCTCCGGGCCGAGCAGGTAAAAGCCGCTGCCCAGCACGCGCGCGATGGCGTCGTTGATTTCCGACTCGACTTCACGGTGGGCGCGAGTCAGATCAAGAAAGGGTATCCGCATGGGCATCCCAGTAATGGGCGCGGTGTCGTTCGTAAAATTCAATCGTCCGCCGGAGCCCGGCGCGCAGCGGCGTGCGCGGGCGCCAGCCGAGCGTCGTCTCGATCCGGCGGTAATCCGAGTAGACGTTGCCGATGTCAATCATCTGGCGCTCGGGCGGGAACGGCGTCGAACACACCGAACCGCGCCCGGTGAGCGTGATCATCTCTTCGGCCAGTTCCGCCAGACTGATCGGCTGGTCGCCAAGGTTGAAGATTTCGCCCTCCGCCGCCTCGCTCGCACCGGCGAGCAGCAGCGCCTCGACCACGTCGTCAACGTAATTCAGATCGCGCCGCTGCCGACCGTCGCCGAAGAGTTCGATCACCCCGCCGTCCATCGCCTGCCGGATGAACCACGCGACGAAGCTCTGCCGGTTGTGGCGCATCAGCTGCCGCGGGCCGTAGGCGTTCGTCAGCCGCAGCACGACCGAGCGCAGCCCGAAGAGCCGGTGGTAAAGCAGGTGGTAATGTTCCGCCGCCAGCTTGTGGATGCCGTTGATGTCCGGCGGCGCGACGCGGTGCTGCTCGTCCACGGGCAGGTAGACCGGCTTGCCGTAAAGCTGCCGCGTGCTGGTGAAGACGATCTTGACGTGCGGGTTGAACTGGCGGCAGGCTTCGAGCAGCGTCAGCTGGGCCGCGCAGTTGAGTTCCAGATCGTGCTGCGGCCAGAGCATCGAATCAACATGGCTGCCGCTGCCGGCGAGGTTGAAGACGTAATCCACGCCGCCGACCAGATGATTGATCAGGGCGTCGTCGCCGACGTCGGCGATGTGAACTTTGACGCGGTCTTCGATCCCGGCGATGTTGAAGCGATTGCCGCCCTGTTCCGGCCTGAGCGAATCAACCAGGCAGACTTCAACCCCGCCCAGCTCGACCAGCCGCCGCGCCAGGTTGCTGCCGATAAAGCCCAGGCCCCCCGTAATCAGGACGGAGCGGCCTCTGTATTCGCTCAGGTGTTCGGACATGATGAAAGAGAAGACGGCTCACAGGTGAATGCCATGAGCCAGCACCTTCCTGAGCCATGCCGTTGGGATTTGTCGCCTGACGGGCTGCCAGACGAAGAGCTTCAGCCAGAGCAGGCCGAAATCAAACGCCGTGCGCATCACCCGGCCGAGCGTGAAGAACTGCGATTGCCCGTGCCGGCGCGGGTAATGATGCACCGGCGCTTCGGTGAAAACGCACCCGGCGGCGTGCAGCTTCCGCACCATCTCGGTGCAGATGATCCCGCTCGACGAAACCAGACTGACTTTGCCGATGGCGTCTTTGCGGATCAATCTGAAATCGCAATCCACGTCGCGGACGGGCAGCCTGAAGAGCAGCCGCGCGAGCCGCCTGTATATCCAGCCCAGCACGACGCGGCGCAGGTCGTCCGAACGTTTGATCTTGTAGCCGTTGACCACGTCAACCGACGGGGTCATGAGCGGCAGCAGGTTCACGAGTTCGCGCACGTCATACTGCCCGTCTCCGTCCGTGTAAAAGATCAGCCCCTTGCCGGCGCTGCCGAACCCGCTGCGCAGCGCCGCGCCGTAGCCCAGGTTGCGCTGGTGATGGATGACGCGGACGTGCGAGTGACGGCGGGCCAGCTCATCAAGCACGCGCGGCGTGGAATCCGTGCTGCCATCATTAACCACGATCACTTCGTAGTCATCGGTCAGTGTCGGCAGCAGCGACAGCGCCTCGGCGACCATCGCGCCGATGGTCCCCTCGTCATTGAAGGCGGGAAAGAAAACGCTGATACCGCTACCGCTCAGAGCTTCGTGCATGGCAGTTCAGAAAGAATGAGAACTCCGTGTGCGACTTCGATGAATAGATTTTGCGGCCCGGACGGGCCGGAATAACTATGAATTTCGGCGCCAACAGATCTGCTCACCGGAACAACCTGCAGCAGGGAGGGGAAGGCCGGTCGAAGTCAGAAACGATTGCAAGGCGGGTGAAACAATAGCACAGAGCGCCTGAGATGTAGAGACTGCCGGGTGAATTGTCAGCCGCTGATGGCGCGAAGCGTGGCCGTAATCGCAGCGACCGTATTTCAGATTCCGCACAGGTCGGCGTGCGACTCTCTTTCGTTCTATTGTGTTGTGTCATTGGCTAGCTGACTCCATGCCTGATCATCAGCTTTCGCAGTTCCTTTGCCAGTTTTGGCTCCCTTACTTTCAATTCGGTGTACTGTGTTCTGGCAGCTTCACGTTTTCCGGCAAAGAGATATAAATTACCGAGGGCAAGTCGCTCAATGGTTAGTTCCGGGTTCTGCCGGAGATCATTCTCCAGTGAATGAATGGCCAATGGTGCCTCACCCAGTTTCGTCAATGCCATGCCGAGATAGTAGTAAGCTTCAGTATGTTTATCCCCCCACTGATCAACCGGGGACAGGCCGATGGCATTCAGCAGCGCGTCTCTTGCCTCCGACCATTTTTTCTGGGCTGTATAGTCAAGTCCCAGGTAATAGTAAGCATCATAGCTCGGGCCGGATTTAAGTACTGTCTGTAAAGCCTTGATAGATTCATCATATTTGCCCAGACGGTACCAGGCATAACCGAGATCCTCAAAGCCAGCGGCAAGCTGTGGATCAAGCTCTGTCGCCCGTTGGAAAAAACCTGCTGCTTCTTTGAACTTCTCCCGCCGCATGAGTTTTGTCCCCTGTCTGTATTCTTTCAGCGCCTGATCCTGTCTCTCCTGCGAAACCGCTGTGTCAGCAACAGGTGGGTTTACAGACGGCGGAGATACACCCTCCACCACTACTCCAGGATTCGCCGGCCTGTCGTCAATCGCGTATTCCGCGGGGCTGCTGTCCCAAGGTTCCATAAACGTGCCAACGAAAAAAGCGGTGACCAGCACGATGATGATTGTTCTGAGGGAAATGGATTTTGCGACCGCTGCCAAGTCAGTTTCTGCCTGGGCGAGTGACTGGCGCGCGTCTGCCAGCAGGGGCGACAGTTTCCGGCGGCTGTCTTCGATTTCCTGCCCGATGCGCCGCAGATGATACGCACCGCTGCTGAGTTCGTGTTCAAGTCCAAGCCGGAGTTCGTCAATCTCAGTTTCGACTTTGATTCGTGCCCGGGCGGGGACTCCCCTGGTGGGATCGAAAATGAATTGCTGCTCCAAGTGCCGTCGCCAGTCCAGCAGCTTTTTTGCGCTCCCCCCGCCGACAGCCTGAGTCTGTCCCAGCCTCGGTTCAGTGACATCAGCCGCGGTCCTGATTCCGTGTGAAAGCAGAACCGGTTTGACATTTGACCCGATGCCTCCGATGTCTGCTTCAGCAATTTCAAACTGGTCAAGAAATTCGTCGAGTTGAGTCGATCTGGCAGATGCTTCAAGCTCCCTGAGTCTCCACTCTCTGATATGCGCCAGATTCTCCCAGGTTTCTTTCCGGTTTTGAAGATCGCTCAGCCCGGCAACGAATCGGTCACTCCCGGCTTCCTTCTGCCATCTCTGTTCGATCTGACGAAAAGCAGTTTCTGCTTTCTGTCTGGCTTCCTGAAATTGTCGAGCGAAAGGGTCTTCCACATCACCCTGCCGGCCTTGGAAGAGCGTCAGAACGTACCCGGGGCCGTCCGCCTCTGCCTTTGCTATCTTCTTCGCCAGCGTACCAGCTGCCCCGAGCAGGAACAGGGCGACGGGAAAGTCTGTGACCAGACCGATTATGAAGCCAGCCGCAGCTGAAAAAATGATCGAGAAGAAAAAGCTGTTGCCCCTTTTCCGCGCCAGCGCGGCGGCCTTTTCAGAAGGTCGGAGATCGGCGAGCGCGTTGTCTTGCGGAAGCAGGGGTGCAAGGGAAACCGCGACGCTTTCAATCTCCTTCCAGATTTCATTGAGCCGGAAGTGCCCGTTGTTCTGCCCCGGCTTCGCGAGGGCGAAATTGAACAGACGGATGCGGGCGCGCGTTTCGATCTCGCACCACGGGCAGCCAGCGCCTGATAGTAATGATGGCCGCTGTGCAGGTCGCATTTTTTCAGCGCCTTTGCGAGTACCTCAAGCGGCTCGATCCATGCGCGCGGCTCGGGGCGATCCGTTGACAGGAAGGCGCGGCGAAAGAGACCCGAGATTGAATCGGGAACGGCGTCAAGTGCCAGCGCGCCCGGCGGTGGCTGCATCTGTCTGGACGCGGCGTCAGCGCCCCACGCAAACCTCGACTCACTGATTGCCCGTTCGAGTGGCATCTCTCCCGCCCCGCAGTACCTGCCGGAAAACGGGTGCCGGCCCATAAACAGGAGCTGAAAGACCACGACCGCCAGACCGAAGCAGTCGTGCGCCTGCGTACGGTCAACTTCGCGAAAGGCGAGGCCCTGCAATTCGGGTGGGGTGTATTCGGGGAAGCCGCCTTCACAGCGGAACTTTCTGCCGCCGACCGAAACCTGAAAGCTGTCGCAATCAAGCAGGCAGACCGTGGCCTTCCGCGTGACCAGAATGTTTTTGGGGTTGATGTCGCCGATCACGAAGCCATATTCGTGGATCACGGAAACCGCCCGCGCGATGTTGGCGGCGACGTAGATCAGAAAGGCCCATGACGCTTCGGGAAATTTTTGCAATCGGCTTCTGGGGCTGTGGAGCGTGTGGACTTCCTCGGCCCCGCCGATTTTTTTCATGACGAAGCCCGTGACCTGACCGCCGGGTTTGTCTCGCAACACATCCACTGGCCAGGCTGACAGCCTGAAGAGCCTCTCAGTGCCAAGGCGCGCGAGGGCGACGAGCTTTTCGGCTTTTTCCACGGGCGGCGGTTCGTGATAAATCTTGGCGACCAGATCGTCGCTGCCATGAATTTCGTAGACCTTGCCCTCGCCGCCGCCCCCGATCCGCCGGCCCAAACAAATTTGTCCCGCCTGGGAAGTGTGAAAAAGCTGCTCCATAACTTCAGCCGCCCGGGGATTCAGTGCCGCCGTCTCGATGCCAGAATCAGCGTCTTGTCGTCATCGGTGCGCGAGTTGACCTTTTCAGAATTCAGATACGTGGCGAGGGCGTCAGAAAGTTCCTGTGAATAACCGCCGGGGCGGGGGCGCAGCCAGGCAAACAGGGGCGCGAAGAATGGCGAGTGCGCCGCCCCCGCGCGGTAATCCAGCACGAGACTCTGAATGCCGTCGGTGAAAAGGGCGACTTCATCAACCACGTCGGTCTTCAGCTCCTGGAAGGCTTTACCCGCGGCATCGGCGTCCGTCAGGAAATTCGTGGTGTTGGCATACTCGCCCTGCTGCGGCCAGCAGACGCAGCGGTAATGATCCTTTTCGTCTCGCCGGGATTCAACCACGGCTCCGTCGCCGATCTGGAAGTAAGCCGCGCATTCATCCCCGATGACCGCGGCCAGCAGCGTACAGGCAAAATCCTGAACTCTCAGCCCCTCATCGTCGGCCCTGCCCGCGACCAGGTTTTGAAATTTACCGATCCAGCTCTCAATAAAGCCGTCGGCAAGCTGGGGCCAGGTTCCGTTGCCGGCGAAATGCGATTTCACCTCTTCCACGAAGAGATCACACGCCAGCCTTGATCCGGTCTCGGCCTGCGCCGCGCTGCCCGCGCCATCGGAAGCCGCAGCGATCAGGATTTCACCGTCACCCGAATCAATGACGACTTCGGCGCGGCTCGAATCCTGCACCGGCGACGACGATCCGGCGTGAGAGGTCCCGACGACAGAGGCGAAGCCATACTTCCACATATTTTCAGATTGAGGCCCAGCCGTCAGGGGCCGTCGGGTTTTCGAGCGCAACGTCGTCGCCCGGGCTGGAGCGGGAGACTGAACTGAGCGAGGACGAAAGCCACATAAACATATCCCGAAAGCGCAGCCCGCTGAGCCTGAGCGGCTGGCGGACGGAGATGCGGCTGAGGGTTCCAAAATCAGCGCCCTCAACCCCGACGGCAAAGAACGCGAATGATTTCGCCTGCTCGCCAGCGCGCACGAGATCGGCGGCCCGCTGCCATTTATCGGTTGGCTCGCCGTCGCTGATCAGGAAGATCCACGGTCGGTAGTAAGAAATGCCGTTCTGTTTGTAAGCCGCCTTGCGCTCGCCCACGAGTTCGATGGCCTTCTCAATCGCCTGTCCCATCGGCGTGTCGCCTTCGGCCTTGAGCCTGGGCGGGCGGAAAACATCCGGCGTCTGAAAGTCCGTCAGCTTTTTCACCGGGCCGAACGTGACCAGAGAAATTTCGACGCGCTTGACCGCCAGCTCATCCGCCGTCAGTTCTTCCCTGAAAGCCACGAGCCCCGCATTGAGTTCGTCTATCGGCCTGACCGTTCGCACTGCGAGCGAGTCGTTCAGTAACTTCTCGACGGGCGAAAGCGCGTGTACCACTTTCTTCTCATCGTTCATCGAGCCCGACGTATCCAGCAGCAGCACGCACGGGCAGCGCGGCTCCGGGTTGTCAACGAATTCGGGATCGGGGAAAGGAACCTGATCGGGAAGTTCTATCACGGCGCTGTCTCCTTAGATCCTCGGGTGAACAGGGCTGATCAAGGCCGAAGGGCAGGGGCCGGAATTCACCTGTTATTTTCGGGATTGCCTTCGCCCGATTCCAGGCCGGGCGGGGGTGACGGCGGGAAATTAACGAGCCGGTAGATTTCTCCGAGCGGCAATGTCACGCCCAGCGATTCCAGCGCGACGGCACTCTCCAGTCCGATGATGTCCGCACGCAACCACTGATCGTCGGGCTGGCGCAGGTAGCGGGTGACGTAGGGGCGGTCCTGAGCGACGAGCAGGTACTCCTGGAAGCTTTCGACTGACCGGTAGGCCAGAAACTTTGCATCGCGGTCATATGCCTCAGTCGAGGGCGAGAGAACCTCGACAATGAGCAGCGGGTTGACAATCATCTGCTGCCCCTGAATCTCTTCGATAACCACCTCACCGCAAACGACCAGCGCATCACCATAGCGATAAGGCCGCGCGGCAGGAACTTTGATCCGGGCATCGGAACCAAAGACCCGACAGTCTCTATCCTCAAGCCTGTTGCCGAGCGCGCGAGCAATATTCATTGAGATGGCGCTGTGTTCGATGCTTCCACCGGCCATCGCGAAAACTTCGCCGTCGAAAAACTCATACCGTTCTTCTGATCTCCTGTCGAGTTCAAGGTACTCTTCTAGGGTGTAACGTTTTTTCGGCAAGACATTCATAGGTTCGTATCCCTTTCCCCGGTCTGCCTGCCATTTTAACCGAAGCGCCTAAGTGCTTCATTTCGCAATTTCGGTGACGTATTTTAGCGAGTTTCCGTGAATTTCTGATCACTCAATTGCCTGGCGATTCTTTCTCAAGCCGGGCAAGTAGCCGAGCTAAATCGTCACGCGTGAACCGCCACTCAAAG
>DASRDU010000059.1:0-16690 GCA_035652435.1 Blastocatellia bacterium
GCGAGGTCTTGCAAGTCCCGTGGCGGTTGCTGCGGCGGGGGCTCCGACTCTGCGCGAATTGTCTGGCGCAAAGTTTTTCGTTCTATCTCAAAGAGCGTCAGGTGTTGAAAACCTGATCAATTGCTATGCCGAACACTTCTGCCTCCGGCCGCAGAAATAAAGTCTGTTTGGAAGTGATTGGAATTCAGGTCGGATTCGCCGGGATAATCATTACTCAGTTTTCCGCTTCGATCCCTCAGCCGACTTCCGTCGGCCGCTCGCCAGGATTTGCTCTGCTTCGCGACACAAACCGGAGAATCTCTGGACATCCGCTCCACAATCACCTGACAATAACTCCTCGGTTCATCTGAGGTCCTCTTTCGGGCGACGCTGCCGTCGCCCACTCCTTTGAAAGGAATACAATTGGAAGCTAAAGCTGCTCTTGCTTCACCCACGGATCAGGAAAGTGACCGCCCCCTGACCACCCAGTCATCCACCCCATCGGGTAAGCGTCGCTATAAATATTACGATCTGGTGATGGCGGCATTCGTGACCGTGTTGCTGTGTTCCAATATCATCGGCGTCAGCAAACGCTCGACCATCGGCGGGTTCACATTCGGCACCGGAATTTTATTCTTCCCGATCAGCTATTTTTTCGGCGACGTCCTGACTGAGGTTTATGGCTATGCGCGTTCACGCCGTGTGATCTGGGCCGGATTCGGCGCGCTGATCTTCGCTTCGATCATGAGTGCCGTGGTCGTGAACATGCCGCCGGCCCCGACCTGGCCGCATCAGGGGGCTTATGAGATAGCCTTTGGCAACACCTGGCGCATCGCGCTCTCTTCACTGACCGCCTTCTGGGGCGGGGAGTTCGCCAATTCGTTCGTGCTGGCCAAAATGAAGATAAGCACTAAAGGCCGCTTTCTCTGGATGCGAACGATTGGCTCGACTGCGGCCGGTGAACTGGTGGACACGCTGATTTTTTATCCGCTTGCCTTCCTCGGTTCGCCCGGCTGGACGCCCAATCAGGTCATGGACGTGATGATGGTCAATTATGTTCTGAAAGTTGGCTGGGAAGTGCTGGCAACGCCGCTGACCTACAAGGTGGTCAACTTCCTCAAGCGCGTCGAGAACGAGGATTATTACGACCGCGACACCAACTTCAATCCGTTCGCGCTGGAAACGTGAGGAGGGGGGGAGCGGGAGAAAAGGGGAAGAGGAGAAGGGGAGAACAGGGATACAAGAGAACCGTCAAACCACAGTCTCCCTTTTTCCCCATCTCCTTTTCTCTTCCTCAGCTCTTATGTCCGTTCTTGTCGTCGAAGATGTTCGGAAAACTTACGCCGGCGGCGAGACGCCTGTCACGGCGGTGCGGGGCGTGAGCTTCACGCTCGAAGCCGGGGATTTCGTGGCGCTGATGGGGCCGTCGGGCTGCGGCAAATCAACGCTGCTGCATTTGTGCGGCGCGATGGATCGCCCGACCTCTGGAAGACTGACGATAGCCGGCGTGTCGCTCTCCGGCCTTAATGATGACAGTCTGACGCGGCTGCGGCGAGAGCGGGTCGGCTTTATTTTCCAGTTCTTCAACCTGCTCCCCACGCTGACGGTCGAGGAAAACATCGCGCTGCCGCTGCTGCTCGCGGGCCGGGCGGCGGGCGAAGCCGACAGGTGGGCGCGCGTGATGGCGGATCGCGTCGGCCTCGGCCACCGGCTCAATCATTTCCCGTCGCAGCTTTCCGGCGGTGAGATGCAGCGCGCCGCCATCGCCCGCGCCATCATTCATTCCCCGGCCCTGCTGATCGCCGACGAGCCGACGGGCAGTCTTGATTCGGACAACAGCGCGCGCATCCTGCAACTGCTCGCCAACCTCAATCGCGAATTGCGCGTTGCGATACTGCTCGCAACACACGACGCCGGGACTGCCGATTTTGCAGAGCGCGTCATGCTGATGCGCGACGGACTGATCGAGAGCGTCGAGGAGAAGCCGGCCTCAAAGCACCTCCTGCAACACCGCGAACGATGATCCGTCCGAGACTCAATTATTCCCGACGCCCGGAGCGCGAGGGGGCTGATGATCTGTGCCCCGGGTTTCAGCCGGGGCACTGCGCTCCAGCTTTATTTCGGTCGGCTCGAGGGAGGGCGCTTCCGGCGGCGACTGAATCGGCAGTTCCAGCAGAATCGGCTCCTCGTTCTCGGGCAGCGCCGGCGCATGATGCTGGAGGCAGGCCCCCAGCATCCCGTAACTCGACACCAGCACGCGCTGGCGGTGCGGACAGAATTCGTTCGCAATCGTCCCGTTGTCCGCGTCCATCTCCACCAGTTCCAGCCCGGACGGCTGCACGAATTTCTTCGCCGCCATCTCAGGATGCAGTGCAACGGCGCGTTTGATGAAGTCAGTCCAGATTGGCACCGCGGCCTCTCCACCGGTCATCCCCAGATCCCTGTGATCGTCGTAGCCGACCCACACCGCAACGAGCAGGTCGGGCGTATAACCGACAAACCAGCCGTCGCGCGATGTGCCGGTCTTGCCGGCCGCCGGCCCGCGATAACCGAGCTGCCGGATGCGACTGGCCGTGCCGCGGTTGACCACGTCCATCAGCGTGTCCGTCACCAGATAAGCCGTCGCAGCCGAAAGCACGCTCGTTCTGGTCGCCTCACTGCTGTCCAGCACTTCGCCGTGACGTTTGATCGTTCGGATCGCCAGCGGGTCAACTCTGATCCCGTTGTTGGCAAAAGTCGTGTAAGCGCGCGCGATGTCGAGCGGCGTCGCCTCGAACGCGCCGAGCGCGAGCGACGGGTAAGCCTCCGGGCGCGGCAGCCCCATGCGCTCGGCCATGTCGGCCACGCGACCCAGACCGATCTGCATCGCAGCATCAACAGCAACGACGTTCAGCGAGCGAACGACCGCTTCGCGCAGCATCACCGGCTGCCCGGAATAAGCGCGCCCGAAATTCTCCGGGCGGTAGACGGCGTGATAGCCGAACTCGATCTCGTGCGGGGCGTTGACGAAGGTCGTGGCGGGCGTCAGACCGCGCGTGAGGGCCGCCGCGTAAACGACCGGTTTGAAGACCGATCCCGGCTGACGCATGGCGTCGGTCACGTGATTGAACTGGCTCGCCGCGTAATCGCGCCCGCCCACCATCGCCAGGATTTCGCCGGTGTGTGGATTGAGCGCCACCAGGGCGGCTTCGGGCTGCGCGGCTTTATCCTTCCCGGAGACGATTCTGGTCAGGCGCGCCAGATTTTCGCGCACCGCCTGATTGGCCACCTGCTGCAGGTCGAGGTCGAGCGATGTTTCAATCCTCAGGTGCGGCCAGGTTTCCTCCCCGAGCTGACGCCGGGCCAGTTCGCGCCGCAGGTAATCAATAAAGTACGGGGCCGCGCTGTCGTCGAGCGGCTGGGGCGGAAGCACCGCGAGTTGCTCAGCCCGTGCGGCTTCCGCTTCAGCCGCGCTGATCGCCCCGGTCTCAACCATCGCGGACAGCACCGCGTCGCGCCGCGCGCTCGCCGCTTCGGGCCGCGCGTGTGGCGTGTAACGATTGGGGGCTTTCACGAGTCCGGCGAGGAATGCCGTCTCGGCCAGCGAGAGCTGATTGAGATCCTTGCCGAAGTAGACCTGCGCCGCCTGTTTGAACCCGTAAATCGCGGTGATGCCACTGCGCCCCAGATAGACGCGGTCGCAGTAAAGCGCGAGGATCTGCTGCTTGCCGAGGCGCCGCTCAAGCGCGATTGCCATCATCGCCTCGGCAAACTTGCGGCTGTAAGTGCGGTCGGGGGTCAGGAACTGATTTTTGACGAGCTGTTGCGTGATCGTCGAAGCGCCTTCGCGGACGCCCCCGCTCCGCAGGTTTTTCAGGAAGGCGCGCCCGATGGCGACTGGGTCAACGCCGTGGTGCGAATAAAATCGGCGGTCTTCAATCGCGAGGAGCGCGGCAATCAGCGTCCGCGGCAGTTCATTGAAACTGGTCGCGTGGTGCGTCTGCTTTCTGGCGTGCGGGTCGGCTGTAAGTAATTCCGGGGGCAGCGGCAGGCTATTCAAATTGCGCTGCGCCACACGATCCTTAATTTCAGTCACCTGAGTGCCGGTCTTCCCGTTGCCAAGACTGAGTTGAATCACCTCAGGGAGATTGTCTTCACGTGCAAATTCATTAGTGCGAATCTCAATGCCATGCGGCTCGACCATAAAGCTGCCGACGGCGAATTCGCCCGGCTGGTCGCCCTCCATATAGCCGGCGCGGGTCAGATGCTCGACCAACTCATCGCGCGTCATACGCTCACCGACGCTGATCCGGCGCGGCGCGGCATAAATGCCCGCCGGCTGCTGCAATGATTTATCGCGCAGCCGCGCGTCAATGATCGAGGCATAGTGCGAATAACTGTCGAATAACTGGCAGGCCGCAATGACTGCCATCAGAAAGATGGAAACGCCAACAACTGCCAGAATCCGCGCATGACGAACTGCAAAGCTCCTGAGAGCCATGCCGGCGGATGACCAGATTGATGGTTGAGTAACATCCCTGCCAATTCTGGTTATCATTTCGCCCTGCTCCTTTGTCTTCATCTTTCTGATAACCGGGAAGCGCAATTGATATGCCAGCGGTTGAAATGCCTGTTTTTACTGGCTTGATAAGGAAGTCCACAGGTTAGACTGATGGGGAGATGTGACCATGTGTCCGCGATGAGGACAGGTGTTACACCGGCGTAAATGTGGCGCACTCTTTCCATCCGCCTCACATTTTCAGCAGCCTGCCCGTCCTCCTTTGCGTTCCCTGCGGCTTTGCGGTTAATAGATTACTGATGAGACTTTTTCAGCAATTCATCGTGCGGCGACTCTTGCAGGAGCGACTGCGTTCGTGCGCGACGATTCTCGGCATCGCGCTCGGCATTGCCGTCATCATTGCGATCCAGCTGACGAACGCCAGTTCGCTGCGCGGCTTTGCCACCGCGATTGAAACCGTCTCCGGCAAAACCTCGCTCGAAATTGTCGGCACAGGGCTCGGGCTGGATGAGATGAAACTGGCCTCCCTGGGCTGGCTGCGCGAATACGGGCAGGTCAGCCCGGTCATCGAAGGCGACGCGCAGGCGAGGGTGAGTGGCGACGCCACCGAGTCACTGAGAATCCTCGGCGTGGACATTCTGCACGACCGCTCGTTCCGCGATTACAGACTGCTTGAGTACGCAGATCGGCAGCGTCAGCCCTCGGCCACTGAATTCCTGGGGCTGCTCAACGACCCGCGTTCGATCATCCTTTCGGAAAAATTCGCGAGCCGTCACAACCTCAAAGTCGGGTCACCGCTCGAACTGATCATCGGCGACCGGGCCGGCAGCTTCACACTGCGCGGTATTCTTAAAAATGAAGGCCCGGCGCGCGCGCTCGACGGCAGCTTTGCGCTGATGGATATTGCCGCCGCGCAACTCGCCTTCAATCGCCTGGGCCGGCTTGATCGGATAGACGTGCTGTTGCGCGATGAGGCAAAGGTTGACGAAGCGGAAAGGCGGATTGCCGAGCGGCTCGGGCAGAGCGGCGTGGAAGGGTTGACCGTCCAGAGGCCGGAGCGCCGCGGGCGGCAGGTGGAAAAGATGCTCGCGGCTTTTCATTTCAACCTGACGGCGCTCTCTTACATCGCGCTGCTGGTCGGGTTGTTTCTGATCTACAACACGGTTTCGATCTCGGTGATCACGCGGCGCGAGGAAGTCGGGACGCTGCGGGCGCTCGGTACGACGCGCCGGCGCATCCTCACCCTCTTTCTGGCCGAAGCCGCCCTGCTCGCGCTGATCGGCTGCGCGCTCGGCCTGCCGCTGGGCAGGCTGCTCGCCTTCGGTTCGGTGAAACTGACTGCGACCACGGTCAACGCGCTCTACATCGCGAGCGCCGCCGCCGTGCCGCCGCTGGCGACCGGGCATTTCATCCTCGCCTTTGCGGTCGGGCTCCCGTTGTCATTGCTCGCCGCCACGCTACCCGCCGCGGAAGCCGCGCGCGTTTCGCCCATTACAGCGATGCGCGGCGCAGACCGGCTTGAAACGCGCTTTAGATTACGGCGCCGTTATTTCGTCGCGCCCGCGGTGCTGTTCGCACTCGCGTGGTGGTTCTCGGGGCGCCAGCCCGTTGCGGGCCTGCCGCTGTTCGGTTACGCCGCCGCGCTGGCAATAGTCTTTGGCGCGGCGTTCCTCGTCCCCGTCGTGTTCTATTTCGTCACGCGCCTCGGCAGACGGCCGCTGGCGCGGGTCTTCAAAGTCGAAGGGCGGCTCGCGAATTCGAATCTGGCCGGGGCCATCCCGCGCATCTCGATCTCGGTCGCCGCGCTCGCCGTCAGCCTGGCGATGATGGTCGCGATTGCCGTGATGGTCGGCAGCTTTCGCGAAACGGTGATCTACTGGGTCAATCAGACGCTCAAAGCCGATCTGTACCTGCGGCCGTCATCGCGCACCAACATCGCGACCGAAGCCGTGATCTCACCGGAAGTCATCGAAGAGGTCAGGGCGCACCCGCAGGTGGCGGCAGTTGACCCTTTCCGCAACTTCGACGTGCCTTACGAAGACAGCCTGATCACGCTCGGCTGCGGCGAATTTTCCGTGCTGCTCGGGCGCGGCAACCTGATGGTCAAGGAGCCCGCCGACTGGCGCGAGGCATTGAAAGGAATGCCCGGTCGCGATGAGGTTCTGGCTTCGGAAAGTTTTGCAATCCGCTATCACAAGCGCGTCGGCGACACGGTCAGTATCCCGACGCCGAAAGGCCCACAGCCTTTCCGCATCGCCGCGGTTTATTACGATTATTCGAGTGATCGCGGCATCCTGGTGATGCACCGCGCCACGTTCGCCCGCTGGTTCGGCGAGCAGCCCCCGACGAGCCTGAGCATCTACCTCGATCCCGGCGCGGACGCCGACGCCGTGCGGGGGGAGATTCTGAATTCGCTGGGCGACCGTCACCGGGTTTTCATCTTCACGAACGGCGCGCTGCGCCGCGAAGTGCTGCGCATCTTCGACAGCACCTTCGCCATCACCTGGGCGCTCGAAGTGATCGCCATCTTCGTCGCGATTGTCGGGGTCGCCAGCACGCTGCTGACGCTGATTCTGGAGCGCCGCCGCGAACTCGCGATGCTGCGACTGGTCGGCGCGGACGGCCGGCAGGTGCGCCGGATGGTCATCATCGAAGCCGCGATGATGGGTGGCGTCAGCCAGGCCCTGGGCCTCGCGGTCGGGTTGCTGTTGTCGCTCGTGCTGATTTACGTCATCAACGTGCAGAGCTTCGGCTGGACGATCCAGTTTCACCTGCCGGCGCTGTTTCTGGTTCAGTCATCCGCGCTCATCCTGATCGCCACGGCGCTGTCGGGCATTTATCCGGCACGAAGGGCAGCAGAGATGCACGCAGCGGAGCAAATTGCGGAGGAATAAAGAGTGGACAGGGTTAACAGGATTTTCAGGATGAAGGACAGCAGGCGGATTGTTTGGTATCCGATCTTCCTGTTCATCCTGTTCATCCTGTCTGTTTTCTTTGCACTTGCCGAAGGCGACTGGAAGCAGGCCCTGCCCGGCTATGAATTCGACTTCGCGCGCGATCACGCCAGCCACCCCGATTACAAAATCGAGTGGTGGTATTACACGGGGAACGTCGCCGCGAAAGACGGCCACCGCTTCGGCTATCAGCTGACATTCTTCCGTTCTGGCGTTGACCCGCGGCCGGAAAACCCTTCGCGCTGGGCCGTGCGCGATCTCTTTATGGCGCATCTGGCGTTGACTGACATCAACGGCCGCAAGTTCCGCTTCGCCGAAAAAGTCAACCGCGCCGGCGTCGGCTGGGCCGGGGCAGCAACCGGCCTCTATCGCGTCTGGAATGAAGACTGGGAGGCGAAAGATGCCGGGTCAGGGCACACCCGGTTACGCGCTTCGGACAACGGCCTCGGCCTCGATCTTGAACTCGATCAGGGTAAGCCGCCGGTCGTTCATGGCTCGGGCGGCATCATTCAGAAGGGGGCGCGGGCCGGCACCGCCTCGCATTACTACTCGCTGACGCGGATGCCCACGCGCGGCGCGATCACGGTTGACGGCCGGCGTTACGAAGTCGAAGGCCTGAGCTGGATGGATCACGAATTCGGCACGAGCTTTCTGGAAAAAGAACAACGGGGGTGGGACTGGCTGTCAATCCAGCTTGATGACGGCAGCGAGTTGATGCTCTACCAGTTCCGCCGCAGTGATGGCGCGCGCGACCCGCACACCAGCGGCACGATCATTGACCCTGCGGGCAAAGCGTCACCAGTCACCGCGAGCGATTTCACCCTCGAACCCGGCGCGCGCTGGCGTTCGCCGGCCACCGGCGCTGAATACCCGACGAGCTGGCAGATCGCAATCCCATCGCGGGGGATTGAATTGACGGTACAGGCAGCAACTGAAAATCAGGAGCTGAGTGCCGGCGAGTCAACCGGTGTGAAATACTGGGAGGGCGCGATTGAAGTGACGGGTGTGAATAACGGCAGGCCCGTCAGTGGTCGCGGCTATCTGGAGATGACCGGGTATGCGGGCGCGGCGATGGGTACAATTCTGGAATAAAGGAAAGGCCCCGCAAGGCTGGCCTTGCGGGGCACTCGTTACTGCCGGGTTATATTTCCTGCCTTATCAGATCGTGCTTACCCGACCAGCCCGTCCTTGCCTTCCAGCACCTGTCTCAAAAACCACTCCTGCTTTTCGTGAATCTGCACGTTGCGAGTGAACAGGTCGGCCGTGCCGGGGTCATTTGCATCAGTCGCGACGTTGACGGCGTCGCGATGCTCTTTGATGACGCGGCGGTGATTTTCGACCGCCTGCTCGACCATCTCATGCATCGTCTGCGTGCCCTCGGCGACCCTGACCGAGCCGCGTTCGGCGAACTGGCGCGGGTCGGAGACGGGTCTGCCGCCAAGGATGCGGACGCGCTCGCCGAGTTCGTCAATCGTGCCGAGGACGGCGGTCGCGTGTTCATCGAAGAGCAGGTGCAGGTCGCGGAAGAGCGGGCCGTAACTCTCCCAGTGGTATTTTTTGTAGTTGGTGTAGAGTAAAAATGCGTTTGCCAGCTGCTGCTGCAACGTCTGGATCACTTCGCTCTCGGTCTGTGTTTTCGTCTGTGCCATAACTTTTCTTTCTCCTCCTCAGCTTTTCTGACCGGTGGATTGATGATGCCTGCGGCAGGAGCGGCAGTAACCGAGCAGCTCCAGCCGGTAATCTGTGACTTCAAACCCCGCCTGCGGTCTGATCCGTTTCAGAAACTGCTCGCCCGCAGTGGCGTCGAGGTCGGTGAGGCTGCCGCACCCGAGGCAGCGCGTGTGGTAGTGGTGATCGCGGCGGATTTCGTAACGCGCGGCGGCGTCGCCGTAAGTCAGCTTCGCCGCCGTGCCGCAGGCGGCGAGCGCTTCGAGGTTTTTGTAAACCGTCGCGAGGCTGATCCTCGGCAGTTTCTGCCTGACGGCGAGGAAGACCTCCTCGGCCGTCGGGTGGTGGTCCACCCGGCTCAGGTACTCGAAGACGGCGGCGCGCTGCCTCGTGAAGTGACGGCCCTCGTCCCCGAGCGCCTCGCGCAGCCGGCGGTGCAGCGCCTGTTTTGACGCCCGCCCCGCCTGACGTGAGACTGATTTACGACTATTCATTTCCGCCCTGCCTTTGTTGTCAGACGGATCATAGCGCGCCGCCCGCCTGAAATCAAGAATAATTATTGTTTTTGATTTCGCCCCAGCCCGGCGGAGGAGGTGTCGGATCGCGCGCCCTGCCTGACGATCCCGCCCTGACATTCGGCGACTTCAGTGACCGACTTCCTGAAGGACAGGAGCGCCGCAGCGATTGCCCGGATGCAGGACACGGGGCATAATTTCGCTGGCCGGCACAAGACTTCAGCGCAGTGCCTGACGCGGGCGCCCGCGCCACCCGGATCCGCCCGGATCGCAGGGCTGGAAGATCGCGAAAGGGGAGAAGGACTGAAACCTTTCCCCGATTCTCTCACATACAGGTGAATACCTGACGCCGCCCCGATGAGACTCAATCAGTTCTATCACACGATGCAGCAGCTGATCCTGCTGGCACTGGCCGCGCTGGCCGTCTTCTACGTCCTGAATATCCTGTGGGACTGGATCAGCTGAAGGGATCGTCAGCCCTGAAACTTTTCTCCGGTTCTCTCACATGGTCGTGAGGGGCCCTGGTTGCCCCATGACCCGAAAACCTGAAAGGAAGATCGTCCGATGAAAACAGCCGCCCGGAGCCGGGCGCGTTCATTGAGCCGAAGAAGCACGTCAGCGGTCCCGGCGGCGTCAGAGTGCCGCATCCCGAAGAGGTGAAGCCTTAACGGAAGGTGAAAGAATGAACAGCAACAGCCACCCGATACTTGAAGACATCCTGAGGGGCGTGAAAGATGACCCCTCAATCGAGGTCGAAGCAGACCTGCTGGCCCTGACCCTTTACCCGGCCAGTCAGGCTATCAAATCGGATGACGACCTGGAGAAGTGGGCGGGCGAAAACAACCTCTCCTTTGAGCGCATCACTTCAACGCGCCACAGGAAGCCGAAGACGCTCTTCCGTTTCAGTCGCCGGCGGGATTCCTGAAAGCTGCATCAGCGACCCGGAGGATGAGCCGTAAAGAAAGCGTAATCAGAAGCCGCTTCCGCGCGGCATACTGAAGCCGGTAATGTTGATTCTGCCCGGTAAAAACGAAAGGTACTCTTTATGCCACGTCGCGCGCTGCTGTTCACCTTCGCGGCCCTGCTCGCTTTCAACTGTCAGGCCCAGGAGAAATCCATCTACGTCGCCGTCTTCAGCGACGGCGAGAAGCGGGATCTCCAGGTCGAGAAAATGGCGCGCAAGGAACTGAAGAAAAGCAAACAGCCGGTGGTCGCTTCCCCCGACGACGCCACGTTCGTGATGGTGATGTGGTCGGAATACCACATGGGCCCCCGCACCCCGTTCTATGCCGGCCCCGGCACCGTCTCTTTCGAGCCACGCCTGACGCGCCTCACCGCCGTGCTGGTCGCAGTCGCGGCCTACAACACGCACAAGGGCGACACGGAAGAGCTGCGTAAGTCAGCCGTCTGGCAGGGGAGCGTTTTCCGCAGCGGGTTTGCAAGCGATACGGTCGGCAAGCTGATCAGGCAGTATCTGGGAACGAAGAAGTCTTAAGTTATCGCCAGTTGGGTTATAACCAATGACCGCCAGAACTCCCGAAGGTCATTCCGACAACTTCCGCAGGGCATACGACGTCAGCGACAACGACCGCGCCCGCTTTCATCCCTCCGAGCCGGCCTCGTCAGGATTCCCGGCCCGCGCGGCGGCCATCTGTTTGATCTGCCCGCGCATCATCGCCAGGCGCTCCTTCGCCCCCGGCATCTTCATCACCACCTGATCGAGACTGCTGAGGTAATCCGGGTTGCCGGAAGCGGCGGCTCCACCTCCGCGAAGACCGCGACGTGTTCCACGTTGGCTGTATTGAACATCTGCTCGTCAATCGCCCCGTTGACGACGAACGATGCCGCCATGTCCCAGTAGGAAGTGGCCATCCGGAAGCAGGCATTGTGCGGGCCGGTCACGGCCCTGATCACGTCCTGCATGTCGTCCGGGCTGAAGGCGAAGAACCAGTCGCGGGCCTCGCGCATAGTCGGTTCGCGCCGGAGGTCATACAGCCTGAGGATCAGTTCCGCGCTCTCATATCCTTGCTCATTGATATTCCCTCTTTCAATGATTCGCTTCGGGCTATGTCACCCGATCTCAGGCCGGCCAGCGTCAATCAGCCCCGCTTATGGGCGTGGTTCAGGTGGAGCAAGCTTCACTTCCTTAACCTCTGTGCGGAAGCGTTTATAATCGCTGAACTCGAAGGTCATATCCTTGCTCACTCCATTGAAGACCGCTGCCCTGCCGATGGCATTGACCCTGATCTGCCGGGGGACCCAGATCCCTTCCGGCAGACGCGTCTGCTCGTAGCTGACGATTGCCGCGGCGCGGGGAGCGTCCGGTGATCCGTCACCGCGCTCTCGCTCGTCCGGCTGCCACGCGAGCAATTGCCAGACCACCTGATCGGCCGCGTCTATCCAGACCGAGCCGACCAGTTTCGAGATGTATTTTTCTTCGCGAGTGAACTGGACGCCGGGGCGCGGGCGAAAACTCAGGACATAAACGTCGCGGCCGGCGAACCGCTCCCGGCGCGGCGAACTGAACTCACACTGACGCAGGAACTGTGACACGCCGAACATGATGCCCTCGCCGTCGGCGGTCAGGCCGATGGCTGCCGAGATGTATCTGCGCTGCTCCTCACGCCCGCCGGCCTTTTCGTCCGCCCCCCTGCCGGCGCGCTCGATGCTCTCCATCTCCTCGGCCGCCCGCCGTCGCTCCAGTTCCAGTTGACTGGGCGAGACCGGGACGCCGTTGACGCTGATCAGACTGACGACGTGGTTGTGACCGCTTCTTACCGCGACCGGGTAGGCCTCGTACACGTCCACCTGTTCCGTCAGTTTCCCCCGCCTGCCTGCCTCGCGGGTCGTCCGCTTCTGCAGATACGTGTATTCGGTCAGGCGCTGGTGCATCTCTGCCCCGTTGCGGTCGCAGGCGCTGATCAGAGTAGGAATGTCTGGTAAATCAGGCGCGCCGGGCTGGTGTTGCTCCTGAAGGCTGATCGCGACGTCGCCCCGGGGCGAAGTACGGTTTGTTTCAAGCCCGGGCTGTTCCGGCCGGGCCGGGACGTTCAGCAACAGCGCCGTGAGTGCGGCGGCAAGGCAACTGACTATCAGCCACCCGGCTGACTCAGACGCTCGAATATGTGACCGGAATTTGCGGCGCAATTGCAACCCCCATCCTTAATTCTCATAAAGCCATTCATCAACGGCCGGTTTCTTCGGGGCCGATTTTATATCAGCCCGATTTGATCAACCAGAATTGAAGCGAGTTACCAAAAAATTTGAGGCCGGAATTTCTATTCCGCGCTCCAGCCGAAAAATCAGCCTCAACGGCGTCAGATCAGGAAACATCATTCGCATACCGCACGTTAGTCAGCGTGCAGAAAACAGAGGTCACGAGATTCGCGGGATCAGTGTCCTGCGGGAGGTGGCCGACTTTGACTGTTACTATCGTACAACTGTAAGGAGAAACATGAAGAAACAGATTCTGAGTATTGTTGCCGCGTTAAGCATCCTGACCACGCTGACAGTGACCGGCTTCGCACACCTTGACAGCCGGGTGACAGCCGACATCCCATTCGACTTTATGGTCGGCGAGACGAAACTCCCGGCGGGCAAATACACTGTGGAACCGTTCTCGCCGCGAGATACCCTCGTCATCCGCAGCAGGGAGACCGGGGCCATCGCGGTGTTCCAGGTCAACAATGATCGGACGGAGAACGGTAAGACGCAGGCGAAACTGATCTTCAATCGCTACGGCGCTCAGACATTCCTCTCACAAATCTGGGACGGGTATAACAAGGTCGGTCAGAAACTGGGCCGATCGAGAGCCGAACGAGAAGCGGCTAAAAAGAGTGGCGATCAGATTGTGAGCAACACGGCCGGACCGGAAAGCATTACGGTGCTGGCACAGAGAGGACAATAACCAGGCGGATAACCGGACTGACAGCGCCTGAAAAACCCAGGGCTGCCAGTAATCAGCCGTCTCACTGCCTTCCCGGACCAGTTGATGCAGACATCACGCAGTCCGGGAAGGCAGTGAGATCAGAAACAGCCCCGGCGTTTCCATCCTCCTGCCTTAACAATCTTTTGATACCTGTCGAACGAGACCCCGATAGTACACTGACCTGATGTTGCGAATCAGGCAATGCCCTCAGTCCTGCACCTTCATTTCACCCGCATCGGTCCATCCCAGCTGATGGTATACCTTCGGCGATCACCGGCCGATGCAGGATTGACCGTCCGCCTTTCTGGCGCGAACCTGACAAAGTCCGGGTGGAGCAGTGGGAGTTCTTCGTCTTCGAGCAGATGCGGGATCGGTGAGCCCCATTCCATGTCACGATGAACAGAGAGAAAGCTGATTACATCGTCCTGCCGGAACACGAAGGCGGCAAGAGCGCGATCAAGAAAGACAACAAATTCGCACTCTTCAACAGAGACGGTGACGCCATCAGGTCGGGCTCGACGCGCTCACTCGGCAACGCGGTCAAGGACGCCTGCGCCGCGCTGAAGAAGGACTGGGAAAAGAGACAGGCCAGGTGAGCGCATCCCGCGGCCCCGAACGGCGGGAGAATATCATCGGCCGGCGAAATGTCCCCGCCCTCTCCACAACAGTAGTGAACACAATCAGCCTTCCTTCACTACGGCGGGCCGGGCTTCGGCTCGCCTTTTCTGTTGCGCCACTTCCGCTTCCTGTGCAACTGCAGGGGGAGGGATGATCCGGACGAATACAACCACGGGTTGTATTCAACCGGGGCCGGGCCCGATAATCGTCCGGCCCGAACAGCCCCAGTTGAAAGGATTCACGCTTGACTGACAGCAAACGTCCCCGTCTGATCAAGGCCGGAACACTCCCGGTCGGAGAACAAAAGCCGACACAGCCAGTTGATCAAACCACCAACACACCACAGCCCGCTGAGCGCCCACCGCGCCCGGCGAAACCTGAGTCCACGGCACCTTATCAGAAGGCCGCGCGGGATCGCGGGTCTGTCAGGAAAACAAGCCGTCAAACTCCCACAAACGACGCGCGGCGGAATCAGCCTCAGACAAAGGAACAGAAGGCGCCGGACGAAAGCGGCGGTCCGCGCCCGCAGCCCGTCAGGCTGTTCGACCCATCATCATCGCCTTGTGCGGCGATGCTCGACGCCCTGGCTGAGCCGACACCCACGCAGCACGGCACCTGGGCGCTCGTCATCAGGTCACACGGCCAGACTCTGGCCACCGACCAGGCGTATCTCGGCGCCGATGTCAGTTACCAGCAGGCACTGTGGACCGGCGCAATTCAGGCACTGCACAGAATCGAGGCCGAGAGCCGCGGTGTGCCGGTGGACCTCTGCACCGACGATCATGCCCTCGCGCAAACACTGCTCGGTCATCCCGCCCCCTCATACGCGCCGAAAGCCCTGGTCAGGGAGGCGCGCGAACTGCTGTCGCGGTTGCCGAGCGTCAGCGTGCGGTGGATTCACGGCACGCACAATAAGCCGGCGGATGACCTGAGTGTGACCACGTGGGCAGAGGCCCTTGGCAAATCTGTGGAGGGGGCGCGGGCTGAAATTGACGCCATCCGTGAACAGCGGCGCGCCGAAAAGAAGCAACGGCGGTCGTCGGTGGCGGGCTGATCGTGATCTGCCGGCGGGGCACAGGAGCAGCATTCACGGCTCGCCTTTTTCTGGTACTATCTGCCGAGGGCAAACTGCCCTGATCCATTGAGGGCGGTCAGTCACAGGCAACGAGCAAACCAGGAGCTGCCACCTGCTCAAGTTCTTCAACATTCAATTCAATTTCGTCCGTAATCATGAGTTCAGGATCGATTGACATATTGGGCCTCCGTGTCGCTGGTTGTTTTCTCCGACCAGCCCTCGGTAATGGGATTAGTATGCCGCGAGGCAAATAACTGCGCCGCCGCCGACCCCGCCACTGATAACCCTCGGCCTGAGCTTCAGTCTGGCCCTGCGTGGGTCTCGCTGATTGAAGGGTGATTGAGGTCGGGCAGCGAAACGTTCTACTATCCGATCGGATGGCCGCGAACCTGACCGCCGCCACCCGGCCCGCGCGAGTCCGGCTCCCCTGTGCCGCAGGACAGGGGCTTGAAACGTTTTTCCGCATTTCTCACTTGTTAGTGACAGCTCGATAACTTCACTCCGCGCGTGCCAACTCTGAAAGGAGGCTCTCCCCCATGCCTGCTCCGATTGCAACTCTGCTGCTTGCTTTATGCCTCGGGTCATCCGCCATCCCGGCACGCGACGTCACAACGGAAACCTCTGTCAGCGGTACTTGTGTGGGCGGACAGGGCCAGGCGATCAGAGGCGTCCACGTCCGGATCCCGAGTCAGGGTCTCAGCGCCACGTCGGACTCGGCCGGTAATTTTGTTCTGCGGAGAGTTACCGCGGGCGTGGTGGTCATTGAATTCACCTATGACAGTCCGGACAGGTGGCCGAAAGTGACGCTGAAAAAAGTTGTCGCTGAGGGAAGAAATAACTCAGTCGGCAGGGTCAGAGTTTGCGGTTGATCTGAGGCACGCGCATCTGCGGCTCAAGCGGCGTCAGGGTGCCGTGCCCTGAAGACAATCCTTAGCCAGCCAAAACCGATGCCCCCCAAACCCCCACAGGCCTTTACCAGAGCTTCCGCCGCGCATATTTCAGGTGGGTGTAACAGTGACAAGCCTTTCTCACTGCCCTTGCATAAGGGTGAGCCTTCTTCTGTGCAGTTTATCCCTGCCGAAGACGGACGCATTGCTGCCCATACGACCGCAGAGGATCTGCCACAAATTGATCCCGCCACAATCAAGAAAATGCCGGATATGCTTGCCCCTTTCCTTGCTGAGCAGCTCGGTCTGGTCCATCCCAGGGCGGACTCCCATCCGGTTGAAGAAACCTCATGTAATGAATCAGGTGATACCAGCGCGTCAGACCGACAGGGTGACGTACTCAATGAGCTAATAGCTTGACCTGCTGAATAGTCCGTCAACTAAGTTTCCTTATACCTGATGTTGTCAGCGTTCACCCGCTGGTAGTGCGAGTTCAATCTCTTCCTGGCGCCCTCAATCGAGAATTGCCAGTGGATTCTGATCCTCTTCTCGCTCCGCTCCTTGATAA
>DASRDU010000060.1:0-60743 GCA_035652435.1 Blastocatellia bacterium
AACATCGAGCAGAAGTGGACGATGCCGATCGCGAACTGGCGGCAGGCGCTCAACCAGTTTGCCATCCTCTATGAAGACAGATTACCCTTAACGACGCTGACCATCTGAGCCATTTACACAATCTCGATTTTGCCCCCGGCGTTTCCTGCGGCTCTGCTCACCTTTGTCCCGATCGGTATTTACGCCCTCAGTCTCGCCGCCGGCGTTACTCTGTGGCAGGGCAGTTCTTTCGGTCGAAAGGCATCCTTCATCGTTCAGATCATACAACTGTCCAAGATTATCTCTCCGGTACTCATCTATGCGTTCAGCTTCGGGTTTGATGTCTGGGTCCACTTCCTGATGAATGAGGGGTTCTGGGGCACCGGGATTGAGTTCAGGGTGCTGGCCTACAGCCAGCTTTTTTTCGATGTGCAGGGAGCCCCGATCAGTCTGGGCATCAGCCTCACTGCCTGCATCTTCCTGGTGACGCTGTTCCTGTATAAGCCGGGGGCGCCTTCGCCGGAGCAGGCATTGCCCCCTTCGCCGCAAGTTGTCTGGGGTGATGCCCCCGATCACCGTCCCTGACGGGTCTCCCGCTCAAGCCGGATCAGCGATTCGGCATCTCTCCACCAACAATCTGTTATATTGTGTGCATCCCGGTTATGAAGACCGATACGGCCACAACCGCACTCCGAACTGACTTCAGCCTCACACTCGACAAGCGATCGCGGTTCGAGATGGCGAAGGACAAGGGGTTTGTCTGCTCTGACGCCGGGGATGAATTCGACGCCGTTGCTGAAGCGTATCGCCTGTGGTGTGCGGAGATGAAAGAGCCACACGTGCATATTGCTGCCGGCAGGCACACCTCACGCGTGACGCTGAGCCTCTTCGAGATGAAGGCGGAGTTGATGCCGGAAGCGGAAATGCTGTACGGGAGAGATTGCCGCAGGTCAGCCTGATAGCCGCCGGCATTGTAGTTGAGCCTTATTACTGCTCTGCCCGGTGGGTGCTGAATGAAGAGGTCTTCGATCTGGCCGCGTGGCTGTACGCTCTGGCGTGGTGGGAGTCGGAGGGGGTCGGCGGGTGAAACGAAATATTTCCTGACTCTCCGCACATGTGACCGGGTGCGGGCGTAAATTCCCGGCAGGGACGAATAATTTGCCCAAGGCAGACCGGATAACGGCCGGGCTCATAAAGTGTGATGCCTACCAAGGAAATACAGCAGAGGCCGGGCGAGTTACCGGATGAGTTTTACCTGACTGGCAAACACCAGTTCTACTCCCTCTGGCTCAGGGGACAGGGGCGCGAGCAGGAGGCACTGGAGTTCCTTCGCGAAGCCAGCAGAAGAAACCCATCGCCGACCTCGCACTGGTGGCTCGGGTCATCGCTGCTCATGTGCGGGCAATTCGAGGAGGCGATCACAGAATTCCGGCAGGCAATCGAAAGGGACGACGACCTGGCGGGGCACCTGTCACTCGGGAGAGCGCTCGATGCTGCGGGGCGGTTTGACGAGGCGATAGAAGTCTTCAAAAAGCTACTGGCTCACCGGCCTGAAGAGGGGACAATATATGTGGGGCTCGGCGATGCCTACAAACACTGGGGAAAGATCGAACTCGCCATTCAGGCTTATCGCGAAGGCGCCCGTAAACATCCTGACCCGTTCGAGGCAGTATTGCGTCTCGCCACAACGTTGACGGAAATCAGTCGGCCTGAAGAGGCGGTGCTGTGTTTACAGCCGCTGGAGGAAAGATACCCGAAGTTCGGGGAAGTCTATCTCGCGTTGGGTGAGGCCCTCCTCGGGGCTGGGAGGAAGCAGGAAGCGATGACGAGTCTTTACCGGATGCTTGAGATGCGGGATGAGGTTGAGGCTGAAGGTTTGTGTGATGACGAACTGAACGGCATTGCGGAAAAGGCACGAATCCTGATCGCAGGAATAGTCTGATCGTGCCCTGACCTGTATTGCTCGGGAGCCGAGTTCTTTCTTTGCTATGGGAATCGCCATTCATATTATTGTCGAGGTTCAGCAGGAAAATCCGGAATGGCTGGCGATCACGGGTGACACTTGGGTGCCGAGAAACGGGCAACTGTTCTCCGCCATCGCCTTCGGGGATGACGGCAGCGGTGACAACCTCCCGTATCCCCCCCGCGGCCTGCCTGAAGATTATAGTGTCGGAGTCAGGAATAGTTATTTCTTCCCCGCAGAGAACGGCATTCGGCTGCCTCAATGGAACAAGACTAAACAAACCCTGATCTGGAAGATGATTAAATCTCCGGCGAGAATAGAAAAAATGCTCCCCGATAAAGTGGAGAGAGAGGCCTACAGAAAATATCGCCTCTTCCCCGGCGAATGGGTAACCGGAACGAACTGGCTGACTCTGGCGGAACTGGAAGTGGCACTGCGCAAGGGCAGGGTTATGAAGGAAGAACACTCGACAGAGTTTACAAAAGTCCTGTCGGTGCTGACCAAAGCCGCGAAAAAATCAGGCAAAGACAAGGTGAGAATGGTGTTCTGGTTCAGCCGTTGAACGCCAGCGCCTTCCGCAGCGCTGTCAGTGACACCGAGACCTGATCACCAGCCAGCCATTCAGCCGCCTTTCAGACTCAGTCGGTGAAACCTTTTTCCGGTTTTCTCACATGGAATGGAGGAGCCTTCCTCTGGCCGGGTGATGACTGAGCATACCAGTGCGTGGTAATCTCCTGTCCTGCGATGGGTCTCACAGTCAAGCCAGTCACCAGCCCACACTCCGTCAGGCGATTTCGGCCCGGCCTCGCTCCTGCAAAGTTGATAATTGACCGCGCCTGTGACTAAATGCCCCCGTCCAGGATTCCGAATAATACCAGTGGTCCGCAGAGCTAGGGGCGCGAGGTCAGGGACTGACAGAGGTGGCGAGCGATGCTGAAATTGACAATGAAGTCAGCATCAGAGCGCACCGGGCGCTCTGATGCAACGAGGAGGTGAGGGTTGTGTGCTTCCGCAGAGAGCTGTGAGATGCCGTCTGACAGGCAGTTGCAGCGGACGCCGGCCAACGGAGGCTTCGGCTATCACTAACATCTCACGCGTGCCGTGCCGCCGGATCTCGATGCGACCCGGGGCGGCGTAAATCAGCGGCAGAACAGGCCTCGCTATCTGTCAATCAATTGCAGCGAGCCAGCCGGAAAGGAGAAGTACTGACATGTCTGAAAAGAATGTGTTTGATACGAAGGACACGACTGCGAGCGTCAGCGAAAGCGAGAACCCGGCAATTCCGTCCCCGACTCCCAGGCGGACTCGGCCCAGGACGAACAAGGATTGGTGGCCGAATCAGCTGGACCTCTCGATCCTCCACGCGCACTCTCCCATGTCAGATCCGATGGGCGGGGACTTCAACTACGCAGAGGAGTTCAAGACCCTCGATGTCGAAGCGCTGAAGCGGGACCTGATCGAGCTGATGACGACCTCGCAGGACTGGTGGCCGGCCGACTACGGCCACTACGGGCCGTTCTTCATCCGGATGACGTGGCACGCCGCCGGCACCTACCGCATCGCGGATGGCCGGGGCGGTGCCGGCAACGGCATGCAGCGCTTTGCCCCCCTCAACAGCTGGCCCGACAACGCGAGCCTCGACAAGGCGCGCCGGTTGCTCTGGCCGATCAAGCAGAAGTACGGCCGGAAGATCTCCTGGGCCGATCTGATCACCTTCGCCGGCAACGTGGCATATGATTCGATGGGGCTCAGGACGTTCGGCTTCGGCTTCGGGCGGGAGGACCGCTGGGGGCCCGACGAGATCTTCTGGGGTCCTGAGGACACCTGGCTCGGAGACGAGCGCCACAGCGGCGAGGGGGAAATCCAGGGTCCTTTCGGCGCTGATCACCTGGGCCTGATCTACGTGAATCCGGAGGGGCCGGGCGGCAACCCGGACCCGGCCATGGCGGCGAAGTACATTCGCGAAACGTTCCGCCGCATGGCGATGAATGACGAGGAGACCCTTGCGCTCATCGTCGGCGGCCACTCGGTCGGCAAGGCCCATGGTGCCGCCCCCGCCACCCGGCACGTCGGTCCCGAGCCGGAGGGCGCCAGCCTCGAGGAACAAGGCCTCGGCTGGAGGAACACCTTCGGCAGCGGCAAGGGCGCCGACACGATCACGAGCGGCCTCGAAGGCGCTTGGACCAATAACCCGACGAGGTGGGACAACGGGTTCCTGGAAAACCTCCATAAGTACGACTGGGAGCTGACGACGAGCCCCGCCGGTGCGAAGCAGTATAAGCCCACGAATCCCGAGGCCCAGGGCACCGTGCCCGACGCACACGACCTGTCGAAGCGGCACGCCCCCATGATGCTGACGACGGACCTCGCGCTGAGGGTGGATCCGATCTACGCGCCGATCGCGAAGCGCTTCCACGAGAACCCGGACCAGCTCGCGGACGCGTTCGCCAGGGCGTGGTACAAGCTGTTGCACCGCGACATGGGCCCCCTCTCGCGCTACCTCGGCCCGTGGGTGGCGGAGCCGCAGCTGTGGCAGGACCCCGTCCCCGCGGTCGATCATCAATTGATCGGGGAGGCGGACATCGCTGCCCTCAAGGACAGGATCCTCGCCTCGGGACTGTCCATCTCCCGGCTGGTCTCCACCGCCTGGGCGTCGGCGGCCAGCTTCCGCGGCACCGACAAGCGTGGCGGTGCCAACGGGTCACGGATTCGCCTTGCGCCACAAAAGGACTGGGAGGTCAACAACCCGGCGGAGCTGGCCAGGGTGCTGCCGACCCTCGAGCAGATCCGGCAGGACTTCGACCGCACACAGTCCGGCGGGAAGAAGGTCTCGCTCGCTGACCTGATCGTCCTGGGCGGGTGCGCGGCCGTTGAGCAGGCGGCGAAGAACGCCGGGCATGACGTCACGGTCCCGTTCGCGCCGGGGCGCACGGACGCCTCTCAGGAGCAGACCGACGTGGAGTCGTTCGCCGTACTCGAACCGCGTTACGACGGGTTCCGCAACTATCTCCACCCCGGAGAGGAGCTGCCGCCGGAGGAACTGCTGGTGGAGCGGGCCTGTATGCTGACGCTGACCGCTCCCGAGATGACAGTCCTGATCGGCGGCATGCGCGCCCTGAACGCCAACTCCGGGCAATCCAGGCACGGCGTGCTGACCGACCGGCCCGAGACGCTGACCAACGACTTCTTCGTGAACCTGCTCGACATGCGCACTGAGTGGAAGGCATCCGCCGCGGATGCGAACGTGTACGAGGGGTGCGATCGCGCGACGGGCAGGGTCAGGTGGACCGGCACCGCCGTCGACCTCGTCTTCGGCTACAACTCCCAGCTCCGGGCCCTCGCGGAGGTCTACGCACAGGACGATTCAAAGGAGAAGTTCGTCCGTGACTTTGTGGCTGCGTGGGACAAGGTGATGAATCTCGACCGCTTCGACCTCGCCTGATCGTGGCATAAGCGTCTTCGAGGGCTTCTGACAGGGCGGCGAAAAAACGGTCAGCCGACAGCCGGTTCCAGCGGACGGCCTGCCGCTCGCCGGCTCGGCCGAGGAGAAGCAGGACCTCCTTAACCGTCTCTACCGGCTGGCGGTCGAGATGGACGCGCTGGAGTGGGAGCTGAGTGAAGACGAGGGCCTCTTTGACGTGACGCCCCGGATGCCATGCGGATGATCAGCCCGACAGGGAGGGGCGGGACGAGGAAGGCGGCGAAGAAGTGACGGGGCGGATCAGGGCCTGAGCATGCGACTGCCTGAGGCCCGAGACGCCTGCCGTGACATTGAACATCTGACCTTGAGGAGGACTTTCCGATGAGACACTCAGGACCGGCGACGGCCGGATCGTTAGCCTTATCACTCGTCCTGCTGCTCGCCCCCGGCACCGGCTTCGCGCGGAGCCAGCAGCCACCGACGCCCGGCCAGTCCGTCAGCCGGAATTTCGACTCGGTCAACCGGAGGATTCTGGAGATGGCCCGCGACTTCCCGGCCGACAAGTACGATTACAGACCGGCCAAAGACGTGCGCTCCTTCGGCGAGGTCATCGTGCATGTCATCTCCGGCAATGTTTACGCCGCGAAGGCGGGGCGCGGCGAGAAGGCCGAGTGGGACGAACTGAACCCCAAAGACTACAAGGGCAAGGCCGGGATCGTGGCCGCGCTTGAGAAGTCCATCTCGGACGCCAACGCCACGCTGAAGAACACGCCGGAGGAGCGCTTCACCCGGACACTGAGCCCGTGGCTCGCCGTGATCGAACACGCGGCGGAACACTACGGGCAGCTGGTGGTCTACTACCGGTCGAACGGGATGGTGCCGCCGGCCTCGCGGCCGCCGGCTAAATAAGAGGCGCCGTCAGGGATAAATCCCTGATTGATCAGGCGCAGACCTGCCCGTTCATTCAACTCTGGTTCCAGTGGAACGAACTGCACCTGACCGCCCTCTCAAGGCAGGACAGGATCCCTTACGGCTACCGCTGTGGGGTCTTCTACCCGCACGGCGCGCAATACTGGCAGCACCACGACGACTGGCCACCGTTCTTCGACCAGATGACGCTCCAGGGCGTCCCGTACACGAGCATTCACGCGCTGTTCTGCTACGTGAAATACGTCGCCTGCAAGAACTTCATAGACAGTGGCGGCATCACTTCCCCATAGCCTGCGTCCGTCCCGATCCGCCGGCGCCACAGGACAAGCTATAGCAGAGTGAAGACAATGACTGGCGATCCAGACTTCAAAGCTCAATACTACTAGTCCGCCACAGAGATTTTGACAGGTGAGACTGCGCTCGCTTGAGCGTAGTCTTCCACTCTTTAAGATGTGCTTTGACCGGACACCAGTTCCGGGTACAACCGTTTGAGTCTGACTCTGGCATCGGCAGTGTTGAAGCGCCAGCTGATCCTGGTCTTTTCTTTGTTCCGCCGGGCTTGCCAGGCGGCAGTTTCCCGAGACAGGGTTTCGACGTCCGGGATCCGGCGATCCAGACACTGCTTGTCGAGTATCGCGAACTCGCATTCGGCCATATTGAGCCAACTCCCATGCTTCGGCGTATAGTGAAACTCCAACTTGCGTGTCAGCCGCCGGGCTTCGGCTGGCGCAAAGGCTTCGTACAAAGCCGCCGGAGTATGCGTGTTGAGATTATCCACCACCAGGCGGATCAACTCGGCTTCCGGGAAATAGACATCAACCAGCAGCCTCATTTGCTGTGCAAAATCCCGCCCGGTTCGTCGCGCGGTGACATTGACCTGTCGCCAGCCCGCCAGCGGCTGCACAAAGAGGAAGAGATTCGCCGTGCCTTGACGCTTGTATTCATAGTCACAGCACGCCGGGCGGCCCGGTCGCAGCGGCAGTGGCGGGCGCGTCTCACTGACCAGTTGCACCGGGCTTTCGTCAAAACAGACTTGCGGCCGCCGCGCATCAGCTGGCTCGGCGTACAAATCCAGCACATCCTCCATGTGCCAGACAAAGGCCGGACTCACGCTGGGGATACACCATTGTTTTTTCTGCCACGGCTTGAGGTCGTTTTTTTTAGCACCCGGCGGACGGTCTCATCCGAGACGGCGGCGACCAGGTTAAGTTCGATGAGCCGGTCGGCGAGCAATTGCATCGCGAGAGCGATTACGCCCGGCCGGTGGGGTGCTACACACCAGCGCGACCAGAAAGGCTTCCTGTTTGCCGTCCAGCTTTGGTGCCGCGCCCTGCCGCACTCGCTCAGTGAGTGCCGCCGGCAGTCCGGCCTCGACAAAGCGCTGGCGGGTCCGATGGACAGTGGAGAGACCGAGACGTAAAGTTTCAGCGATCTCGTCATCAGTTGCACCTTCATCAGCCTGGAGCAGAATCCGGGCACGCGCCACCTTGCGTGCTGAAGGCTTGCCTTGTTTGATGAGCTGGCGCAGAGATGCCTGCTCTTCGGCTGTCAAATCGACGATGTATTTGTCTGCCATGTGTCCCTCCCGGTTAGGCACCAAACCTAACCAGCGGCGGAACACCTGTCAAAATCTCTGTGGTCGTCTACTAGGGAGCGGATGAAACGGGCGGCGGATTGACGCTGATCAGATCAGCGCAAATCCGCCGCCGCCCGTTTCATCCGCTCCCTGTTATTATTTCATCCTACAGCTTCGCCTGTTTGGCCAGAATCTCTTTCATAATCTCGGACGACCCGGCGCCGATTGTGTGCAGCCTGACGTCGCGCCAGATGCGGCTGATCGGGTATTCGACCGTGTAACCGAAGCCGCCGAAAATCTGCATGCAGTCGTACGCGACCTTCTGCGACAGCTCGCTCGTGAAGAGCTTCGCCATCGTGACTTCCCTGACCGACGGCAGCCCGCGATTTACGAGGTCGGTGGCGCGATAGGTCAGCCATTTCGCGGCCTCGACGCTCGTCAGGTGTTCGGCGAACCTGTGCTTCCACACCTGGAATTCCCCGACCGGCTGGCCGAAGGCGGTGCGCTCTTTGCCGTAAGCAATCGCCATCTCGAGCGCCTTTTCCATCGAGGCGACCGTGGCAATCGCCGAAGCCAGTCGCTCGCCCTGGAAGTTGTGCATCGTGTAATAAAACCCCCGGCCGATTTCACCCAGCACGTAGCGCTTCGGGATGCGGCAGCCGTCAAAGAAAAGTTCCGCCGTGTCGGACGACAGGTTGCCGACTTTCTTCAGCTTCTTGCCGACGGCGAAACCTCTGGTGTCGGTCGGGAAGATCACCATCGAGACGCCCTTGTAGCGCTCTTCGCCCGTGCGCACCGCGAGGATGATGAAATCGGCCCGCGTGCCGTTAGTGATCCACAGCTTCTGCCCGCTGACGACCAGCTCATCGCCTTCGAGTTTCGCGCGCGTTTTGATCGCCCCGACGTCGGAGCCGCCGCCCGGCTCGCTGATGCCGAGCGCGGCGATCCTGTCGCCGGCAATCGCGGGCCGCAGGAACTCTTCCTTCTGCTCATCGGTGCCGAGTTCATCCAGCACCGGCAGCGTGATGTCCGACTGCACCATGAGCGCCATGTTGACGCCGCCGTTGTTGGAACAGGCGAGCCCCTCCAGATAAGCCGCCGTCGCCCACCAGTCGAGCCCGCTGCCGCCATACTGCGGGTCGAGGCGGATGCCGAAGAGCCCCAGGTCGGCGGCCTTCTTGAAAATCTCGCGCGGGAAGATGCCCGCCTCGTCCCACTCTTCGGTGTGCGGCGCGATCTCGTTCCGGGCGAATTCCTTCACCGTCTCGCGGAGCATGTCGTGTTCTTCGGTGAAGTATGGATACTCGGTTTCCACGGGTATTGCAGCTGCAGATGCCATCGTTGATTTCCTCCAGAGACAGGGGTGAGTGATTACTGCCGTTGCGCATCCAGCCAGTCCTCAAAAGCCAGCAGAACTTCGTACTGACCTTCGTTCTGAGCGCGGGAAAGAAATCCGGTGAGCGCTTCGCTGGTGAGCATTGGCAGGGCAATGCTTGCCGGGGCGGGGCTGTACCGATTCTGTTCGAGGGTGTAAATGGTCAGCGCCTGCCCGTCCCAGCGCCAGATTTCAGGGATGCCGAACGCTGTATAGATCGGGAATTTGGGAAGCGAGTTGTGACGGATGTCAATTTCAACGGCGATGTCAGGCGGGGGGTCAGTGCTGAAGTCAATCTCAATCTTATTCGACAACGCGTCGGCGGTCTGCACATAGAAGCACCCGTCCGGCTCAAGCCCTTTGCGCTTCCGCCTCTTCTTCATCGTCGCCGAGCCGAAGGAAAGCACTTTGATGCGGAATCTGAGGCTGACCTGACTGACCATCCTCAGGATCAGGTCGGCATAGAATTCGTGCTTTGTTGACAGAGTCATAACCTGCAACGTCCCATCGTCAAAGCTGATTCGCAGACCGCCGGCCTCACTCACCGCCTCGAGCAATTCTTCATACTCTTCCCAGCTCACATCGTGAAAGACCCTGAGGCTGTCGCCCTCCATCTGCCCGACCTGCTCATAAAGATTTCTGACCGTCGCAAGACTCATAACTTCATTGCTCCTGTACTGTCCGAACAGCGGCGATTGTAACACCGGAGGGCGGGGGTGCCTATGAAGGCACGATACTGATCAGCACTTCCCCCGGTCCGACGACCTGACCGGCGCTGACCAGGATGGCTTCAACCACCCCATCAACCGAAGCGCGCATCGTGTGTTCCATCTTCATCGCTTCGAGAATCAGCAGCGGGTCGCCGGCTGATACTTTCTGCCCGGCAGCGACCAGAATCTTCAGCACCTGCCCCGGCATCGGCGAACTGGCAGTCCCCTGCTCCGCCTCGGCCTGAAGTTCGGGGTAACGCCGCAGCCGTTTGATGACACACGAACCGAGCGACGAGTGAAGGTACAAGGTGTCGCCCGCCTCGGTCACGCGAAACGCCCGCTGCACGCCGTCGAGCGCCAGACAGATCAAGCCCGGCGAGTAAGACACGACCCGCGCCAGAACGGCTGAATCCAGGACTTTAACTTCAAAGCTGTCGTCCGCAACGTGCCGCCAGGAGACTTCCACTTCTTTCGACCCGATCCGGAAGCTGACTGACGGGTTGCGGTAAGGATTATTGCGATAGCCCGGGGGCAGGTTTGCCATCAGATCATCCGCACGCTGCCACGTCTGTTGCAAATACAATGCCGCGGCAATCGCAGACGCCGCGTGAGTTTCCGCATCCCCACCGCCGATCAGTTCGCTCAGGTGTTCGCCGATGAATCCGCTGTGCGCCCGCCCCTGCCTGAACTCTTCGCATTCAAGCAGGCGAACCAGAAATTCCCGGTTCGTTATCAGCCCCTGTATTGACAGGCTCCGCAGCGCGTAGTTCAGCCGGCGAATCGCCTCATCGCGGTCGGCCCCATGCGCGATCAGTTTCGCCAGCAGCGGGTCATAGTGAATTTTGATTTCCATCCCGCGCTCAATGCCTGCGTCAACGCGCAGCCCTTCGATTGCGGCGGGCGGCTGCCAGTCGTGAATTGTCCCGGTCGCCGGCAGAAAGTTGTTGTCCGGGTCTTCGGCATAAAGCCGGGCTTCGATGGCGTGCCCGGACGCTTTCAAATCCTCCTGCCTGAACGGCAACGGCCTCCCTTCCGCGATTTCGATTTGCAGCCTGACCAGATCAAGCCCCGTGATCATTTCGGTGACCGGATGCTCAACCTGCAACCGCGTGTTGACTTCGATGAAGTAAAACTCCCCTGACGGGGCGAGGATGAATTCGACTGTGCCGGCGTTCGTGTAGCCGATTGCTCTGCCGACTCTGAATGCGGCCTCACAAATCTGTTTTCTCAACTCATCGCTGACCGCGGGTGAAGGGCATTCTTCGATGACCTTCTGATGCCTGCGTTGCAGTGAGCAATCGCGCTCGTAGAGGTGCGCCAGATTGCCATGCGCATCGCCGAGAATCTGCACCTCGACGTGCCGCGCCCCCTCGACGTATTTTTCGAGCAGCAGCGAGCCGGCGCCGAAAGCCTTCTCCGCTTCGCGCCGCGCGCCTCCGATTGCCTCATCAATTTCCGCTTCGCCGCGCACCACGCGCATGCCTTTGCCGCCGCCGCCAGCCGAGGCCTTGACGAGCAGGGGGAACCCGACTTTGAGCATCTGCGCCCGCAGAGTTTTATTGCTCTGATCATCGCCGTCATAGCCCGGCACGACCGGCACGCCGGCTTCAGCCACGATCCTTCTGGCCGTACTCTTGAATCCCATCTGCCGAATCACGGACGGATGCGGGCCGATGAACACCACTCCGGTGGTGGCGCACGCTTCGGCGAATTCTGCGTTCTCTGACAGAAACCCGTAGCCCGGATGAACTGCTTCAGCCCCGGTGCGCCGCGCGGCTTCGATGATTCTGGCGATGTTCAGGTAAGACTCACCGGCTGGCGATGGGCCGATGTGAACGGCTTCATCTGCCGCTTTAACGTGAGGAACGTTCACATCAGCGTCCGAATAAACCGCCACAGAAGCTATGCCCATCGCGCGGCAGGTGCGAATAATACGCAGTGCGATTTCACCACGGTTGGCGATCAGGATTTTGTGGAGTGGTTTCATACTGACAGGAGTCGGGGATCAGTCGCAGCACTGATTGAACGCCGTGCAATACCAGCGTCCGTCTTTACGGGATTCAAAGATTGCATACCAGCGCACATTGCCTCTCCTGACATTGATTCGCCTGTTCGCGGCCGGCGGAGCAACGCGCGCCAGCCGGGTCGCATCCTTCCTGCCCTTCGTCCACCATTTCGCCTGTTGGACTGTCCCTTCGGCCAGCACCTTCTCAAATGGCACCCATCCACCATACTCATCCCAGAACTGGAAAGCCTCATCCCTGCTGTCACCATCATGATTGTCATCACCTCCGCCGCCGGAGAAATGGAAATCAGGGACCATCATCTTTTTCAGAACCGCGCGATCCCGGTGCCGAAGGGCTTTTCGGAATGCGGGGAAGAAGGCCCGCCAGGCTTTCTCAGCCTCTGCGCCTTCTTGAGCCACCCGACTTTCAGCCGATCCGGGTTCAGGAGTGATCCGCCAAGGGTGGTTGGCCTGAGGCAGTAACAGCGTCACCGTCAGCATCAGGATCAAAACACTTGCAGACATAGTTGCTCTCCATCATTCAGCTGAAAACCCGACGGCAATTTGCCTCCTGCTTTCAATGTCTGAACACCCCCCACTCCATCGTCCCCCGCACCGGCCTGTTGCAGGCCGCCGCCAGCGCAATCGCCAGCACCGTTCTCGTATCCCGCGGGTCAATGATGCCGTCGTCCCACAGCCGCGCCGTCGCAAAGTAGACATCGGACTCGGCGTTGATCTGGTCTTCGAGCGCCTTCCGCATCAACTCTATTTCCGCCTCATTCACCGGCACGCCCTTCTTGATCGCGCCTTCGCGCTTGACGATCTCCATCACGCCGGAAAGCTGCTGCGCGCCCATCACGGCAATCCGATGATTCGGCCACGTGAAGAGGAAGCGCGGGTCGTAAGCCCGCCCGCACATCGCGTAATTGCCCGCGCCGTACGAGCCGCCGATCATGACCGTGATCGCGGGCACGCTGGAATTCGATACAGCATTAATCAGCTTCGCGCCGTTGCGGATGATGCCCTGCTCTTCGTACGTGCGACCGACCATGAAGCCGGTGATGTTCTGTAAAAAGACGAGCGGGATGTTCTGCTGGTTGCAGAGCTGGATGAACTGCGCGCCCTTGCCCGCGGCCTCTGAAATCAGCACGCCGTTGTTGCCAAGGATGCCGACCTGAAAGCCGTGAAGGTGGGCGAAACCGGTCACGAGCGTCGTGCCGTATTTAGCCTTGAACTCGTCGAACTTCGAGCCGTCCACGATCCGCGCGATGACTTCCCTGACGTCGAACGGGATGCGGACGTCTGCCGAAGCTATGCCGAGCAGTTCGTCCGCCGGGTAGAGCGGCGCTTCAACTGGGACGCGATATGGTTTCAGTTTTGGCTCGAAGTGGCTGACAATGTCGCGCGCGATGCGCAGGCCGTCGAGTTCGTCTTCGGCCAGGTAATCCGACAGCCCTGAAATCCTTGAATGCATCTCGGCGCCGCCGAGCGACTCTTCGTCAATGACCTCGCCCGTCGCCATCTTCACGAGCGGCGGGCCGCCAAGGAAAACCTGCGCCTGCCTTTTGACCATCACCACGTAATCGGACATCCCCGGCAGGTACGCCCCACCGGCGGTCGAATTGCCGAAGACGACCGAGACGCTCGGGATGCGCGCCTTTGACCGCCGCGTGATTTCCTTGAAGCCCGCGCCGCCGGGCACGAAGATTTTGTGCTGCACGGGCAGGTCGGCCCCGGCGGATTCGACCAGCGTGATCGTCGGCAGGTGATTCATCGCCGCGATTTCAGCGAGCCTCGCGTTTTTGCGCTGGCCGATTTCACTGACCGCGCCGCCTTTGACCGTGGCTTCGTTCGCGATGATGAGGCATTGCCTGCCCGAGACCAGCCCGACGCCGCCGACCACGCCCACGCCGACGAATTCGTTCTCTATGCCATACCCGGCGAGCGGCGCGATTTCGAGAAAGTACGAGCCTTCGTCAAGCAGCATCTCGACGCGCTCGCGCGGCAGCAGTTTGCCTCTGGCCAGGTGGCGTTTGACGTACTGCTCGCCGCCGCCGAGCGTTGATTTCTTCAACTCCGCTCTGAGCCGCTCGACGCCGCCCTGATTGGCGGCGTAGTTGGACTGGTAGGACTCTGATTGGTGATCAACGAGTGATTTGATCGGTCGCATGCTGTTCGTGATGGAATCGGCTCTGGTACGGTGCCGCAAGCGTGAGCGAGCGGGCATCCATCTATCGGCCGTTTGTTGAAGCAACGCTCGCTCACGCTCGCGCTCCCAGGCGCTCCGCGATTTTGCCCGGGCTTCAAATAATTGACAGCACTTCAGGATTCTGGGACAGTAGTCAACGAAGTAACCCCTGTCAAGCCGGCAAGAATCACACCCGCCGCAGTTTTGAATTCGCCTTATCAACGATCAGGAGCATTGCGACTATGGGAATCAAAGGCGACCTCGCCCTCTGGGAAGCCGAGAGCTTCGGCATTGAATTGATTGACCTGACCGTCGGCGACCTGCTCGACCGCCGGGCCGACGAAATACCGGACAAGGAAGCGCTCGTGTATTGCTACCCCGAAACGGGGCTCGACCTGCGCCTGACTTACCGCCAGTACCGCGAAGTCGTGAACAGGCTGGCCAGGGGACTGATGGCGCTCGGCATCGAGAAGGGCGAGAACGTCGCGGTCTGGGCGACGAACGTGCCGGAATGGGTCTTTCTGGAAATGGCGCTCGCGAAGATCGGCGCGGTACTCGTCACGGTCAACACCAACTACCGCGCGGCTGAAATCGAATACGTGCTGCGGCAGGGCGACATCACGACGCTCTTCCTGATCGAGGAGTATCGCGGCAACAACTACCTGCAATCGGTCTGCGGCATCGCGCCGGAACTCGAAGACCTCGCCGACCCGGTGAATGAAACGCTGCAATGTGCGGCGCTGCCGCGACTCAGACGCGTCGTGCTGATCGGTGAGGCTGTGAACCCGGGCGTCATGCTTTATTCACAGGTCGTGGCCCTCGGCGACAAGGTTTCAGACGATGAACTGAAGACAAGACAGGCGAGTGTGAATACACATGATGTCGCGCAGATGCAGTACACGAGCGGGACGACCGGGTTCCCGAAAGGCGTAATGATTTCGCACCACAGCCTGATCAACCAGTCACTCATCGCCACCGCCCGCGGCGACCTGCGGGCGGATGAACGTTATGTGACGGCGATGCCGTTCTTCCACGTGGCCGGGTGTCTCGGTGGGGTGATCTATGCGGCTCACCTTGGCTGCACGCTGATCCCGATGATCAGTTTCGACCCGCTCAAAAACCTGGAGCTGTTCGAGCAGGAGCGGTGTTCGTTCACCTTCGCTGTGCCGACGATGCTGATCGCGATGCTCAACCACCCGCGGTTTGCCGAATTCGATCTTTCTTCACTGCGCACCCTGTTCACGGGCGCGACGCCGATCCCGGTCGTCGTCATGGAGCAGGTCAGGGAGAAGATGGGCGCGGACTGTTCGATAGTGTACGGGATGACCGAGACCACGGGCGCAGTCACGCAGTCATTTCACACCGACAGCTTTGAACTCAAAGCCGCCACGGTCGGGCTGCCGACCCCGCACACTTCGATCAAAATCACGAGTCCCGCGACCGGCGAGGCGGTCAGGCTCGGCCAGTCGGGCGAGCTTTGCTCGCGGGGCTTCTCGAACATGCAGGGCTATTACAACATGCCCGGGAAGACGGCGGAGACGATGGACGCCGAGGGCTGGATCCATTCGGGCGATCTGGCGGTGATGCGGCCCGACGGTTACATCAACATCGTCGGGCGCGTCAAGGATATGATCATCCGCGGCGGCGAGAACGTCTACCCCGCCGAGATCGAGGCCTTCCTGATGCGCCACCCGAAAATCGCCGAAGCTCAGGTCATCGGCGTGCCCGACGCCCTGATGGGGGAGGAAGCCTGTGCGCTCATCAAGCTGAGGCCCGGCGAGACTGCCGATGAAGAAGAGATTCGCGAGTACTGCAAGGCGGGCATTAGCCGGCACAAGGTTCCGAAGTACGTCAGGTTCCTCGCGGCCTTCCCGCTGACTGCGAGCGGCAAGGTCAAGAAGTTCGAGCTGCGGGAGCAGATGATCAAAGAACTCGGGCTGGAAGATGTGGCGAAGCTGCAGACAGCGTAAGAGAGAACGCGAAGCCAGCGAAATAACGAAACAGGCGAAAATAACGAGGCAGACGGGAAGCACCCCGGCTCTTTTTCCTTTCGGGCGGTTTCGTTATTTTCGTTTGTTTCGTATTCTCTCTTCTGTATCTTGTCATCAACCCGAAACCTGATCAGGGGACTTATGAAAACCATCCGTATTGCCAACGGGCAGGGCTTCTGGGGCGACTCGCTGGAAGCGCCGATTCAGCTGGTCGAGCGCGGGACGCCCGATTCCAGAATTGACTACCTGACGCTCGATTACCTGGCCGAAATCACCATGTCCATTCTGCAGAAGCAGAAGTCGCGCGACCCGAACGCGGGTTACGCCCGCGACTTCCTCTACATCGTCGGGCGCGTGCTGCCGAAATGCATTGACCACGGCATCAAAATCATCGCCAACGCGGGCGGCGTCAACCCGCAGGCGTGCGTGGCCGGCGTGGCCGAAATAGTGAAGAAGCTCGGCCTCTCGGGCAAAGTCAGGGTCGGCGTCGTCGCGGGCGATGACATCATGGGCAGTCTTGACGACCTGATCGCGCGCGGCATCGAGCTGAAAAACATGGAGACGGGCGAAGCGCTTTCGACGATCCGCGACCGCGTGCAGAGCGCCAACGTCTATTTCGGCGCGGCCCCGATTGCCAGGGCGCTCGGCGAGGGCGCGCAGATCATCATCACCGGTCGTTGCACCGACACGGGCCTCGCGCTCGCCCCGATGATGCACGAATTCAAATGGGCGCACGATGATTGGGACAAAATAGCGGCGGGAACCATCGCGGGCCACATCATCGAATGTGGCGCGCAATGCACGGGCGGCAACTGTCAGGTCGAGTGGCCGAACATCCCTGACCTCTGGGACATTGGGTACCCCGTCATCGAAGCGAGCGAAGACGCCACCTTCATCGTCACCAAACACCCGGGCACCGGCGGGCGCATCACCGTTGCCGGGATCACCGAGCAGCTGATGTACGAGATGGGTGACCCGAAGGCTTACATCACGCCCGATTGCATCGCCGATTTCACGACCGTCCGGCTCGCGCAGGACGGCGAGAATCGCGTGCGCGTCTCGGGCATCAAAGGGCAGCCGGCGACAGACCTGTACAAAGTCTCGATCAGTTATTCATCAGGCTTCAAGGCGGTCGGCGGGCTGATCTATTCATGGCCTGACGCATACAACAAGGCGAAGGCTGCGGACGCGATCCTGCGGCGCAGGCTTGAGGCGCTGGGCCTGAAGTATGATGAAACGCTGACGCAGTTCGTCGGCGTCAACGCGACGCACGAGGGTCTGGGAGGTGAGCCGTCGCCCGAGCTGGCCGAAGTGATGATGCGCGTCGGCGTGCGGTCAGGTGACAAGGCGGCGGTCGAGCGCTTCACCAAGGAGCTGGCGCCGCTCGCGCTGAACGGGCCGCCGACGGTGACGGGCTTCGGCAGCGGCAGGCCGAAGGTCGAGGAGATCGTCGCCTACTGGCCCGCACTGATCCCGAAAACGGCAGTCACCCCGAAAGTCGAAGTGATTACAGTGTGAAATCAGATCATCCGCGAAGGATCACTGAAAGCATTTCAGAGAAGTCTGGTTTTGTCCCCGGGGGGGACCGCAGTCAATAGCCGTGGGTGAAACCCACGGAGTGCGAGCCGTCACATCCCCCAACCCTCAAGGGGTTGTATTCACGCCACCAATACGACCCCTTGCGGGGTCGGGGCGCTTGTATCGGCGGTCCGTGGGTTGCACCCACGGCTATTGAATCACGGCCCCTTCGGGGCGGTTGCGGAACTTTTCAGAAACGCTCTGAGAAGAATCCGAACTTTCGTGTGGTTTAGTGAATGATTCGGGAGGGTTGGATGAATCTGCGCAAACTGTCATTGGCATTCCTGCTGGTTCTGGCTCTGACTCCCGGGACGATTACGCAGACCCGGCAGGTTCCTGTCGCACCAGCCACTCTGCCGGACAAGCTGTCGGCCACAGAGTTTGCGCGCCTGATCAATGAGTTCTCTGAATCCGGCGGTTACTTCCTCTCGGACAACCTGATTTCCAACGAGACTTCCTACCTGTACATCACTGACAAACTGAAACAGCTGAACGCGACAGGCGGGGCCTACATCGGCGTCGGCCCGGAGCAGAACTTCACGTACATCGCAAAAATCCGCCCGCGCATCGCCTTTATCCTGGACATCCGCCGTCTGGCCGTGGTTCAGCACCTGATGTACAAGGCGATCTTTCACCTCTCACCGGATCGCGCCGGGTTCCTCGCGCGGCTGCTCGGCAGGCCGCTCGCGAAGGAGAAGGCCCCCGGCGCTGGCGCTTCAATCAGCGAGCTGGTGGAATATTTCAGCCGCGCCCCGGCGGATGAAAAGTTCTTCGCCTCGACGCTCGCCGAGATTCGGAAGATGATTCAGAAGGATTTTCAGTTCCAGCTGACAGAGGCCGATCAGAAGGATCTGGAATACGTTTTGAAAAGCTTCCGCGATGAGGGGCTGGAGATCACGTTCAAGTTCAACGGCGGGTACCAGAATTACTTCCCCACGCTCAAGGAAGTGATCGCCGCGACCGATCAGAGCGGCAAGCCGGGCAACTTTCTGGCGAGTGCGGATGACTATGATTTCGTGCGCCAGCTGCAACTGAAAAACCTGATCGTCCCCGTCAACGGCGACTTCGGCGGGAAGAAGGCGCTCGCCTCAATCGGCGATTACCTGCGCAAACAGGGCGTGACGGTGACGGCCTTTTACACGTCGAACGTGGAGCAGTATCTGTTCGGTGACCGCTCGTTCGAGGCATTTGTCGGTAACGTCAGGAAACTCCCGGTCAACGAACAGAGCCTCTTCATCCGCTCGGTGCTGGATCGGTATATGCACCCGGCCATTCTGCCCGGCCACCTGTTCACCATGCTGCTCCAGCACATTCCGGTCTTCCTGAAGGATTATGACGAGGGCCGTTATCAGGACTATCACCAGCTGGTCACGACGCATTATATTGCCGCCGGTCGGCAGTGATCAGAGTGGCCGCGTCCAGGAATTCCTCTCTCCTGCGCCCTTTGTACCGGCAGGACTGGGATATAATGGCTCACCAATCTCTGATTACCCGGGATTGAAGGAGTGAACTCATAGCTGCGAGGCGTGCTGACCTGATGTCCCGCATCGGATACATACGGTTGTTCCTGCTCTGCCTCTGCCTCCCGCTGGCGGCCCGGGCAGGTTTTGCGCAGGATGAGATGGCGCTGGCCCGACACCACTACGAGCTGGGCCGCAGGCTCTACAACAGCGGGCAGACGGCGCGGGCGATTGAGGAACTCTACACCGCCACTTCGATTCACGAGACATACCCAAAAGCACAGCTGCTGCTGGCGCAGGCGCTCATTGACGCCGAGCGCCTCCGCGAGGCGCTCGGCACGCTCAAGGGGGTTGAAGAGCGGCGGCGGAAGACGGCCCCCGTGCAGAAGCTCTACGGGAAAGTCCTCTGCCGGATGAACCGGCTGGAGCAGGCCGAGCGATCCCTGCGTGCCGCGATTGAACTGGCCGACCGCCCGGACGCCGAATTGCACTACCTGCTCGGCCTCGTCAGGCTGCGGCAGGAGAGTTTCTGGGGTGCGAAGAGTGAAGCTGAGCGCGCGCTCGAAATCAGCCCGCATTACCGCGCGGCCCGCCGGCTGCTCAGCGACGCGTACCTGATGCTGCGACGATTCCCGGAGGCCGGCATGGAGTTGCGCCGCTGCCTGAAAGAGGGGCCGGGCAGGGCCGAGGCGCAGGAACTGCGTCGCCGACTGGCAATAGTCAGTAAGCTGTCTGGCGCAGACCAGGGTGCCGCGGCATCTGCCACGCCACAGATCCACTACGTCCCGCAGGCCGCTTACACCGAGAAGGCCCTGCGCAACCACGTCGAGGGGACGGTGAGTCTGGAAGTACTCTTCGGCAGTGACGGTCGGGTGCAGCAGGTGCTGGTGGCACGCGGCCTGGGCTTTGGCCTTGATGAGGAAGCGATGCGGGTGGCCCATAATGTCGGATTCACGCCGGGGCACCTTGACGGGAAGCCGGTCTCGGTCTGGGCGGCAGTGGTAGTCCGCTTCAACATCAGGGACAGGGCCCACCCGGGAGATCAGGGCGACGGCCCGGGCACACAGCAGCGCTGATTCTGCCGGGAATGATCACAGCCCTTTACATTCTGATAGTGTTCCTGCTGGTCGTGGCCAACGGGTTCTTCGTGGCCTCGGAGTTCGCTCTGGTCGGGATGCGGCGCACCCGGATCGAGACGCTGGCGGCCAAAGGCAACCGCCGCGCGCGCCTGTTGCTGGAACTGCTGGGCGACCTCAACACTTACATCTCCGCCACGCAGCTCGGGATCACGATGGCCTCGCTGGCCTTGGGGTGGGTCGGGGAGCCGGTCTTCGCCCACCTGCTGGAAGGGCCGCTCGAAGGCCGGGTTTCGCACGCGGTTCTCGAAACCATCTCCTTCGCCCTCGCCTTCACCGTGATCACTTTCCTGCACATCGTGCTGGGCGAGCTGGCCCCGAAGACGCTGGCGCTCGAGCGGGCCGAGAAGGTCGCGCTCGCCATCGCCTGGCCGATGCGGGCATTCCACAAGGTCTTCGTCTGGCCCATCAGGGCGCTCGACTGGGCCGGCACGCGCGCCGTCAGGCTGTTCGGGCTGCACCCGACGGGCGAACACGCTGCGGTCTATACCGAGGATGAATTGCGTCACCTCGTCGAGGCTTCCCGCCGGAGCGGCCACATCGAGCCGGAGGAGCAGAAGCTCATCAACCGCGTCCTCGATTTCACTGACGTTGAGGTCCGGGAGGCGATGGTCCCCCGGCCCGCGGTCGAAGCACTGCCCGCGACGGCGACGCTGGAAGAAGTGAAGCGGGCGTTCCGCGTGTCGGGCTACTCGCGCCTGCCCGTCTACCGCGAACGGCTGGATGAGGTCATCGGCGTCCTCATTCGGAAAGAACTGGAGCCTTATCTGGAACCGGACAGGCCGCGGAATTTGACCTTGAGAAGCTGATACGCCCTCCGCTTTTTCTGCCGATGACGGCCCGCCTCGGCGCGGCACTCCGGCGGATGCAGACGACGCACACGCATCTGGCCTTCGTCGTGGACGAACACGGCGGGCTGGAGGGGATTGTCACGCTCGAAGACCTGATCGAGGAGATCGTCGGCGAGATCAACGACGAGTACGACGAGGAGGCGCGCGCGCAGATCGTCGAGGATCGCGGCACATACCTGCTCGACGGGGCGCTTGCGGTCCGCGACGCCAACCGCAGGCTCAGACTGAACCTGCCGGAGGAGTCTGGATACACGACGGTCGCCGGCTTCCTGCTGGCCGAGGCGGGCCGATTGCTCGGGCAGGGCGAAACGGTCGAATACAACGGCGCGCGCTTCACGGTCGAGCGGGTTGACCGGCGCCGCATCCGGCGCGTCCGATTCATCCCGCTGGCACCAGCCACATGAGGGCGCGGATTATCAGATGACAGGGGGTTGACTGCGGTATAACTGATACCACTGTCAGGATCACGACCAGCTCTTCACGACGCATTACATGGCCGCCGGTCGGCAACAAACAGAGTCCTTATCATTCTGAAAGGATCACACACACATGAAACTGCTCGAAGGCAAATCCGCCATCGTCACCGGCTCCGGGCGCGGCATCGGCCGGGCCATCGCGACGCTCTTCGCCGAACACGGCGCGCACGTCGTCGTCAACGACCTTGACGGCGAGGTCGCCGAAGGCGTCGTCAACTCGATCAACGCCTCCGGCGGCACCGCCAGGTTCTGCGTCGGCAGCGTCACCGCGCCCGACTTCCCCGAGCGCGTTGTCCGCACGGCGGTCGAAGAATTCGGCAGGCTCGACATCATCGTCAACAACGCGGGCTATACGTGGGACGCGGTGATTCAGAACGTGAGCGATGAGATGTGGGAGGCGATGATTGACGTGCATCTGACCGCGCCCTTCAAAATCATCCGCGCCGCGACCCCGTACATGCGCGAAGTCGCCAAACAGGAGATCGCCGAGGGCCGCCGCGTCCACCGCAAGATCATCAACGTGTCATCCACTTCAGGCGTCGCGGGCAATCCGGGTCAGGTCAATTACGCCGCGGGCAAGATGGGCATTGTCGGCGTGACCAAAACGATGGCGAAGGAGTGGGGCCGCTTCAACATCAACGTCAATGCGGTCGCTTACGGGTTCATTGACACGCGGCTGACGCAGGCCAAAGAGAAGCAGAACCCGGCGCAGTTCGGCGAGAACGAAATCCAGCTCGGCATCCCCGAACAGATGCGCGAGGCGGCGATGAAATTCTGCCCGCTCGGTCGCGCCGGGACGCCGGAAGAGGCCGCCGGGCCGGTATTGTTTCTGGCTTCACCGCTTTCGGATTACGTGACCGGGCACGTGCTGCTGGTCACCGGCGGGTCGTATGTTTAGTCCTGCCGCGGCAGGAACAGGGTGTTCCGGCGAACATTCCTGATCGCTGCGACGCCGGGTTATTTCTCGGCCATTTGCCGGCAGCCTCCAGGCTGAATTTCAGGCCCGAAAAATGCGGGTGTGGCAGAGGTCTGGCGACCTTTTACCTCCACCTCCAGGGAGTTTTTCGTCCCCACCGCCTGCTCATTTTCCTTCCGGAGCTTCTCGCGTTGCTGCTTCATCTGCCGCATCAGTTCCGGGCGGCGTGCCCGCTCAACGCCCGACTCCCTCCGGCTGCCCCGCAGACTTCCGGGGGAGGTGGTGACCGGATCCTCTCCCCAGCCGGCTACCGCAATGTGATCAGCACCTTGATGACCCCCTTGCCCTGCCTCAGCGGCTCCAGGGCCTTGCCCAGAATGGTGCCGGTCCGATAGATCTTCACTCGGCCCACTCGCACGGGAGAGGCTTTCATCGCGTAGCCCGGCGTGGAGGAAGTGGTGAGCAGGTCACCGACCCGGACGGGGCCGTTCTCGGCCGAGACTTTGGTCGGCACAATACCCACGATGGCGACCGGTAAATCGTCCGCGTCAACGCGTGAGGTGCCGTTCTTATCCGCGCCCAGCAGGCCCGGTCGCGTCGAATAGACACCCGCCAGGCGGCGGTCATTGGGGCGGCTCGCCTGCTCGACCGTCCCGGACGCTGCCGTGCTCAGGACCAGGACATCGCCCGGCTCATAACCGGCCTTTTCGCCGCGAGCGGGCAGGGCTTCGGCAAAGTCCGACCCGGCCACGTAAGTGCCGGCGTTGGTGATGTGGAACTGGCGAAGATTAATATTAGGGAGGATATACCCTTCAACCAGATTGTTCGTGCCGGCCGTACTAACAGTTAGTGCCACGCCAGATACGCTCTCAGCAACCACGCCCGGCCCCCCATTGCCTCTGCCAAAGACGCCGGTGCCACCGACACCTGTAGCGTCTCCCCTGATGGCCGTGCCAGAGTCGACGACGTGCAACTTATAAATCGGGGTGGCCGTCCCTATGCCGACCCTGCCAAAGTAATCGATAACCATCCGCTCGGCTTGATTGGTCGTATCGTAGATCCTGAAAGAGCCGTTGTCCTGTACGCCGTCGGCAGCTGAATAGAGGAAGAACTGTTTACCCGCCGTGCCAGTATTAGTCAGAGCGATCCCCGGATTGAACGGATCGCTGATGGAAAGGATTCTCCCTGACCCGCCATTTAATAAGGCCGGGTTGGTCGTCCCGATCCCGACGTTGCCGTTTCTGAGGAGCGTCATCTTCGCCGCCGCCGCCAGTGCAGCTTCGCTGTTCGGGTCAGTCGTATTGCGCACCCGGAACTGCATCCCCGCCGTGTTATTGCCCGCAATCGCCATCAGCCACTCCTGGCCATCAGTCAACTGCAACTGCGAGGTCGCACCCGTCGCCGCCACGTAGCGCAGCTTCGCTCCCCCGCTGCCCGTATTCCATAAGCGCTGCAGAATGTCGCCCGCACTGTTGCGCTGCAAATCAAAGACTCCACCCGGCGTCGCCGTCCCAATCCCGATGTCGCCGGTTGGGCTTTCGGTCACGCTCGAATCAACGAGCGTCGCTCCATCTGCCGCGAACCTGGCGATCCGGTTGGCCGTCCCCGCAATGCTGTTCACCTGATTCGGCCCGCGAGCATCCTGCGCGGCTTTCCCCTGTTGCTCGCTCCCGGCTGGCACGGTGCGCCCTGGCGAGAGGCGGTCCCGGATGGCGCTGCCGGTCGGGTTATCCAGTGCCGTCAGGCGATCTCTGGCGGCGCTCGTCCCCGGGTTGGCCGCCGTCTTCTGGATCGTCCCGTCGGGGAAGACGATTCCCTCGCTCGTGCGGATCAGGCCGGCCACATCAAGTTTCGCGCCCGGCTGCTCGACCCCGATCCCGACATCGCCCGCGGCGGTGATCCGCATCCGCTCGGCATCCGTCCCGGTGAAGAAGTTCCCCGTCCGCAGACTGAGCGCCCCGCGACTCGCCGTCAGCCGTCCGTCTGTGCCGTCGTGCGAGAGCAGCGTCGTCGCGCTGCCCGCAGCCTCACCAACCGCCGTCAGCAGGCTCCGATCCGCGCTCGCCGACTGAATCGCCGCCGCCGAGTCAGCCGGTGGGAGCGAGAAGGCATCGGCCTGCACGAGCATCCGTCCTTCACGCTGCGAGGTGCGCCCGGCGAGGTCACGGACCGTCACGAGGCAGCGGTAGGCGCCATCAAGCAGTCGCCGTCCCTGCTGATCCTGCCCGGCCCAGTCGAGCAGGTTGCCGAGGCGAAAGTCCGAGTCGAAGACTCTCTCGCCCGCGACTGAGAAGACTTCGAGGCGGAGTTGGAAGACCTCGGCGGGGGCGGCGAAGCGGAGCCGCTCGGCCGAGACGCTGGCGGTGACCCAGGGCGCGCGTGCCCGTGCTTCATCAGCCGCGCGGGATTGCAGGTCAGTCGGGGTCTGCGCCTGAGCTATCACGGCATTCCATCCCCAGATCACCAGGCAAAGACCAGTGATCAGCTTCCATCGTTGATTGAGAGACATGGTTTTCTCCTTCCTGGGAGCAGGTTGTTTGCACAGTCTGTTGAGTGCAGCTTCAGTGTTGCTGATCCTGCCATTGCCGTGGGCGTTGCTGCTGACCCACTTCACAGAGGCACGGCGATGACTTAGATCGGATTTCACTTGGGTGTGGGCCAAGATGCCATCTTGGCCCACCATCGTGGGCCGAACCGTTCGGCTAATCCCTACACTCAATTGCAAACCGATCTAATGATTTGGCGGTCGGGGTGTCTCCGCAGTTGCCTTGAGCTGCCGCACGATCTGCTCCAGCGCCGTGAGCCGGGCATCAAGTTCAGCATTGCGTTGTTGAATGATCTGGTTCTGCGCTTTGAGGGCGGCGTTTTCAGCCTTGATAGAGTTGATGGCGGCCTCTTTCTGCTCCAGGGCGGTCTGCTGCTCCTGGATGGCTTTGATCACCACCGGCACCAGGCCGAGATAGTTCAGGCCGAGCGGTCTGGCCGGATCGGCCTCACGCAGGATCAGTTCCGGGATCACTCCCTCGACCTCCTGGGCGATCAGGCCCAGCGGGAGTTGCTTCATGGAGGGGTCTTTCCACTGCCAGCTCACCGGTCGCAACTGCAGCAGGTGCTGGAGGCCATAGTTGAGGCTGGTGACATGCTGTTTCAAGCGGGCGTCCGAGGCGCACGCGATGTTCGCCGCACAGACGGTGTCGGTGGCCAACACTTTCCCTACGACCACCACTTTCCCTTCGAAATGACCGGCTTCACCGATCGCGCTCGTACTCTTGCCGTAGACGCCCCAGGCGTAGCCGGTGTTCGCCTCGCCGAACACACCGATGCCACCATCGCCTTCCGAAACGCCACGCACCCCGGCCAGCGTCGTAGTATTGGCGGCAAAGGTTTGGCCAAGCACGCCGGTGCCGCTGAGGCTGCCTCCAACCACGCCGACGCCGCTGCTGGTGTTGCCAAACACGCCGATGTTGTTGCCGCCCACTACCTCCAGCTTAGCGAATGGGGTCGTCGTCCCGATGCCGACTTTGCCGTCGCGGAGGATCGTCAGCCGCGCGCTCGCGTTGAGTTGCGCTTCGCTGTTCGGCGTCCCAACATCGCGCACTCGGAATTGCAGCCCGATCGAGTTATTGCCCACAATCGCGGAGAGCCATTCCAGCCCGTCGGTCAACTGCAACTGCGAGGTCGCGCCCGTCGCCGCCACGTAGCGTAACTTCGCACCCCCGCCGCCCGTATTCCATAACCGCTGCAGGATGTCGCCCGCGCTCGACCGCTGCAGGTCAAAGACTCCGCCCGGCGATGCAGTCCCGATCCCGATGTCGCCGGTCGGGCTTTCAGTCACGATTGAATCAACGAGCGTCGCCCCGTCAGCGGCGTACTTCGCCAGCCGGTTGGCCGTCCCCGCAGTGATGTTGACCTGATTCGGCCCGGGAATTCCCTTGCCGGCTTTCTCTTTCTGCTCGCTCCCGGCTTGCACAGTGCGGCCCGGCGAGAGGCGGTCTCGAATGGCGCTGCCGGTCGGGTTATCCAGCGCCGTCTGCCGGTCTCTGGCGGCGCTGACCGGTGCATTGGCCGCCGTCGTTTGGATCGTCCCGTCGGGGAAGACAATCCCTTTGCTCGTGCGAATCAGTCCGGCCACATCAAGCCGCGCCTCGGGACGCGCGACTCCCACACCGAGATTGCCTTCCGGCGTCAGCAGCAGCTGCACCTCATCATTCCTCCCGAAGAAGTCCCCGGCACGAATGCTCAGTCCGGCGGCGCTGGTGGTCACCTGTCCGGCGCTCCCGTCGGCAGCCATCACGGTGGTCGTCAGCGCTTCACCTGCGCTCAGAATCCGAAAGGGCGTACTGCGCTCGACACTCCCGGTGGCGAAGGATTGCCGACTGCCTTCGAGCGCCCCAGCCTGAGCGGCGGAGAGTGGCTCCTGCTCGACCGGACGGAGCGCCGCTTCGCCTGACTCCAGGCGCAGGAGGCCGTGCTGGAGGCGAACCTCACCGGAGAGTGCTTTGACCGTCACCAGACACAAGTAGTCGCCATCGGCGAGGCGCTGCCCCTGCTGATCCTCGACGGGCCAGTCGAGCAGGTTGCCCGCCCGGAAGTCAGAATCAAAGAGCTTCTCACCGCCCGCTGCAAAAACTTCGAGCCGCAGCTGCACGACTTCACCCGGCGCGGCAAAGCGCACCCGCCCGCCCGCCGCCGCCGCCGTGACCGAGGGCGACTGAAGTGATTTTGTTTCCTGCGCCCGGACGAAGCCGGTTGCCAGCGCCAGCCAGAGCAGGCAGATGATGAAGTGAGAGTGTCTGATTTTCCTGAACATACTGGGAACCTCCTGAGCAGAGTCGAGCCGGAGCCTGCCTTGAGTTGAAGCCGGAGCCGACGGTGAAATAAAGATTGAGAGTAGATCACAGCCCTGGACTGTGCGACGTCAGCAGCAACAGTCATCAGCCCACTTATCTGAACTGATGATCGGCCAGCCGGGGATAAATTGCTGTCCAATATTGGACGATATCGAGAAAACCCTGGGGGCCTGCTTTTTCATATGACCTCCTTGTGGTCCTCGTCAGGTGACGGACGTCGCATTCCAGTCAGTGGCCGTGTCGGGGCCGAATGGAACGCGGCGGCCATACCATCCTGCCCTGCTCAGGCAGGCCCCAGGCTGTGAATCCCGGGTTCATTGCTTATTCAGCAATGACGTAAACCAGCTCAGGCTTCACCGCGTTCCCGGCCAGACGATTCGATCTGCTCTTGACCAGTTCACGCTCCGTGCGAGACTGCCGTAGTTCGCGCCCGTCGCTGTCATTCGCTGTCCAGACCTCGGCGAGGAAATACTGGTCGCCATAGCGGCGGAAGACGAGTTTCGATTGACCCTGTCCCCGCCGGGCTTCCGCGCCGTAGGTGATGACGAACGCCGCCGCACGGCAATCCTGACGTCGAATCCGGAGTACACCCTGCATGGTCATGGGATCCATCGTGTAGGCGCCGGCCGGCAGAGTTTTATTCCCGGCTGTGAAATCAAATGGGATGTTCGCCCTGAGCGGGCTGATCGGTTTGGCATAGACGGCGACAACCGCGAGCATGACCGAGAGACTCAGCATCGAGACAACCTTGAGAGCTTGCTTTTTCATATGACCCCCTTGTGGTCCTCGTCAGGTGACGGCCAAAGCTGACCGGCCTTCAGGTTTCACCCGGGGCGGTCAGGGTCCTGCGACCACTTGCTGCGCCACCCCTCAAGGGCCAGCCTCAGACTGCCCTCAGCGATTAAGGCGTAATGCGCCTCCCAAAGCGGCCACGCCGGCCAGATATATTTTCACCCGGCCAGTTGAGTGACCTGGCGGGTCTCACCGGGGTGTGCTAGCCTGCCTCAACAGGTAAGTCATCCCGACCCGAGGCGGGGCACTATGGCCGTACCCTCATCCCATGAAGTCACCCAACTGCTGCTGGCCTGGAGTGACGGAGATCAGGCAGCGCTTGAGAAGTTGACTCCACTGGTCTACGGGGAGTTGCATCGGCTGGCCAGGGGGTATCTGCATCGGGAGCGTCCCGGCCATCTCCTGCAAACCACGGCGCTCGTCAATGAAGCTTACCTGCGCCTGATTGACTGGAAGCGGGTGCGCTGGCAGAACCGCGCCCACTTCTTCGGAGTCTCGGCGCGGTTGATGCGGCGCATTCTGGTGGACTTCGCCCGCGCCCGCCAGCAGGACAAGCGCGGCGGCGGGGCACTCCAGGTCTCGTTTGATGAAGCCGCGGTGGTATCAGTGGAGCGAACTGCCGAATTGATCGCCCTCGATGAAGCGCTCGAACGACTGGCCGCGCTTGATCCGCGCCGAAGCTGGATGGTGGAGTTGCGCTTTTTCGGCGGACTGAGTGAAGAGGAGACGGCCGAGGTACTCAAGGTGTCGCCGCGCACGGTGCGGCGCGAGTGGAGTCTGGCCCGCGCCTGGCTCCATCGCGAGTTGAGCTACAAGGAGCAGGATGAAGCCTGAGCGATGGAAACAAATCGAGCAGCTCTATGACGCCGCCCTCGAACGCGACGCGAGCCAGCGCACGGCCTTTCTCGACCAGGCTTGTGCCGGCGATGAGGCGCTGCGCACGGAAGTCGCCTCGCTGCTCGCTTCAGACGCGCAGGCGGGCAGCTTCCTGGCCGCGCCCGCGATGGAGGTCGTGACCCAGGTGATCGCCGCGCAGCCAGGCCCCTCTCCCATTGGACGACAGATCGGCCACTATCAGGTGCTGTCCTTGCTGGGCGCGGGCGGGATGGGTGAAATTTACCTCGCACGGGATACGCGGCTGGGACGCAAGCTCGCGCTCAAGCTGTTACCTGCGCAATTCACCCGGGATGCAGATCGGCTGCGCCGCTTTGAGCAGGAAGCGCGCGCGGCCTCAGCGCTCAATCATCCCAACATCATCACGATTCATGAAATCGGGCAGACAGGCGACCTCCACTTCATTGCTACTGAATTCATTGATGGTCAGACGCTACGCGAGCGAATGAAGGGTGAACAGATCAAGCTCAGTGAAGCGCTTGAGGTGGCGATGCAAGTGGCGAGCGCGCTTCAGGCGGCTCACGCGGCGGGCGTGGTCCACCGCGACATCAAGCCCGAAAACATCATGCTGCGGACGGATGGCTACGTCAAAGTCCTGGACTTCGGCCTGGCCAAGCTGACTGAAACTACGGCGGCGAGTGTTGAGACCGAAGCGCCGACGGCAGCCCGGGCGAGTACTGAGACCGGCGTGGTGATGGGCACGGTCAGGTATATGTCGCCGGAGCAGGCGCGCGGAGTCAAGATGGATGCGCGCACCGACATCTGGAGCCTCGGCGTGGTGCTCTACGAAATGGTCGCGGGCCGCGCACCGTTCGAGGGCACGACGATGAACGATGTCATCGCCGCGATTCTGCAAAAAGAGCCGCTGCCACTCGCGCGGTACGCGCCGGAAGTGCCAGGCGAACTGGAGCGGATTATCGCGAAGGCGTTGCGCAAGGATCGAGAGGAGCGCTACCAGGTCGTCACGGACTTACGGCTTGACCTCAAGAGCCTCAGGCAGGAGTTGGAATCAGGAGTCAGGAAAGAGCGAGCGAGCGGAGAAGTCGCACCGGCTCGCACGACTTCGAGCGTTGAATACATCGTTACTCAACTCAAAAGCCACCAGCGCGGCGCGTTCATCACACTGGCCATCCTCGTTCTCGCCGCTGTCGCTGCGTTCTTCTACTTCCACCGCCAGCCAGCATTGACCGACAAGGACACGGTGCTGCTCGCGGATTTCGTCAACACCACGGGCGAGGCAGTCTTTGACGGGGGGACACTCAAGCAGGGTCTCGCGGTGCAACTGCAACAGTCGCCGTTTCTGAATCTCTTTCCCGATGAGCGCGTGCGGCAGGCACTACGGCTGATGAACAAGCCACCTGATGAACGAGTGACACCTGAGGTCGCGCGGGAGATTGCGCTGCGGCAGGGACTGAAGGCGGTGATTACCGGGGCGATTGCGAAATTTGACCGCAACTATTCGCTCACGCTCGAAGCGATCAACAGTCAGACGGGCGAAACGATTGCGCTGACGCAGGTGGAAACCGAAGGGAAAGATCAGGTGCTGAGGGCGCTCTCGCAGGCGGCGACGCAGTTGCGCGAGAAGCTGGGCGAGTCGCTCAACTCGATCCAAGGATTCGATAAGCCGCTGGAGGAAGCCACGACTTCAAAGCTGGAGGCGTTCCAGGCATACGCTTTAGGCAATGAGCTATCAGCCAGCGCCAGGTTTATGGAGGCCATTCCGATTTTTGAACGTGCGGTAGAAATCGATCCCGAGTTCGCCACTGCTTATAGCATGCTGTCTGTCATGCACAACGTCACTGGCCAGCCGGGACGGGCCGCCGAGTATGCGGAGAAGGCGTATGCTTTGAGGGATCGGGTGGGCGAATACGAGAAGCTCCGCATAACTTCTCGCTATCACGGCTTTGTCAACGGGGACGAGACCAAACGGATCGAAGTGCTGATCCTGCAAAAGCGGATGTACCCGCGCGACTGGACGGGGCCGAACGACCTTGCCGGTGCTTACAATCGGATCGGTAAATTCGACCAGGCAATCGCCGAAGCCCGCGAGGCTATCGGCCTCAACCCCAATTTTACCCCCGCGCACCGGCTCCTGGGATGGGCGCTCCTCCGCTTCAATCGCTTCGCGGAAGCCACCGACGCTCTCACGCAAGCCCTTCGGCAGAAGCTCGATCACATGGACTTCCACTCCTTCCTGTATCAGATCGCTTTTATCAACAACGACACGCCGGGAATGCAGCGGCAGCTTGATTGGACGCTCGGGAAACCGGATGAGTACGTGGCATTCGACTGGCAGACTGGCGGAGCTGCCTTCGCGGGGCAATGGCGGAGGGCACAGAACTTCTCGCGCCGAGCCATTGACGCCGCCTCTCGCGGAGACGCGAAAGAAGTGGCCGCGCGGTATGAGGCGGAACAAGCGTTACGCGACGCCGTCTTCCGTCAATTCGCCCCAGCCAAAGCAGCAGCCGCGCAAGCGCTCGAACTCGAACGTAATCAGGTAACGCTCACACGCGCGGCGCTCGCGCTGGCGTTGTGTGGCGAGTCGTCGCAGACACAGCAGCTCGTGGACGAACTGGCCAGGCGGTATCCGAAAGACACGCTCGCGAGCGGCCTCTGGCTGCCCGTGATCCGCGCCGTGTTGGAACTGCACCGCGGGAATGCCGCACAGGCGACAGAGGCATTGCAGCCTGCCCTCCGCTATGAAGCCGCCGCCGAGTTCTGGCCGCAATACCTGCGTGGCCAGACATACCTCAAACTCAGCAAGGGCGCGGAAGCCGCAGCCGAATTCCAGAAGATTCTCGATCACCGTGGCTATGCGCCTCTCTCGCCGTTGTATCCGCTCGCGCATCTCGGTCTGGCACGGGCCTCTTCGCTTGCGGGCGACGTAGGAGGAAGCCGCAAAACATATGAAGACTTCTTCGCACTGTGGAAAGATGCGGATGCCGATTTGCAGATCTTGATTGAGGCGAAGAAGGAGACTGAACGGCTGAAGTAAAACATGCGTGATGAGTGTCAAAGCAACATGAAGCCCGAGCGATGGAAACAAATCGAGCAGCTCTATTTTGAAGCGCGACGCGAGCAGGTGCTGTCTGGTCGCGGGCGGATCATACGTTTAGTCCCTCTGATCTCTGCGATGCCAGGCTATTTGAAGTGCGTGCATCAATCCCTGGGAGCGCAGGCATTCTGCCTGCCATGCATAGTCAGATGGCCTTTTGCGAGTGCAAGGCTGGAGCCTGCGCTCCCAGGGATGAGGCTTCAGGTCAGGTCACGGCCATTGGCTCACTGGTTATTGGGCCGTGCGGCTGGCGCAGCGGCTTGATTGGTTTGCTCGCGCTGCCGGCCTTCGCGCTCTTCCTTCAAGCGCTTCATCAGCACCGGGTCGTTCGCCCATGAAAGTCCTTTTTCTTCGGGCTGACCAAAGAGTTCGGGATGCTGATAGGTGCCCCGCTCTCTCTCCGGCTTGTCTGGCTCGACGACCATTGGGTGGGCCTTCATGTACGCATCCTGCCGGATGCCGGTGACTTGCCACGAAACCCGCACACCTGGCTTGTCTGTCTTGATGGTGAATCGGTTATTGGCAATCTCACTGGCTACGATGGCCTGCGCGAACTGGCCGAGTACGGTCAACTGATAACGGAAGTCGCGATTCAGCGCTTCAAAGTAGCTCGGCAAGGTGACGGTCGCAGCGCCGTTGGAATCGGTGGTGACGGTGCCGTCGTAGAGGTTCTTCACCTCCGGCGACTCGATAGAGGCGTGGAGCAAATATTTGTTGGCCGGGTCGAGTGGATGATCAATTTTGAAATGCTTTGAGCCGTTAACGATTAGGTTGGTCGACACAAATACGTCGCCGTCGAAATAACCGGCGATAAAATCCATTGTAATGCCATGTATGCCAGTGGATCCAACGCCAGTTACACCAAAGGGCCTACTACCACCGAGCACAAAATCCGCAAAATTCTGACCATACACACCTGAACTGCTCGAGACGTCGGTAGTGCCATAAATACCATCGTTGTTGGTGCTCTGCCCAAAGACGCCGTTGCCGTTGACACTAACACCATACACGCCTTTGCCATTGGTGCTGTTGCCAGAGATGCCGTTTGCCGCGCCTCTCCCATAGACGCCTGTGCCACCACTTGGGTCGGCGATTCCAGCCACGCCCGTGCTGTTCGTATTCAACGCGTTGCCCACGACGCCCGTGCCAGCGAAGGCTGAGTTTTCTCCCCAGACCCCAGCAATGGTCGAACTGGCCGTTGCGGACACACCATAAACCCCACGGCCGGTAGTGCTGCTACCAATTACGCCGGTGCCGTTATCGGTGATGCCATAGAGCGCAGTTCCGCTATTGCTGTAGCCATACACGCCAGAGCCAGTCGTGCTATTCCCTTGCACGCCCCGCCCATTGTTGCTGAGGCCAAAGACCCCAATCCCGGCCACATTGCCCGACTTGGTTTCTCCGAAGACACCAGGAACAGTTCCGGTAGTGGCGTTGGCTACGCCATAGACTCCCGTACCGCTCGCGCTGAGGCCTTGCACACCATAGCCGCTGGTGCTTTGCCCATATACCGCGCTATTGCTGGTGCTTTGGCCCCACACCGCGATGCCGATGTCGCTCTGACCATAAATGGCGTGGTTGCCAATGGCCGCGACATGAAGCTTGTACAGTGGGTTGGTGGTCCCGATACCGACGTTGCCGTTTCTGAGGATCGTCATCTTCGCCGCTGCCGCCAGCGCCGCTTCGCTGTTCGGATCGGTCGTATTGCGCACCCGGAACTGCATCCCGATTGAGTTATTGCCGGCAATCGCCATCAGCCACTCCTGGCCATCGGTCAACTGTAGCTGCGAGGTCTGACCCGTCGCCGCCACGTAGCGCAGCTTCGCCCCGCCCGTGCCCGTATTCCATAACCGCTGCAGGATGTCGCCCGCACTTGAGCGCTGCAGGTCGAAGACCCCGCCCGGCAACGGAGTCCCGATCCCGATGTCGCCGTTAACTTCGCTGATGGTCGAATCGCCGACCACGCCGTTCGGCCCGTCGGTCCATCTGGTGATCCGGTTGGTCGTCCCCGCACCGCTGATATTCACCTGATTCGGTCCGAGAACCCCCTTGGCGGCTCTCCCTTGCTGCTCACCCTCGGCTTGCACGGTGCGGCCCGGTGAGAGGCGGTCGCGAATGGCGTTGCCGGTCGGGTTATCCAGGGCGCTAAGGCGGTCTCTGACGGCGCTGCCCACCACGCTGGCTGCCGTCGTCTGAATCGTCCCGTCGGGGAAGACAATCCCTTTGCTCGTGCGAATCAGTCCGGCCACATCAAGCCGCGCCTCGGGACGCGCGACTCCGAGCCCAAGATTGCCTTCCGGCGTCAGCAGCAGCTGCACCTCATCCTTTCTCCCGAAGAAGTCCCCGGCGCGAATGCTCAGTCCGGCGGCGCTGGTGGTCACCTGTCCGGCGCTCCCGTCGGCAGCCAGCACGGTAGTCGTCAGCGCTTCACCTGCGCTCAGAATCCGGAAAGGCGTACTCCCCTCAACAGTGACCGTCGCCAAGGACTGTCGGCTGCCTTCGAGTGTTGCCAGATGGGCCGAAGAGAGGCGCTCCTGATCCGCCGGCCGGAGCGCCGTCTCGCCTGACTCCAATCGTAGGAGGCCGTGCTGGAGGCGGAGTTGCCCGGAGAGCGCTTTGACCGTCACCAGACAGAGGTAGTCGCCATCGGCGAGGCGCTGTCCCTGCTGATCCTCGACCGGCCAGTCGAGCAGATTGCCCGCGCGGAAGTCCGAATCAAAGAGCTTCTCACCGCCGGGCGCGAAGACTTCGAGCCGCAGTTGCAGCACCTCGCCGGGCGCGACGAAACGGACCTGCCCGCTCGAAGCCGCCGCCGTGACTGCGGGCGACCGGGATGATTTTGTTTCCTGGGCCGGAGCGAAGCTGGCCGCCAGCGCCAGCCACAGCAGGCTGATGACATAATGAGAGCGTCTGATCTTCATAAACATAGTCGAGACCTCCTGAGCAGAGTTGATGTGCAGCTGACTTTGAGTCGAAGGTTCTGAATTATTGGACGGGACGGGATAAATTGCTGTTCAATATTGGACGATTATGAAAAGAATGATCGTGAGGTCTACAAACCAGGAGATCTGCGCGAGGTCGGAACCTGGCTATTAGTTTGCCCTTCGACTAAAGTCGGGGCTCGGCCTCCTGCTGGTCGCGAGACAGATGGCTTCTTGGCCGGGTCCCGGCGCAGCAGAGATCAGGATGTTCCGGCGAACATTGCTGATCTCTGCGATGCCAGGTTATTTCACGTCATTTGCTTCGGAGGAATTGAACATGCGCCCCGTTCACAAGTCTCTGTTTTACAGCTTTGTCCTCGCACTCATTCTGGCGTCGACATCCGTGCAGCATCCGGGCACGCTCACTCCGGCTCAGTCTTCAGCCGGCGGCTATGACGCCTCGTTCTTCAACGCGCTCAAGTGGCGCAGCATCGGCCCCAATCGCGGCGGTCGCTCGATCACCTGCGTGGGCAGTTCCAGCCGCCCGTTTGAATATTATTTCGGCGCGGTCGGCGGCGGGTTGTGGAAGACGACCGACGGCGGCGTGACGTGGAAGCCCGTGACCGACGGGCAGATCAAAAGCTCTTCGGTCGGCGCGGTCGCGGTCTCCGAATCCAACCCCGACGTCGTCTACATCGGGATGGGCGAGACACAATTGCGCGGCAACGTCATGCAGGGCGACGGCGTGTATAAATCAACCGACGCCGGAAAGACCTGGGCGCACGTCGGGCTGGCGGATACGCATGCGATTTCGCGCATCCGCATTCACCCGACCAACCCCGACATCGTTTACGTTTCCGCGCTCGGCCACCCGTACGGGCCGAACGAAGAGCGCGGCGTCTTCCGCTCGAAGGACGGCGGCAGGACGTGGCAGAAGATTCTATTCCGCAGTAACAAAGCCGGCGCGGTTGATCTGAACTTTGACCCCAAAGACCCGCAGGTGATCTTCGCCGCGATCTGGGACGTGTATCGCACGCCGTGGAGTTTGTCGAGCGGCGGGCCCGCGAGCGGCCTCTTCAAATCAACCGACGGCGGCGACACGTGGACTGAGATCACGCGCAATCCGGGGCTTCCCAAAGGCATCATCGGAAAAATCGGCGTCAGCGTTTCAGGGGCCGATGGCAAACGCGTCTATACAATCGTCGAGGCCGAAGACGGCGGCGTCTTTGTTTCCGACGACGCCGGTGCCACGTGGGAAAAGGTCAGCGATGATCGCCGGCTGCGGCAGCGCGCGTTTTACTACACGCGCATCTACGCCGACCCGAAGGAGCGCGAGACGGTCTACGTTCTCAACACCGGCTTCTACAAATCAACCGACGGCGGCAAGACATACAAGACCATCCGCGTCCCGCACGGGGATAATCACGATCTGTGGATTGCCGCGAATGACCCGAAGCGGATGATCAACAGCAACGACGGCGGCGCGAACGTTTCAGTCAACGGCGGCGAGTCGTGGACCGGGCAGGAGTACCCGACGGCGCAGCTTTATCACGTCGCGACGACAAAGGATTTCGTCTACCACGTCTGCGGCGCGCAGCAGGACAATTCGACGATCTGTGTTTCGAGCGAAGCAGCGGGCCGCGGGCGCGCGGGTAGCGTGATGTACGCCGTCGGCGGCGGCGAAAGCGGCTACATTGCGCCGCACCCGAAGAACCCGAATCTGTTTTACGCCGGGAGCCAGGGCGCGCTGCTGACGCGCTTTGACCGCAGCACCGGCCACACGCGCGACATTCAGGTTTACCCGCTCTTCTTTTCGGGGATGCCCGCGAGCGCGCTCAAGGAGCGGTGGCAATGGACATTCCCGATTGTCTTTTCGCCGCACGACGCCAATGTTCTTTACACTTCGTCGCAACACCTGTGGAAGACCACGAACGACGGGCAGAGTTGGGAGCGGATCAGCCCCGACCTGACTCGCGGCGATCCGAAAACCCTGGGTGATTCGGGCGGGCCGATCACAAAGGATCAGAACGGCCCGGAAATTTACGGCACGATCTTCACCATCGCCCCGTCAAGGCGCGACCCCGGCACGATCTGGACGGGCTCGGACGACGGGCTGATTTTCATCACCCGCGACGGCGGGAAGAACTGGGCGAACATCACGCCGAAGGATCTGCCCGAATTCAGCCGCGTCAGCCTGATCGAAGCCTCGCCGCACCAGCCCGGCACGGCGTATCTGGCGGCGAAGCGTTACCAGCTCGACGACCGCGCGCCTTACATTTACAAGACTCACGATTACGGCAAAACCTGGACGAAGATCACGAGCGGCATTCCCTCCGCCGATTACGTTCACGCCGTGCGCGAAGACACGAAACGCGCCGGGCTGCTTTACGCGGGCACGGAGCATGGCATTTACGTTTCATTCGACGACGGCGCGAACTGGCAATCGCTCCGGCTCGACCTGCCCGACACTCAGGTCTCCGATCTGGTCGTCGAAGAGAATGACCTGGTGATTGCGACGCACGGGCGTTCGTTTTACGTCCTTGATGACATCGGCATTCTGCGTCAGCTCAGCGGACAGGTTGCGAGCGCGGACGTGCATCTTTTCCAGCCGCGCACCACGTATCGTTCGGTCAATCAGGCGGTGATTGACTATTATCTGAAGCAGCCGGCGGACAAAGTCACGATTGAGATACTCGACGCCAGTGGACAGGTCATTCGCACCTTCACCGGCACGCCCGACGATGACAAAAAGAAACCGGGGGCGGCCGATGCCGATTCGGAATTTTCCGGCCCGCCCGCGGCGAAACCTCCGGCGAGAAAGGCCGGAACGAATCGTTTCGTGTGGGATTTGCGCTACCCCGGCGCGACTGTGTTTGAAGGGATGATCCTGTGGGGCGCGCGCGCCGAAACGGGCCCGCTCGCCCGCCCGGGCAATTATCAGGTCCGCCTGACGGCGAACGGGCAGACTCAGGCACAGATGTTTGCGATCAAACGAGACCCGCGGCTGACCGGTGTGACTGACGAAGATCTGGCGAAGCAGTTCGAGCTGGCGATGCAGGTCCGCGACCGGACGAGCGAGGCGAATCAGATGGTGATCCGGATTCGCGAAATCAAAAAGCAGGTCAAAGAACGTGCCGACAAGGCTCAGGATCAGGCGATCACTTCAGCCGCCGACACGCTGCGCCGGAATCTCGGCGCAGTCGAAGAAGAGCTTTACCAGGTGCGCAATCAGAGCAGTCAGGACCCGCTCAACTTTCCGATCAAACTCAACAACCAGATCGCGGCCCTGCGCCGCAGCATTGAAACGGGCGACGGTCGCCCGACTGATCAGTCGTATGTCGTTTTCCGTGAGCTTTCGGCCAGACTCGACGCGCTGCGCGTCAGGCTGGACGAGGTGTTGAAGTCTGACCTGACGCAATTCAATAAGCTGCTGACTGATCGCCGTCTCGATCCGATCAGTGCGGAAGGCGCGAAGCCTGCCGGAACCAGCTGAGAACCGGTTTCAGATGAACAGAATCTGGCAGACTTATCAGGATCAGGGTTATCACGCGGCCGTCGCCGTGCCGGCCTCCAGCGCGACTGAAAGCTTCTATCAATCGCTGCTGGCCTTCGGTCATCAGGACTTTGATCAGGCGGCGCATTACTCTTCGCAGGCCGCTATGCAGGAGCCGGACAATCTCGTCTATACGCAGGCTGCGGCATACCTGAATCGCGTGCTGAAAGAAGGCCGGCAGAATGTCTACGCGACCGGCGATGGCTTCGCGGCATTCATTCGCGGGGGCAGCAACCCGTCGCTTTACGATGCTGCCGTCGCCGCGTTGCACGGCGTGTACCTGGAATATTCCGCGATCAGACTGCTCGACATCGGGCCGGGCAACGGGCGGGCGCTGCTGCCTGCGCTGACCGGCAACATTCACGAACTCGATCTGGTGGAACCTTCCAGGGCGATGCTGGGCGAGCTGCAAACCGCTCTCGCTGGCCACGTCATACCACACCGGGCGTTTTGCGGCACGCTTCAGCAATTCGCCGGGCAATCAGCGGACAACTGGGATGTCATTCAGGCGACCTTCAGCCTGCAATCAATTTCAACGGCGGAACGCCTGGGCTTGTTCACGTGGCTGCGTGAACACGGCGCGCGGCTGCTCATCGCCGAATTCGACGTGCCTGAATTTGCGCAGATGCATGCGCCCGACCGCGTCGAGTACGTCGTTGAGCATTACCGGCGCGGCCTCGCCGAGTACGCGGGTGACGGCGGGCTGGTGGCGCAGGGCTTTCTGATGCCGGTAATGTTCGGTTATTTCGACGGGACGGCGGCGCGGACGAACTACGAACAGCCGATACAGGCGTGGGCCGGGCAACTGAAGCAGGCCGGATTCACGACCGTCGAAACGCGCTTTCTCTATCCTTACTGGTGGGCGTCGGCTTACCTGATTGACGCCCGTACCGTACCGATTTTCTGAAACCATGAAACCACTCGATGGCATTACTGTGCTTGACCTGACGCGATTGCTGCCCGGCGCGGTCGCAACCATGATGCTCGGCGATTTCGGCGCGCGGGTCATCAAGATTGAAGAACCCGGAGCCGGCGATCCGGCCCGCGCGATGGGCTACCGGAGCGCCTATTTCTTCGCCGTCAACCGCAACAAGCAGAGCGTCGGCGTTGACCTGAAGCAGCAGGCCGGGCGCGAAATCTTTCTGAAGCTCGCCGCCACCGCCGACATCATCGTCGAAGGCAACCGGCCCGGCGTGATGAAGCGGCTCGGGCTCGATTACGAAACTCTGCGCCAGGCGAACCCGCGCATCATTTACTGCGCGATCACCGGCTACGGTCAGGATGGGCCGTATCGCGACGAGGCGGGCCATGACATCAATTACATCGGGATCGCCGGTGTACTGGGCCTCAACGGCGCGAGGGGCGGGCCCCCCCTCATTCCCGGGGTGCAGATAGCCGACCTCGCCGGCGGCAGCATGCAGTCCGTGATCGGCATTCTGCTGGCACTTGCCGCTCGCGAGCGCACGGGCGAGGGGCAGGTGGTTGACATCTCGATGATGGACGGCGCGCTCGCGATGATGCAGATCCCGCTCGCGACTTACTTCGCCACAGGCAGGATGCCCGAGCGCGGGAATGAGACGCTCTCGGGCCGCTACGCCTGCTACAACGTGTATGAAACCGGCGACGGCAGGCATCTCTCGCTCGGCGCGCTGGAGCCGAAGTTCTGGGCGGGCGCGTGCCGCGTGATCGGGCGCGAGGATCTGATCCCGCTGCAATTCGCCGACGGCGCGCGGCAGGAGGAGTGCATCGCGGCGGTGCGGTCAATTTTCAAAATGAAGACGGCGGCCGAGTGGCTGGAGGCATTCAATAAAGTTGATGCCTGCCTGATGCCCGTCAACGACGCCGGCGAAGTCATCAACGACCCGCAGGTGCGGCACCGCGGGTTGATTGCCGAAGTCGAACACCCGATCGAAGGCACGCTCAGGCAGATTGCGCCGACAGTGAAACTCAGCGCCACACCCGCCGCCATCGAGCTGCCGCCGCCGCGACTCGGCGAACACACGCGCCGCGTGCTTCATGGGGCCGGGTATTCCGACGAGCTGATCAATCAGCTGGCGCGTGATGGGGTGGTCAGGCTGATGGATGAAGACCAGACGCAATGAATAATCGTCCGGCGGTCACCGTTCAGTCACCTTCACGACCAGCGTGTCCCTCTTCGTCCGGCCCGGCTGCCGGGCGGCGCCGCAACAGGCGGTCTCCAAACGCCACCACCATGACCCAGACGAGGGCGGCGGCATAACCGGCGAGGACGTCGCTCGGATAATGGACCCCGAGGTAGATGCGCGAAAGGCCGATGAGCAGAATCAGCAGCGCGGCCAGCGCCCAGGTGATGATGCGGACGATGTGACTCCGGGTGCGCGCGGCGATGATGGCCGCCAGCGCCCCGTAGAAGCAGAAGGAGCCCAGCGCGTGCCCGCTCGGGAAGCTGAATGAACCCGGCAGCGGGGTGTCAAACCAGGGGACGGGCCGCGTGCGGCGAAAGCCGAGCTTGAGCGTCACGTCGAGCAGCGTGGCGCCGAGCATCGTGATAAAGAACATTACCAGTGCGCGCCACCGCCCGGCGATCAGGAAGATGGTGGCAACGCAGAGGCCTGAGGCGGCGAGAAATGTCACTGAGCCGAGCATCGTCACGACCCGCATCAGGGAAGTGAGCGCCGGCGACGCGTACTGATGAATCGCCGCGCGGGTCGCTTCATCAAAACGGCGCGTGTCGCCTTCGAGCATCTCATCAGCCAGCCACGCGAAGAAGAGCAGCGCCCCCAGGGCGGCAGCGAGGCCGAACAGCAGGGTCAGGCCGAGCCGGCTGAGCAGTTTGCTCAGTCGCTTCCCAGGCGGAACAGTTTCGTCTGTGGCCCGTAAGGTCGTCATGGTCGTAGCCGCCGGCGCTCTTCAACTACCCGCCCCTGCCGTACGCTGTGCCACCAGGGAACCGTGCAGTCCGAAGCCGCTGATGCTGAATGGGGAGAGCAGGGCGGCAGCTTACTGTTGCCCGCTCAGACTGTCCAGCGTCGCCGGTCTCTGTCGCACACCGGGCGCGGACCCGGGGCCTCCTTTATTTATCTTCTGTTTATTTTTGATGATTTAGACTGCCAGCCCGGCGGTGGCATTCCCCTTACTGCCGGAGACTCCAGAGACAAATTATTGTGAAGGGAAAGTGGATGAGATCGGGACGGCTGATCACGCTCGTGCCGGCCCTGCTCGTGGCACCCGGTGTCGCCATTCTTACCTGCGACCACGCGTTTCGAGGTCCCTCACCATCCGAAAGCGCGTCCCCTGATCAACCAGTAACCGGTTGTGGCGGCGAATCGCTTCTCTGCCACCACGATCATCAACAACCAACGGAGGTCGTGATAAAGATGACACGCAGATTATTATCAGCGGCAGTACTCGCCCTCACGTTGCTTGCGGCGGGAATAGCTTTCGCGCAGGAGAAGAAGGCTCAGGATTCGGAGAAGAAAGTAAGGATGCGCGACCTGCCCGCGGCGGTGCAGGCGGCGGTAAAGGAGCAGAGCAAAGGGGCGCAGCTCCGCGGGCTGGCGAAGGAGGTCGAAGACGGCCAGACCTTCTACGAGGCCGAATTGAGGGTCGGCAGGCACACTAAAGACGTCCTGTTCGACACCGAAGGCAGGGTCGTCTCGGTCGAGGAGGAAGTCACGCTCGCGTCGCTTCCCCCACTGGTCAAAGCGGAGATTCAGAAGCAGGCGGGCAAAGGCCGCATCGCACTCGTCGAGACCGTCACCAAAGGCGGCACGCTCGTGTATTACGAGGCGCATATCAGGGGCGGTGGTAAGGCCCGCGAGGTCAAGGTCAGTCCCGAAGGCGCAGTGGTGAAGTGAGCAGCACTGACCGTCGGGCGAGAATCCTTCCCCGCGTCGCGTTCGGCGCGTTGCTCATTCCGGCCGGTTCGGTCATGATCGCGCGTGCCTGAATGACTCCCCACAAAACTATTTCATCCCGGTTGCCTGTGACTACTTCGAGTAAGGCGCTGCTGAAAATTCTGCTCATCGTGGTGACGGCCGGCGTCGGTTACGGCCAGAATCCCACGCCCGCTCCCGCGCCACCGGCGCAGCAGCCGACCGCCCCGACTGCTCCACCGCCTCAGAACGCGCCGCCCGCACAACCAGCCACCCCGGCGACGGCGCCGTTGTCACTTGATGACGTGACGCGGCTGGCGCTCGCGCAGGCCTCGGCTTTCCAGCAGGCGCAGATCAACGAGCGGCTCGCGGCCGAAGACGTGCGGCAGGCTCAGCTCGCCTTCCTGCCGCGGCTGACCAGCCCGTCAACTTTCATCTACACCTCGCCGGAAATCGGCGTCCCGGCGACCACGCCGCGCACGCCGGCCTTCATCGCCGCGAACGCCGTCACCGAATACGAGGCGCTCATCGGCGTCACCGGGGAACTGGATCTCGCGGGGCGGCTGCGGGCCACGCTCCGGCGCAACCGCGCCCTGCTGGAAGCGGCGCATGCCGGAACCGAGGCCGCGCGCCGCGCGCTCGTGCAGGCGACGGCCGAGGCTTATTACGGGCTCGCGCTCGCCGCGGCCCGGAGGAGTTCAGCAGAACTGAGCCTCTCGGCGGCTCAGGAGTTCGAGCGCATCACTTCACTGCTCGTCGGCGGCGGCGAAGTGGCTGAGGTTGATCTGGTGCGGGCGCGGCTCCAGACGGCCACGCGGCGCGATGAGCTGGAGCAGGCGCGGGCAGTCGAATCAGCCGCCGCCGACAGCTTGCGCGTCTTCCTCGGCTCGAATTTCACGGCGCCGCTCGCGGTCGCCGACCTCTCGCGGGGCCTGCCCGGGACCGGTGAGGTCGAGCGCTTCACCGACGAAGCGATTACGCACCGGCCCGAATTCGCCCAGTTCGAGGCCCAGCGCCGTGCCGCCGAATTCGACATCCGGCTCGCGCGCGCCGAGCGGCGGCCACTGCTCACTTACAACCTCGCGGGCGGCTTCGATACTGACTCGCTGCGGGCCGAACCGCTCAGGCAGCACTCAGGCGCAACGGGCACTGTCAGTCTGACGATCCCGATCTTCGACTGGGGCGCGAGTCGCAGCCGCGAGCGGCAGGCGCAGTTGCGGGCGCAGGCGCTCGAATCAACGCGGCTGCTCACGCTGCGCGGCTTCGCCCAGCAATTTTACAGCGCCCGTGCGCAGGCGCTCTCCGCCGCCGCGCGCGCGCGGATCATCGGCGCGTCACTGCCTGACGCCGAGCGCAACGTCGAGCTGTCGGTCGCCCGCTACCGCGCCGGCGAGGCGCAGATCATCGAAGTCACCGACGCCCAGAACACGCTGGCCGCGCAGCGGGCGGCCTATTACCAGGCCCTTTTCGATTACCGGGTGGCGCTCACGCGCCTGAGACAGGCGACCGGACAATGAGCGAACAAAATGACAGGTTGAATGAGATCCGTCCGCGCCGTTCGGCGTCTGATTCCAGGCCGGAGCGAAGCAGGCGGATCACAGCGTGGCTGCTTGCGGCAGTCGTGCTGGCACTGCTCGCGGCGCTGATCTGGTGGCGGTGGCCGAAGAAGGCAGAGGAAGAGAAGGCTGAGGAAGTTGTCGTCAGCGTGAAGGTGGCGAAGGCCGAGCGCGGGCCGATTGCCGCCCATATCACCGCGCTCGGCGCAATCTTCCCGAAACAGCAGGCGACCGTGAGCGCCAAAATCTCGGCGCCGATAGCGCAGATGGCGCTGCTCAAGAACCACGCCGTCAGGGCGGGCGAGCCGATCGTCACGCTCGAATCGCGCGACCTGCGGGCGCAGCGTACCGAAGCCGCCGCCGCGCTGCAGGAGGCGCGCTCAAGCCTGCGCAGCCTGAGTACTGGCACGATCCCGCAGGCGACTGCGCAGGCCGAGAAGGATCTGCGCGACGCCCGCGCCAGCGTCGAGAACGCGCGCGCCACTTACGAGCGTCGGCAGGTACTCTATGACCGCGGCGGCATCTCCAAAAAAGACCTGGAAGCCGCACAACTCGCGCTCACGACCGCCGAAGACCAGTTGCGGCTGGCTGAACGAACTGTCACGCTGCGCCAGACTGCGATCAACCCGAATGACCGCGCGCAGGCCGAGGCCAAAGTCAGGCAGGCCGAGGAGCGCCTCGCGAACCTCGACGCGCAACTGAGCTACGCCACGATCCGCGCGCCGTTTGCCGGCATCGTGACCGATCAATTCCAGTACCGCGGCGAATTCGCGGCGGCGGGCGCGAAGCTGCTCAACATCTCGGACCTGAGCGAAGTGATCGTCAAAGCCCCGTTCGCCGACACGGTCGCGGCGCGGCTGAAGGCGGGCGACCCGGCGAAGGTGCTGCCGACCGACCAGCCGGAGGAGGAACTGGCGGGCCGTGTCTCGCTCGTCAGCCGCTCGGCTGACCCGACCAACCGGTCGGTCGAAATCTGGGTCAACCTCAAAAACCCCGGCGGCCGGCTGCGCGCCAACAGCACGGCGCAGGTGGTCGTCACGACGGAGTCCGTCAGCGACGCCGTACTCGTCCCGGCATCCGCCGTCACGCTCGAAGCGAGCAACGCCGAAGACGGCACGGTGATGGTCGTTGATGACAAGCTCATCGCTCATGAGACGAAAGTCAAGGTCGGCATCCGCACGCCAGACAAGGTCGAAATCACGGCGGGCCTGACGGGCGGCGAGACGGTCGTCGTCGAAGGCAACTACGCGCTGCCCGACAAGGCGAAGGTCGAGGTGAATAAGGGCGAAGAGAAAGAAGGTGACGAGAAGGAAGGCGGCAAGGAGGCCGGAAAGAGTGGTGAGTCAGGCGGAGGGTCGCCGGCTAAAGACAGTGCGTCGCCGAACAGCAGCGCGCCGGCGCAAGGGGGCGCGAGCCCGGGAGCGGGCACGGGATCAAATGCCGGCTCCGCCGCGACGCCGGGGGCCAGCCCCGCCGCTCAGGCCAGTCCGGCACCGGGCCCGGGATCGAAGGCAACGCCGGGCGCCAGTCCACCGGGGGCGACTCCGGGACCGGGGTCCGGCACTACGCCGGGGAAAAACCCGGGGGCGAAACAGGGATCGAGTACAGGTTCGACATCGGGAGTGAAGCCTTGAGTCTCGCGCGTCTCGTCTCCAACCAGTCGCGGGCCGTGGTGGTGCTGGTCGCGCTGTTATGCGCCGCCGGTTTGTACGCCGCGTTCCAGTTGCCGATTGCGATCTTCCCGCAGACCGATTTCCCGCGCATCGTGATCATTGTTGATTACGGCGTGGTGCCCGCGCCGCAGGTTCTCGTCTCGGTCACGCGCCCGATTGAAGAGGCGATGAACGGCATCCCGAAGGTCAACCGCATCCGCTCGACCACTCAGCGCGGCGCCTCCGAAATTGACCTCTTCTTCGACTGGGGCGTGGATATTCTTCAGTCGCTGCAACTGGTCCAGGCGCGGCTGTCGCAGCTCTCCGCGAGTCTGCCGCCCGGCGCCGCGATCCGCAGCGTTGACCGGCTGACTTTCGCCGCCTTCCCCGTCGCCGGTTTCAGCCTCACCTCCGACGGGCGCGCGCCGGCCAGCCTGCGCGAACTTGCCACCTACACCGTCAGGCCGCGGCTGGCGCGACTGGCGGGCGTGGCCCGCGTGGCGGTCGCCGGCGGTCAGGTTCGCGAATACCATGCCACGGTTGACCCGGCCCGGCTCGCCGCCCGCGGCGTCTCTTTGCAGCAGGTGGTGGACGCGGTTGATAAGGCCAACATCATCGCCTCGCCGGGGCTGATCGAAGAGAACCATCAGCTGGAACTCGCGCTCGTCAGCGGCCAGGCCAGAAAGCCCGAAGAGCTGAACGCAATCGTCGTCGGAGTCGTCAATAACGTGCCCGTCCTGCTCGCCGACGTGGCGACGGTCGGCGAAGGCATCGCCCCGAATTACACGACCGTCACCGCCGACGGTCACCCGGCTGTACTCGTCAACATCTACCGCCAGCCCGACGCCAACACGGTCACCGTGGTTGATGAAGTGAAGGCGGAGCTGGAAACGATGCGCGCCCAGTTGCCGAAGGACGTGAAGATCGCGCCCTTCTACGACCAGTCGCTGCTGGTGCGCGCCTCGATCAATTCGGTGCGCGACGCGATTCTGATCGGCCTGCTCCTGTCGGCGGCGATCCTCTTCGGCTTCCTGCGCGACTGGCGAATGACCTTCGTCGCGCTCCTGGTGATCCCGGTCGCCGTACTCGTCACGTTTCTGGCCATGCGGCTGGCCGGGCTGAGCTTTGACCTGATGACGCTGGGCGGCGTGGCCGCCGCGATTGGCCTCGTGATTGATGACGCGATTGTCGTGGTCGAGAATATCTACACGCACCTCTCGCGCGGACAATCCCGGCACGAGGCCGTCCAGAGCGCCGTCTCTGAAATCACCGTGCCGATCATCGGCTCGACGGTCACGCCGGTCGTCGTCTTCCTGCCGCTGACACTGCTCACCGGGGTGTGGGGCGTCTTCTTCCGCTCGCTCGCGCTGACGATGGCGGTCGCGCTGCTCACCTCGCTCGCGCTCGCGCTCGCCTTCACGCCGGTCCTCGCCGAATGGCTCATCAAGGTCCGTCCCCGCGCCGAAGGCGAAGGCGCGGCGCCCGGAGGGGATTCGCCTGAGCGCGAAGCGCGGGCCGACGGTCGCGCGGCTGAAGAAGAAGAGCATGGCCGGTTGCTGGGCGCGATCATCCGGCGCTACGAATGGCTGCTCGGAAAGGCGCTTGACCGCCGGCTGGCAGTCATCGTCGTCTGCCTGGGAGTGATTGCCTTCTCATATCTGGTCTTTCGTGGCCTCGGCTCAGAATTTCTGCCGGAGTTTGACGAAGGCGCTTTCGTGCTTGATTACTTCACGCCGCCGGGCACGTCGCTGGCCGAAACGGATCGCATCCTGCAACACGTCGAACGGATGTTGAAGGAGACGAAAGAAGTCGAGAGCTACTCCCGGCGCACGGGCCTCCAGCTCGGCCTCTCGATCACCGAGCCGAACACGGGCGATTTTCTGGTCAAGCTCAAGCCCGACCGTGAACGCCCGACCGAGGAGGTGAAAGATGACCTGCGCAAACAGATCGCCTCCAAAGAGCCGAGCATGGATCGCGTGGAACTCCCCGGCATCCTCGGCGACCTGATCGGCGATCTGACCGGCGCGCCGCAGCCCATCGAAATCAAACTCTTCAGCGAAGACGCGGCGGCCCTGCAGCAGAAGGCGGCGGAAATTGAAGAGACAATCAAAAAAATTCCCAACGTCGTGGACACTGTTAACGGCGTGACCGTCAGCGGCCCGGCTGTGACATTCAAGATTGATCCGCAGCGGGCGGCGCAGCTCGGCGTCACCCCCAGCGACGTCGCCGGCACGGTCACGACCGCGATGACCGGCGACACGGGTTCGGCGATCCTGCAACAGGACCGGCTGATTCCGGTGCGCGTCGTGTTGCCCGACTCGCTGCGTGAATCACTGGAAGCCCTGCGCGGCCTGCAGATTCGCTCGCCCGTCAAAGACGCGCTCTTCCGCCTCGATCAGGTGGCCGACATCCAGTACGACAAGGGCCAGACCGAGATCGCGCGCGACGGGTTGCGCCAGACCGTCGCGGTCACGGCGCGACTGGAAGGCACGGACCTCGGCAGCGGGATCAGCGCGATCAAGGCGCGACTGGCCAAAGAAGTGAAGCTCCCGCCGGGGATGACCATCGAGTACGGCGGGCTTTACCGCGAGCAGCAGTCGAGCTTCCGTCAAATGATGATCGCCCTCGGGCTCGCGGTCACGCTCGTCTTCCTGACGCTGCTCATCGAGTTTCGATCCTTCGCGCACCCGATTGCGATTGTGACCGGGGCGGTGCTGGCCCTGGGCGGCGTGCTGCTGGGGCTGTTCGTCACCCGCTCGACGCTCAACGTGGTCTCGCTGATGGGGATGATTATGGTCATCGGCATCGTCGCCAAGAACGGCATCCTCATGCTCGACACGGTGGAAGACCACCTGGCGGCGGGCGACACGCTGCGCGAAGCGCTGCTGCGGTCGGGGCGCCGCCGCTTCCGCCCGGTGCTGATGACTTCACTCGCGGCCATGCTCGGCATGCTCCCGCTCGCTTTAGCTCTCGGGTCGGGCGCCGACCTGCTCCAGCCGCTGGCGATTGCCGTCATCGGCGGCCTGGCCGTCGCGCTCCTGCTCTCGCTCGTCGTCACGCCCACTGTTTACGCCATGCTGCGGCGCGACGGCGCGGGGCCGGGGGCCATTACAAATCAGGGCGGGCGCGTCTGAACACGCGCCCCCGAACACTACTGGAGGGCACATACTATGTTTACTCGCCGTACTCTCTCGCTGCTGGCCGTGCTGATTGCGGGCGGCCTCGTCAACATCACTCCGGCCCAGGATTCTTCGTGGCACGTCCTGAAAGAGATCAAAATCGGCGGCGAAGGAGGGTGGGATTACCTGGCCGCCGACAGCCAGGCGCGCCGCCTCTACGTCTCGCACGCGACGAAGGTGGTCGTACTCGATCTCGATTCGGAAAAAGTCGTCGGTGAAATACCGGACACCAAAGGCGTGCATGGCATCGCGTTCGCCTCGGACCTCGGGCGCGGCTTCACGAGCAACGGGCGCGACAATTCGGCCACGATCTTCGACCTCAAAACGCTGCAGGTCATCGGCACGGCGCCGACCGGCGGCAACCCTGACGCCATCCTCTATGACCCCGCGACGCACCGCGTCTTCACTTTCAACCGCATGCGGGCCGACGCGACCTCGACCGTGATTGACGCCGCTTCGGGCAAAGTCATCAGCACCATCACGCTCGGCGGTCGCCCCGAATTCGCGGTCGCCGACGGCAGAGGCCGGGTCTTCGTCAACCTCGATGACAAGAACGAAGTGGCCGTGATTGACTCGAAGGAGATGGCGATCAAAGAACGCTGGCCGCTCGCTCCGGGCGAGGGACCGAGCGGGATGGCGATGGATCTGAAAAACCGGCGGCTTTTCATCGTCTGTGAAAACGGGAAGATGATCGTCATGAACGCCGACAACGGGCGCGTCGTTGCGACGCCCGCGATTGGGAAGGGCCCGGACGCCGCCGGGTTCGACCCGGCGACGGGCCTCGCCTTCAGTTCAAACGGCGAAGGCACGCTGACCGTGGTGCATGAAGACTCGCCCGATAAATACACCGTCGTCGCCAGCGTCAAAACGCTGCCCAGCGCCCGCACGATGGCGGTGGACACGAAAACACACAGGATATACCTGTCCGCAGCGCAACTCGGCACGCCGCCCGCGCCCACGCCGGAGCGCCCGAACCCGCGACCGCCGGTCGTGCCGGGGAGCTTTATGCTTCTGGTCGTGGGAAAGTAAGGAAGGGCTGCTGACAGTCGGACGAACCTTCCCGGATTGATGGACACTTCGCCGACACCACTGGTGCCCGGGGTTCGCTGCGCCTGCGGTAACTCACGCTGACCGATAATTCCGCTTCACGTTTGGAAAGTGCTGCCTTGAGAGCTATATTGTCTTCATTCCCTCGAAATCTCTCCCCACTTCTACAGGGAAGGATGACAATATGTATCAGAGGTGGCTATCACTCATGCTGGTCGGCTCACTGACTTACACTCTGGCCGTCACGCCACCGGCGATGGCGGGCACAAAAGCGGAGAAGGGTGTCAGCAAAGCGGAACAGGTCAGGGCGGGCATCGCGAGACTCGGCACCGGGACCGAGGCCCGCGTGACGGTTAAGCTGAAGGACAGGACCCGGCTCTCCGGCTTCATCAGCGAATCCGGGCCGGAACATTTCGTGGTCACAGATTTAACCACCGGCGCGACGACTCAGGTCGCCTACCCCGATGTGACGCAGGTGCGGGGCAACAACCTCTCGACGGGTGCGAAGATCGCCATCGGGGTGGGAATCGTGGTCGGGGTCATCATCGTGCTTTATATTGTCCGGGGCGCATTCTGTGACGGCTGCTGAGATGAAGGCCGGCTGACGCCGCCTCTGTTCAATTTTATCCGGCCAGCCTGCCGGAAAGACCTTCGTGAATTCAGAAGTCAGAGTCCGTGGCCGGGGTCAGGACGGCTGAAGGCCCGATCCCTGACCACTCCGCGCTGGCGGCGCTGAAACGGCTCCCGAACGCCAGGGCAGTAACTCACTACCACAATCCCTCAGTTCGCATTATCATTCACAGACTCAGCAGTCTTTCATCGGTGACGCCGCCACAACCGACCCCGGCGGAAAGGAGATGGGACTTCGCGTGAGTAAGCCGCCGGTAGCTTTCTTAAGCTACGCACGATGGACAGGCCATAAATATTCAGCTTAATACTGCTACGTTCAGGAGATTACCAATGATTCGTTTTCGCGGACCAGCATTACTCTTACTCATAATTTTCTGCATTGAAGCCGTCTTCGCACAGGCGAAGCGTCCGATGACCTTCGAGGACGTGATCTCGCTCAACCGCGCGAGCGATCCGCAGATTTCCCCCGACATCCGCCGCACCGTCTTCGTCGCGACCTCGTGGGATCGCGAGGCCGATCGTTTCAACTCCGACCTGTACCTGGCCTCGACCGAATTCTTTCAGCCGGCGACGCGCCTGACCTTCAACTCGAAGCGCGACGACCACCCGCGCTGGTCGCCCGACGCGCGCAGTATCGCCTTTCTCTCCGACCGCAGCAGCGCGAATTCAACCGACTCGTCCGCCGTGCAGATTTATCTGATCAACCCTTTGGGCGGCGAAGCGCAGCAGCTCACCATGCACAAAACGGCGGTGCAGGATTTCGCCTGGTCGCCCGACGGCAAATCAATCGCTTTCATCGCCGAAGAGCCGCGCCACACGGACGAAGGCAAAGACAAGCCGAAAAACAAACCGCCGGTCGTCGTGGATGAGGATTACCGCTTCGCGCAACTGTGGATCGTCAACGTCGGGACCAGGGCGATCAGACAGCTGACCAAGGGCACGCGCCACATCACCGGCTTCGACTGGTCGCGCGACGGGTCGCAGATTGTCTTTACGGCGCGCTCGACCCCGAAGCTCGCCGACAACCAGACGACTGAAATTTACGTCACGCCCTGCAACCTGAACAGCGCGCCCTTCGACACGGCTCAGGCGATCCAGATTACCCGTCGCCCCGGCGCCGAATCACAGCCGCAGTTCTCGCCGGACGGGAAGAAGATCGCTTTCCTCGCGACCGCTGACGGCGACCCGGTCACGGGGCCCGAGCGCATCCACGTCATCCCGGCCGCGGGCGGCGAAGCGCAGGTGCTGGCGAAAAACTTCGACGGTTACATCCGCGGCTTCCACTGGGCCGCTGACAACAATCGCCTGGTCTTTTCCGCCGGGGTCGGGGTCAACGAACACATCTTCACGACCGACCTCTCGGATCGCGGCATCGTCGCGGTCACGAACGGCGAGGGCACGAACACGGGCTTTTCCATGACGCCCGACGGCTTCCAGGTCGTCTTCGTCCACGAGAACCCGCAGATGGCTTCCGAGGTGATGACGATCAGCGCGCGCAACCCGGTCTTCTTCCAGATGACCAGACTCAACCCGCAGGTCGAATCCTTCGCGCTCGGCAGGGTTGACGCGATCAAATGGAAGTCAAACGACGGCACGGCTATCGAAGGATTGCTCTTTTATCCGACCAGTTACGAGAGCGGCAAACGCTACCCGCTGCTCACCTACATTCACGGCGGGCCGGAGGGCGCTTACGTCAAAAACTTCAACGCCTCGTGGGGCGCGTTCCCGCAGATTTATGCTGCGAACGGTTACGCGGTATTCATGCCGAATTTTCGCGGCTCGTCGAATTACGGCGCAAAATTCGCGCAGGCCAACAAGCTGCTGATCGGCAAGGTGGATTACGAAGACGTCATGAGCGGCATTGACGAACTGATCAGACAGGGCATCGCCGACGAGAACAAGCTGGCGGTCGCGGGCTGGAGCTACGGCGGTTATATGGGCGGCTGGATCATCGGCCACACGAACCGCTTCAAATGCGCGGCGTACGGCGCGGGCCTCTCGAACGCCGTGTCGTACTGGGCGACCGCAGACATGCAGTGGAGCCGCGAACGATTGCACGGCGGCACGCCCTGGGAAAACCGCAAAGCTTACGACGAGCTGTCGCCGCTGACTTACCTGACGCAGGCGAAGACTCCGACGCTGATCTTTCATGGCGAGAAAGATGAGCGCGTGCCGCTCGCGCAATCGCGCGAAACTTACCTGACGCTCAAACGCCTCGGCGTGCCCGTGCAGATGGTCATCTACCCGGATCAGGGCCACGGGCTCCAGGTGCCGAGTTACCAGCTCGACAAGATGCGGCGCGAGTTCGCGTGGATCGAAAAGTATGTGAGCGGGAAGTAATCACGACAGGCGGGCCTTACTTTGACCGCGTCAGCAGCAGGTCATCTTCGGCGACCTTGCTCTGCACTTTCCCGCGCTGGCCGTGAACGCGCACCAGATACTTCCCTTCGCCGAGGGCCGAGCGCGGGATGATCAGATTCAGGGTGCCGTCGTCAACCGGCTTGAGCCCCGCGGCTTCCCTCACCGTATTGCCCTGCGCGTCAATCAGCTCGACGAGGTATTGCGGGTACTCGTTCGGCTTGCTGATCCTGAGCCGGAGCATCACGGATCTGGCGGCCGGCGGGACGATCACCATCAGCGGTTCGCCCGTGCCCCGCTCTTCCGTGAGCAGTTTCGAGTAGACCGGGATATTCAGTTGTGACTTCTGCAGTTCGGCCACCTGATTTTTCAGGTCATTCCGCTCCGCCTCCAGTTTGTCGCTCTTCTCGCGCTCGGTTTTGAGCAGCTCGGCCCTCGCCTGCTCCAGCTCGCCCAGGCGCGATTGCAACTCTTTTTCCCTGTTCTGTAATTGTGCGACTTCATTGCGGGCGCGCTCGGTCTCCTGGCTCTGTCTGCGCAAACGCAGCGCCAGAGTGCCGACCAGCACGAGCGCCAGAATGAAACAGGCGGCGAGCAGCAGTACCGCGCGCGAGCCGCGAAAAAAGGGCCGGCGCACGGCTTCGTGTACTGGATTGTCAGCGCTGTCTTTCCGCAATTGCCTCCCCCTCTGCTTCGCCGTTATGATCTCCGAACGCATTTTCACTAGAGCGCTGTCGGAGATCAAGTAGATAAGCCTGGAGAAACCCCTCCGCGCCTGCCGGGACAGCAGCGGCGAGCCTCGGGCGAGCAGTGCTTCCCGGCGGCCACTCGTCAAAGCCTCCGCTCGCCGCTGCTGCACCCATGTGGTCTTCCTGCGCTGCTGGCCAAATCACACCCGCCTGTGTACAATCACCACCTTCTTCAAACACACGACAGTCAGGAGATTTCCAATGCCACCACGAGGGACACTGGCGATTATTGTCGGCGGCGGCCCGGCACCCGGCATCAATTCGGTCATTTCTTCGGCGACGATTGAGGCGATCAACGAAGGCTTTGAAGTCCTCGGCGTGCAGGAAGGGTTCAAATACCTGATGCGCGAAGACACTTCCAGAGTCCGGCGCCTGCAGATCGAGGACGTCTCGCGCATCCACCTGCTGGGCGGCTCGATCCTCGGCACGGCGCGCGACAACCCGACGAAGCAGGAGAAGGATACGCGCGCGGTACTCGATTCGCTGCACGCGCTCGGCGTCACCCACCTGATGACGATCGGCGGCGATGACACGGCGTTCTCGTCGCGGACGATGGCGGAGAAATCCGGCGGCGCGATCCGCACGGTTCACGTGCCGAAGACGATTGATAATGACCTGCCACTGCCCAGCCACATCCCGACCTTCGGCTACCAGACGGCGCGGCACGTCGGCGTCGAACTGGTGCGCAACCTGATCGAGGACGCGCGCTCGACCAAACGCTGGTTCATCGTCGTCGCGATGGGCCGGCAGGCCGGCCACCTGGCGCTCGGCATCGGCAAGGCCGCCGGCGCCACGCTCACGCTCATCCGCGAGGAGTTCGAGCAGGAGACCGTGCCCTTCGCGCAGATCTGTGACATCGTCGAAGGCTCGATCATCAAGCGGCGCGCCGACGGACTTCATTACGGCGTCGCGATCCTGGCCGAAGGGCTGATCGAAAAACTCGACAAGCAGGAGCTGGCCGAACTCGAAGACGTCGAGCGCGACGAACATGGCCACATCCGCTTCGCCGAAGTCAATCTGGCGCGCAAGGTCAAGGCCGAGTTGCAGGGCCGCTTCGCGCAGCGCGACATGAAGATCACGATCACGAACAAGAACATCGGCTACGAGCTGCGCTGCGCCGACCCGATCCCGTTCGACGCGGCCTACTGCCGCGACCTCGGCTACAGCGCGATCCGATTTCTGACGAGCGGCGGCAGCGGCGCGATGATCAGCGTCCAGGGCGGGCGGATGGTCCCGATCTTATTCACCGACATCCGCGACCCCGTCACCGGCAAAACCAGAGTCCGCAACGTTGATCCCAACAGCGAAAGCTACCGCGTCGCGCGCGAGTACATGACCCGGCTCGGGCCCGAAGATTTCGAGTACTCGGCCTGGGTCGAAAAGCTCGCCCACGCCGCGCACCTGACGGTTGACGCCTTCTGCCGGAAATTTGAATACCTCACGGGAGCAGTTCAATCGGGAGCGTAAAAAGCAGGATTCAGGATCCGGGATTTAGGATTTAGAAATGCAGGAAGAGTCAGCGAGTCTCTGAATCCTGAATCCTAAATCCTATCTCCTGAATCCTAACTATCTATGGCAAGCAAGAAAATCGGCATTCTGGTCGGCGGCGGGCCGGCCCCCGGGACCAACGGAGTGATCGCCGCGATCACCATCGAGGCCATCAAGGTCGGACACGTGCCGATCGGTTTTCACGACGGCTTCGAGTGGCTGGCGCAGCGTTACACCGACGAACAGCACGAGATGACGGTTGAGGAAGTCTCGCGCATCCACCTCGACGGCGGCGTCGTTCTCGGCTCCTCGCGCGTGGACATTTCGCGCGACCGCCAGAGTCTGGACAACACGATTGCCGCGCTCAAAAAACTCGACATCGAGGCGCTCGTCATCATCGGCGGCGACGACGCCGTCAGCAGCGCCGTCGCGCTCGAACGCGAGTCGCGCGGCGCGTTCAAGGTCGTGCTGATCCCGAAGAGCATTGACAACGACCTGTGGATGCCGCTGCCCGTCTCGACGCTCGGCTACGAGACGGCCCGGCACGTCGGCGTCGCCGTGGTCAAGAGCCTGATGGAAGACGCGAAGACCACGGGCCGCTGGTACCTGGGCGTGACGATGGGGCGCCCGACCGGGCACCTGACGCTCGGCATCGGCAAGGCCGCCGGCGCGACCTGCGTGATCATCCCCGAGGAATTCCCCCGGCCCACGATCAACCTCGGCGACATCGCCGACGTGGTCGAAGGCTCGATCATCAAGCGGCGCGCGATGGGGCGCAACCACGGCGTCGTGCTGCTTTCCGAAGCCCTCGTCGAACACTTCAGCGAGGAGGAAGTGAAGGAGCTGCAGGACGTGGACCGCGACGCCCAGGGCAACATTCGCGTCACCGAAATTGACCTCGGCCGCAAGATCAAAAGCGAGGTTCAGGCGCGGCTCGAAGAGCGCGACATCAAAGTCACGCTGGTTGACAAGACCATCGGCTACGAACTGCGCTGCGCCCAGCCGATCCCTTACGACGCCGAGTACGCGCGCGACATGGGCTACGCCGCGGTCAACTACCTGCTCAAAGGCGGCAGCGGCGCGATGATCACGGTCATGGGCGGCGAATTCCACCCGACCCCGTTCAGCGACGTGGTTGACCCGGCCACGGGCCGTGGTCGGTGCCGCCCGGTCGAAGTGGACACCGAAAGTTATCAGGTGGCCCGCGACTATATGGTGCGCCTGAACTCGAAGGATTTTGCCGATGAGGACTGGGTGGCAAAGCTCGCCGATGCTGGCGGGGTGTCACCCGAGGATTTCAGAAGGAAATTTTACTCGTCACTGCATTAAATCAGATCGCGGATCAGGCGGATTTTCGCGGGTGTGATCCGCGCTGATCCGCGGTCTATTCCTGTTTCATCTCCGCCATCTCTCACTCACACCGCAGCGCCGTCATCGGGTCCACCTTCGTCGCCCGTCGCGCCGGAATCCAGCAGGCCACGAACGCGACGAGTGCCAGCAGCAGCCCGACCCCGGCGAACGTCAGCGGGTCACTGGCGCTCACGCCGAAGAGCAATCCGGTCATCAGGCGCGTGAGCGCGAAGGCTGCGATGAGTCCGGTCGCCACGCCCGCCGCCGCCAGTTTCATCCCCTGCCCCACGACCAGCCTGAACACGTCACCCGCTCCGGCCCCGAGCGCCATCCGGATGCCGATCTCGTTCGTGCGGTTCGTGACCGAGTAAGACATGACGCTGTAAATTCCGATGGCGGCCACGAGCAGCGCCACGCCCGCGAACACTCCGAGCAGCACGAGCGTGAAGCGGCGCTGAGCGACCGAAGACGCAACCAGACGCTCCATCGTGGCGACCTGATAGACAGGAATGTCCTTGTCAACCGACCAGACTTCGCGGCGGGCGGCGTCGGCAATGGCTGTGGGGTCATTCGCGGTGCGGACGGCAAACAGCATATACGAATCCGTCCACTGCGCGTGCGGCACGTAAGCCTGCAGGTCGGGCGGCGTGTCGAGGCCATAATGATTCACGTCACCGACTACGCCGACGATGGTGCGTAGCGGATTCTCGATGGAGCCAAGCCTGATGCGTTTGCCAATCGGGTCTTCATTCGGCCAGACCTGCCGGGCCAGAGTCTGGTTGATCAGCGCTACCAGCGGGGCGTTAGCCCCGTCCTGATCGGTGAACCCGCGCCCGCGGAGTACCGGGATGCGCATCGCGCGGAGGTAATCGGGGCTGATGCTGTAACGTTCCGCGCTCGGCGCGTCGGCCGGGTTCGCGAGCGGTTTTTCCTCGATGTGCAGGCCGGACTTGTCCATATTGCCGCCGAGCGGCAGGTTGCTGACGATGCCTGCGGCCTCGACTCCGGGCAGCCTTTCGATCCGCTTGATGGCTTCCTGATAGAAGGCCCGCACCTGCTCATCCTTTTCGTACCTTGGCCCGTTTGCCGGAACCATCATGGTCAGCAGGTTCCCAGATTCAAATCCCGGAGTCACGTCGAGCAGCCGCGTGAAACTTCGGACGAGCAGGCCGGCGCCAATGAGCAGCACCAGCGCCAGCGCGACCTCGGTGACGACGAGCAGCCCGCGCAACCGCCGCTGACCTTTTCCTGACGAACCGCGCCCGCCTTCGCTGAGCGCGAGCTGCACTTCCGGCCTTGCGGCATGCAGCGCCGGGGCGAGGCCGAACAGGAGTCCCGTCAGAATTGAAATCGCCAGCGTGAACCCGAGTACCCGCCCGTCCATTCTGACTTCCTGCAATTTGAACATCGTCGCCGGGCTGAGCGCGGTCAGCAACTCAGTCCCCCACGCTGATAGCAGCAGCCCCAGGCCCGCGCCGAGCATCGAGAGCGTCACGCTTTCGGTCAGCAGTTGCCGCATGATGCGCCCGCGGCTCGCGCCCAATGCGGCGCGAATGGCCATCTCCCGCTGCCGCTCGGTCGCGCGCGCGAGCAGCAGGTTCGCCACGTTCGCGCACGCAATCACCAGCACGAGGCTCACGGCACCAAGCATCGCCGTCCACGGGTTGTTCAGCTCGAACCCGCCGGTGAACGGCCGGACGACGAACCGGATTTTGTCATTCGTCGCCGGATACTCGCGTGCAAGGCGCGCAGCGATCGTGTCGAGCTCGGCCTGCGCGTGCGCGAGGCTCACGCCGGCCGCGAGCCGCCCGAGCACCTGAAAATTACGGGCCTCGCGCTTCTGCGAATCGAGTCCCGGCATCGACGCAAGCGGCAGCCACAAATCGTGCACGAGCGGATAGCGGAACCCTTTCCGCATCACGCCCACGATCGTCGTCGGCACACCATTCACTGCGATCGTGCGCCCGACGATGCGGCTGCTGGCGCCGTACCGCTCTTGCCAGATCGCGTAACCGATGATGCAGACCGGCGGGGCGCCAGTCCGGTCGTCCTCCGGCGCGAACTCGCGGCCGACGATCGCGCGTTCACCGAGCAGAGCGAAGGTATTCCCGGAAATGAACGCGCCGCTGACGCGGTCGGCGGCGAGATCGCGTTCTGTGATATTCGCGCCGGCGCCGGCGTACGCCGCAACGCCCGCAAACGCATCCGCTGATCGGACATCGTCGAGATCCGCGATCGACAATCCGAGCGGCCGGCCGGCGGAGTCTTCCGCCCCGAGCGCCGTCATCCGATCCGGCGCGTCCACGGGGAGGCCCCGGCGTTCGAGTCCGTCGGTGATCACGAACAGCGTGGCATTGCCGCCGATCGCCACCGCGAGAATGCCGACGGCGACGACCGTGAATGCGCGATCTTTTCTGAGCAGGCGCGCCGCGAGCCGGAAATCCGAAACCAGATCGCCGAACAGGGTCGCCATACGCGTCTCGCTACCGAATGAGCTCGAGCGGCTGCGTGCTTCCGGCCGGCCGTTCATCCAGATCGATCGGCAACCGCAGCCGCCGTCGTGAGGCGTCCAGCGCGTGTGCCGCCGATCCGAGAGCCACGAGGGCGCCGAAGAACAGAACGGCGCTCGTCACGCTGCCGAACGCCGCTCTTTCCGCCTCGGCAAACCACACGGTCCCGGTCAGCGCCGCGAGCACGTACAACGGACCAACGGACTTCAGGTCCTCCGACCGGATGTAGCTCGAGGCGAACGGCAGCTTCCGGTAGCCGATGAACAGGAGGTCGATGAGAATCCATGAAAGGAGGACGCCCGCTACCAGGTGTCCAAGAGCGAATCGAGGCCCAAACGCGAAGGCGCCGTACAAAAACAAGATGGCCAGCGTCGGCGCGACGATCACCGTTAGCGCTGCGCGTTTCACGCCGGCGAGGAACGGGCGCTCGTCACCCGACCACGCGAGATGAAAGGTCCAATTCGCGCGAAGCTCCGCCGGCACGCGGACGATGTGCCGAAATGCGGTGAGTGCCACTGCGAGAATCAGCGTCTGCAGCGTGAGCGCCGACAACGGGGCCGCCGCGATCCCGTGCACGCGACTCGTATCCACGGCGCCGGAGGTGATGACGACGAGCGAGACCGCCACTGCCACGACGACGCCCATCGTCGCTCGGTGCGGCACGCTTCGCGCCAAGGATTGCAGCGTGAATGAAAAGCCCGCTTGTGCCGCGGGGTGGCGGACGATCGTGGCCGCGGCACCGCGACCCACGGCGCGACGCATGCCGCTCAGGAAGGCCGCCTTCCTGAACGTCTCGGCCGGAAGCCGGCGATTGTTCCAGAGCGACGCGACGATCGCCGCGGCAAAAACCAGCATCATGGCGATGACCGAGATTTCCGCGAGCCGAGGAAAAAGCGGCCGCACAGCCTGGTAGAGATGCGTTGCCGTTCGTTCGGCGGCAACGTACCGCGGCAGCGGCGTGCTACGCGGAAGACCGTCGACAACGCCGCCAACCACCGTTTCATGTAGACCGACGAACCACAGCGGCGGAACGACGGCGGGCGGCACGCGTCCGTGCGACAGCCACGTCGCGGCGACCGATCCGGCCGACCGCGGCAGAAGCAGCAGCATCGTCGTCAGGATGATGCCGAGCGCCGCCTGCAGGGCGGCCGACATCCGATTGAAGGCCGCCGGTCCGATGAGCGCCCGGATCGTTTCGCGGATCGCCAGAACGGCCACGAAACCGAACGCACCGGATGCCAGCGAGCATGCGGCCTGCGCCAGGGTCAATTCCAGCGCGCCGATCATCGTGACCGGCAGCTTGACGGGCAGCGCCCAGGCGCGGAGAACGGTCGGCCCGAGGGCGAGGGCGGCGTCGAACCCTGCAGCCAGAAGGATCACGGCGACGAACTTCGCGCGCACGATCGTCCAACGATCGATCGGCAGCGGCCCGAGGACCGCCGTGTCCCGCGCGTCGAGCACCAGCGCATCCCATTCGGCGACCGCGACGAGCGCCATCACGATCATCGCCAGGGACGCGAGGAAAAATCGATCATCGAGGGCCAGCGTCGAGGTCAGGCCCGGTGGAAGAAACACATTGAACTGATATTTCAGCGAGAGAAAGAACGACAGGAACAGGCTCGAGACGACGATCATCGCGCAGGTGATGGCCAGCACTTCGTGGCGATCGGCGTGAGGTGAAATGAGGTCGTGATCGAGGAAGCGCTGCAGGAAGTGGCGCGTCAGGAGGCGATCACGCATGGCCCACGAC
>DASRDU010000061.1:0-108457 GCA_035652435.1 Blastocatellia bacterium
GCTGGGCAAGACGCTCTTACGGCTGGCCCGCACGCTCGGCCGGAAGGATCCGCGCAGCATCCGCATCGAGCTGAAGATTTCGCACGAGGAACTGTCCGAGATGGTCGGCACGACACGGCCCCGGATCAGCGTCTTTATGCAGCGGTTCAGGAACCTCGGGCTGCTTGAGACGAACGAGGATCACTTCCTCGTGATCAAGGAAAAGAAGCTCACCGCCTACCTCGCGCAAATCGCCTGATGCGGCGGCGCATGTCTGACGATCCTGCAATAATTCTTTTCAACTTGTCCCATATTGGACAGCAACCCCTCCTGAAAGGTTATAGGCTGCATGGGAACCGAGCCTGGCTCGCTCTCTTTTCAGCTCCTCTGGGATCATCCGGATTATCTGAATCACACGGCTCATCTCCAAAGCAGGAGTAAAATATGTATCCGAATGAAAAAATCGAGCAAAAGCAGGTCGTCGTTGACAACCTCGGTGACCGCAGGGAGGTCACGACTGAAAGAACACAGACGGGGCCACGGGAAGTCGGTCTTTCACCGGGGATGGTTGGGATGATCGTGCTGCTCGCAGTGATTGCCATCTGCGTCACGATCTATGTGGTTAATAACAGAAACGCGAATGAAGCAGCCAACAGAGAGGCGCTCAGAGACGCGGCCACTCAGGCAGGCAAAGGGCAAGCGCCACCCACGGTCATTCAGCAGCCTGCACAGCAGCAGCCGGTAATTATTCAGCAACCAGCCCCTGCGCAGGTGCCAGTCATCATTCAGCAACCCGCGCAGCCGAGCGCGAGCAGCGTGCTTGATGACACTACGGTCCAGGATGCTGCCACAAAGAGGCTGACCGATGATCCGAATATGGCTTCAGTTTCTGTCAGCGTCAGTGACGCCCGGGCAACGCTGACCGGGACGGTCAATTCTTCAGAGCTGAAGGCAAAGGCTGAGCGAGTAGTAAAGTCGGTTCGAGGCGTCAAATCAATTGATAATAAGATTGCCGTCTCCGGCCAGTAAGGCCAGCTCAATTCGAGCGCCGCTGTAACCAGGTAACGGAGGAAAAAATGAAACCGAGACTGATAAATATCGCGCTCCTGCTGGCGCTCATTGTTGGACTGATGTCGCCGGGCGTGCCGGGCCAGTACCGCCGTATACGTGACCGTGATTATGAACGTGATCGTGGTCGCCGCGACAGGGTTGAGACCGTCTACTGTGAGTCCGGGGATGGGAAACGCCATTGGTGCAGCGAAGGGATCGGCGGCAGGGTCAGTCTGGTGCGCCAGCGCAGCGGTTCTCGCTGCACCCAGGGACGGACCTGGGGCGTTGATCGGGCCGGTATCTGGGTGGATCGCGGCTGCCGTGCCGATTTTGAAATCCGTCATTGATCATCACAAATCGAATCACTCCGGGTGGCAGGTGGTCTGGCAACCGAGGTCAGAATACCGACCACCCGGAATTTCCCTGAACAGCCATTCTTTCCTGATGCGGCAAACCACTGCCAGCCAGCGGGCAATAAAACGCGGCACCGGCTGTCCACATCGCGCCGCATCTCTCCCCGTAGCTGGCGGTCAGCAGGATGTTCCACGCCAGCGCCGCCTTCGCTTCCTCGATCACTTCTATTCTGCCGGTCACGCCGACTCGGATTTGACTCCCGGCTCTGGTCGCCGAGATATACGACGCGGTGGGATGAGTTGATGCGGGTGAGGTGAAGGGGCTGGCGAGATGAGCATATCACTGTATGTCCTACATGCTTGAGTATGTCCGGGGACACGTCAGACTTTGACCAGCTTTAACCTTCATCGGTGCATCGTTCTGCACTCCTATTTTAGAAGCAAGATGATTATTTCCTGCAAATTTCCAAAAGTCGCTTGTACCGAGATAGTACGCAACTTTTACTGACTGTTCCCGCCCTCAATTCAAGAAAAGCCGCCGCGCAAAATCCTTTTAACCCTCTCTTTGCAATACTTGCGCGCCCCTTCTCTAATGGAATGCTCCTTGCGCTTTAGCTGGGCGACCCCCTGAAAGGAAGGAGGTTGATGATAGCGCTGAAATGTGAGGAATGCGGGGCCATCTACGAAGGAGAGTTCAAAGAATCCCGCATTCGTGATGACAGCTGGTTCGATTGCCAGCTCTGCGGTGAGAGGCTGTTGGAAGGCCCTTGGGTTGTTTACTTCGAGGCCAGGCTGATTGTCACGCCTGAATCCAAAGCACCCACCGATTACGTTAATTGATTTGCGAACGTCGGGGATGCCGAACAAGCATCCCCGATTTTTTAACACCTGATGTTGCCGCTATGGTAAGCTGCCTCACCCCCAAATCTCACCAACACCGGAGAATCTGACGCAATGAAGAGGGCCTGTGTCCTCATCGTGGAGGACGATTTCGACAGCCGGTCTCTGCTGCAAGCCCTGCTCTCTCGCAAGGGGTTTGATGTCCTCTCAGCCGAGAATGGGCTGAAGGCTCTCAGACTGCTCAACTCATTCCGCCCTGACGTAATCGTCACTGACCAGATGATGCCCGAAATGACCGGGCTTGAGTTGATCCGCGCCGTCAGGCAGTTCAAGCTGTTTTCAGAGACGCCTATCCTCCTGCTGTCTGCTTACACCCCTGGCATTCACGATGAGGCCATCGCCGCAGGTGCGACAGCCGTTCTCGAAAAGCCGGGCGGCACACTCGACCTGGCTGAAACGCTCGGCGCCCTGCTGAACGAACAGCCTTAATGTAATATGGTATTGCTAAATAAACTTAGAAATTGTAGTTTCATGGCTGTGACAGGTTGAGTCTTCCGCTTTCTCCTCCTTACTCCTCCCGGTTTTTTGGTTCTCCCAACCCCCACAGAGTCACTGGTTATTTTCAACTCCCCGGATACAGGGAAGGGAGAGGTATGTGGAAACCGTGCGTGTTACTGGTGGAAGATAACGCCGACCTGCGCCAGTTGTATACGTTCTTTCTCGCGGGCAGGGGATTTGAAGTCAGGCTGGCCGAAGATGGTGAAGAGGCACTTGCCGAGATCCAGAAGCAGCGGCCCGACGTGCTGCTGACTGACATAGCCATGCCGCAGATGGATGGGGTTGAATTGATTCAGCGCCTGAGAAGTGATGAGGAATTTGCCAGCCTGCCGGTAGTGGCAATGACTGCTTACGGCGAGGGGAGGCTGACCGAGGCTTGGGCAGCGGGAGCTGATGAGACCATCGCCAAACCGATGGAAGCGAATGATCTGCTCACAGCCCTCTTCAAGGTGATGCCGAAACAGCAGGGGAACTGAGGCTGTGGACTGTGCCTGAGCTGATGGCGCTGATCGAAGCATCGGCAGCGCGGATCGGGTAACGTGCATTTTCCTTGCCGGACAAATTCAGCGTAAAATCCCGCCATTACGCGCGGCACCAACCTCCGGTGAACCCGCCCCGGCAACCTTAAACCGTCCCCCCCTTCGGCCAATCGTCAATGACTGACCTTGCCCCGTCCCCTGCGACAACTACCGGCCCTCACAACCTTCAACCCTTCACCTTGCGTTTGGTCTTCAGAGTTACCTCCGCCAGTTTGAGGATGTCGCCCGGTTCACATTCCAGCACCTTGCAAATGCGGGCCAGCTTGTCCAGATCAATCGCCTTGTTCTGATTGTGACGAATCTTTGACATCGTGCCGTGATTGATGCCCGTTTCCATCGCCAGCCAGTAAGCAGTTTTGCCCTTCTCTTCCAGCAGTTCGTTTATCTTCACCTCTATTTTCATAATCCGATTATACCATCAGGGGAAATACATTCACAAGAATAGTATTTCACTATTGACAGTATATTCCTGCTAGTAGCATAACAACCTTGTCAGTTGATGACGCTCTTTGATAACCGAATACCTAAAGCTATTCATCGGCAATGAACCATAAATGAAGAAAGCCGAGTGCGACTAACACCCGGCTTTCACTTCCGGCCCGTGTCAGCGGGCAGAAAGGCATATAGCAATGTCAGGGTACAAGGACTCGATGTACTGGGCAAGCGATGCGGAGATTGCCGAATGGCAGGCACGTCAGCAGGCGCAGGCCGAAGCGCCAGCGCAGGATGCTGACGGGGCTGAAAACAGCGATCAGACGGGGGCCGGCTCTGTGCTGGTCGTGTTTGATTGCCCGCTCGTTTGACGGAGGTGATGCGATGACTTGCCACTTCTGTCAGCAGCCCGTCACCCGGCGCGATCTCAACATTCACCACCTGAAACCGAAGAGCGAGGGCGGGACAGCAACCGCCCCCGCTCACAAAGCCTGCCACGTCCGGCATCACAGCGAGAACGGGGACTTCAGGCGATGGGGGCGGAAATGCGGGCTGGTCACGGCCAGCTACTGGGTTTGGATTTTCAATCTGAAGTTTGGCGCAGGCCAGCCTGACCCGCACCGCCGCATTCCGTTCGGAAGATAAGTCGCAAACGAAAAGCAAAGGGCTTCCTCAGTGTCGTTACCACTCAGGAGGCCCGCAACATCAACCCTTCTTTGGAAAGGATCAATGCTCATGCAACGTGAATCTACCACAACCACCGACACCACGAAATGGAGCGACCTGCTGCGGGAAGCCGTCACAACTCCAGGAATGATTCTTGAAGCCTACAGCGCGTTTCACGGCTACAGCGTCGGCAATCAGATGCTCGCCATGATGCAATGCCGATTGCGAGGGATTCAGTCCGGCCCGATCTCCACTTATCCGGGATGGAAATCGAAAGGGCGGCAGGTCAGGCGCGGGGAGAAGGCCATCGTCCTGTGCATGCCGATCACCTGCAAGCGGAAGGATGAGGCGGGGAGCGACGAGGAGGCGGGGGGCTTCACGCGCTTTGTCTACAGGCCGAACTGGTTCGTCATATCGCAGACGGACGGTGAGCCGGTTGAAATGCCAATGGCCCCGGAATGGGACAGGGCACATGCTCTGACTTCGCTGGGCATCACCGAAATTGCTTTCAACCACACGGACGGCAATGTGCTGGGCTTCGCGAGGGAAAAGAGCATTTCCATCAGCCCGGTTAATCCCCTGCCCCACAAGACGACCTTCCACGAACTGGCTCACGTCCTGCTGGGCCACACCTCAGAGCGCGCATTCGCTGACGGTGAGCAGACGCCCCGCAACCTGCGCGAGGTCGAAGCCGAGAGCGTGGCGCTGATCTGCTGCGAATCGCTGGGGCTGCCGGGGGGTGAGTACGCGAGGGGATACATCCAGAGCTGGCTCGCGGGCGACGTGATCCCTGAGAAATCGGCGCAGAAGATTTTTCACGCCGCGGATCAGATTCTGAAGGCGGGGCAGGCTGAGAGGGCTGATTGTCCGGTTGCGGCCTGAAGGGGAATGGGGGCGGGTTTCCCTTCCTCACACCCCGCCCCTTTTGTCCGTAGTTCGTATCGGTATTTTGAAATGACGGTGGGATGTATTGATTGCCTCACCGATTATGGCGAAAATGAATCAGGGCTTGCCGATTCGGGTGAGTCTCGTTATTGACAACCACTGACACGCAGTGACACTTCAAAGTGTTGACGAAAGTGTTTTTTTGCCGGGGCCGTGTTGATAACAGCAGTGCGGAAAATCCTCTGGCCGAAAGGCCGTGCGGGTTCGAGTCCCGCCCTCGGCAAACCACTTTTCATTTCACCCCACAAATAAAACCGCGGGTGCAGGCGGATGAGAGCAGATGTTCGAGATCATCTGTGTCCATCCGCCTGCGCCCGCGGTCTTTTTATCAACCCGCAGATTTCAGCACGCCGCCGCGCGGGCCTGACCCGCTATTTTGGCTGCTTCTTCGCTTCAGGCGCTTTCTTTACGCCGGGCGTCGGCGTCGGCGTCGGGGGCGGTGGGATCGGGGCTTTGACCATTTCGCCGCCCGCCGTTTCCCACGCAGCTAACCCGCCCAGCAGGGCGCTGGCATCCTTGTATCCGGCTTTTTGCAGCACGAGCGCCGCACGGGCGCTGGTATGTTCGGACGGTCAGGTACAGTAGGAGATGATCTTCACGTCCTTCGGCAGCTTATGCTCGCCGCTTTCGATTCTGTTGAGTGGGATATTCAGCGCGCCTTTGGCGTGAGACATCCTGTAGGAATCCTCGGAGCGCACGTCAACGATAACCGCCTCGCCAGCCTTGTAGAGCTTGATCGCCTCCTGCGCGGTCGTGCGCGGCATCTTGTCCTCTTCGCTCTGAGCCGGCGGCGGGGGCGAGGTAGTGAGGCTGGCCGTGGTATTGGCCGCGGGCGTCGCCGGCGCGGGCGGCCCGGTCTGAACCGAATGAACCGTCGAGCAGGCCAGGCTGAGCCCCGCACACGCGGCGGCCAGCGCGAGCCGCTTCAGGATATTTTCGTTATTCATAACTTCCAAATCACCTCTCCGGAAATCGTGCCGTGACAGTCCCGCGGGGGTTTCGGTGCCGGACTGCAACAGCGGTCTGGATTGTTGGATCGCTAGTTTACACAAGAGCCTCCCGGCCGACAAATCCAAACTTCGCGCGCGCCGGAGTTCCGCGCATTTCCGGCTTGAACTTTCCCGACCGTCTGAGCGAAGATTTGTGTTTACTCCCCAGCCCGTTATTATCGAGCAGCGTCTCCCCGGTGCGCCGCCACATCGCGATTGAACCGATTGAGCAGATAGTCGTGAGCAATAAACTGCTGGTCATCATTCTTTGCCTCTCCAGCCTGATTTCGTCGGCCTGCGTCAGCCCGGCGGAGAAAGACAGTCTGGCGGCCACAAAACCTCCCACCACGCCGACGCCCACTCCGGCCCCGCTCGTGGCCTATCTGAAGGAAGGCGGCTTGTGGGTGGTTTATGCCGACGGCGGGGGCGAGAGACAGCTGGTCGCGCCGCCTGAGGGGGCGGCCATCAACGACCACGTCTGGTCAAATGACGGGAGTCGGATTTATTACTCGGTCGGCACGAGATACTTCTCGTGCCCGCTCGCCGAGGTGAACGGGGAGAAAGTCCGGGAAGCGGGCGAGCTGGCGGCGCCGGAAGGGGCGACGATTGACCGGCTGGAACTCGGGCGCGACGGCAAAACGCTGATCGCGCATGCGATCGGGCAGAACGCCGAGCTGAATGCGCCGCCGAAAGTCTATGCGACCGAAATCGGCCGGCACGAGGCCCGCGAGCTGTCGGTGGACGAATACTCGGCGCTCGCCCCGCCGCAGCCGGTCGTCGTGCGCGGCTTCGAGGACTTGTCGGTTTCGCCCGACAGCCGCTACGTCCTCTTCAAGGAAGCCGTCGGCGATTTCGAGCAGCTCTTTGTCGCGGACATCGAGACGGGGGCGCGTTACCAGATCAGCAACCTGAGCGCGATCGAAGGCTTCGAGCCTTCGGCCGACCTGACGGGCGGGAGGCGGCTGCTCGAAGCCACCTGGTCGCCCGACGGGCGTTTCGTCATCTTCAACCCGGCGCAATCGTGTTCGGACGTCGGACTCTGTTACGGGCAGCTTTTCCTCACTGACATCCGGGGCGGCGTGCAGTACCAGTTGACGCGCGAAATGGCCGTCAGCATCCCGCTCGAATGGAGGCGCGACGGGAAGATGCTGGCGTACGACGACGGCGGGCAGATCGTGGTGGCCGATACTGAAGGTCAGATCAGAAGACTGGCTGAAGGCAACCGCCCGAAATTCCAGCCGCAGTGGTGAGCTGATTGCGGAATGCGGATTGTGGTTTGCGGAATTATTTTGAAGATCTCAGGCAATAAGGCGTGGTGTTCGGCCCGATTCAATCCGCAATCATTCCAGTTCCACTTCAATCGCCACTTCGCCTTCCTGATTGACAGTGATTTTGAGGACGCTCGGGCTCGCGCAGGCCTGACACTCCTCGACGTATGACTGCTCAGCCTCGGCGGAAACGTCCACGAAGGTCAGGTTGGCTTCGCCGCAATTCGGGCAGACCCAGATGTCCAGCTGCTCCGACATAGAGGTAAGAGGTCCGGAGTCCGAAAAAACCGATCAGGCCACGGAAATGCAGCCGACCTCGTCCGAATCTGTCGCGCTGGCGTTCTTCTCAAATGAGATCGCGGCCCCGGTGTTTCCTTCGGAGTGATGCACGGTCTCGGTCCGCACGATCCGGCCCCGGAAGTAGGTGGCAACGCCTTTGTAGGGGTCATTGCTTTCGAGGATGACAATCAGTTCGACCGGCAGATTCAGGGCCAGCACATCGTCGGTCAGCACGTAAGCCCCGGACTTGCTGAGGTTCCACAACCGCGCGTCACGCTCGTTGATCCCGCCCACCGAATCCTTCCACCTGATCTTCGCGGGGATGTCCAGTTGTACTCGCTGTTCGCTTCTCTTTTCGAGCATTCGTTCTTGTCAACTCCTGGAAAAGTATTACCAGATTATTTTTCGCCGCCCGCGCCCGGGGGGCACGCGGCGCTTCGTATGCCGGGAACGATTCAGCGCTTTTTCGGGTAGCCGGGGAGGAACTGCTCAGAAATTCTTCAGTCTCAACTTCAGGCCCACGGGGGGCCGCAATATACTGAAGCGTGTTGCGAGGTGACCTTGAATTAATTGGGGCAGGTCAAGTCGGGCGATTTAGTTAATACCCGAAATCCCCCGAAGAATCAACCCGAGGCCCTCCTTTAATTACGGAAGAAAAATTTGACCGCCCCATTCATCCAGGGTAGATTGGCGGCTGTCCGATTGGAGCAGGATATTTCATCGTTGATCAGGCCCCAAACGAACCACATCGCCTTCGTGGCCCGCCGTTCTGACGGGCCGCAGGCATCGCGAGAGCAAAATCAAAATGGTCAGTGCAATTGGAATCGTCAGAAAACAGCAGACGGGTGATGACATCAACACCTGGTGTGGCAGGTGCAAGTGTGAGCGTGAACACGTCATCCTTGCCCTGAAACCGGACGGCAGCGTCGAGCGTGTGCAGTGCCGCACCTGCGACAGTAATCATCTCTTTCGCGCCGCCAAAGCCGCCTCAACCGGCAGGGCCCGGGCCAGCCGGGAGAAAAGCGCGGCCACCGCAGAAGACGCCGGCCCGGCCAAAGAGTACTCAATGCAGGCCCGCTTCCGCGTCGGCGACAGAATCTCCCACCCGAGGTTCGGCATCGGGACTGTGATCGAACAGCGACAGAGCAAGATTGACGTGAAGTTCGGTCGGGAAGTCAGGGTGCTGGTTCACGCCGGATGATTCAACGTCGGGCCGCGGATTGAGGGACTGCTGACTGCCGCGGCCCGCCCTTCACCCTTCATCATCCCGTTTCAGCCTCCGCTCAAGAAAGCTTCGTGTCACGCCCAGTGCGCGCCCGCGATGACTGCGGGCGGATTTTTCCGCAGGCGACAGCTCGGCGAAGGTGCGCCCCGTCTCCCCGTCCAGAAAGACCGGGTCGTAGCCGAACCCCTGACGGCCCCGCGGCGCGCGCGTAATCACCCCTTCGCAGCTCCCCTCAAAGACGTGTCGCTCGACCGCGCCGGTAATCACCCCGACGAGCGCAATGCTGCATCTGAATCTGGCCGTCCGCGCGGCGTCCGGCACGTCGCGTAATTCTTCAAGCAGCCGGGCCACGCGTTCGGCGTCGCTCGCTCCCGCGCCCGCGTAACGGGCCGACCAGATCCCGGGCGCGCCGCCGAGCGCGTCAACTTCCAGCCCCGAATCGTCGGCGAGCGTGAGCAGTCCGGCGTGGTTGAAGTAATGTTCGGCCTTGAGGAGCGCGTTCTCGGCGAAGGTGGCCCCGGTCTCTTCGGGGATGGGGGGTGAATTCGGGAGGGAGTCGAGGCCGATGATCTGGCAGGGGAGATCACGGAGCATTCCGGCGAGTTCGGCGATCTTGCCTTTGTTCGTCGTCGCGACCAGTAACTCGATCATCGTTCGGGGCGTCCGGCCGTTTTCAGGATTCAACTTTACAGATGGCGACGGTGATGTTGTCGGGGCCGCCGCGTTCATTGGCCAGATTGACCAGCCCGTCGCACGCCGGCTGCGGCTCGTTGTGCATGGCGAGTTCAAAAATCTCGTGGTCATCCACCAGGCCGCACAGGCCGTCGGTGCAAAGCACCAGAATGTCGCCCGGCTGCAATTCCACCGGCTCGGGCCGGACTTCGGGGACGATGTCGAGGCGCGGGCCGATGGCGCGCTGCAGCACGTTCTTCTGCGGGTGAGTCGCCGCCTCTTCCTCCTCGATCAACCCGTCGTCGAGCATGCGCTGCACGAGCGAATGGTCTCTGGTCAGGCGGGCGATCCGCTGTTCGCGGACGAGGTAAATCCGGCTGTCGCCGACGTGAGCCAGAAAGGCATAGCGGCCTGAGATCGCGACCACCACGCAGGTCGTCCCCATCCCCTGACACTGCGGGTTGGCTTCGGCCTCCTGATGGACCATCTGGTTGGCGACGATGATGGCCTGCGCGAGCCGCTCGTTGATGGCGATCTGCTGCCAGGCCGTGTTGAAAAAATGCTCCTGAATGATCCTGACCGCGAGCCGGCTGGCCGCGCTGCCGCACGCCGCGCCACCCATCCCGTCGGCGACCACGAGCAGATGGTCGCCGCTGATCGTGTCGCGCCAGAACCCACAGGCGTCCTGATTTTCCTTGCGCTGCATCCCCAGATCGGTGCGATGAGCGATCACCAGATTTCGCGACATAGCTTTGTGCGACAGCATCGAGTCCTGACGGGGCGGGGTTGAAAAACCGGGGGGTGAAAGGGTCACCCCAGACACGCCATTTCGGGAGCGGCGATGGATGGCCTGATCAGTGCGGCCTGACGGCTGCTCTCATCTGCTCAGGGGATCTCAGGGATTGACCTCGAGCGCAATGAACGTGAGCATCATGTTGCCGACGCGGATCTGGTCGTAGCTCTGAAGCTGTTCCGGCTCGGTGACCTCCACGCTGTTGAGGTAAGTGCCGTTGCTCGACAATTCATCCTTGATGAAGCAGCGCCCGTTGCGCCAGACGATGCTGGCGTGAACGCTGCTGACGGCGTCGTCGTCAACCACGATGTCGCAACTCGGGTTGGCCCCGATGACGTTGCGGCCGGCGCGCAGGCGATAATCAACGCCATCCCGATTCTTGCTGAAGCTGACCAGCCAGCCGACCAGCCGGCCCTGCGAAATCGCCCCTGATTCAGCCGGGACGACCACCGTGCGCCGCTGATTTTTGGCGGCATCGGAACGATCAACCGGGGGAGCCTGCCGGGGCGGCGACTGTGGCGGCGGTGATTGCAGCGGAGGCGGCGGAGGCGCGGCCGGCTCCAGAATCGTCACCGGAGGCGGCGGGGGTTGAGGTGGCGTAATCGGTTCAACGACTGTCGCCGGGGAGGAGGCTTGCGGCGGTGGCGGTGGCGGCGCGACCGGGACGACCGTCGTCGCGGGCACTGGCGGCGGCAACTGCCCGGTCCGCATCTCGGGGTCCTGCACGCCCGGATCAACCACGGTGGCGTAATCACGCCTGACCTGCGAAGTCCCCTTCTTTGCCTGCGGCTCGACGACTGTCGCCGGGGCCTGACGCGACGGCGGCGGCTGGGTGATGGTGGGCAGCGGTTCGATGTTGGTGATCAGCGGCTCAATCGCCGTCTCGGCCACCGGCTCGATGCGCGTGGCGAAATCCGCCTGCGCCGGGCGGTCGGGCTGCGGGCAGTACGGACAGGCCTGATAAATCGAGCTGTAAACGTGGCCCTGCGCGCAGGTGATGAGCGATGATGCCTGACTGGCCGGCGGGGCGCTCTTCGCCAGCGGCGTGCCGCAGCCGCCGCAGAATTTGGCGGTCTCGATATTCTGACTTTTACATACCGGGCAGATCATAACTGGACTCCACACGTTCTCGGGTTGATTGAAATGCAGGCATCAGGTGGACATCCCGCCTGCAGGCCGGGCAAGTATAATGCAACCGGCGCGACCGGCATAAGTAAAAAACGACGCGAAACCGGGGCGGCAGCCGGCGGGAAAGATTAACTCCGCGCGTCCTGTTACCACACTGCTGCTCACTTCTCTTTCGCCAGGTTGAAAGTGATATGCTGCTTCCGTCACCTCGCGGGTCACCGCCCACTCCTTCGGGTAACCAGACTGAAACACGGATCGTATCCGGCGCGGCACGACCGTCCTTGTAATGTCGGATCAGAACCTGATGCGCGAAACCTTAAACTCGAAATGGAACTTTTGCAAACTGCCCAGTGCAAAGTCAGGCATCGGCTGATGCTGCCGGCAAGTGAACGAACGCGAGACCCACTCCACCGGCCCCGGGCCTGATCAGGCCGGTTGCCTGAGCCGCCTGATGCGGATCGGGGGGAGTCTGTGGCGGAGAAATACTGCGTGACTTTTCGGGTTTCGCGGCGATTTGATGGACCTGCCTCAGCGAGGCAGAGCAGGATGATGCCGGCGAGGTAAATGACCAGAGAGACGACGGCAATGATGATGAGCATGACGAGCAGCGGTTGCAGCCTGGCAGACATCGCCATCTCTCCGGGCAGAAAGCCTGCCCGGTCGAGCAGATCAGAATTATTCACAGCCCCTCCCCGCCAGCGGATGCCCTGACGGTGATGAGATGACCCGGTCACCTTTCCCCAGCCCCCCACGCCTCTCGTGGGGGAGCGCGCGGCAAAAAATTTCCGAAGTCCTTGTCCGATCCGAATCATCAGTCTCCCTCAGCCCCTGCGAGAGAGATAGTCCAAAAGGATTCCCCCAAAGCGGTGAAGCGTTGCAGCTGTCATTGCCGGTTCCGCGAAACACCGGAACGACAAGAGAAGATGCTGGTAGTGAGGGGACGAGGAGGGATGTCGGGCCGTCAGGGGAGCGGGAAAGGAGGCCTATTTCCGGCCGATGATGAGCGTGGCTTTGATCGAAACGTCAAAATCCATGTGGTGCCGCTCGCGGTCTATGATGTCCGCGAGCTTGCGGCGCACGCGGCGGACTGCGTTCTCGTCGGGCAGGATCGCCAGCCACTCGTCAAGGAATGAGGACTCCATAAGCGGCGCGGAGAGGAACTCCTCGGCGTTGGCGTAATCGAACCGCTCCTTCTGAGTCACGCTGCGGACTCCCTTCAGCCCCGCGCTCTTCGCCAGTTCTTCCGCATCGCTCACCGTCAGCCGTTCGGTGATCAACTTTTCAAGCTGCGGCGTCAGTTCTTCAAGGCCGAGGTCGTGAAGTGCCTCCCAGTAGATCGAGAAGAACTCATCGAAGCTGCCGTGCGTCGCCAGCTTGACGACGACCGAGGCGCCGGGTCTGGCGACGCGGGCCATTTCGGCGAAGACTGCGCCCATCCGCTCCGGCCTGTGCATTGAAGCATCACCGATCACCAGATCGAAATCCGAGGCGGCCTGGCCGGAGGCTTCGGGCGAGCCGCTTTCAAAACTGACGCGCTTCACTTTCTGCACCTCGGCCTTGCCCCGCGCCAGTTCGAGGCGTTCCGCGGAAGTGTCAACGCCCACCACCTCCGAATCCGCGCCGAGTTTCGCCGCCAGACTGACCGCGTAACCGCCAGTGCCGCACCCGGCATCAAGGATTCTCCCCTTTTCCGGCACTTCGATTTCCTCATCCACCATCTGGTCAAAAACCTCGCGCCAGCCGGGAACGATGAAAAGGTCGTAAAGAAAGGCCTGTTCTTTGTCACTGGTTTGATGTGTCATACGCAGACTGATAGTAGCCAATTTCAGGCGGCACGCACAAGATGGGCTCCGGGTAAAACAGGCGGGCCATTAATCGCGCGGGTCGGAATCGCGGCGCGGTTATTGACGATCTGAACCTGCCTGATGCAGGCTGATCGTGGCACGAGACCCTGATTCTCCCGGCTCGGGAGCAGCCGGGGCGGGATAATTTTGGACTCGCGATGAAGTGCGTGGTAGATTGCGATGACTCAATGAGCGAGGATAAAAGCCATGTCAAAGCAGGCTCTGATTGTGGACGACGAGAAGGAGGTCAGGCTGGTCTGGGTGGCGCTGGCACAGGATTGCGGCCTTGAAGTGACCGAAGCCAGCGACGGGCGCGAAGCGACGGAACTCCTCAAAAGCGACGCGGCCTTTGATTTGATCATCCTGGACCAGATCATGCCTTTCGTCAGCGGCGCGGAAGTCCTGAAATTCATCCGCGAAACCGAGCGCCTCAAGAACATCCCGGTGATCCTTTCGACCGCCAGCCGCGCGACGCAAAGCCTCGGCGACATCCCGGCCGACCAGCTCACTTCTTACGTCAATAAAGCCGCCGGAATAGAAAAACTGCGACGAGCGATTACTCAGGTGCTGGGAACAGAGGATAACGATCCTGAATGAGTACGAGTGACAGGATTTTCAGGGACGGCACTTATCACATTCTCCCCACCCCGCTGCGTGTCGGGGCCGACGAGCGCTTCACCGGGCGCGGCGTAACAATAGCTTTCATTGACTCCGGTTTTTACCCGCACCCCGATCTGACGCAGCCGGTCAATCGCGTGGCGAGCTACGTCAATATCGTTCACGAATCGGCCACGCCCGAAGAGACCCGGGCCGAATTCACGACGCCGGACGATTCGAGCTGGCACGGAATGATGACTTCCGTCGTGGCCGCCGGGAACGGCTACCTCTCGGGCGGCAAATATCGCGGCATCGCCTGCGACGCGCGCGTGGTGCTGGTCAGGGCCGGGAGCGCCGCGCGCATCCGTCACGACGACATCACGCGCGGGTTGCGCTGGGTCACCGAACACCGCGACGAATACGACATCCGCATCGTCAACGTTTCGTGCGGCGGCGATTATGAAGCTTCGTATCTGACCGACGAATCGTGCCGGGCGGCCGAAGACGCCGTGCGCGCCGGGATCGTAGTCGTGTGCGCCGCCGGCAACGCCGGGACGACCCCGAATCACGCGGTGCTGCCCCCGGCCTCGGCGCCCGCGGTCATCACGGTCGGCGGCGTGAATGACCGGAACACGCTCGAATTCGATGACAACGAAATGTACCAGTCATCTTACGGCCCGACGATTGACGGCCTGCAGAAACCCGAAGTGATCGCGCCTGGCATCTGGCTCGCCGCGCCGATCCTGCCCGGCACGCCGACCGCAGAAGAGGCCGCACTGCTCGACCAGTTGAAAGCCGCCCACGACGGCGAACTCCATTCCATCCTCAAAGCCAACCGAGGCATCAACGCTGATCTCGACGACGTCAGTGACCGCCCGGCCTACCTGATCCGCCAGCTGCTCGCGGCGAAAGTCAGAGACGGCAACGTCATCAGCGGCCATTACAAGCACGTGGACGGCACCAGCTTCGCCGCGCCGATAGTCTCATCAGTCATCGCGCAGATGCTCGAAGCCCGGCCCGGCCTCGTGCCGCAGCAGGTCAAACGCATCCTGATTGATACGGCGAAACGGATCGCCGGCGTGCCGGTGGAGCAGCAGGGCTGGGGGATGATTATTCCGTCACGGGCGGTCGAAGCGGCGCTCGGACGCTGAATCAAATGTTACCGTAATTGTGTGTATCTGGTTGATGGAAACAACGTGATGGGCCAGCGCGTCGGCTGGCACCGTGACAAGCCGGCGGCGCGCAGGCGGCTGCTGAATGACCTGGCGCGCCTGGCGCAGGCGAAAAAGATGCGGCTCGCGGTCGTCTTTGACGGCGAGCCGGACACAGGCTTTCCCGACGGTTCGAGTTTCAGCGGCGTGAAGGTCTATTACTCGCGGCTCGGCTCGGATGCCGACAGCCGGATCATCGAGATGGTCGAGCGCGAACGCAACCGCAAAAACCTGACGGTCGTGACTTCGGATAACACGCTCGCCGCGCGCGTGCGCGCCTGCGGGGTGCGCGTCGTCCGCTCGGGCGAGTTCCGGCGCAGGCTCGATGAAATCACGGCTTCGCACTCTTCAACTGGCGAGCCTGCTGTTAAATCCGGCGAGATGTCGGACTGGCTGCGCTACTTCGGTGTGGATGAGGATGAGTAGCCGGGTTCGCCGCCGTCCGCCTGTTTGTCTCAGGTATGTTTTCAAGGTAACAGTCTGCGGCCCCGGGATTATACGCACACTCCAATGTCCGGCGCGTTGCAGGTAAAGCCGGAGCAACAGGCGGGCAGCCCGGTGCCGCAGGGCTGGCCCTTTGCGCGGCAAGAGGCCCCGGCTTGCGCTGTCGGGGTGACAATGGAGCTTATGACAGGTATCAGCATCGCACCGAGACCAAGCCTGCCGATCAGACTTCGTCTTGTCATTCCCGACCCTGTCTCCTTTGACCCGGTCTCTGAAATGACCTGCCTCTCGATTGCCCCGATGATGGCCGTATTATTCCCGCTTTTTTCAAGCAACTGAGCTTTCCGCAGGGTCTTCAGGCCGTAAAGGATCACCTCACTGCCGAGGGGGCAGCCGGTCTCCTTTTCCAATTCCAGCCGCGCCTGTTCCAGACTGGTTTTCCCATCACATTTTTTCCAGATCCTGCTGGCAAGATCATTCAGACAATGCGCCTTGTGCTGTTCCAGGTCGTAGACCAGCGTTTCTTCCGGCAAAGTTCTGATGATCAAAGATTCACTCCTGGCCTTCGGCAGTTGCTGCCCTCCCTCCATGCCTTACGCTCCCCTTTCCATCCTGCTTGCAGTTGTGTGGTGGCTTTGATTACTGCCACCTGATCTTCATCGTCGGATCACCGAAGAGAATCCACGTGCGTCGCACTTCCTGGTCGGAGGTCGCCCCTTTGGCTTCTCTCGTGACATCCCCGAGTCTCTGTCCGGGGACAAAAACCCGGCGAATCACATCCTGATCCATCGGCGCCTGCCTCACCGCGCTCGTAAATCCGGTGGATGCCCACACCGCTATCGCCCCGCCGTGCGGGTTTTTGATCAGCACCTCAGCCAGGCAGTCGGCGGCGGGGTCAGTCAGATATCCGTTCCAGCAGTTCATAGCGATGAAGAATCCCAGCCCTTTTTCGTTCGTCAGGTTTCTCGCATCGTCCACGTTGAATAATCCCCCCCGCCAGACGGTCGCAGATCCGTGTCCGATATAGTTGACCAGAGCCACGCCCTGACTGATCTTCTCCAGCAACTCGGCCTTTGCCGCCGCACTCCCCACCCGTCCGCGTCGAATTTCCGCGACCTCGATCGGATTCGGTATCAGCGGCCTTAACTCGGCGCCGGCTTCCTCAAAGTTGAAATCATCATTCTCGTCGCTCACCAGCAATACCTGCCGCGCGGGTTCAGATTTCTCATACAGGGCTATCTTGCCGATCACATCCGCCGCTTCCTGCGCGGTGCTGACCGGCAGTCGCCCGATTGACATATCCGGCTCCCCGTCACCGTCCACGTCTGCCAGCCAGTCATCCGAGGCCGTTTCAATCAACGCCGTATCTATCCGCCCGCTCGGGATCAGATCACGGTTGCCATAACCCAGATAGTTCCTGGGGTCGTAGCTCGCGTCACCGAGCAGCAAGACGTACTGAGGCTTGTGCCTCCAGCCCGTCCTGGCGGAGGTCAGAAATTGCCTGAGGGCTGCGGGATTTTTATTGCCATCACTGAACTCGTCATAGACGTCTTCAATATCCACTATCGCCGTGGACAGCCCCTCGGCCTTCCGCATCTGCTGGAGCGTCTGCGCCGCGCCGATCATCTCTTTCGCGGTCACGATCAGGAAGTCGGCCCCGCCGCCCCGCGCCGGCAGCCGCCACCTCGACGGCTCGTTCATCTTCAGCAACGGCACCTGCCGCATTCGCCCGTCCGTGACAGCAAGCAATTCGCGCTGCCCGACACCCGCCACCTGCGCAACTACCGTATAGCTGTCTCCCCGCCGGGTGATTGAAGGGTGTAATTCCACAACCGCCCTGGCGTCCGTCACGTCAAGCAGTTTCACCTGACTGCTCGTGAATCCGGCGATTCGAATGGTCTGACCCGCCTGACCCGTGAACCTCAGCGCGTCGTCATCTGCCGCATACAAGTGCGGGTAAGTCAGTCGCACGGAATCCACCAGGCTCACGTCCGATCCGCCCGATGACACGAGTCTCACGATGTTGGATCCTTCCCTCACGAAGGTTTTATCCACAATCAGGCTCTGCGTTGCCTTGTCGAGCCCGGTAAAGCTGACGTTGCCAATCACGTTTCCGTTGACGGCGACCTGGATCACGTGGGTGGTCTCGCTCACCCCCTGCAGCGACACTTCAAGCATCATCAGGCTGCCGGAAAACGGGTCGAGCCTGTTGACAGTCAGTTCCTGCTCCACACCGCTCGTGTAGACGACCGGCCCGAAAAAGTTCTCGGCCTCGCCGTTGCGCAGGCTGGCGAAGTAAACTTTGCGATCCTTCCGCTCAACGGTGTAAGCAAAGCTCCCGCCCTGCCCCTCACCGGCACCCGCCTCCACCCGGCTGACCCGGCTCCCGGCAGTTGACCCGGAGACGAGCCAGTAAACCGCCGTATCGGTAACGCGGGTATCAAGCCCCTGCCCGTAGAATTCGATGGAATCAGCCTCGTCAAACCTCCCATCCGACTCGCCGTTGACTACTATCGGAACCGCGACACCGCCCAAAAACAATTGCAGTGTTTGCGGATTGACCGACTCACTGAGGCCTGCCGCGACGAGTTCCCTTCGGCTGACACGGTACCAGCCTTCCTGTCTGACGTAGAGTTTGATGGCGCTTGAAGATGCCAGAGTTGAACGGGGAATATAAAGCGGATCCTCTGACGTTCCGGATGCCTCCGGAGAGTTTTGTCCCCCGGCTGCCGAAACGGGATCTGCCACACGCTGGCGCTGGCCCGATGTGCCTCCCCGATCCAGCCCGATTTCTCTCAGCAAAGGCGACCGCTTATAACTCTTCACATCAGGGTCGGATGATGAATAGCTTGTCCGGATCGGCCCATGCCATTCGCTGTGCCCGCCCAGGTCCAGCGATTCAACCCAGTAACTCGCACCCCCGGCTCCCCCTTCGCCGCGCCAGTTTCTTTCGGAAGTTCTGCCCGCGGCTGAGTCCCACCACAGATAGCGGCGCTCTGAAAGCAGCGCCCCCTGGTGATTAGTCGTCAGGGCTGAACCTGCGATCAGGTGAGTGTTGATCCTTACCCGCCCGCCGTTTTCTTCCCGGTACACGTTGAACCCAAGGTTATCGGCTTCAAACCCGGTCTCCCATTCGATCAGCACGTCACCGTTGACTGAACCGGCCCTGATCGAATCAATCTTCACAGCCGTCGGCGCGGCAGGAGAGAATCCGAAATCAACGGTGACGTTGCTCGTCAGGCCGGTGCTGTTGCTGACGCTCGCCCCGTTGCTGCTGCTGCCTGCCGCGAGTGTAATGATCCCACTCGACACTTCGCCGGTCCCGGTCCCGACCCCGTTATCGTCACTGTCGGTCCCGTTATTCGGGCTGGCTGAACTCGCAACATCACCCGTACTCTGATAGCCGGACGGCGGGGTGACTTTGACGATGTAACTTCCCGGCGGCAGGCCTTTGAACTGATATACGCCCCCCGCCGGGGTCACGAATTGATTAGCCGGGTTGCTCGTGTCATCGGCCGTGCCGAGGATCCCGTCGGGCCCGACCGGGACGATGGTCGTCCCGTCAGATTGATAGAGCTTTACCGTCGCCCCCTGGATCCCGACGTCGGTGGTGCTGTCGTAGCTGCCGTTCTTGTTGATGTCGTCAAACACCAGGTTGCCCAGCGTCAGCGTGTAAAACCCGAAGTCAACCGTGAGATTGTCAGTCACGTCCCCGCTGGCCCCGTGCGCGCCCGGCCCCGACGAAGTGTAGTCGGGCTCTGCCGTGGGCTGTGCGGCCGCACCGACCGTGAAAGAGGCGCTAAGCACGCCGGCGGTTGACGGGTCGTTGCCGGCCGGGTCAACGCCGTTGTCCTGCTGGTCGGTGGCGCTCGCGCTGCCGGTGCTGTTCTGGTAGGAATATAGAGTCGAACTGCTCCCGAAATTTGTCGAGCGGATCCGCACTTTGTAAGTGCCGGCGGTGACGTTATCGAAGCGGTAATAGCCGCTCGCATTGGTAGTGGTGGTCTGCACCTGAGCGTTGGTGTTATCGAGCAGGTCTACCGTCACTCCTGAAATCCCGACCTCGGTCACGTCCATCAGCCCGTTGTTGTTGGTGTCATACCAGAGGCGGTTTCCGACCGAGTAAGAAACCGTGGCCGACGTAAAACCAAAATCGTAAGTGTGACTGTTCACCCCGTAGCCGCCGGTCGTCAGGCTGATGACGGCGGTCGTGCCCGAAAGGACGGCGTCCGAATCCCGCACGTCACCATTCGTACCCGGATCGGCGTTCGCCGCCGTCAGGTTCAAGGCGCCGAGCGCGGCCTGCTTGCTGCCGCCCGAAGCGTTCGGGACGCGGATTTCGTAAGCCGTACTCGGATTGACCGCGTAGGGGCACTCATACGTGACACTCAGTGACGGGGGGGCTGAACCACTGTCAAAGGCGCGGGCGCGCCGCCTGGCGCCTGAAGTCGAGCCGTTATCAGTGAGAATAAAATTGATGCTGTTGCCGCTGGCCCAGACGGTGTTGCTCACAATCTCCTGGACGATTGATGAGAGGTTCGGGGTCGTGGCATTCGTCGTCGCCCCGGCGGTCCAGGCGCCGATGGCCGACCAGTTGACCGCACCTGATGTCAGAGACCGCCCTGAAATATTGCTGGCCCCTGTTGTGAAGGTCGTGGAATTGACTGCCGACTCACCCCTGATCGTGAGGTTGACTGTATTACCCGCATCAGAATTACTGGCGGTGAACTGAATGGTCGCGCTCGTAATCCTCGCGCCGCGCGGAATGGTCAGGTTATTGAACCGCAGGCCAACCGCATTTGTCGTCCCCCCGCCGTTGTAAGCCAGGTCGAGGACGGTACTGACGAGCGACATTGTTCCGCCCGCCGCCTCTTCCGCGTCATCGGAACTGGCGTTGACGGTGAAAGTGGAAGTGGTCGTCCCGCAGGACGAGAGCATATTGGTGTTGCTCGCGCCGCCGAAATAGTAGTTGCCGCTGGAATCAGTTGTCGCCTGCCCGGTCTGAGTGTCAACAGTTCCATTGCTGTCAGTATCGGCCCAGAGTTGCACGGTCACGTTCTGAATCCCGTTTTCCCCAGGGTCCTGGACGCCATTGCCGTTCGTGTCGGTCCAGATGCGGTTGCCGAGCTGGAGCGGCGCCGGATCAGACAACAGGACCGTATCGCCCAGACCGTTGGCCTTGCCTAAAACGGTGGTGGTTCCTCCGCTGCCCGTATAGAGCGTAAAGGCGGCGTTGGTGACCCCGCTGCTGGTCGAAAGCCAGCGCCACCCCCCCGAGTAATAAGTCGGTTGCGGGTTCATCATGGTGGCGACGAGTTCGTTCGCCCCCGGGAGCGTGGCCAGGCCGCCGAAAAAAATCTCCGCATGTCCGTCGTCGCCGCTTGAGGCCGAGGAATTATCAAAGAAACGGACGGGGAGCCCGGCGGCGCCGGGGGCGGGGTCTGTCGCAGCATCATAGGCGGGGGAATTGGACCGGGCGCACCCGGCATTCCCTTCCGGGACATAGCTGCCGCCCACGTTGCACAGCTTGATCAGGCTGCCGGCGGATATCTCCTCGTACTGTGCCGTGTCTCCGGCGGTGGGCGAGTAATTCCCACCCCCATGCTGATGTGCTGTGCGATCCATCAATCCAAGGATCATAGCCCCGTTCGGGTCGAAATCTATGTCCGAGACAATCGGCTGGACTTTGGTCACCTGGTTCTGGGAGCCGATGACGACGAAATTGAAAGTGTCAGTCCACGGCGTCCATTCGGCGCGGTCACACCTGGCGCCGCTGATGCTGTAGTATTTGCAGGCCCGGTCGTAGTAGAGCTGAATGTAGTCAGCCGCCGTGGTCGAATCCAGATCGACATTGGTGAATGAGCTGCCGGACAGCTTCTGAACATAAGCGCGCAGATTCTGCGCGTTCTGTGAGACATCGGCGGTACAGGCCGTCCCGACGTAGACTTCGCCGTTTTTGACCCTCACCGCCCAGGGAGCGAACGTGTCGGTGCCCGGACAGCCCGGATTGGTAATGTTCGTGGTGCTGTTGAGCGTGACGCCGCTCAGGCTGGAGACATTGAGCGAGACGAGCTGCGGCTGCGAGTTGTTGAGGTTTACGACGTAGAGGGTATTGCCGTCTTCCGAAAGAGCGATTCCCCCTATCCCGCGCTTAGCGACCTTATCAATCACCCCGTAATCGTGCGCCGGGGTGGTGGTTCCCGCCAGATCATTCGCCGGAGTGGTCCCGACACGGGGGTTGGCTCCCACGTTGACCCCGCTGAAGGAGTTGAGATCAATCGTCTGCGCCGTCACCACCGTCCCGGCGCCGGTGGAGCCCGGGTTGCTGTAATCAATCACATAAATAGAGCTGATGTCGTCGGCATTGCCGCGCGTGCCATCCTTGCCGGGGCCGAATCCGGTGTGGCGCTTGAGCAGGGCGGCGGCAAACAATGTCTTTGTTCGCGCCCGCCAGGCCAGCCCCCAGGTACTGCCGATCTGGTTTGACAGGGCAATGTGCTGGACCGAACCTGTGCGGTCATAGTTCAGCGCGACCAGCACATCATTCGCCCCGGTGTTATTTCCATTGATGTAGCAGTTGGTGGCAACCAGCGGGTTATTCTGCGAGTAGTCGGACGGCCTGGTGATCCCCAGATCAATACCTGATGAATTACCGTCGGGGACAAAGCGGACAGTCGAAGCGTTGTCCGTCCCCGACGCGCTGGGATAATAGCCCGACGGCAGGTTCGTAAACTCAATGCGGTAAGGCCCCGTTCCCGTAGCAGACAAAGAGTACGTACCGCTTGATCCTGTCGTCGCCGTGCCGACAGACACGCCGCTTGCGTCGTAAGCCGTCACAGTCACGCCCTGCACGCCGCTGTCAACGGCATAGTTCGGAGAAGTCCCGGTCGTGTTTCTGGCCCCGTTCATGTTGTAGTCGAGGTAAACCGTACCCGTGATCGTACCTGAGGCATGGACGATTCCCGGGAAGAGACGACTCAATCCCGCGAGGGACAGGAGGACAAATAAAACTCCGGAAAGGGAGAATAGCCAATGTCTGTAGTTGAAAACCTTTCTATTGCGAAGGAATACACGCGATGCCCGCTTCATCACTTCCTCCAGACTGTGCCTGACAGGGTCAGAGATTGAGTTTTTGAAAGTCACAAAGACTGTTTTTGTTATTTTTATCGTGAAGATCCAGAGTCCTCGTGTCCGTCATTCCGATTGAAGATTATCGGCATGGGAGAGACGACGCACAGGCGCTGCAGTCAGCACAAACCATCAACTTGCGGGGCTTCGGATGGGTGTAACTACTAATCGGGCTGGGCAAAATGAATTTACCACCCCGATCAGGTCAAGATTGATGATTATTCGGGGGGAGTCTGGATCAAACTCAATGATTTTTCAAGAGTATCCGGTCAGCGCGCCCTCAGGCCGGTAAATTTCTTCGCGTCAGCCTCTCACAGGTCGCCCGCTGCCCTGCTCTCGTTTTGCGTGCCAACTCCTTTTCTGGCGGTTTGCTCCGGCGCGCCCTGTCCACTGAACGTCCCGATCGACGCTGACCAACCTGATTGACACCATCCATCAATTCAGGCTAACTTGGCGCTACCTGCGACGCGGATTTGTCCTTTTCAGCATCTGAAGTGCTGAGGATTTTGATTTATGGCCAACACAACGCGCAGCTCCCGACCACGGCGAAAAAAGGAATCTCTTCCCCGCCGCTTTTTCCGCTTCATCTTTTCCCCGCTCGTCATCGCGCCGCTGCTCCTGCTCACGCTGTGCGGCGCGGGGGTGCTGATCTTTTATTACTACAAATACACGGAGCTGATTGACCGCGGTCTGCGCGGCGACATCTTCGTCCGGGCTTCGGGGATTTACGCGGCGCCGCTCAACCTGCACTCGGGTTTCGCGCTCAGCGCGAACGATCTGGTCACGCACCTGAAACGGGTCGGCTACCTCGAAAAGGGCTCGACCCAGAACGAGAAGCGCGGGCAGTACGCGGTGCGCGGCAATGTGGTCGAGGTTTACCCCGGCACGGAGGCGGTCATTGACGGCGAGAAGATGTACCACAACCTGCGCGTGAATTTTGCCAAAGACGGCATCCAGTCCATCACCGACCTCGAAAACCGCCAGTCGCTCGATCAGGCGCAGGTCGAGCCGGAGCTGATCTCTTCGGTCATCACGCAGGCGCGCGAGAAGCGCAAGATCATCGAATATAAAGACCTGCCGCAGAACCTGATTGACAGCATCACGGTGATCGAAGACCGGCAGTTCTTCGACCATTACGGCATCAACTGGCGTGGCATCCTGCGCGCGCTGATGAGGAATTACGAAGAGGGCGCGGTGCGCGAAGGCGGCAGTTCGATCACGCAGCAGCTGGTCAAGAATTTCTACCTGACGCCCGAGCGCTCGCCGAAGCGCAAACTGGCGGAAGCCTACATCTCGGTCCTGCTCGAAACGAAGCTGACCAAGGAGCAGATTCTGGCGATGTACTGCAACCAGATTTACCTCGGGCAGCGCAGCGGGTTTTCGATCAACGGCTTTGGCGAGGCGTCGCGCTCGTATTTCGACAAGGACATTTCACAGCTCACGCTCGCTGAAGCCGCGTTGCTCGCCGGGATCATCCGCAGCCCGAACCGCTATTCGCCGGTCACGCATCCCGACCGCGCCAAAGACCGCCGCAACTTCGTCCTCGAAGAGATGGTTAAGGCGGGCAAGGCCTCGCGCGCCGATGCCGACAAGGCCAAGCAGGCCCCGCTCGGCGTCAAAGCGCGTGGCGGCGCCTTTGACGTGGCCGACGCGCCGTACTTCATTGATTACCTGACGCGCCAGCTCGAAAGTCAGTACGAAGCGGACGCCGGTTCGCTGAAATCACTGCGCATCTACTCGACGCTCGATCTCGGCTTGCAGCGCGCCGCCTACCAGGCCGTCTCGAAGCACATGGTCACTGTCGAGAAGGCGCTGGCCAGGCGCAAAGGCGGAACCGCCGGGTTGCAGGCGGCGCTCGTGGCGATCAACCCGAAGACCGGCGAAGTGCTGGCCATGATCGGCGGGCGCGATTACGCGACTTCGCAACTCAATCGCGCGACGGAGGCGAAACGTCAGCCCGGCTCGGTCTTCAAGCCGTTTGTTTACGCCGAAGCTCTGGCGAGCGCTTACGAAATGGGTGATGTCATCACGCCCGCGACGATGTTTATGGATGCGCCGAAGACTTTCAATTACGGCTACGGCGAAGAGTACAAGCCCGGCAATTTCGGCGACAGTTACGAGAACAAGCCGATCACGCTGCGCGACGCGCTGGTCAAATCGAAAAACGTCATCACCGTCGAACTGGCCGAAAGGATCGGCTCCTCGCGCGTCGCACGTCTCGCGGGGAAAGCGGGACTGACGGTTCCTTCAAAGGTATATCCTTCACTGGCGCTCGGCGTGGCCGAAGCCACGCCGCTGCAGATGGCCGCGGCCTACACGATGTTCGCCAACAACGGTCGCCGCGTTTCGCCGATCATCATCAAACGGATCGTCAATTCGTCGGGCGCGACGACGACGAGCAACAAGGCCGATTCGCGCGAAGTCATTACGCCGCAGGTCGCGTACGTCATGACTTCGATGATGAAGGACGTGCTGGATCGCGGCACGGGGGCGCGGGTGCGGCAAATGGGCTTTACGAAACCCGCCGCGGGCAAGACCGGCACGTCGCGCGACGGCTGGTTTGTCGGCTACACGCCGAACCTGGTCTGTGCGGTGTGGGTCGGCTTTGATGACAACGCCGACCTCGGCCTGACGGGCGGCAACTCGGCGGCGCCGATCTGGGCCGAGTTTATGATGAAGGCGCTGCAACTGCGGCCCGAACTCGGCGGCGATTTCACTGACCCCGGCGACATTTCGACGGTGGATATTGACCCGGCAACGGGCCTGATCGCCAAAGCCGACGTGCCGGGCGTGCGTCACGAGCTGTTCATCAAGGGCACCGAGCCCGGCGGCACGGAGTCTGAAACACCTGACAGTGACAAGCCCGCCGAAAAGCCGCGTGAGACCGACGCCGATCCCAAACCGACGCCGACGCCCCGCAACGCCATCACCTCAAATCAGGGAAAAGATCCGCCCGGCGTCAGAAGTTTCGCCGTCACGCTGGCCACGGATCGGCGCCCGACAGGTCTGATTTCGGTCGAGGTCTGCGAACACACGGGGCGGCTCCCTCTGAAAGGCACCTGCAGCAAAACGGTCACGCGCTCCTTCGCCGCCGGGCGCGAGCCGAAAGATTTCTGCCGCGCTTCGCTTCACAAACCCGGACCGTGAATTGACTCTCCCGCCACCCTGTTGTAATAACAATCCCGCAAGCGGGCTGAGTTCAGGCATCACGACTTCAGCCATCATCTTTTTCCGCTGAAGACCAATCAGCCAAAAGGTCGTCTCCAACCAGCCTTTGGCAATTGACAGGTCGGTAACCCCGAAGTCCGGGTTCGCCTGTGGCCTCCGGGTCTGAACAGATTCAGAGGAGCATTCGTCACTAAACTGACTCCTCACGCTCTGAAAAATCATTCCACCACCTGGCAGCCGTTGTGTCTGCCTGCCAGTGGCCTGCGGCAGTCATTATTCCTGCCGCGCTGTTCTGAAGTTCTACCGCTTTTCAAAGTGGCGGCCGTCCGGGTTTGATTGTTGCCATGGCGACCACCAGCGTCAGCAAACCGGAAGTTTGTCGTCCACCTCCAGGGAGAATCAGGAATGAAACCGCCCCGCATCATCGCCACCGGGCTGTCACTGCTTCTGACTCTGTCCGGCAGTCTGCGGCCACAACCGGCACAGGCCGGCAGCACGGCGGCTGAAAGCAGTTTCTCGCACGTTTACGTCAATCCGGCGCCCGCACCCATCGGCTCATTTGAATCATCCGGCAGAATAGAGATCAATGGCCGCGCGGTCGAAAATCGCGGCGCGTTGTGGGACGGCGAGTTGCTGCATGCGCCGGTCGGTTCGACGGCGCGAGTCTCGCTCGACGGGATCGGACACGTCACGCTCAAAGGCGGCACGATGGTGAAGCTGGCGGCATCGGCCCTCTCACCCGACGCGGGTGATCGGCGTCTGCTGACGGCGTCAATCGCGAGCGGCGAGATTGAGGTGAAGCTTCAGCCGGAAGCGAACGCCTGCCTGATGGCCGGCGGCGCGGCGTTCGCGGCCTCCGCCGGGGCGGGCTTTCGCCTGACGATGAACGGCGGCCACCCGGCGATCTACAGTGATGGCACTGGCGCGGTGCGCAGCCTCGGAAGCTGGGGCGTCAGATTGCCCGCGCTGGTCAACGATGTGACCAGTGACGCGGCAGTAAATTATGACTCAGCGATTCCGCAGTTTGTGGTAGCCGTGCCCGAGATCTCGTCCATCACTTCAACCGGCGCCGCAACTGTCACCGCCGCGGAAAGCGTGATGAAAGCCGCGCCCACGCCCGAAGCACAGCGCGCCTCTTTCCTTCGCTCGCTCAATCTCACTTCAATTGGAAACTCCGGCGGCAAAGGGACGGCAAAGCTCTACGCCGATCCGATGGGAGGAATGATCGGGATGGTTGAGGCGCCGGGCGCGATGAAAATCAACGGTCGCGCGGCGCGCGGGAAAGAGACGCTCTGGGACGGCGAATTGATCGAAGCCCCCGCCGGCGCGCCCGCGCGCGTGACGCTCGGCGGCATCGGCTCGCTCACCCTGACACCGGCTTCATGCGTGAAGATCAGCACGGCGACAGTGAAGCCTGATGCCCTGACTTCGCGTCGCGTGCTGGTGGCATCAGTCGTCAGCGGCGACCTCCTGGTCAGGCTGCAACAGGATTCGAGGGCTTTCGTCCAGGCCTTTGGGGCGACCTTTGCCGCGGACGGCAGCGCACATTTCAAGCTCGGCGCGCGCGACGGCCACGCGGTCGTGGATGTGACGAGCGGCATTGTCGAGTCTGTCGGGCGTTACGTCATCGAACTGACTCAGCCGACGCTCGATGTCCTGAGCAGCATCGCGCTGGCAAGGGAGCAAGCCACTCCGCGCAGGTATCGCGTCAACCCGGTCGGCATCGGCTGGCAAACCGTCGTCCCGTTGCGCGGATCGCGCGAACTGAAATTCAGAGTCACCGCCGGCAGCGGCAGGGCGGCAGCCGGCGTGCCGGTCAGCTTCGTACTGAACCCGCCCGACCGCAACGAGAACAAAGTCGCAGGCAGTTTCGGCAGGGGGCTCATCAACACGCCGACTTACACAGCAACGACCAATGCTGACGGCATAGTCAGCGTCCCCTTCTCCGCCGGAGAGGCAGCCGGATCAGTCACGATTGTCGCGACCGTCAGAGGCGAACCGCCGCAGCGCGCCGCCGTCGTGACTTCATCCAACGGCGCTAACGGTTTCTGGAATGCGAAGACGGCGGCGCCGGTCTTCCTGACCGCGGCGGCGATCATCGGCGCGGGCGTGGCCGTCGCGGTTTCCAGAGAAGGCAAAGTGCCGATCAAGGGGATCGGCCCGCTCACGATCGTGCCTTAAAGAAAGAGCGAATCACCCGCGAGTAATCACCCGTCAGCCGGCAACTGCCCGGCTGGATCAGTTGATCAGGCTCCTTCTTTCGGCGCCGCTGGTTTTCAGCGGCGCCGTTTGAGGATTGTGGACATCGCCCATGCGAATCAAATCTGCTGCTCTGACCACTCTGCTTTTCCTGACCCTGACGTTGACCGCGAGCGCGGCGGCCGGCAGTGACACAGCGAGCGATCCGGCGATGGTTGTGGCCAGTCCACAAGCCTGTTCGACGATCACCATCAACCCGGCCTCGCTGCCGAGCGGCACCCAGGGCACGGCATACAATCAGACGCTCACGGCCAGCGGCGGGACGACGCCCTACAACTTCAGTCTGATTTCGGGCCTGCTCCCTTCCGGGGTGAATCTGTCAGGCTTTGGCATTCTGAGCGGCACGCCGACCGCATCCGGCATCTTCAGCAATCTGACGGTCAAAGTCACCGACTCCAACGGGTGCAGCGCGACCCGCGTCTACACGCTGGTCATCAGCCCGGTCTCCTGCCCTGCAATCACGGTCAGCCCGGCGGCGCTGCTGACGGCGACCCGCGGCTCGGCCTTCACTCAGACCATTACGGCCAGCGGCGGGACCACTCCTTACACGTTCAGCGTCGCTGGCGGGTCGCTGCCCGCAGGCGTGAACCTGTCGAACGGCGGAATGCTCAGCGGGACCCCGACGCTGCCCGGCAATTTCGACTTTACAGTGAAGGTGATTGATGAAACCGGCTGTATGGGCAGCGTGAATTATCTGCTGATAGTCGCCTGCCCGACGATCATCATCAGCCCGTCATCACTGCCGGGCGGGGTGCTGAACGTCGCCTACAGTCAGACGCTCGCAGCCAGCAGCAATACTGCCTCCACTTTCACTTTCAGCCTCGCTGCCGGGAATCTGCCGGCGGGTCTGACGCTTTCGTTGGGCGGCATCATCTCCGGCACTCCGACACAGGCCGGGAATTTCCCGATCACCGTCAGAGCCGCTGATACCAGTGGCTGCACCGGCACCCTGACTTACACGCTGACGATCAATAACCCCACGCCCGCGCTTTCCGGCATCAATCCGTCATCGGCTGTTGCCGGCAGCGCGGCTTTTACGCTTTCCGTGACCGGCAGCAACTTCGTGAATGGCGCGACCGTGCAATGGAATGGCGCGAATCGCACGACAAGCTTTGTTAACAACACGCAGCTGACCGCGATGATCCCGGCCAGCGACCTCACCGCCGCGACCACGGCGAGCGTGAGGGTCGTCAACCCGGCGCCGAGCGCCGGCCCGTCAAACGCGCTGCCGTTCACAGTGATCGCGCCCGTCACGGCTGATCTCGTGATCACGCAGAGCGCAACGCCCAATCAGAATCAATCGGTAGTAACTTACTCAATCACGATCACCAACAACGGCCCGAACGCGGCGACGTCGGCGGTCGTGTCCGACAATCTGCCCGCCGGCGTGACCTTCGCGACCTGCGCGGCGACCGGCGGTGTCTGCGGCGGCGCGGGCAACAACCGTACGGTGAACTTCTCAACGCTTGCGGCAGGGGCTTCGGCCACAATCACGCTGACGGCAAATGTGATCTGCGCCTCGACCGGCAATCAGAGCTTCAGCAACACCGCTTCGGTCACGTCAGCCGTGACCGACCCGAACGGCGGCAACAACACGACAACGCCTGCGACAATCACGATCAATTGTGCGCCGAAAGCGGTCGTGACGCTCTCCGGCGGCAAATCCGCTTTCGCCTTCGGCACAGTGCCCGCGGCGCGCGAGCCCAATTCATCCCCGCCTTCCGACACCTTCGCGATTGACAACACCGGCAACGCACCGCTCGCCGTGAGTTTTACTGTCAGGCGAACCGGCGGCGATGTGAGCAGCGGGAAGATCACCAACCCCGATGACAGCCTGACTTTCCCGATCAGGCTCATTAACGCCGACGGGTCGGAGACGCCGGTGACAACAGGGCAGGCACAGATTCCCGCCGGACAGCGCCGTAATTTCAGACTGCTCTTTGATCCGAAGATTCCGGCCCCGGCGGGGAAAACCGTCGGCTTTTCGGCGGTTCAGATCATGCCGGATGTGATCACTTCGGAACTGATGATCTCGAGCGGCAGTGACAGCTCCCTCAGGGTCCCGCTCTCGGGCAGTCTCGACGCGCGGGCGAGGCTGATCAACCCGCTGGGGCCGAGGCTCGGGCCGCTCGTCGCGATCTCGCGCAGTGGCGATGAACTGACTGTGGAGCTTTCGGCCTACGATCCGAATAACGACATTTACCTGGTCACTTATCAATTCCTCAACAGCGCGGGCGCGCAGATCGGACAGGTGCTGGGCGCCGACGTTGATTTGAAAGTCACGCCGCTGCTCAACGGGCAGAGCTTCACGATCGTCAAAAAGTTCAAGCTGTCGGTCGAAGTGAGCAAGGTGCGCGTCACGCTCTACGACCAGGCGTCGAATGAATCGGCGCTCTCGGGCGCGCCCGGCGCGGTGCCCGGCAGGGTCGTCAACGTCTCAGCCGCCAGCTTCCGCAATGCGCCGCTCGCGAGTGAGGCGATTGCCGCCGGGTTTGGCGCCGGTCTGGCAACGTCGGTCAGCGTCGCAGGCAGTCTGCCGCTCCCGACAACCCTGGCGGGCACGCAGGTCTTTGTGCGCGACAGCCGCGACGCCGAGCGGCCCGCGCCCTTGTTCTTCGTCTCCCCGAATCAGATCAACTACCTGATCCCCGAAGGCACCGCTCCGGGCGTGGCGACGGTCGTGGCGGCCAGCGGTGATCAGGTCGTCGCGACTGAGACCAGACAGATTGACGCCGTCTCGCCCGGCCTGTTCAGCGCGAACGCGAGCGGCAGCGACGTCGCGGCGGCCGTGGCGTTGCGCGTGCGGGCCGACGGCTCATTGAGCTATGAACCGGTCGCGCAGCATGACGGCACAAAATTCATCGCGAAGCCGATTGATCTGGGGCCTGATTCGGGGCAGAGCAGCGATCAGGTTTTCCTGGCGCTGTTCGGCACGGGGCTGCGCTGGCGCAGTTCGCTCGCGAATGTGACGGCGAAAATCGGCGGGATCGATGCTGAAGTACTCTACGCCGGGGCGCAGGGCGGATTTGCGGGCCTCGATCAGGTCAACCTGCGTGTGCCACGCAGCCTGATCGGGCATGGAGATGTTGACATCGTGTTGATGGTGGATGGGAAGCAGGCGAACGTGGTACGGGTCAGTATTCGATAGCGCTCTACGAGTCACGTATGGACAGAAGAACCAAGGCTGCGCTGAACAGAGACAAGGCTGTACGCCTCAACGAGGCTTGGGGTGTTGGCGCAGCGCAAGTTCGCTACAGTGACGATGGTCACTGGTATGCCACGCTTGCCCGGTTCCCAGCTGCTTTGTTCGACGCCCACGGCTACGTTCTATTTGCGACCCAAGAGGAGTATCGGACTTCACCGCACATCCGCATCGGCAAGCAAATCAGCGTTCCGAAGCCGGGTATTTCAGCGATTCCAAGTTATGTGCGAGTCGCTGACTCGGACGCATCTCCCGGTCTCGACGTGGACATTCATACCGTCGCCGCCACCGAAGGGCGTCAGCGACTGGTCTTGCACCTTCAGCGCGAACGGAATCAGACCGTCGTGCGCAACAAGAAGAAGCACGCGGCATCGCTCGATTGCGAGGTTTGCGGGTTCTCCTTTCGTCGTACTTACGGCAGTGCCGCAAGCGACTACTGCGAGGTTCACCACCTACTGCCATTATCCGAGGTCGAACACGCCACCCGAACGCGAATGGAAGACCTTGCGATTCTGTGCGCCAACTGCCATCGGGTCGTTCACCTGAAAAACCCGCCTTACACACTCGATCAGGTCAGGCGTTTACTCGCCAATAGAGCAAATCAGGTACAGCAGCGGCGAGCGTGAGCGAGCGTGGCTACATCAATCGGCCATCTGATGAAGCACGCTCGCGGTACTGTGTCTGACTTTTTACTCACCTTTCGGCGGACGATAGCCGGGCCGCGTGCGAATGACCACATTTTTGCGGCTGGTCGTCACCTTCAACTTCCTGAACTTCCCGTCACGTGCCGTGTTCGTCGGATAAAAGCCGAGCGAATACTGTGTGCGCAATTCAGCCGCGATCTTCGCGAAGGCGTCAGGCAGCGAAACGAGCGTGTCGGCGCGGTGCAGTTTGCCGCCCGACCTGATGGCCAGATCCTGAAGATACGTGTCAGCCGTGCGGTAAAGACTGTCGAGCATCACCGTGGTCGTATCTTCGCGCCGTGGCTGGGGCCGGCGAGTCGGGTCGCTGGCATCGGGCACGCGCCCGCGATCATCCGGCCAGCGCCCGGTGCTGTCGGGAGGATAACGGTCAGGGGGGTAGCGATCAGGATAACGGTCGGGGTAACGGTCAGGGTAGCGGTCATCGGGCACGCGGCTGCCGCCGGGATAACGACCGGGGTAAGGCGTCTGCTGAATGATGATCGGCGGGATGGGCAGTCTGTACGGATCGTTGCGACTCCCACCCGTGCCGCCACCGGGCACCGGATCACCGCCAGGAACGGTCGGCCCGGTGCGACCGCGTGGAGAGCCTTTGCCAAAGATCGTGCCAAGGTCGGCGACCTCTCCGGCCTGCTGCTGCTGGCGCACGAGTCGTTCGGTCTCGGCCCGCGTATCGTAGCGGATCGGGTAAACGATCACGCCCGATTCCTCAATCGCCTGAATGTTGCCGTCGTAACGGGCGCTGTCGCTGTGCCAGTCCACGCCGTCCGTGAAAATGACGATGGCTTTGCGCCCCTCGACGCGTCGCAGATGAACGAGCGCGAGTTGCACCGCGTCATAGAGTTTCGTCCCCTTCCCGGCCCTCGTCTTCTCAATCGCGCCGCGCAGAGCGGCCCGGTCGTTCGTGAATTCGCTGAGGTCGCGAATCTCGTCGTCGAATGAAATCACTTTGACGCGATCCTGCGGCTGCAGCTGCTGGACGAAGGCGGTGGCCGCGCGCTGAATGTCGCCGAGTTTCTCCTGCGTGCTGGCGCTCGTGTCGAGCATCAGGACGACATGAAACGGGGCTTTGATTTCGGCAAAGAAGGCGATCTCCTGCTTCGCGTCGTCTTCGTAAATCGTGAATTCGCCCTGTCTGAGATCGGGCACGTAAACGTCATTGTAATCGCTCGCGATCACCGGGATGGTCACGAGCGTGGTCGAAATCTTCAGCGTCCCTTCCTGCGGGCCCTCATTCGCCGGGCTTTCGGCGCCCGGGCGCTTTTTCGTTTCGTTACTCTGTCGGGTCTGCGCCAGACCGCCCGGGAGCAGAACTGCCAGCGTCATCAAAGTCAGAATGGATCGCATAAACGCCCTCACTTTCTGCGGAACCCGACCGTCGTCCGGGGCAGATTGAATGACAGGAATCTGAAGAAATGACGACGCCATCATACGCCTGTGAGCGCCGATTCACGAGGCCGCGCGCTGTTTCAGCATCGGGCATAACCGGCTTCATCAATTCTGTCGAAGAAGATAAAAGACCCGGTTGACAAAAGCGGGTGCCCAGGCTAAAAAGTGTGCAGTTCAGTGAGCGGGAGTAACTCAGTGGTAGAGTGCGACCTTGCCAAGGTCGAAGTCGCGGGTTCAAATCCCGTCTCCCGCTCCAGAATTCTCCAGCCGGATTTTCACCTCCTGTCTTCCCATGATTTCAGCGTTGGTTTGAGGATCCCCGAGATTATTCCCGGACAGCGGAGGCCTGATTAAAAATTGCTGGTTGCGATTTGAAGGTTTTGTGTTAGACTGCGTTTGGAGTTCTTCTCCAGAGCATTGACCTGATCTCTCAGTTCCTTACCGCCCCGATCCCTCAACTGCCATTGGTCCCCTGGTGACTGGCACAAGAGTCGCGAGTTGAAGGTCATCTTCAAATCATTCATTTGAGAAGTTTGCGGTCGAGAATGTCTGAGCTGTTCTGACTTCTCCGACCGCGTCGAACCATCGGCGTTCGGGGCTGGGGCCCCGGGCCCGATCATTTGCAGGGATCAAAATAAAAAGTATATGAGCAAAGCAAGACTGGTTAAGAAAGAGGACATTCGTCCTGAGATGTTGCGACCGAAGCGCAAAGCGAGAGCGCGCAAGCAGCAGAAGCCCGTCCGCACGGCGGTCGAGATTACCACCGAGTGGATCAGGAGTCAGCGCAACGAGCGCCCGAGCCCGCGCGAAGCTTTTGAATCACTCTTTGCCGCGACTGACCCGCAGTCGGCCTGATCGTCTGATTTCCCTTCCAAGCCCCCTCGCATTTACCAGAAAATCTGCCCTTCGCCGCCGATTCATCTGAATCAGCCGGCAGAGTTACGCCCGCCGGAACCGGCTTGGCCGCAAGCGGCCGGGCTGATCGGGAGGCGTGCCGGCCTCTTTGTGTTTTGATGTTGACGGGCAGATTATAATTCCTTACACTCCGCACCGCTCCGGGGCCGGCACGGTTTTCAGCACCCGCCGGCACCCAACCCACACACCTCTCCCTGGCCTGCGAGAGTCCACGAAGCCAATAACGGTACCGAAGAACGACCCTTCCACGATCTGTCCAGTTGGGAGAACTCCATGTTCCTGCACCGTCGCTCTCCGTCCCCTTCCCTGAAAGAGTCTCTTCGTCGCCGCGCATTTCTCCTCATTCCCGCACTGATCCTGATGACCACGGCGGCGCTCGGAGTAACTGGTCTGTATTCTCACTTCAGGGCCACGGCCCGCGCGCATGCGGCTGAGGCGGCAGCCGTGATTTCGGATTCACGGCGGGGCCAGGCGTCACGGCATTCGATCAGATCGGCGCCCGTGACGGCTCTCGCGGACAACCCGTTTGCGCCGGTGACTGTTTCTGCGGCCAGCTATGACGCATCGGCGATTGCGCCGGATTCGATTGTGGCGGCGTTCGGGACTCTGCTGGCGACGGAGACGGCCGTCGCGACGACGATCCCGCTGCCGACTTCGCTCGGCGGGACGAGCGTGCGCGTCAACGGGCAATTGGCAGGGCTGTTTTTCGTCTCTCCGCTTCAGGTCAACTATGTCATCCCGTCTGATACCGCGGCGGGGACCGCGACCGTGCAGATCACTTCCGGCGACGGGACGATTTCGACCGGGACGGTGCAGGTCAACGAAGTGGCGCCGAGCGTCTTTTCGGGCAATGCCGACGGGCAGGGCGTGCCGGCGGGTTATCTGGTGCGCATCAAGGCCGACAATACGACGACCACTGAGGCCGTCTCGCAGTTGAATGAGACCACCGGGAAGCTCGTGACCAGATCAATTGACCTCGGCTCGGAAGGCGAGCGCGTCTTCCTCATTCTCTTCCTCAGCGGCATCTCGCACGCGAACGACCCGAACAACGACAGCAATTTCAGCGAGAGCATTCAGGTGGTCATGGGCGGGACCGAAGTCACCCCGTCCTTCGCCGGCAATCAGGGCTTTTTCGTCGGCCTCAATCAGATCAACGTCGAAATCCCGCGCAGTCTGATTGGGCGCGGCAAAATCAGTCTGGCGGTGGCGGCGGCCGGCTACAGTTCGTCAAAGCTGAACGAGATCGAGATCGGCTCCCCGGCGGGCGATGCGCCGCCGGCAGTCAGCGGCTTCGGCTCGTCCAATGCGCTGGCTGGGCAGACGCTCGTGATTAACGGCAGCGGCTTCTCAACCAATATGACTGACAACACGGTGCGCATCGGCGGCACCGAGGCGAATGTGACTGCGGCCTCATCCAGCCAGCTCACGGTGCTGGTCCCGTACGGCGCGGAAAGCGGCACGGTCAGCGTCCGCACGCCGACGGGCGAGGGCTCGAGTTCGAGCGCCATCTCGCTGCGCACTTCGATCAGCGGCTTCGTCGAAGACACCGACCGCCAGCCGATGAGCGGCATTTCCGTCAGGCTGTCGGGTTCCAGCACCCAGGTCACCACCAACTCGGAAGGCTTGTTCGTGCTGCCCGACGTCTCAACGGGCGCGGCGCTCGTTGAGGTTGACGCCAGCACCGTCACCTCCCCGCCCTTCCCCAAAGTCACGCTGAAGATGATCGTCAGCGCGAGCCGCGACAACCAGTTTTCGCGCCCGATCTCAATGCAGCAGGCGACCGGCCCGAGCCTCTCGGTCGGCTCATCCGGCAGCGGCGCGCCCGCCTCGATCAGCACCGGCAACCGCGCCGGCAAACATGTCAAAGAGGACTCGATCACTACCGACAGCGTCACGCTTGACGTGCCGGCCGGGACGGCGACGTTCCCCGACGGATCGGACGGCGGGACGATTTATCTGACGCTGCTCGGTAACGGCCGCACGCCGGTTGATCTGCCCAGCGGGCAATACAGCACGGCGATTGCTCAGATCAGCCCGTTCGGGGTGACGCTCAACCCGGGCGGCAAACTTTCCTTCCCCAACCCCGAGGGCCTGGCGCCGGGGACGCAGGGGACGCTCTTCCGTTTAGAGCAGAGTCCGAACAGCACGGATATCGGCAAGTTCATTGAGTCGGGGACGGCAACGGTTTCCGCCGACGGCCAGCGGATTGAAACGGCGGACGGGGCGATCACGAAAACCGGCATCTACTTCGTCTCCAGGCTGCGCCAGACGACGACGGTAATCGGCCGCTGCTTCGACAGTGACGGCGTGACGCTCGTGCGGCGCGGGCTGATTCGCACGCGCGGGCAGGAGACTTTCACTGACGGCAACGGCGGATTCATCCTGAGGAATGTGCCGGCCAAAGCGGGCGACCTGATCTCAGTCGAAGCCAGCTATCAGCGCCCGAATGGCCGTATTGACCGCAAGCAGAGCGCCGAAGTCCCGGTAGTGGTCGGAGGCATTACTGTCATCACGCCGGACATCGTGCTGCCGGCCGCGGCCATCAACCGTCCTCCGGTAATTCAGGCTCCCTTCGCTCTCACAGTCAAGGAAGGGGAGCGGGTTGACATCCCGGTCAACGTCTTCGACCCGGATGAAGGGCAGACCATCACCGTCACCCTTTCCGGCCCGGGCTTTGCCTCCTTACTCGAAGGCCTCAGCACACTCCCCAGCAGAGCGATCAGGCTGGCCCCCGGCTTTGACGACTCGGGCGCCTACACGCTGACGCTGACGGCCACGGACGACAAGAATGCGACCTCGACGCGCACGATTCCGCTGACGGTCGTCAACACCAACCGCCCGCCGACCAGTTCCGGCCAGTCAGTCACGACCGACGAAGACACGCCCGTTGTGATCACGCTCACCGGCACTGATCCCGACGGCAACACCGTCACCTTTATTCCGGTTGACCCGCCGATGCATGGCTCGATGAGCGGCGCTGCGCCGACCCTGACCTACACGCCCGCGCCGAATTACAACGGCCCGGATTCGTTCAGGTTCAAGGCCAGTGATGGCAGGCTCGACAGCCCCATTTATACCGTCAGCATTACGGTCAGTCCGGTCAACGACCCGCCGGTCGCCAACGGCCAGCTCATCGCGACCGCCGAAGACACGGCCAAACCATTCACGCTCGCAGCCACTGACGTGGACGGCGACACGCTCACCTTCGCTGTTGTGACGCAGCCGCAGCACGGCACACTCAGCGGCACCGCGCCGAACCTCACTTACACCCCGGCGCCGGATTACAACGGCCCGGACAGCTTCACCTTCAAGGCCAATGACGGCAAGGCGGACAGCAACGTTGCAACAGTCGGCATCGGGGTGACGCCGGTCAACGATCCGCCGGTTGCCAGTTCGCAATCAGTCACCACTGATGAAGACACGGCCAAAGTGATCACGCTCGCGGCCTCCGACGTTGATAATGACCCGCTCACCTTCATTGCTGTTACTCCGCCGCAGCATGGCACGCTAAACGGCACCGGGTCGAATCTGACCTACACACCGGCACTCAATTACAACGGGCCGGACAGCTTCTCCTTTAAGGTCAACGACGGCCAGGTGGACAGCAACATCGCGACCGTCAGCATCACCGTCTCGCCCGTCAACGATCCGCCGTTCGCGAATGGCCAGCTCATTACGACCGCCGAAGACACGGCCAAACCATTCACGCTCACAGTCACTGACGTGGACGGCGATACGCTCACCTTCGCTGTTGTGACGCAGCCGCAGCACGGCAGCCTGAGCGGCACCGCGCCGAACCTGATTTACACGCCCGCGCCGAATTACAACGGCCCGGACAACTTCACCTTCAAGGTCAATGACGGCAAGGTGGACAGCAACACGGCGACAGTAGGCATCAATGTCACGCCGGTCAACGATCTGCCGGTCGCGGACCCGCAGTCAGTGACGACGCCTGAAGACACGGCCAGAGCGATCACGCTTGTGGCCTCGGACGTTGATAATGACCCGCTGACCTTTATTGTCGGCCCGCCGCAGCACGGCACGCTCAGTGGCACCGCGCCGAACCTCACTTACACGCCCGCGCCAAATTACAATGGGCCGGACAGCTTCTCCTTCAAGGTCAACGACGGCCAGGTGGACAGCAACATCGCGACCGTCAGCATCACCGTCTCGCCCGTCAACGATCCGCCCGTGGCCAACAATCAGTCCATCACAACTGCCGAAGACACGGCCAAACCATTCACGCTCGGGGCCGGGGATGTGGATGGCGATGCGCTGACCTTCACCATCGTCAGCCCGCCGCTGCACGGCAGCTTGAGCGGCACCGCGCCGAACCTCACTTACACCCCGGCCCTCAATTACAACGGCTCGGACAGCTTCTCCTTCAAGGTCAATGACGGCACCGCGGACAGCAACATCGCGACAGTGGGCATAGGCATCACGCCGGTCAACGATCCGCCGGTGGCCAGCGGCCAGACCGTCTCGACCGCCGAAGACACGGCCAAAGCGATCACGCTCGTGGCCTCTGACATTGAAAACGACCCGCTCACCTGGATTATCGTCAGCCCGCCACTGCACGGCAGCTTGAGCGGCACCGCGCCGAACCTCACTTACACCCCGGCGCCCAATTACAACGGGCTGGACAGTTTCACCTTCAAGGTCAATGACGGGCAAGCCAACAGTAACATCGTCAGCGTTGATATCACTATCACGCCGGTCAACGATCCGCCGGTCGCCAACGGTCAGACCGTCTCAACCCCGGAAGATACGGCCAAACCGATCACGCTTGGGGCCTCGGATGTGGATGGCGACACGCTCACCTGGATTATTGTCAATCCGCCGCAGCACGGCAGCCTGAGTGGCACCGCGCCCAATCTCACTTTCACGCCCGCGCCGAATTACAACGGCCCGGACAGCTTCACCTTCAAGGTCAACGACGGCGCCGCCGACAGCAACCTGGCGAACGTGAGCATCAATGTCACGTCGGTCAACGATCCGCCGGTCGCCAACGGTCAGAGCATCTCGACTGCTGAAGACACGCCCGGGCCGATTGCGCTTTCAGCCTCGGACATTGAAAACGACGCGCTGACCTGGATTATCGTCAATCCGCCGCAGCACGGCAGCCTGAGTGGCACCGCGCCCAATCTCACTTTCACGCCCGCGCCGAATTACAACGGCCCGGACAGCTTCACCTTCAAGGTCAACGACGGCGCCGCCGACAGCAGCACGGCGACGGTCAATATCACCGTCACGCCGGTCAACGATCCGCCCGTGGCGAATCCTCAGAATCTGAGCGTCAACGAAGACACGCCCATCAACTTCGCGCTCACCGCCTCGGATGTGGATGGCGACACGCTCAGCTTCACTGTTGTGACGCAGCCACAGCACGGCAGCTTGAGCGGCACCGCGCCGAATCTGACCTACACGCCGGCCCTCAATTACAACGGGCCGGATAACCTCACCTTCAAGGTCAATGACGGTCAGGTGGACAGCAACACGGCGACGATCACGTTCAATGTCAACTCGATCAACGACCCGCCGGTGCTGACTGTGCCGGGGGATCAGAACGTCTTTACGCAGGATACGGTGGATTTCACAATCTCCGGGTCAGACGTGGATACGGGGCAGACGCTCTCTTATGTCGCGATGAACATGCCTCCGGGCGCGAACTTTGATGCGGCGAACAAGCGCTTCACCTGGACTCCTGACTTTTATCAGGTCGGCACCTTCATCGTGGACTTCAAAGTCCTGGATAACGGCGCGCCGCCACTGAGTGACGTCAAACAGGTCAGGATCAACGTGGGCGCCATCCTCAACTGGTCACAGACTTCGGGCCCGGAGGGCGGGGAAATCTTCGCGCTGGATTCTGACGGCAGCGGAAAGATCTTTGCCGGGACATTCGAAGGGATCTTCAAGTCAGCTGACAACGGCGCGACCTGGGGCACGAGCAATGGCAATCTGCCGCCAGGCGGGCCGATCACTTCTTTCGCCAGAATCGGGACGACTTATTTCGTCGGCCGGCCGGGCCTGGCCACCGGTGGCGGAACTCCTCAGGTCTATCGTTCAACTAACGGCGGAGCGACGTGGACGCTGGTCAACAACGGCCTGACGGATGACCGCATCAGAACCCTCTTTGTCAGCGGCACGACGCTCTTTGCCGCTACCGAAGGGGGCGGCGTTTTCCGCACCGCCGACAACGGCAACAACTGGTCGTCGGCGAACAACGGCCTGCAAAGTAACAGGGTCTTTTCGCTCGGGGTCAGCGGGTCGAATCTCTACGCCGGGACGGATCAGGGCATTTCGGTCTCGACCGACAACGGCGACAACTGGACTTCGGTCAATACGGGCCTGCCGACCGCGCCGCTGACGATCCCGGCCATGGCCATCTACAGCACGAAGATCTATGCCGCCGTCAACGAGTCGGTCTATGAGATGCCCGCCGGCGGCTCAAGCTGGACGAAGGCTGACATGGGGCTGCCGCGCGCGCCGCTCACGACGCTGAGCGTGATCGGGAGTAATCTTTACGCCGGGACGCTCAACTCCGGGATTTACCGCACGACGCTGATCAGCGTCATCTACTTTAACCCGGTGAACGCCGGGCTGCGGAACCGCGAGGTCCTCTCACTGCTCGCGGTCGGGACGAATCTCTTCGCCGGGACGAAGGGTGGCGTCTATGTCTCAGCCGATAACGGCCAGAACTGGACTTCATCGAGCGCCGGCATTCCGCTGACGCGCCCGCGCTGCTTCGCGCAGATCGACTCGACCCTGTTCGTCGGCACTTACGGGTCGGGCATGTTCAAGTCAACCGACAACGGCGCGACCTGGACGTCCATCGGCGACACGCTGCCGAGCGTCTATTACACGGCGCTCGCCGCGTTCGGCAGTGACCTGTACGCCGGCACCGACGGGCAGGGCATCTTCTATTCCCGCGACAACGGCGCGACGTGGGCGTCCGTCGAATCCAGCTACACCCTCGGCTCAACGGTCACTTCCTTCGCCATGCTGAACGGTCTGGACGGTCCGGAGATTTATGCCTCCACCAACAACGGCATCATCAAGGCGCTCACAAGCGATTACATGTGGGTTTCGATCAACAACGGATTGTCGAACCTGAACGTCCGCGCGCTCGCCCTCGTGGGGGCCAGAGACCTGTATGCCGGAACGGATGGCGGCGGCATCTTCTACTCAAGTGATTTCGGTGACACGTGGACGCAGGTGGGCAGCACGACCAGCGGGCTGACAAATGAGAACGTCACCTCGCTGGCCGTTGACGGCGCGAATATCTACGCCGGAACCGGCGGCGGGGTTTTCGTCTCAACCACCAATGGCGCGACATGGGCTCCGATCAACACGGGCATCACGAACCTCAACATCCAGACTGTTGCGGCCTCGAGCGGAAAGCTCTTCGCCGGAACGATTGGCGGCGTCTTCTTCTCGAAGGACGGCGGCACGAGCTGGAAGAATGGCAGCTACAAGCTGAAGAACCCGAACGTCCGCTCGTTGTTCGTCAGCGGCGCGAACGTATTCGCCGGAACCGACGGCAGCGCCGTCTTCGTCAGCAACTACTAAAGGCAGAAGAGGGACAAGGGGAGAGGGAAGGGGAGAGTGGGAGAGAAAAACTCCCCCACTCTCCCCTTCCCCTGTCTCCCTGTCCCCTCTCCCCATCCCCCCGTCTCCCCCGCTCTCCCTTCCCCCTCACCGGCGCGTCAGCTACAATCGCGACCATCGCATCGGTGTCACCAGTCAGTTTTCATCAATCTCTCAAGGAGTCGGTTATGAACTACCTTCAACCCAAAAAAGAACACAAGTTTACTTTCGGCCTCTGGACCGTGGGCAATCCGGGCCGCGACCCGTTCGGCGAGCCGACGCGCGCGGTCATTTCACCGGTCACGATGGTCAAACGCCTCTCCGAACTCGGCGCTTACGGCGTGAATTTCCATGACAATGATCTGGTCCCAATTGACGCGACGCCCGCCGAACGTGACCGGATCGTCCGCGACTTCAAAGCCGCGCTCGCGGATTACGGGATGTGCGTGCCGATGGCGACGACCAACCTGTTCAGTGACCCCGCCTTCAAGGACGGCGCGTTCACTTCCAACGACCCGCGAGTCCGGCTCTACGCCGTTCAGAAGACGATGCGCTCGATGGACCTCGGCGCCGAATGCGGCGCGAAAGTTTACGTCTTCTGGGGCGGGCGCGAGGGCGCCGAAGCTGACGCGGCCAAAGACGCCTGCGAGGCGATCAAATGGTTCCGCGAGGCGATGAACTTCCTCTGCGAATACAACATCTCGCAGGGCTACGGTTACAAATTCGCCCTGGAGGCCAAGCCGAACGAGCCGCGCGGCGATATTTATTTCCCCTCGACCGGCGCATACCTTGGCTTCATCAACACGCTCGATCACCCCGAAATGGTCGGCGTCAACCCCGAAGTCGGCCACGAGCAGATGGCAGGCCTCAATTTCTACCACGTCGTCGCGCAGGCGCTCGAAGCGGGCAAGCTCTTCCACATTGACCTGAATGACCAGAAGGGCCCGCGCTTCGACCAGGACCTGCGCTTCGGCTCGGAAGGCATCAAGAACCTCTTCTTCCTCGTCAAGCTGCTCGAAGAGAAAGGCTACCAGGGCTCGCGCCACTTTGATGCGCACGCCTACCGCAGCGAGGACGCCGAAGGCGTCTGGGATTTCGCCGCCGGCTGCATGCGAAATTACCTGATCTTCAAAGAGAAGGCGCGGCGATTCAGTGAGGACAAGGAGATTCAGGCGCTGCTCGCCGAGATCGGATCAACCGACTCTTCATTCGAACCCGTGCCGCTCAGGTTCACCAAAGAGCGCGCCGAGCAGATCAAAAACCTGAACCTTGATCGCTTCGAACTGGCGAAGAAGAGGCTGCCTTACGAACGGCTGGATCAGCTCGTCATTGATCTGCTGCTGGGAGTGAGGTGAGCGAAGTAAAAAGGGTAAAGTGGAAAGGCGGTGGGCTGCCGCGGCTTCCTGCTTTTCCGCTTTCGCCGTTCTGTGCCCCGCCCAGAGCGCTGTGAGTGCCCGGCAATGACTGATGAAATTCAGAACATTCGATCACACTGACTTTGCGACTTCCGAAATCGGCCTGGGCTGCTGGCAGATCGGCGGCGCGGACTGGGGCGACGTTTCCGACAGGGAGGCTCACGCCATTCTGGCAAAAGCAGTCGAATGCGGCGTCAACTTCTTCGACACGGCGGATGTGTACGGCAACGGCCGCAGCGAGGAACTGATCGGCAGCTTTCTCAGATCAACCCGCCCTCCTGTCTTTGTTGCGACCAAACTTGGCCGGAACGGAATCTATCCGAACAATTACACTGAAGCGACGGTCAGGGGGGCGACCGAAGCGTCGCTGCGCAGGTTGCGGACGGAAGCGCTCGACCTGACGCAGCTGCACTGCATCCCGACCGAAGTAATGCGGCGCGGTGAAGTCTTTGAATGGCTCAGAAAGCTGAAGCGCGAAGGGAAGGTCAGGAATTTCGGCGCGAGCGTCGAATCAATGGAAGAAGCCCTGCTCTGCCTTGAGCAGGAAGGGCTGAGTTCACTGCAAATCATCTTCAATCTATTCCGGCAGAAACCGATCCACGCGCTGTTTGAGGCCGCGAAAGCGAAGTCCGTGGCGCTCATCATTCGCCTGCCGCTGGCGAGCGGGCTGCTCGGCGGCAGACTGACAAAACAGGCCCGCTTCGCCGCCAGTGATCACCGCAATTTCAACCGCGACGGACAGCTTTTCAACGTCGGCGAGACGTTTGCCGGAATTCCCTTTGAAACTGGCATTGATCTGGTGGAAGAGTTGCGCCCGGCAGTCCCGCCCGGCATGACGATGGCGCAATGGGCGATGCGGTGGATCCTCGATGACGACGCGGTCACCGTCGTCATCCCCGGCGCGACCAGAGCGGAGCAGGTCGCGAGTAACGCTGCCACTTCGGATCTGCCGCCGCTCGGCGAAGAGACGCACCGGGAACTGCAAAGGTTCTACGAAGAGAAAGTGGCGCAGTCTATTCGCGGCCCCTACTAACCAGGCATCAGCCATCTCACTCTCGATATCACCCTATGACAAGTACCCCACCGCCGCAACCGCCGGTCACCAGAAAGGAAATTCTCGGCTGGTGCATGTACGACGTCGCGGATTCCGCCTTCACGACCGTCATCGTCACGGCGCTGTACGCGCCGTACTACAGCAAAATAGTCGTCGGCGATTCGGGGCGCGCCGACTTTCTGTGGGGGACGGCGGCCTCGATCTCCGAAATCATCGTGGCACTCCTCGCGCCGATCCTCGGGGCCATCGCCGATTTCTCCGGCAGCCGCAAAAAGTTTCTCGCCGTCTGCGCGCTGACGATCATCTTCTTCACGGCCTCGCTCTGGTTCGTCGGACCCGGGATGGTTTACCTGGGGCTCGGGCTCTACATCATCGCCAACATCGGCTTTGCGGGCGGCGGGGTGTTCATTGACAGCTTCCTGCCGGGGATTTCAGACGAGACGAATGCCGGGCGGATTTCGGGGTTCAAATGGGCGATGGGTTACGCGAGCGGGCTGGTGGCGATGGTGCTGTGTTACCCGCTGGCCGGCAACATTGTTGACAACCCGACCCCGCAACAGCTCTCACTCGCGCGGCTGATACCCGTAGTGGTCGCATGTTATTACGCCCTCGCCGTCCTCCCGACGTTCTTCTTCCTGCGTGACCGCAGCACCCCGCAGAAGCTGCCGCCGGGCGAAACTTATCTGACCGTCGGCTTTCACCAGCTCAAACACACGCTCGGCCACCTGCGCCGTTACGGCGAGCTGTTCAAGCTGCTGATCGCGTTTCTGGTTTACAACGACGGCATCGTCACGGTGATCTACTTCGCGGCGCTCTACGCCAGCACGACGATCAGGATGACGACCGGCGAGATCGCCGTCATGTTCATTCTCCTGAACGTCGTCGCCGCGGCCGGGGCGTTCTCGTTCGGCTTCGTCGCCGACCGGATCGGCCAGAAGCGCACGATCTTCATTTCGCTGACGATCTGGATCGTCGCGGTCACCGTCGCGTATCTGGCCCAGGACCGCACGACTTTTTACGTCGCGGCCACGCTGGTCGGCATCGGGATGGGCTCATGCCAGTCGGTGACGCGCAGCATGCTCGCGCTGTTCACGCCGAAAAAGAACGCCGCGGAATTTTTCGGCTTCCTGGGGATCGCGGGCAAGGCGCTCGCCTTCCTCGGCCCCCTCGTCTTCGGCACCGTGTCGAGAACCACCGGCAGCCAGCGCCCGGCGATCCTGTCAATCGCGGCGTTCTTCATCGTCGGGATGATCCTGCTCTGGTTCGTGGATGAGAAGAAAGGGAAGGAAGCGAGTCTGGTGGCCGTGGATGAGTGAAGGATAGTAACGGAATAATGTGAGAGGCGCGGCGAGCGAACAGTAACTGACTCTCGCCGCGCCCTGCTTCCGTAGCTGATCAGCATCAACCGTTCAGAAGTTTCGAGCCGAAATACCTGTCTGTTCCCACTATCGCGCTTACCTGTCACTCTCTGAGCCCCGGTACTGATTGTATCTTTTGAGAGTGTCCTGATACTTCAGGGCAATCTGCAACGTTCGCCTGACGTCTTCGTCTTCCAGGTTCGGGTAACGCTGGTTTGTGCCGGCAATCGCGGCCGTGAGCAGATTCTCCGCTTCCCGAAAGCGCCGCGCCTCGCAGGCCGCCGCCATGTCCCGGATCGCCTCCGCCAGTAAAGCTATACTGTAGTTCTTTCCCACCTCGGGATCTCTCAGCATGTCGCCCGGAGGGCCGTCTTTCACGGTGATGAATGACTCCTCAATCCTGACGAACTGTTTCTTCCGCCCGAGGTCGTAATAACTGAAGCGGACCCTCACCGGCAGCGGCGAATCGTCCGGCACGCTTCGCCCGGCCCTGAAGCGTAACAAAACGACCTGGGTCAGGCCGCTGTTCATGTTGTCCAGTCGGAGCGTCAGCCCGCACTTGCGAAAGTGCGGCTCATAGCCGTAGAGCCGGACCAGTTCCAGCCCCGGATCGTAGTCAATCTCCACATTCGGCTCGGCGGCCACGGGCGAAACCAGGCTCTGGAATTCCCTGAGAAAGACTTTCTCGATGTCCTGGGCGTCTGCGATGAAATGGAACAGCCCGCGCCCGCTTTTGGCGAGCTGGCGGAGCAGATCCTTATTCAGGTCGAGGCCGACGCCGATGGTGGAAAGATCAACGCCCAGATCATTGAACCGCAGAGAATCCCGGGCAATCCGCTCCGGGTCAGTCACCCCCCGGTTGGCAATCCCGTCGGTCAGCAGGATGACTCGATTGGCCGCCTCTTTCCGGCAATTCCTGAGGGCCTCCTGATACCCCAGCATCAGTCCCGCATGAATATTAGTGGAGCCGCCGGGTTCAATCTGTCGAATCACCCGCCTGACGGCCTCTCGATCTGCGAGGGTGCAGGCCGGCAAGAGGACCTGCGCTTCCGAATCGAAGACGACGATTGAGAGAATGTCCGTTTCGCGGAGCTGAGAGACCAGTGTCAGCAGGGCGGCTTTGACTCTGGAAATCTTGTCCGCATCGGCCATCGAGCCGCTCCGGTCAATCACCAGTGCCACATTGATCGGCGGCAACTGCTCCCGGTCGTTTGCCAGAGCCGTGCTGAACCCGACTTGCAGGACTGCTTCGCGCCCGGCGCCGGTTGTCTGCTCATTCCCCCAGCGCACATCCATAGCCACCGCCTCGCCGGCCCTCGGGCGCCCGATCTGATGGCGGTGGTAGTTGATGAACTCTTCGACGGCGACCTCACGCGAGGCGGGAGGCAGTCCCGCCTCGGACAAATAACGGGCGCGGGCAGCGGCGGCCGAGGAAGCCCCTTCCTGCTGCGCCATGGCGGCGCAGGACAGGGCGAAAAAGAGCAGCGGGAGCGTCAGGAAAACCTGAAAAACGGCGGGCGAAATCCTGTGGGTTGAAATCAGCATACATCCTCCGAAAGCACGGGCGGCGCAATCAACCGCGCGGGCACACGACTCCCCACGGCTTATCGCCGACAGTTAATTTCATCTCCATTCGGGTGAGCGCCCTGCCCGGATGGGCGGGGCCTGTTGAAGTCGCTGTTTACTTGATCTTCCTGGCTGAGACCACCACGATGACCGCCTCATCGGAGGAGCCAAGGTTTGCGGTTCCTACCACGACCTTTTCGCCCTCATGCAGCACCACCGATGTGTTGATGCCGACATCGGTATACTGAAACGAAGTGCCAGCGCCAACGACCGGCGTCGGCAGCGGAATACTCACATTGAAGCTGAAATTCTGGAGCCGGATGGACTCCCTTCCACTGGCATCAGTTGCTGATTGGAGGGTGTATCTGTACTTGTAGAAGGACTTGCCGGTGTCAGTCGCTATCGGGAAGATCGGGCTGGTAATGCCGCTGGCGTTAACGTTCTCGTAGTTCTGCACGCGATTGAGAAACGTCGTGATGTAACGATAGCCCTGATACTTCAGGGTCTCCTTCATCTGCGTAATCACCGGCCCCAGCCCCTCCGGGAGGTCAGTTTTATCAGCGGACGTGCGCGACGTGGCGATCAGGTAGAGTTGCACCTCATAATTGTCCTGCACAGGCAGCGGATTTCTGGTTTCCGCGACGTCCAGCCGCGCGATCGCGGCTTTGATTGTCGCGATATTTTCCGGGAAATCACGAATCACGATTGTCCGCAGCTCACGGTTTGAGTTGACCACCCCACGCTCGCTCGCCAGGAAGCGAACCACGTCCACGATCTGGCTGGGATCTTTATGTTTGACGTCAACGATCACCGCCTCCATCCCGGCTGCCGGGGCGTTCGCGGTGGGAGTGGGGATCCTCCTTGAGTCGCTTTGCGCCAATGCCGGCGCGGTCAGGGCAGGCAGTAAGAGCAGACAGAGTTGTAAGATTGCTTTGAGTTTCATTGTTATCTCCCGGAATGATGAAGTTATTCAGTGTCCGCGCGGCGCGGCTCCCTGTTCACGAACCAGATGATGCGGACGTTCGGATCGCGCGTCTGGATTTCCATTCTGACCTTGTTGTCATCAGACGGCGGTGCTGCTTTGGTGGCAACAGGCGCAACGTCCGACGGCAGTTGAGAATCATTTTCTGTGTCCGGCCCGGCAAGCGGTTCCGACTGAAGCATCGTCAGCCCCTTCACCAGACTGCTTTGATCAACGCCCAGCTCGGTGACTGGCACTGCGGGCGGCAGTGCGGGAGCAGGTACAGGCTGTTCGCCAGAAGAAGCTATCAGATCCGGCACGGCTTCGGCTTTCCTTTTCGGCGCGGCTGACCTGCTGCGGTGTCGCGGTGCAGAATTAACTCTCGCCGTATCGTTCTGCGGCAAGGGTTCCTGCTGAGCTTTTCCGCCAGAGTTGCCGCCAGTTCTTTCAGGCCGCCTTTTCGCGATGGGCGGGCTCGTGCCGTTCGGTTTGAAGTAAAGCCAGGCTCCTGATCCGGCAAGCAGCACCAGCACGGCCACGAGCGTCGCGTACTGCCAGCGCAATGGCCTGAAGAACTGGCTCCAGAAACCGTTGGCTGCCGGCCTGAGCGTGATCTCGCTCATCACCGAGCGGCGCAGGTCGGCGAGCATCGCTTCTGAAAACTCATCCGCACGCGCGGCGCGCAGCGCGTGCTGGCTCTCCCGCAAATCATCCGCGAACTGGTGGCACGGCTCACAGAGCGTCAGATGACTGGCGACCTTCGCGGATTCACGCTCCGCGAGGTCGCCTTCGACATACAGGGCAATCAGTTGTTCGTACTTCTGACAGTTCATAACTCCCACCAGCTTTTCATTTCTGGGCCGGGAGCCCCGGCTCCAGTCTGTTCTGGTAAAGCAGCCGCCCGATTTTGCGATCCTGCTCAAGCACCGTCCGGTAAATCCACGTGTAATGATCCGTACACCAGAACTCGATCACCTGTCTGGCCTTCAGCTCCCCCATCAGTTCCCTGTCGGCCTGATACTCCAGCCAGTTGACGATCAGATGATGGTAAGTTGATTCCTCACTGTCCCCGCCTTCAAGCGAGCCGAACGGGACTTTCGGGAAGAGCGCGAGCAGTTCCTTAACGACCGCCTCCGTCTTCTCCTCGTTCTGCGTCAGGAACCAGTGCAGCTGTTCATTCACGAAGGTCGAGAGCAGCAGTTCATCGTCCTTCAGGTGCCGCACGCTGAGCGTCAATACGGGATGGCTGTGCGGGATCACGCTGCGGTCGCTGTCAATCGCAAGCTTCCTCGTGAAAACCCACTTCGACAGGTCGTGCGCCGCTACGAGCCTCTGCAACTGCTCCCTGGTCTGAAGCTCCTTCTGATCATTGTGCCTGAGTGTGATCTCGAATTTCTCCTGCCCGACCAGGGCGATGACCATTGAGTTCAGTGCCAGCAGGGCCGTCAGATGAATTGTCGTCTGTCTCGTCATCATTTCCCCCTGCCGAGTACCTTGTCGCGGTACCTCTTGATCCTGACCCGCGCCATGCTGATCTGGCTGCGGACGGTGGATTCGCTGGTCCTGAGGATGCGCGCCACTTCCCTGGTTTCCAACCCAACAATGTCCCTGAGGACGACGGCGGCGCGTTCCTTTTCAGGCAACGTGGCGAGCGCGGCGGCGATGATCTGTTTTTCCTGAGCCCTGCCGATTTCGCCCTCAACGTCGTGATGCGCGGCCAGATGATCGAGCCTGCCCTGCTCGTGTTCCTGTTCGAGCGAGAGGGTTGAGCCCGAGCGGCGGCGGCGACCGATGTCGCGGCAGACATTTACCGTCACGCGGTAGAGCCACGGCGACAACGCCCTCTCTTCGTCGAAACGGTGCAGGTATTTGTGCAGCCGGAGGAAGACCTCCTGAGCGGCGTCCCGCGCGTCGTCACTGTTGCCGAGCAGGCGGCCGGCAATGCCCAGCACCTGCCGCTGGTAAAGCAGAATGATCTCCTCAAAGGCGTCCGCCTCGCCGCCGCGGGCGCGCGCCACGAGCGATGCGAGCGCCGCGGGGGCAGCCGGGCCGCCCTGCTCATCTTCGCGGCGCTCGGCCATCGCGGAGATGGCAGCGAGGTTGATCGTTAATTCGTTTTGCATCCAGTGCCCGTTTCACCCGGCTTGCGTCTGTCACTTACTTATACTGCCGGGCAGGGCAAATCGTTGAGTTATTTTTTGAAGGGATATTAGAGCAGTTGTTTGGAAAGATGGGCGCCGGACGTTGCAGGATTGATCAGCCTCCCCCCTGACCTCGCCACCTGAGCGACGATAAAATGAGTCGCACAAAGTCCCAGCCCGATCCCGAAGGCCAGCATTAAATTATGAGCGAATGAAATGGCGGTAAAGAAAACCACCATGCTCAGGCCGAGGTAAATCGCAGCCGCATTCAGCCGCCAGGGTTTTCGCACGGCGGTGAAAATCACCAGGCTCACGACGAACCAGCCGGCAAAGTTGCGCGCCGGGATGCCGTAATAATCCCCGGCCTGTTCCCAGCGCCAGTACCCGAGCTGCCCGGCGGCGAGCGGGTCAATCACCAGATCAATCGCGGTCATCCATGCGCCGGCAACCAGAACGTCAAGCCACGCGGGCAGCCTGAAGGGTTGCAGCATCTGCCTGAGGTAAGCGACCAGCACGAACCACGCGCAGGCCATCACGACCGGCACGCCGAGCAACTGCGGCTGCAGAACCGAAGTGTAACGGTAAACGCCGAACAGGAAGCCGGACTGCACGCCAACCGCCTCAGCCGTCAGGCCGAGCAGACCGATCACCAGCAGTTTCCACCAGTCGTTTTTCGCCGTCGTCACAAAGACGATCAGGCCGGAGAGAAAAAGAAAGAGCGGCGATGCCCAGGATGCGTTCGTCGGCGGCGCGCCGCGCAGCAGGTGCGAGCCGATGCCGCCCGCCCACATCACCAGGTAAATGGCAATCAGCAGATAAAAGGCCGTTCTGGTCGCAATGCTATGCGCGTTCATACCTGCCGATCAGTTCGGTCGTGATCTGCGCGGAACGCAGGACTATCGGCGTCCCCCCGCCCGGGTGCGTGCTGCCGCCGACGTAATAGAGGCCCTGATATTTCCGGTCCTTGTTCGGCGGGCGCAGGAAGGCTTTCCGCCAGCCCTGCGAGTGCGTGCCGTAAATCGCGCCGCCGGGCATCAGGTAACGGCTGCCGAGCCGCCGCGGAGTCCAGACGTCGGAAACGACTATTTCGTTTTCAATGTCGGGGAACCCTCCGCGCCGCAATCTGGCCATCACACGCCGCCGCGCTTCACGGATGTCTCCTTCATTCCACTCACCATCATTCGCCGGGGCGTTCGCCATGACGAATAAAATCTCCCCTTCATCCGGCACGATTGAACGGTCACTGCGGCTCGGCGCGTTGACGTAAACCGTCGGGTCTTCGGGGAAGCGGCGCTCATCCCAGAGCTGCGCAAACTCCCTTCCATAATCAGCCGAAAAGAAGACCTGATGGTGATGGATTTCGGGCATCGTGCGCTTCACGCCGAACAGGAATACGAGCCCTGACATTGATCTTTCCGCTGGCGGCATGGGGTGAGCCTTCAGATGCCCATTCCCGTTTGCAATCAGGGCCGGGACATTCGACGCATCGCCGTTCATCACGATCACATCCGCGGGCAGCCTGGTGCCGTCAGCCAGTTGCACGCCTGTGACCCTGCCGCCGTCCTGTTCAATCCGCGCCACTTCGGCTTTGAGCAGCATCGTGACCCGCAACTGCCCGGCGAACTCAAGCAGAGTTTCGACCAGACGGTACAGGCCGCCTTTGATGTACCACCCGCCGAACGCGTATTCGATGAAGGGAATTACTGCCAGCGTCGCCGGCGACTTGTAAGGCGATGAACCGACGTAAGTCGGGTAACGGTCGAAAAGCTGTTGCAGGTGCGGGCTGCTGAAGTGCGCGGCGACGGCTTTGTGATAATTGCCCCACGCGTAGCGCCACGGCATCTGCGTCAACCCGGCCGGATTCGTCGCATTCATCCAGTCGAGCGGACGGCGGCGCAGGAAGGTATCCTTCGACACCTCATAGAGCCGCGAACCGAGTTCCATAAACCTGAAGAACCCGTCAACGTCGCGCCGGTCAAGCTGCCTGACTGTTCCGAGCCATTCGGGCATGTTTGTTGTGTGAACAAACTGCGTCCCGTCGTCATACGAATAGGCCGCAATCGGGTGCAACCGCATCAGTTCCAGATGATCTTCAAGGCGGCTGCCGAGGGCTTCAAACAGTTCGGCAAAAACCCAGGGCATAGTGACGAGCGACGGCCCCGTGTCGAAGCGAAACCCGCGCTCGCACCACCGGTTCATCTTGCCGCCGAAACTGCCGCCCGCTTCGCAAACGGTCACATTCCACCCTTGGGCTGCAAGCCGCAAGCTTGTCGCCAAGCCACCAAGCCCGCCTCCGATGATTACTACTCTGCGTTGACTCATAAAACCCGGGACGCTGAAGCCGGATCAAAAAGGAATCCGGATTTACGTTCGGACGCTTCCGACTTCTGACTTCTGACTTCTGACTTCCGTCGTCTGATACTGCCTGCCTTTCCATTCAACTCCCCTGCCGCTCTGGCATTTCCACCACGAGAACAGGCCGATCAGAATCAGGACCGTTTCGCCGAGCGGGTGCAGCAGCACGCTCCAGAGCGGATGACGGAAGCGCAGCGCCAGCAGCAGGCGTATGAGCAGCACGCCGAGAGCGGCAGACACGATTGCAGTGTTGCGGGCCGCAATCAAAAGCACGAACGGCAGCAGAAAAATGACCAGATGGAAGAGCAGGAAGAGCCAGAAGCTCGATTGTCGCCGGAATGCCGGGAAGAAATTCTTCTGAAAGCCCTGCCAGATTCCGCCGAGCGAAGTATACATCCGCACCCGCACGACATCCTGCCCGTCCAGGCCCAGCCCGCGCCTGCCCGAAGCGCGCCACAACCGCGCCAGCACGGTGTCTTCAAATATCTCGTCGCGCACGACCGCATGCCCGCCGAAGGCTTCGTAGTCGGCCCGATGAAAGAGCATGCACGCGCCATGCGCCAGCCCCAGGGAGGCTGTCTCCGGTCGCCGCAACGCCAGCGGCGCGGGGTAGAGCGTAAAGACGGCGAAATTGAGCAGCGGCATCAACACTTTTTCCCAGAAGCTCCGCATGTCGAGTCCGGGCCAGCACGACAGAAAAGTCAGCTTGCGTGCTTCCGCTTCTGCCAGCATCCGCGCCGCCGCGCCGTCAGTCAGCCGCGCATCCGCGTCAATGAAAAGAATCCATTCCCCTCGGGCCGCGGCGGCCAGCTGCGCGCAGGCGAAATTCTTGCCGCACCAGCCGGGTTCGAGCGGAACCGCGGGCACGCGCCTGATTCGCCCGTCACGACGCGCGTACTCACCGATGATGCGTGTGGTGTGATCAGTTGAATGATCGTCGTAAATCAGAACCTCCGCGATCACGTCGCCCTGTCGCAGCACGGCATCGAGGCATTCCGGAAGGTTCTTCTCTTCGTTGCGCGCCGGGACGAGCAGGGAGACACTGCGCGGTCGCGCGTGCCCGCTTCGCCTGACTTTCGGCCAGAAGAGGACGTTGACGACGACGAGGCAGAGGCACGCGGCCGGGGGGAAACAGATCAGTTCTGTGAGAGTCAACATCGGATGGCAATCAGCTTCCGCTTTGCACGAGTGCTGTGGCCGGGTTGACGGCCCCGCCGATAATGCAGTCAGCCGCCTCACTGAGCAGGCTCACTTCGGGGCAATCAGCGAAATGTTCGGCCAGCGCCGACTTCCCTTCTTCGATCAGGCTCGCCGCCAGGCGGCAGGCGCCCTCAATGCCGAGTTCGGCAACGAAAGACGGGCGCGCGTGCCGCGCGTCCTGCCGCACGGTTTTGCCGAGCGACTCACATTCGCCGAGTTCATCCAGCACGTCGTCATAAACCTGATACGCCGCACCCAGGGATTCGCCGAAATGGGCGAGCGCGGCAATCTCATTTTCGGCAGCGCCGACGGCAATCGCGCCGCTCGTCATCATCAGCCGCGTCAGCGCGGTAGTTTTCAGGTTGCGGCTCGCGAGCGCCTCGGCACCCGCGCGCGTCGAGCGCATCTCGATGTCGGCGACCTGTCCGCCGATCATCCCGTTGCTGCCGATGCATCGCGTCGCCTCGCAGATCAGCCGGCTGGCGGCGATGGCGTCTGCTCCGTCGCGAGCCGCGCAGGCCAGCAGCGAGTACGACTGGTTGAGCAGGGCGAGCGACGCGAGCAGCGCCATGCCCTCGCCGTAAGCGACGTGCAGGGCCGCGCGGCCCCGCCGCAATTCGGCGTCATCCATCACCGGCAGGTCATCCAGAATGAGCGAACTCGTGTGCAGGAATTCGACGGCGCACGCCGCCGGCAGCGCACGCTTCACCGCCCCGCCGACGAGCAGCGCGCCGAGCAGCGTGAACATCGGGCGCCAGCGCTTGCCGCCGGGGAAGACGGCGTAACGCAGCGCCTCATTGAGCCGCCCGGTCTCACACCGCGTGCTGAGCGGCAGATGCGCTTCGAGCGCCGTTTCAATCGCCGGGCGATAGTCAGCAATAAAATTCGACAGTGAATCGGTCATACGGTTTCAGGGGGTTCAGACGACCAGTGGGGAAGTTCGCGCGACCGGCACCGGCGAGTCCGCCGCATCCGGTGAATCTTTCGCAAAGATGATGCCGCTCAACTGTCCGGCGGCCTCTTCAATCGGCAGGTGCCCCGCGCCCTTCAGTTCATGCAACCGCGCCTGCGGCCAGACGCGCTGCCACATCCGCGCCGATTGCTTCGCCGCGCCGAAGGTCTTCTCGCCGCAGACGATGTCAATCGCCATTTGATAATCTCCGAACCATTCTACGCCGGGGATGTCGGCGAGCAGTTGCAGGTAGCGATACGCAATCGCGTGATTGACCGCCGTGAATGACTGCGTCAGGTGGGCCTCTTCGGTGCGATGTTTCTTCAGCGACAGATTGGTCATCCAGCGCCCGACGGGATTGGCGAAGGCCGTGTAATATGCATAACGACCAATATTGCCAAGGCTTTTTGCGACGAAGATTTTGAAGTACCAGGGGAAGTACGCGTACGGATCAATCAGCACAAAGCGTTTGACCCTCTTTCGCGCTTCCTCGTCACGCGCGGCGACCAGCCCGTAGAGCCCGCCGCTGCAACTGCCGACGACGGTGATTTCAGCGGAGTCAATTGAACAAATTGTTTCCGCGATTGCCTTACCGACGGATTCAAGCGTCAGTTCATTCAGGGCAGGAGAAGCGCCGCAGCCCGGCAGGTCAACGCTGTACAGCGTCGCGCCTGCGGGCAGCAGGCGTGTGAGCGGCGCAAACGTGGTGTGATCGCCGCTCCACCCGTGCAGCCCCAAATAAATTTCCGGCCCTGATCCATAACGCTCAATGTACATTCAGACTCTCTCTGATTCTTTCCGCGACGAGTTTCCCGCCGAGTACGACCATCGGCAGGCCGGTGCCCGGCGTCGTGCTGGCGCCGACGTAAAACAGGCCTTCGATTTCGGATGAATAGTTGCGCGGCCGGAACGGCCCGACTTCAAACAGGCCATGCGCCGCGCCGAAAGCCGAACCATTGTATAAACCGAAACGCCGGCTCCATTCAGCCGGGGTGAAGATTTCTTCGACCACAATCCGCGCCGGGTCGAGATGAATGTCGTGCTGATGCAAACGCTCGATCACGTGCGCTTTGATCTGCGGCACCCTGGTCTGCCAGTCTACATGCGGCATTTCACCGAGCAAGGGCGTCGGCGCCAGCACGAACATTGCCGTGTCACCCGGCGGGGCAAGTCCGGGGTCAGTCTCCGACGGCACGGCTATGTAAAACGGCAACTGTTCAGGGATGCGTTTGTGTTTGAAGAGTTCATCAAAAGCCGCGCGAAACCCGTCCGGTAGAAAGATCGTGTGATGGCCGATGTTTTCGACCCTGCCGCGAATGCCCCAGTAAAACGTCAGCACGCCCGGAGTCATGCGCAATTTTGCCGCTTTATCTTTCATCCGCCGCGCGGCCGGTTCATCACCGAGCAGCTTCGTATTCGTGGTCGGCACGTCAACGTTGGAGAGAACAACATCTGCTTCGTGAAGCGTGCCGTCGGCCAGCCGAACGCCCGTGGCTTTGCCGCCGCGCGTGACGATCCTTTTCACCGGCGCATCGGTGTGAATCACCACGCCGAGTTCGCGGGCGAGTTTTTCAATCCCCTCCACCAGCGCGTAAACCCCGCCCTTCGGCAGCCACAGGCCGTAAGCGAGTTCGCCGTAAGGCAGGATTGAAAACAACCCCGGCAGGTCGAAAGGCGATCCGCCCAGATACATCCCGTAAGAACCCAGCGCCTCGCGAATGTACCGGCTCTTGAAAAACCGTTTCAGTTCACCGTCGAGCGAGCGCCAGATGCCCATCCTCAGTATCTCACCGAATGACAGTGGCTCCATCCACTTGAGCGGATTGTCCACGTTGCGACAGACCAGCTTGTCGAACGACACCCGATACTTCGCCTCCGCGTCGCGCAACCAGGCCAGCGCGCCCGTGCGCGAGCCGGGTTCGACCCGCTCACACTCCTCAAGCAATCGTGACAGGTCGCTCGACAACGTGAAGCGCGTCCCGTCAGCCCACTGAAAGCTGACTGAAGGGTCAACCGAAATCAGGCTGACATAATCGTGAAAGTTGCGTCCCGCGGCGGCAAAGAGCTGCTCAAACACCCACGGGTAATTGACGAGCGAGGGGCCCGTATCGAAACGAAACCCGTCGCGCTCGATCCGGTTCGCGCGCCCGCCGACCAGCGGATTGGCTTCGTAAATCGTGACCGCGTGACCGGCCAGACGCAGGTGAATCGCGGCGCTCAAGCCCCCCAGGCCCGCACCGATAATGATGACCAAAGGCATTGGCCGATGGGCGGCCGATGGCCGGCTTGCGACAATCGGCTTTCCGCCTGCGGTCTGATCCATGATCTCTGCGGTTCTTTGCATGCTTGTTCGGCTCTATGCCCTCAGATACTCCAGCGGCAGGCGCCAGTATTTGCTGGTCGGCAGCACTCTGAATTTTCGCGTCATCGGGACGCTTTCGCGGTGCAGGATGCCGCGCCGGCTGCGGGCGATCTGCGCATTCAGCTGGCCGTAGACGTCAATGCAGGCGCGGATCGCGACGCGGCTGTCGGCGGCGAAGGCGTCCAGGTCGGCCAGCGATTTTGCGTAATAGTCATCAGCGATCACGGTCAGGCGTTGCAGCACACGGGCCAGTGCCGGGTGCTGCGAGCGGTCATTCGTGTCAACTTCGTCAATGCCCTCCCCGCGCACCAGATCGAGCGGCAGGTATAGCCGCCCGCGCCGCTGGTCCTCGCTCACGTCGCGCAGGAAATTGGTCAGTTGCAGGGCGATGCCCAGCGCGCGCGCGCTCCCGAGTGCGCGCTCAAAATCAACCGGCGTCGCCGCGCCGTAAACATAAGTCAGGAAGTAGCCGACCACGATGGCGCTGCCATAAATGTAATTGTCAATCAGGTCATCGAGCGTGCCAAACCGCCGCGGTCGCACGTCGTGGCGCATGGCATCAATGAAGGCGCGGTAATGCTCGGGCGGGATGCCGCATTCGTTGACGACCTTGCAAAAGCTGGCGAGAAAGACGGGCACGCCGCAGTTCAGGGCTTCGTGAATTGCCCCGGCGTCGAGCCCCAGCTCATAGCCGTCAGACCATTCGTCGAGCAGGCGGTCGCGTTCACCAGGCGGGAGGCGGAAGGTGTCCACGATCTCATCCGGGTAACGGACGGCGGCGTAGATGGCCTCGACTCTGGCGCGCTTGGGCGGCGGCAGGAAGCGCGTAACGATGAAGAAGCTGGTGCTGTAGGACTTCAGCACGTGGCGCGCCTGTCTGACGATCAGTTCCCACGCGACAGACTCCGACCGGGCGGCCAGCGCCGCGCTCCTTGTCTGCTGCTCCAGAGAATTCCAATAGTCTTCACTCCAGACCATACTTCAGAACGGGTAGCGAAAAGATGTCAGGCGCTGGTGATTTCCAGCTCACCGGATTCCAACACGGGGCATCTGCTGTTACTGACTACGAATGTTTCTGGCGCTGTAGATTTGAGAACTGAGACGGTGTGATCTTACTACATCACCGGGCCAAACTCACCAGAGAGCCGGCCGCCGCCGCGGATTGGTTCTGGTCAGCCTGTTGATTCTGCAAACAGCTCTGCGAGGGCGGAAGGAAGGTCAGGGTAACGAAAACTGTACCCCGTCGCCAGCGCAACTTTGGGCACAACGCGCTGGCTGGCTAAAACGACTGCGGCCATTTCACCCATCATCAGTTTGAGCCCGAATTCGGGCGCGGCGAAGAAGGCCGGGCGGTGCAGGGCCCGCGCCAGTTCCCTGGTGAATTCGGCATTCGTCACCACGCCCGGCGCAACGACATTGACCGGGCCGCTCGTCGCCGGGCTTTCGATCACGTGGCGAAAGATGCCGACGACATCATCCACGTGAATCCAGGGAAACCACTGCCGCCCGCTGCCGAGTTTCCCGGCGAGACCGAGCCGGAAAACCGGCAGCATCTGCCGGAGCGCGCCGCCCTCAGCGCTGAGGACGACGCCGATGCGCAATTGGGCCACCCGAACGCCGAACGCAGCGGTGCCCCTGGATTCATACTCCCACTCCTCGCAGACCGCGCTCAGGAAGCCCGTGCCGGCGGGCGATTGTTCGTCGAGCAATTCATCCCCGCGGTCACCGTAGATCCCGACCGCCGAAGCGCAGATGAACGCGGCGGGCGGGCGAGAGAGAGCCTGCATGGCGGCCACGAGGTGGCGGGTGCCGATCACCCTTGAGTCATGAATGCGGCGCTTTTGTTCGTCATTCCAGCGCCGCCCCGCGACCGATTCGCCGGCCAGGTGAATGACGACCTCAGCCCCGGCAAAAGCTTCCGCAGAGGGCGGCCCGGCTTCCGGCTGCCACGCGTAAGCTTCATCGGCAAATGGCACGCGGGATTTATCGGGACTGCGCGACAAAGCGGCGATGGTATGCCCGTCGTTTTCGAGCGACCGTCCGAGCGCCCTGCCGATCAGTCCGGTTGCGCCTGTCATCAGGACTTTCATGATTTCCTCAGGTGATGATGAAAGTTGCGCCATCAAACAGCCGTGATGCGCAAAACAGTGAGGGCACTTTATCATGCGAGCCCGGCAGAAAGCTCACGTCCGGAGGGCCGAAACGGTTGACGGTTTTCGGATGAAGCCTTACATTGCGCCCGGTTGCTTTGTCATTTCCACCCGTCATTTTTGGTTTCTGATTTCCCATTCCGATTCCCGCGGAGGTTGAATATGGCCAGTGAATTCGAAAAGCTTTCCCGGCGCTCGCTGCTGAAGATGACTTCGGCGGCGGTTGGCGCGACACTCATCTCATCGCTGCCCGGCATGGCAAAAGAAAAGCTCAAAGGGCGCATCCGGCAGTCGGTCTGCCGCTGGTGCTACAACAAAATTCCGATGGAGGATTTTGCCAGAGCGGTCGCCGAAATGGGACTGGTCGGGATTGATCTGGTGGCCCCTGAGGATTATCCGGCCCTCAAAAAGAACGGGCTGATCTCGACGATGAATTACGGCTGCGGCACCCTGACCGAAGGGGTCAATCACAAGGAGTCGCACGAGAAAGTGGAGAAGCAGTTTATGGAGACCGCGCCGATGGTCGCGAAGGAGGGCTGGAAGGACATGATCTGTTTTTCCGGCAACCGGCGCGGCATCTCCGAACAGGAGGGCGTCGCAAACTGCGTCAGCTTCTTCAGGCGCGTCGTGCCGACCGCCGAGAAACTCGGCATCACGCTCCATTTCGAGTATCTGAACTCGAAGGTGAATCACCCCGATTACCAGTTCGACCACATGAACTTCGGCGTTGAGGTCGCAAAGCAGGTCAACTCTCCGAATTTCAAAATCCTCTTCGACATCTACCACGTCCAGATTATGGAAGGCGATATCATCCGCTTCATCAAGAACAACCACCAGTGGATCGGCCATTACCATACGGGCGGCAACCCCGGTCGCAATGAAATTGACGACACTCAGGAACTCAATTACGCCGCCGTCATGCGCGCCATTCTGGAGACCGGCTACACCGGCACCGTCGCCCACGAATTCGTGCCGAAGCGCGACCCGCTGACCTCGCTGCGCGAAGCGGTGAAGCTGTGTGACGTGTAGTCGGAATGGGACACGGATCGGACGGATGCGGCGGATTGAAACGGATCTGATCCGCCCTGATCAGTTTCATCTGTTTCATCCGTATTCCATTTCGCCTTCAGAGCTACTGCACCCTGATTATGCCAGCCCGAAAAAAGCAGAGTCACGAAGACCTGAAAGAACACGCCCGCAAACTGATCCGGATTCTGAAACGCGAATACCCGGACGCCCGTTGCGCGCTCAACCACGCCGGCCCGTTCGAGCTGCTCATCGCCACGATCCTCTCGGCGCAATGCACCGACGAACGGGTCAACATCGTGACGGCCGACCTGTTTCGGAAATACCGGAAGCCCGCCGATTACCTGAAAGCCCCGACAGCGGAGCTTGAGCGGGACATCCGCCCGACGGGCTTTTACCGAAACAAGGCCCGGTCAATCCAGGGGGCTGCCCGCCTGATCCACGAACGGTTCGGCGACGAAGTGCCGCAGACGATTGATGAACTGCTCGCGCTGCCCGGCGTCGCGCGCAAGACGGCCAACGTGGTCCTCGGGAACTCTTTCGGCAAACCTGACGGCGTGGTCGTTGACACGCACGTCCTGCGCCTGTCGCAGAGGCTCGCGCTGACCGAAGAGAAGACGCCCGAAAAAATCGAGCGCGACCTGAATGAACTCGTGCCGAAAAAAGACTGGACGCTCTTCCCTCACCTGCTGATTTCACACGGCAGGAAAGTCTGCAAGGCGATCAGGCCGCTCTGCGCCCAGTGCGTGCTGGAGCCGCTCTGCCCCTCGTCAACGCTCAGAACCGGGCCGTCCGCAGTGACGGGAGCGAAGCCCGCCCGCTGAAGAGAAAAATTCTGCAAGGATACTGACCATCTTCCGTTCACTCACACGACTCCGGAACCTGATCGGGGCTTCCGGAGTCTTTACCCCCGCAACCATTTTCCATCAGCCGCAGTTTCACTTGAGAAACGGGGGGTCATGGTATGTCAAAAGCAGGCTGGCTGGATCGGATGCAGGTAATTTCCCCCTGCGCAGCCCCGTGGGAGCAGATGAACGGCAATGAGCAGAAACGCTACTGCTCCGAGTGCCGGAAGCACGTTTACGACTTTTCGCGGATGACCCGGCGCGAGGTCGAAGCCCTTGTCATCAATTCCGGGGTCAGTCTGTGCGCGCGGACGACGCGCAATCCTGACGGCACGCTCCAGACCCGCGAAGCGCCCGCTGAAAACACTCCTGATTACTACTTCATCACCCGGCGACCTTCGCCGCTCGTGATCGCGGCGGCGGCGGCGGCGCTGGGCCTCGGGGCTGCGGGACTCACCCTGCCGCCGCTGCCCGCGCTGGCCGCGGCTTCAGCCGTGACCGACCAGAAGTCGAAAAAGAAGGATGACCGCGCGCACCCCGGCGGCGCAATGGCCGGACTTTTCGGCTCGGTCATTGATGAGGCCGAGGCCGGGATCGCCGGTGCGACGCTGACGCTCGTCTCCCTGAAAACCGGCGAAGTCCGCCGGCTCGTGACCGATGAGGACGGCTTCTACCGCTTCAGCAGTCTGCCGCCGGGCGCTTATTCGCTCAAAGTCGTGGCCGGCGAATACATGAGGTCCGAGTTCGCCGAAATCCGCCTGACAACTCAGGCGAAGCGGATGGACGTAACCCTGCGCGTCCCGGTGATGGGCAAAATGGGCATCCCGCAGATCCCACTCCGCGCGCTCTACCGCGACAGCGACCTGATCGTCACGGCCAGAGTCGGCGAAGTGACGGAAGTGGAAAAGAAAGAGTTCGACAGGCTTTTGAAAATCAATCTGCTCATCACTTCGGTTTTGAAAGGCGAGGTGACTGATCAGGTGGTTGATGTTTATGACCATGTCTACAGCCGCGAAACGGGCAGATTCACGCCCGGCGACCACCTGCTGCTTTTCCTTGAGGAGTGCCAGCCGCGCGAGGGTGAAAAGAGCAGAGGCGGTTACGAAGTCAGCGGCTGGCAGTCGGGCTTCAAGCGGATTCCTGAAGAGGCGACGGCCCCCTGGCGGGATCGGATTCAGGAACTCGGGGCAATGATGCTGGCCGATAAACCTTCGGCGGCGGAGATCACCGAATGGCTGGTGCGGTGCATCGAAGACCCGGCCACCCGCTGGGAAGGCGCCGCCGACCTGCTCAGGAGTTTCGAGACGTTGCGGTGGGATCAGGAACAACAGCAACGGATTGAAAAAGAATGTGCGTCGGGGAAATGTGACCAGAATGATGACCCCGGATCGCTGTCCCTTCGCTTGCTGCCGGGCAGAAGACTCGGGGTAAAAAAAGGCGCCGACCGTTCTCGCTTCGCCATCGCCCTGACCGCAGGGCAGAAGGAGCGCATCGCCGCCGCGCTGTTCCGCCCTGATCAGATCTCCGACGCGGACCTGCCGCTCGCCGAACTGGTCAGCCACTGGGACGACCCGCGCTTTGTTCCGTACTTCGCGAAACAACTGCGGGCACACGAAGCCAACCCGGACGGGCTCGCTGAACGTCTGGTGGAAATGATCGCTGCCCGGTTGGGAGATCGGGAACTCTCCGGCCTGCTCGAAAAGTACCTGAAGGAGACCGGCAGGTTTTACGAAGCATCGCAGAATCAGACTGAGGAAACTGCTGATCAGGACGATACCGTAGAAGAGGAGGAGGCCGAGAGCGACGAAACCACAGGGCAGGATGAAGAGGAAACCAGGTCCGCCGAACCCGACGCTGAAAAAGAGGCCGAAGCCGCTGCCGCGCGCGGGAAAGCCGTCGCCGCAGCCCGCCGCCTGATGGTGAGCAGGGCTCTGGCGATCATCGAAAACCGCCTTCAGCACCGCGAGGCTGATTCGCCATCAACACCCGCAGGGAAATAAAAAGATCACGCGCCGGGAAGCCCGCAAGTGGACTCTCCCGGCCCGGCGGGTTTGCCCGAATCAAAACGAACAGGCCGAAACCTTACCGCGAGCGTGAGCGATAATCCCATAACGTATCTTTTGCAGGGTTATCACTCGCGCTCGCGGTAAGTTGTTTTCAGAAGCTGACCCTCACCCCGAACTGGGCCGCGCGTGGCAGCCCGGTGCCGGTCGGGATTGACGGCCTGACCGCGCTGGCGCTGCCGAAGCCGTTGCTGATGATCGTCCCGGTCGGCAGTTTTGTGACGCCGGCCAGCACGCGGCCACCGCTCGCGTCAAGCAGCCCTCCGTCCGATCCGACGGCGAAGCCCGTCGGCAGGCTCGCCAGCGTCGTCAGCGTGCCGTTGAACGGGGTCGAGGGCAGGCCCGCGGGGCCGACCAGATTCGAGAAGTTGAAGGCATTGAAAACCTGGGCCGTCGCTTCGATCTTCAATCTCTCTTTGATCTTCAGCACGTAAGACAACTGAAAATCCTGCGAGATGAATGAATCGCCGAATTTGATGTTCTCAGGGATTTCAGGGAGGAACGGGTTCGTCTGGCCGCGCGGCGTCCGTTTGCCCGCGAAGAACGCATTGTAATTGCGGATCGCCGCGTTGAGTTCCGCCACGCTGTTGATCCCGCGTCCGACGTCGCCCCGGCGCGTGGTCGGCAGCAGGTCGCCGGTGATGCCGTCGCCGTTCAGATCCGCCGAGCCGACAAGTGCGTTGACCGGCAGCGAGCTGTTGAAGGTCGAAATCATCGAGAGCCGGAACCCTTTGGGCAGTTCGAGGATGCCGTTGAGCGTCAGCCGGTGCCGGCGATCAAATGGGCCGTAGCCGAAGTTGGCCTTCGGGTTGCGATTGACGAGCGCGCCGGCGCCCAGTCCCAGGCCATCCGCCGTCGAGGTCTCCAGCTTCGACAGGGCGTAAGACGCGGTGAGCTGGTAGCGTTTCGTGAACCGCTTGTCGTACCTGATGGTCAGCGCCTGGTAGCGCGAAAAGCCGTCAGACGTGATCAGCGTGATCTGCCGCGTCGGCGCGAGCCCGTCACCGAGCGTGATCGGCGCGCCGTTGCCGGGGAACAGGTTGGCGGCATCCACGTCGCGCATGAACTCATGCGCCGTGCGGCTGTAAATCACGTTGACGTCAATCACGCTGTTCCAGGGCAGCTCGCGCTGCACGCCGAAGTTGACCTGCTGCGAGTAAGGCGTCTGCAGCTGGTTGCTGATCAGCGTGCCGGTGCGCGTGATGTCGAGCGTCGGCGTGGTGAGGGCCGAGGCCGCGACATAAACCGCCTGACCGGCGCTGATGACCGGCAGGGCATCCTTCAGTTTGACCCCGCTCACGAGGATGGGGGAGAAATCGAAATCCGTCACTCCGTCGCGGTTGAAATCCACCTTGCCTGAAGTGCCGCTCGTCAGCGAGATGGTGTCATTGCCCGAATTGAATCCGGCCAGCGAAGCGCGCTCGTTGGTCACGAGATTGCTGATCCGCATGGCGTAATAGATCCCGCCGCCCAGGCGGAACGAAGTCTTCCCGTCCTTCCACGGATCCCAGGCCACGCCGATGTGCGGCGCGAAGTTGTTTTTATCAATCGGCGTCGGCTCGGTGCCGCGCGGCAGGATCGTCTTCACCAGCGCGGGCTTGTCCAGGTCGTTGTTGAGCGGGTGCGTGTCCACCTCGTAACGCACGCCGTAACTGAGCGTGAGGTTCGGACGCATGCGCCACGCGTCATCAACGTACCACGAAATGCGCGTGTTGCGGTGCGCGTTGTCCGGCGTGCCCGGAATGCGTTTGCCGTTTTTGTTGCCGATGGTGAAATCAATGAAGGTCTGGTTGAGCAGATCCGCCGGGTTGCGCGAGGCCGGCGCCACGACCGTGATTGAAGGGAAGCCGTTGACGAAGTTGGTCACGCGCACCCTGCGCCTGACGACGTCCGCCCCGGCGCGCCACGTGTGATTGCCGCCCGTCAAAGTCACGTCGTCGCGGAACTGGCCGAAGAGTTCAAAGGTGGATTGCGGCGTGATGTTGTCCGGCCCCGAATTGAGCAGCCCGCCGTCGCCTGAGGTGACGATGCGGTAGTTTTCGATTCCGGGTACGACCACCGCCTGCGCGTCTGCCGGCGGGCGCAGCACGCGGTTTTTGAAATCGGTCAGCGCCGAGCGGAAGCTGTTGGTCAGCCTGGAAGAAAGCACCGAATCCAGGCCCCAGACGTATTGATGCGTAGTGTTGGCGTTGATATTCCCGCCCGAAGGCAGCTTGATCCCGCCGAAGCCGCCGAGGCTGGAATTGTCGTTGCGGCTCCAGCGGAACAGAAAGTCGTTGTTCTTTGAGACATGCCAGTCCGTCCGCACCGTGCTTGAGGTCTCCTCGAACGGGGCCTTGAATGAAGTCAGCGACGGGAAGTAAGGCGTGCTGATGCCGATGGCCGAATTCTCGTCGGTCTTTTCGTAATTGCCGAACCAGAAGAGGCGGTCTTTGATCACCCGCCCGCCGAGGCTCCCGCCGTACTGCTTGCGGTCGAAGTCCGGTCTGACGGGCGAGAAACTCGGGCGCGCGGCGTAACCCGACCCGCGCCCGAAAAGGAAGCCGCTGCCGTGCAGCGCGTTGCTCCCGCGTTTGGTGATGACGTTGACGGCGCCGGTCGCGCTCAGCCCGGCGGAAGTGTCAGAGGAAGAGAGCGAAATCTGGAATTCCTGAATGCCTTCCTGCGAAATGTTGATCGTCGTCGTCCCGACGTGTTCGTCCACGGCGTCAACGCCGTCAATCGTGATGCGCGCCTCGCGCCCCGAACGGCTGCCGACCGAGATGCCTGTGTAACGGCTCTTGGTCGGGTCGAAAGAGCGGCCCTCCTGAATCTCGACGCCGGGTTGCAGTTTCGCCAGCTCCAGATAGTTGCGCCCGTTGAGGGGCAGCTCGTTGATCTGCCGTTCATTGACCACGCCGCCGACCGTCGCCTGCTGCGTGTCCACGGCCGCGGCGTCGGCGCCGCTGATCTGCACCTGCTCGCTCGTCCCGCCGATTTTCATAGCGACATCCACTTTCGCCGTCTGCCCGACCTCGACGACAACTCGTTCGATGGTGAAATCGGCGAAGCCTTTGTTCGCCACAGTCAGCTTGTATTCGCCTGCCTGCAACGTCGGGATGAGAAAGAATCCCTGATCGTTGGCGGTCGCGGTGCGGGTCGCGCCCGTTGCGCGCGATGTCGCCGTGACGGTCGCGCCAGCCACGACCGCGCCCGTCGGGTCGGTGACGACGCCGGAAATATTGCCGAGAGGTTGCTGTGCCAGCATCGAACCGCCCAGCCCGATGGCCAGAATCAGGGTGGACAAAAACACCCGCAGACCCACTCGCGGGGTGAAAACACGTGTACTCATAAACATCCCTCCTAAGGATTGTCCCGCAACCCGTCAGGTCGCAGGTGATTTTGCCGACGGCTCCTGTGGTGAGCCTCAGGCATAACTTCGCAGGAAATGCTTTGTCCTCAGCCCAGCTGCTTGATCTGTAATTTAGTAGTGTTGATAGCTGCGAGATTGTAACCTGGCGGGAGCCGATTGTTGTATGTTCGGGGATGGCCGCTCCGGGAATTTATCGGGCTCCTGCCAGCGACCGCGCCTGCCTTTCCAATTCTCTGGAATATATTCCAGCTTCCTCACTCCCCTCAGCCGGCGACCAGGGAGAGAAGTTTTTCGCCGACTCTTCGACATACCCGCCCGCCGGGTGCCCCTTCACTTCGTAAATCACCGTGTCTTCCAGCGCAATGAGCGTGTGCCAGATGTTCGGAGCCACGTCCATCCCGAAAACCCCGCGCGCGGCATCGAGGACGCGGCTCTCAGCGTGAATCACGCCGCCATCGTCGTCGAAAATCAGCAGGGCCAGGGTGCCGCGCAGCACGATGAAACCTTCGCTGTTGTGTTCGCTCACGTGGCGGTGCGGGCGAATATAGGTTCCCACCTTCAGCGCGTTGAGCATGCGGTGGCAGTGTTCCCAGTCGCCCTCGTGCAGGCGAAGAATGGCCCTCTTGCGCGCCGACTGAGCCGCCCTGATCAGCAGTTCATCCAGCAGCCGGTCGTCAATGATCTGAATTTTTCTGTCACTCATGGCCACAGAATCTAAAGCTTCCTTGTCTTTTCCACAATCACCGCGGACAATGACCGCCGGTCGAGCCCCGAGCCTTTGCCCGGCCAGTTCTCAGAAGAGGATTCGTTATGCTGAAACGCCTGCTGGACAAGTTGAAATCCGGCGCCAGTCAGCCGGCGCGCATGCCGGAGGTGGACGAGCGGTCTGATCTGGAAGACGTTTTCAGTCAGGCCAGAAAGGCCGCAGCCGGTGAAGGGGAGACGCCGCCGGACGCGTCCGGTCGCCACGTCATCATCGTGACGCCGGGCCGCCTGCTTATGGCTCACCCCTGTCCCTCGCCGGGTTCGATGCCGAGAGAGCAGGTGGCTCAGATCAAGCAGATGATGCCTCCCACTGTGAAGAGAAATGTCGCGGTCATCTCTTACACCGAACCCGAGGCCGTACTGGCCGACATCACCAGGGCGATTCCATTCATAGGCATGCTGATGGGGCTCGCTTACATCGGCCATGCGGTCTGGATCTTTGAAGGCCACGCATCGGCCCTCGCCGCCGGGTGCAGGGATGCTGACGTACTGATCGTGGACAGCGCGATGGCCCCCTTCCTGGCCGCTGACCTGAAGGCCGTTGTTTCAGCCGTCATGCGCCGCCCTGAAATCTACCTCCACGACCGGGCCACTTTTTCACTGCGCAAATTCGCCTGACCTCTCACCCGACCGACAACCACACAGTCGCTTATGCTACCCCCGGAAATCGAAGAGTACCGCGACCACACGTGGCAGCGCGACCCGACGCTGCGAATTGAGACCGCCCAGCAGGCCGAAGCCTTCATTGAGCGCGTCGGCTTCTGCTCGACGCTCACCGATTCGCGCCGGCCCGGCCCCTCGCTTTACGTCGCATTCTGCGGCCGGCGCGACGCCGTAATGCCGCGCAACGTCCAGAAAGACCCCGAAGCCTCGGGCACGTGGCTGCTCAAGGACGAACTCGTGCAACGCGGGCGCGCCTGGTACGGCAAGCTGGCGCGCGGCAAGGCGATGTTTTTAGCCCCGCGCCTGATCCCGCACTTCTTCGCCCTCTGGGGCGTCAGCAAACGCGAGGAGAAGCGGCTGCTCAGTAAGGATGCCCAGGCCATTCTGAAAGTGCTGCGCAAGGAATGGGAGATGGCGACCGCGGATTTGCGCGAGGAATCCGGCGTCAGGGATCGCAAACGATTCAGCCGGGCGATTGACGAATTGCAGGCCGCGATGATCGTCATCCCGAGCGAAGTGGTTTACGTCCCGAAATTCACTTACATCTGGACGCTCGCCGAAGGGCGCTTTGCGGAGCATCTGGTGGCGAAGAAGACGGACAACGCGCTCCGCGAAATCGCCCGCTGTTTTTTGCGGGGCGCCGGAATGACCGTGCCGGGCGAACTGGCGAAGGTGACCGGCCTGTCACGGCCAGATGCCGGGAAAGGCAACCGCGCGCTCGTGGCCGAAGGCTTTGCGGTGTCGCCTTCAACCGGCACTTACCTGCTGGCCGATCTTGAAGCCCGCTTGCAGGAAACAGGCGGATACTGATCTGGTCTGATGTGTCTGATGAAGGGCCATACCGTGACAGAGATTTACGCGAACATTCGCCTGTAATGCCTGTACCAGTCGCTCTGGAACACTTCGTCAGGGTCGTATTTCAGCTTGAGCTTCAGAAACTCTCCGAACTGCGGGTAACACTTCTCGACCTGCTCCCTGGTGGCCCAGCGGTGGTAAGTGAGGTAGTAACTGCCGCCGTGATTGATGGCGATGTCAATCAGGCTTCTGAATGCGGCCGCGGCTTCTTCGACCTTCGGCGGCGTGTGGTCAATGTGGAGGTTGAAGATGATGCAGGCCCAGGGCTCGCGCGCCCAGGCGAGGAAGCTTTCGTCGTCCCTTTCGATCAGCCGTACCGTCCCGTAAATCACGTTGGCCTTGCGCCGCTTTAACTCCTCGCGCGCCTCTTCCATAAAGCTGATGAGCGACGCGCGCGGGACGTAAAGCTCGGTGATCATCTCAGAACCCTTAGCCCTCGCGTGCAGCCGGCGGTCCAGCTCTTCGTGGTAGTTGTCCTTGTAAGCCGCAGACAGCTGCGAATCAGACCAGTAAATCTGCCCGGAGGTTTCGAGGTAACGCTTCGTGTAAACCTCGAAGGCGCGGCGCTTGTATTTGTGCGTGTAGTAAGTGAGCTTCGCCCAGTCGTCGGGGTGAAAGCGGATCTGGTTCTGCGTGATCGGCGTCGCCGGGTCAACGGGTCGGTAACAGGAGAAAACTCCGCGACGCATAAAGCTGTCACGATTGCTGTCAGTCGCATACTGGAAATCTCCGTAAAGGTAGCCGTCAGCGATTCGCTGCTCGAACATCTGGGGGATGTCCCTTAGATCACGAATCTCGACGACGCGCTGCACCTTCTTCCGCCCCCACAACCGCAACTTCACTGAAGTCACCACCCCAAACAGCCCGTAGCCGCCGATCACGAGCCGGAAGAGTTCCGGGTTCTCCTGCCGACTGCACCCGCGAATTTCGCCCGCGTGATCCACGAGCGTGAATGACTCCACCTGATCAATGATCGGCTTGAGCTTCAGCCCGCGCCCGTGAACGTTGGAAGCGAGCGCGCCGCCGATGCTCAGACGATCCGCGCCGGTCTGCTTCTGCATAATGCCCCAGTTCGTCTGCTGGTCTTTCTGGGCTTCGGTCAGGTAGCCGAGCAGTTCCGGCCATTCAATCCCGGCTTCGACTTCGATGACGCCCCGGTTGCGATCAAGGCTGAGGACGCGATTGAGGCCGGTCATGTCAACCAGCGCGGTGGCGGTGCCGAACTGCTGCCCGCCCATCGAATGGCGGCGGCCACAGATGCTGACGGCCTTTCCGGCAGATTTTGCGCCGAGGACTGCCACCCTCAATTCATCAACCGATTTCGGCCTGAGGACGCGATCAACAATCGTTCTGTTGAGCTGCGAGTGGATGTCGTTGACGACCATCCCGCTGATCCCTTCATCCTGCGGAATTCTGACCGTGCAGGAACGCAGCCCCGCCGGCACCAGCGCGAAAGCCGAACCGAGTTTCAGAAAATCACGTCGTGTCGGTGTCATGGCACACTCCTCCCAGGGTGGTGATACAGGCGCTTCGGCCTGCACCAATGATCATTTGTATCGTTGATGTCGCAGAGTGTATGGCGGGAGGATGATGAATAGTTCAGAGGTGTGGCACTTTTCAGATTGTCACAGCATTCAGCATTCAGGGGCAGAAGAAAATGGGGGTGCTGCGAAAGATGATTTCGCAGCACCCCCACGCGCTTTATCACTTTGCCGATTTTTACCCCTGGGCAATCAACTGCCGCAGTACGTAAGGCAGAATGCCGCCGTGCTGGTAGTAATCAACTTCAATCGGCGTATCAATCCGCAGCGTCACCAGAACCTCTTCCGTCTTTCCGTTCGCGCGGTGGATGACCAGCGTGACATCCATCCGGGGCCTGAGGCCGCCGTCGAGCCCGGTGATGTCATACGCTTCGGTGCCGTCGAACCCGAGCGTCTCCGCGTTCATGCCTTCCCTGAACTGGAGCGGCAGCACGCCCATGCCGACGAGGTTGCTGCGGTGAATGCGCTCGAAGCTCTGCGCCACGACGGCCTTCACGCCGAGCAGCCTTGTGCCCTTCGCCGCCCAGTCGCGTGAACTCCCGGTGCCGTATTCCTGGCCGGCGATGATGACGAGCGGCGTGCCACTCTCCTGATACCTCATTGCCGCGTCGTAAATCGGCATCTGTTCGCCCCCGGGCTGATACCTGGTCACGCCGCCTTCGATGCCGGGGACCATCAGGTTTTTGATGCGCACGTTGGCAAACGTCCCGCGCGTCATCACGCGGTCGTTACCCCGGCGCGAACCATAGGAATTGAAATCAACCGGCCTGACGCCCTTCTCCTGAAGGTACAGTCCGGCGGGCGATGAAGCCTTGATCGAACCGGCGGGGCTGATGTGATCGGTCGTGACCGAATCGCCGAAGATCGCCAGCGCGCGCGCCTGGATGATGTCACCTGCCACCCCGGCCCGCAGATCGAAATCCTCGAAGAAGGGCGGCTGCTGGATGTAGGTTGATTCCTCGTCCCACTCGTAGACATCGCCCGTACCGCCCGGGATTTCATTCCACAGCGGATTTTCCGCGGTGAAATCGCTGTAGAGCGTGCGATATGTCTCGGCATCCATCGCCGCGCCTATCACCGCCCTGACTTCATCCATGCTCGGCCAGATGTCCTTCAGGTAAACATCCTGCCCGTCCTTGCCCGCGCCGATTGGCTCCCTGCCGAAGTCAATGTCCACGCGACCGGCGAGCGCGAAGGCGACGACGAGCGGCGGGCTCATCAGGAAGTTGGCCTTGATGCTCTGATGCACGCGGGCCTCGAAGTTGCGGTTGCCCGACAGGACGCTCGCCGCGACGATGTCGTTCTTCACTACAGCCTCTTCGATGCCGGCGTCGAGCGGGCCCGAGTTGCCGATGCAGGTCGTGCAGCCGTACCCGACCGTATTGAAGCCGATCTCGTCGAGATAAGTCTGAAGCCCGGTCTTGTTGAGGTATTCGGTCACCACGCGCGAACCGGGGCCGAGCGAAGTCTTGACCGACGGCTTCGGCCTCAACCCATGCTCGACGGCCTTCTTCGCCACAAGACCCGCCGCCAGCATAACGCCCGGGTTTGAAGTGTTGGTGCAGGACGTGATCGCCGCAATCAGCACTTCGCCGTGCCCGAGTTCGACGGCCAGCGATGCGGCTGTTCCGCCTTCGCCGCGCACGGTGGTCGTGGCCGCGACTTTCTTCGACAACTCTTCGGCGGATTTGTTATACCCGTTTTCATTGAGCGGTCGGCCCAGCAGTTCGGTGAATCTGCTCTTCAGGTTCGAGAGTTCAATGCGATCCTGCGGGCGCTTCGGCCCGGCGACGCTCGGCACCACGTCGGCCAGGTTGAGTTCGACGACCTGGCTGTATTCGATCTCACCTTTGCGCGGCATGCCGAACAGCCCCTGGGCGGTGAAGTAATTGCGGAACGCCTCAACCTGCTCGTCGCTGCGCCCGGTGGCTTTAAGGTAAGCGCAGGTCTCTTCGTCAATCGGAAAGAAGCCCATAGTGGCGCCGTATTCCGGGGCCATATTTGCAATCGTCGCGCGATCAACGACCGAGAGCGAGGCGGCGCCGTCGCCGAAGTATTCGACGAACTTGCCGACGACTTTTGCCCTGCGCAGCATCTCGGTGCAGGTCAGCACGAGGTCTGTGGCGGTCACCCCCTCACGCAGCGATCCGGTCAGGTGGAAGCCGACGACATCGGGCGTCAGGAAGTAGACCGGCTGGCCGAGCATCCCGGCCTCGGCCTCAATGCCGCCGACGCCCCAGCCGACAATGCCCAGGCCGTTGATCATCGTCGTGTGTGAATCCGTGCCGACGAGCGTGTCCGGGTAATAAATCCCGTCTTTTTCGAGTACGCCTTTCGCCAGATATTCCAGATTAACCTGATGCACGATGCCGATGCCGGGCGGGACGACTTTGAAGGTGTCGAAGGCCTGCATCCCCCATTTCAGGAACTGATAGCGCTGGCTGTTGCGTTTGAATTCGACCTCCATATTCAGGCGCAGCGCGTCGCTCGTGCCCGAATAATCAACCTGTACCGAGTGGTCAACGACCAGATCAACGGGAACGAGTGGTTCGATGAGTTTCGGGTTTTTGCCGAGAGCGGCGACGGTCGAGCGCATGGCGGCGAGGTCAACGAGCAGGGGGACGCCCGTGAAATCCTGAAGCACGATGCGCGCGACGACGAACGGGATCTCTTCGGCGCGCTCGGCCCTGGGGCGCCAGTTGGCGAGCGTTCTGACGTCCTCTTCGCGGATCTTTTTGCCGTCGTAATTCCGCAGCACGGATTCGAGGACGATGCGGATGCTCACGGGCAGCTTTGAAATCGGCCCGACGCCCGCTTTTTCCAGTTGTGGGAGTGAATAGAATTTCGCCGCGCGCCGCGCGCCAGCCGTGAAGGATTGCAGCGTATCGAAGAGATCGTGTGGCATGTTTTTCCAATTGTTCGGGAAGAGCGCGGCAGCCCCTGGGGACAGAAGCGCGCCGCGAAGGTTATTTGAAACGGTGTGCGACCGGGGTGAAGTAAGACAAAAGTTTAAGAATCCGCTCAGTGAAGGTCAAGCCGGGCGGCCGAAACCTGACTAAAATCAATGCTGATCAGCGAGCGAAGGATTTGAAGTCGTTACAGGCTGCTGGAGGAAGAGTGAGCCGGCAATGTCAGAAGTGGCACGGCTGAAAAAGGAAACGCGCCGGTCGTTGCAGCAGACAGGCGCGTTCTGAGTCAGGTGTATGGCCTTTGATTATGCGGCTTCCTTGCGCGGTGAGACATAGACCTGATACTGCCAGTGCAGATCAGGCCTCTCCACCGGGCGATCCGGCTCCCACTTTCCGTTGGAGACCATATCTATCGCCTCGCGGAACGTGAGTTCGGTCTCAGGTTCGACTTTCAATTCAGCGCAGGCGGCCAGATGACGCTTGATAATCTGATCAACCTTTGCCCGCTTGCCGGGCGACAGTTTCTTGTAGCGGTTAAGCTGCAATTCATCCTTGATTTTGATAACCATCATGACACCTCTCTCTTGAATCTCTCCCGCTGCTTATCCCCCATCTCAGGAATCAGACCAGATTCCTTCTCATCGTCTTCATTTTCTCTGAGGGAATTTAAGCTGGAATGACATCAGCAGATTTAGTTCGCGGCCTTTGATGTCCCCACGCCTGATAATGTTGCCCTCCCCCAGGGTCTGAAGAAACACTCTTTGCAAATTGAATGCACCAGACTGCCGCCATTTATTCCCCGCCCGACCGGGAGCATGGATTTTGCCGGCAGGGTGTTTCCCGGACTTCAGACAGAAGGCCGGATTAACAACCACGGAGCAGATTCTCATTTATCAGGCATAGCCATTGCTTCTCCCAAGCCGCCCCCGGACAGCGTGGCGATTACAGGAGGCGAGAGATGAGAAGATCAGGGCCAAAGGTTCATCCGGCACGGGCAATCCTTATTGCGTTGTTAATACTCATCGGTTCCGGGACGTCCGCGCCGCGAGCCGGGGCGCAGATGAAAGCCGCGGCTGGAGACCGGCAGGTTTTCATTGTCCATCCTTCCATCACCGGGATGACTGCCGACGGCGTGATCGCCCGAATGACGGAACACAACCGCCTGCGCGAAGCGCGCCTGCGGCAGTATGCCGGGCCGCGCACTTATCAGATCCGCAGCGAGAAAGGCAAAGTCCTCGCGGAAGCGCGCGTGTTATTGCAGTATCAGGCCCCCAGCCACAAGGAATTCAAAACCATCTCGGAAACCGGCTCAGGCCTCATCCGCAACCGCGTTTTTAAGCCGCTGATGGAGAGCGAAGTCGCGACGGCCGCAGGCCGCAACCGGCACGACAGTTCGATCTCACCCGACAATTATAACTTCGAGCTGCTCGGCGAAGAGGACATTGACGGCCACCACTGCTTCGCCGTGCAGGCCAGCCCGAAGCGCAACGACAAATACCTGTTCCGGGCGAAAATCTGGATTCACGCGACGGATTACGCCGTCGTCAGAATCGCCGGGCAGCCCGCGCAGAATCCGTCAATGTGGATCAAACGCGTTGATTTCGTGCGCCGCTATCAGAAGGTCGGGGATTTCTGGCTCCCGCTCAGGGACGAATCGGTTTCGCAGGTCCGCATGTTCGGCAAAAACACTCTGACCATTGATTATGACCGCTACGAAATTGGTCAGGCGGCCGGCGCGGGCCGATAACCAGCCCTGACCTGCCGCGCCGGTTCCCTTCATAATTAAAGCCATCACCAGCAGACCTGATTCCAGACACTTCCTGAATGCGGCTAATGCAGCGCTGTATTATGCCGACAGGCAAAATACGGTTTGCCTTTTCCCGTTCAATTTGCTTTTGTAGACGTTGAGCGCGCCGGTCTGTGGTTGCGGGCTGATGGTCAGCCCTAGCTCATGGCAGAACGGGTCGAAAGAGTCCACATAAATCGGGGCTGGTGGGAGCAGATTCGTCTGCGTTCCGACCACAGGCCCCGGTGAGCATGGCCGTTCTTAGGTGTAAGCCCTGCCGGCAAACTATCTTCAGCCGAGACCCGCGATAACCAAGGCGGGCAGCAGGCGAGTGTGGGGTCAAAGACCAGGTCAGCGGCGCGCTCGTCACAGCTCATCCCAGCTTCGCCCGCTTTCAACCGCCTGACCGGAGTGACACCCGGCGCATTTCGCGCTAATCTTGCCGCCGAAAAATCGGGCCGGGTAATCTTCAGGCCGCAAGTTTGATCAGGCGATTGAAGGAAACGATGAAATACACGGACAAGACCGTCATCATTACCGGCGGGGCCAAAGGCATCGGCGAAGGCTGCGTGCGTGTTTTTGCCGTGGCGGGCGCGAACGTGGTGCTGGCTGATTGCGATGAACCAAATGGCCGCCGCGTCGCCGCTGAAGCCGGACAGGCCGGGCCGGGCAAGGCCGTTTTTATCAACTGCGACGTCACGAAAACCGACGACATCAGGCGGTTGATTGATGAAACGATAGTGCGCTTTGGCCGCCTTGACTGTCTGATCAACAACGCCGGCCGGCACCCACCGCACCTGCCGATTGACGAGTTTTCAGCCGAGGATTTTCGCGGCCTGCTGGAAGTGAATCTGGTCAGCGTCTTCACCGCCTGCAAATTCGCCCTGCCGCACCTGCGCCGGACCGAAGGCAACATCATCAACCTCGCGAGCCTCGTGGCCACGACGGGCCAGCATCACGCGACGACTTATGTGGCGACGAAGGGCGCGGTGCTGGCGCTCACCAAGGCGCTGGCGATTGACGAAGCGATTCACAACGTGCGCGTCAATTCGGTTTCGCCCGGCAACATATACACGCCGCTCTGGCAGGAGGCGATTGACGCCGCCCCCGACCCCGCGCAGTTCCGCGCCGACGGCGAAGCCGCACAGCTGATGGGCCGCATGGGCACGCCGGAAGAGGCCGGGAAATTATGTTTGTTCATCGCCGCGGAAGCGACTTTTCAGACCGGCGTTGATTTCATCCTCTCGGGCGGCGCGGAACTCGGTTACGGCAGGAAGAGTAGAAAGGAAAGTTGAAATGACCAACGACGTGGCAGCCGCATTCATCGCCGAATCACGCCAGTACGTCAGCACGGACAACCTGCGCAAGATCGAACGCTGCGTGGAGATGCTGAGCGACGAACAAATCTGGTGGCGCCCGAACGAGGAATCGAACAGCGTCGGCAACCTGCTGCTCCACCTCGCCGGCAACGCGCGCCAGTGGATCATCAGCGGCATCGGCGGCGAGCCCGACCGCCGCGTCCGCCAGCAGGAGTTCGACGAGCGCTCGCAGGTCCCGCGCGCGGAGCTGATGGCGCGCCTGAAGCAGACGCTCGCCGAAGCCGACGCCGTGCTGGCCGGGCTCGACGCCGAGACGCTGCTTGAGCAGAGGACGATTCAGGGCCACGAGCGGCGCGTGCTGGACGCGATCTATCACGTCGTCACGCACCTCTCGATGCACACGGGCCAGATCATTCTGGTGACGAAAATGCTGACCGGCAAAGACGCCCGGCTGACCGGGCATTTCTGGCATCACGAGACGCCGCCTGCGGGTAATACACCATAGCCGGTCAATACATTCCCCCTGAATCCGAACACTGAGGCGTAAGGGGATGAAAGGCAAAAGGCCATCCCTGTTGTGCTGACTACCTGTCTCCTGACAGCAGCCGTATCTGTTCTGTGTATCACGCCTCGGCTGCCGGCCACGGCTCCTCATGCCGTCACCCCGGATATTCTGCCAGATGCCCTTCTCCAAGGGTGCCTGCGCCAGAATGGGCAGTTAATGGCGCGAGTCTCATCCACTATCGCGGCGCAGGACTTTCGCGCGCTTTACTAATCCCGCCCGAGAAATTACGATTACGTTTTATGCCGCTGCACGAAACGGAAGCCTTTGTGCTCCGAAGCTACACGCTCAAAGAAGCTGACAAGATCTGCGTCTTCCTGACCCGTGACGCGGGGAAGTTGCGCGGCGTGGCGCACGGGGCGCGGAAGCTCCGGAGCCGTTTCGGGTCGAGCCTGGAGCCGTTCACTGAGGTCGCGCTGACTTACTTTCAGAAGGAGAACAGGGAGCTGGTTTCGCTCTCGAACTGCGAAATCATCCGCTCGAATTTCGATCTGGCTGCTCGCAGCGAGATGCTGGCGGCGACGGAATATCTGGCGGAACTGGTACTCGAATTCCTGCCCGATCACGAGCCGAATGAGAGGGTCTACCGGCTGATCGCGGCCACGCTCGAATCGTTCCGGCAGGCGCCGGCCGACATCACGCCGCAGAGCATTGACGCGCAGGTGCGGTATTTTGAAGTCTGGCTGCTCAGGCTGGCGGGGTTCTTCCCCGATCTGCGGCGGTGCGGGAGTTGCGACAAGGACCTCGCGCGCGAGGCTTCGGTCTGGCTGACGGCGGAAACCACGCCGCAATGTCTGGAATGCTCGCAGCGGCGCGGCGAAGAGTTGCGGCCCAACGTGCGGCAGATGATTCAGGTCATCCTCCAGAAGTCCCCGAAAGCTTTCTTCGCCTCGACTCACGACCATCGCGCGCTCGGACAGGTCAAAAACATCACGGCGCGCCAGATTCAGCGCGTGCTGGAACGCGAACTTAAATCTTACGAACTGCTCAATCGTTTGAAACCGGAAATAGAGATGTCAGAGATCAGAGACTGAGACATTGGTGCAGTACCGGGAGCGTGGGCGACCGGGTGCTTGTGGAAGCACTCTCCGGGTATACCCGGTCGCTCACGCTCCCGGTACCTCGCCGCTGTTACTGCTCACCTCTGACCTCCGACCTCTGAACATAAGGAGAACACAAGCGTAATGTCGAAGAAATACGTCTACACCTTTGCCAACGGTCAGGCTGAAGGCAATACGAATATGAAAGACCTGCTGGGCGGCAAAGGGGCTAACCTGGCTGAGATGACCAACGCCGGGCTGCCCGTGCCGCCGGGCTTCACGATCACCACGGAAGCGTGCAATGCCTACTACGCTTCGGGCGAAAAGTTCCCCGAAGGGATGTGGGAGGAAGCGCTGGCGGCACTCGCGAAAGTTGAAGAAGTGACGGGCAAGAAGTTCGGCGGCGCGGAAAACCCGCTGCTCGTTTCCGTCCGCTCGGGCGCGAAATTCTCGATGCCGGGGATGATGGACACTGTGCTGAACCTGGGCCTGAACGACGAGACCCTCAAGGCGCTGGCGAAGATGAGCGGCAACGAGCGTTTCGCGTGGGACGCATATCGCCGCTTCATTCAGCTGTTCGGCAAGATCGTACTCAATATTGATTCCGAAAAGTTCGAACACGTCTTTGAAGGCTACAAGAAGCAGCTCGGCGTCCACGAAGACACCGCCGTTGACGCCGCCACGCTCGCCAAAGTCGTCGCCGATTACAAAGCGCTGGTTAAGAAAGAAATCGGCAGAGCCTTCCCGACCGACCCGCTCGAGCAGTTGCAGTACGCGATCAAGGCTGTCTTCGCCTCGTGGAACGGGCGTCGCGCCAAAGATTATCGCCGCATCAATAAGATTGACGACAACCTTGGCACGGCGGTCAACGTGCAGACGATGGTCTTCGGCAACCTCGGCGAAGATTCTGGAACCGGCGTCGCCTTCACCCGCGACGTGGCGACTGGTGAGAAGATACTCTACGGCGAATACCTGCAGAACGCGCAGGGCGAGGACGTGGTCGCCGGCATCCGCACGCCGAAGAAGATCGCGCAGCTCCACGAGGAAATGCCCGAGATGTACAACCAGTTCGCCGCGCTGGCCGAGAAGCTGGAGAATCATTACAAGGACGTGCAGGATCTGGAATTCACCATCGAGCGGGGCAAGCTCTATATGCTGCAAACCCGCAACGCCAAGCGCACCGGCGCGGCGGCGGTGAAGGTCGCGGTGGATATGGCCGAAGAGGGCCTGATTGACAAGCAGACCGCCGTGCTGCGCGTCGAGCCGTCACAGCTCGACCAGCTGCTGCACCCGATGATTGATCCAAAAGCACAGGTCGAAGTGCTGACCACAGGGCTACCCGCCTCGCCGGGCGCGGCCACCGGCAAAGCCGTCTTTGATCCGGACGAGGCCGAAGAACTCGCCAAGGCCGGCGAGAAAGTGATTCTCGTGCGCACCGAAACTTCGCCCGAAGACTTTCACGGGATGGTCGCGGCCGAGGCGGTGCTGACGGCACGCGGGGGCATGACAAGCCACGCCGCTGTCGTAGCGCGTGGCATGGGCAAATGCTGTGTGGCGGGCGCCGGCGATGTCTCGGTTGATTACGCGAATCAGCAGTTCACCGCGGGCGGCAGGGTCGTGAAGAAAGGCGAATTCATCACGCTCGACGGTTCGACCGGGCGCGTGATCTACGGTCAGGTTCCGCTCGTCAAGCCGGAAGTCAGTGGCAGCTTCGGCAGGCTGATGGAGTGGGTCAACGAATTCCGCAAACTCGGCGTGCGCGCTAACGCCGATACGCCGAAGGATGCGGAAGTCGCGCGCGGCTTCGGCGCCGAAGGCATCGGGTTGTGCCGCACCGAGCATATGTTCTTCGAGGGCGACCGCATTGACAGCGTGCGTCAGATGATCCTCTCTTCGGGCGAATTCAAGACGCTCGAAGTGCAGCTGGCCACGGCCGAGGCCGACGCGGCGAAGGCTTCCCGCGACAAGCTGAAAGAGGCGAAGAAGCGCGTGAAGGAGCTGAAGAAGAAGATCGCGAAGCCCGAGCAGCTTTACAAGGGCGCGCTCGCGGCGCTGCTCGATCTGCAGCGCGAAGACTTCGTCGGCATCTTCCGCGCGATGAATGGATACCCGGTGACGATCCGCACGCTCGACCCGCCGCTGCATGAATTCGTGCCGCACGACGACGCGACGCTGAAAGATCTGGCGAAGAAGATCGGACTGCCCTTCAAGGAGGCAAAGAAGCGTGTCGAGCAGCTCCATGAATTCAACCCGATGCTCGGCCACCGCGGCTGTCGGCTCGGCATCGTTTACCCCGAAATCACCGAGATGCAGGCGCGCGCGATCTTTGAGGCGGCGGTCAGGGTCAAACGCGAAGGCGTCGTCGTCAAGCCCGAAATCATGATCCCGCTCGTCGGCAACGTGAACGAGCTGAGGCTTCAGGCCAATCTGGTTCGCAAGGTCGCGACCGAGGTGCTGGAGAAGGAAGGCGAGACGGTTGATTACCTGGTCGGCACGATGATCGAGCTGCCGCGCGCGGCGCTCACCGCGAACAGGATCGCCGAGGTCGCGGAGTTCTTCAGCTTCGGCACCAACGACCTGACGCAGACGACGATGGGCCTGAGCCGCGACGATTCGGGCCGCTTCCTGCCCTTCTATGTCGAGAAGAAGGTTTTCAGCGACGACCCGTTCCAGGTTCTCGATCAGGAAGGCGTGGGGCAGCTGCTCGAAATCGGCGTGCATCGGGGCCGGGCGGCCCGCCCGACCTTGAAGGTCGGCATCTGCGGCGAACACGGCGGCGACCCGGAATCGGTGATGTTCTGCCACCGCACGGGGCTCAATTACGTGAGCTGCTCGCCCTACCGCGTGCCGATTGCGCTGCTCGCGGCGGCGCATGCGGCCATCGCCGATAAGGGAGACTCGGCGGCGGTGACCAAAGCGACAGTGTAACTGATTGCGGAATGCGGATTGTGGATTGCGGATTGCGGATTGAAAGAGTCGGTCACGTCTTTATCAACCCGCAATCCACAATCCGGACTCTTAATCCGTGCCTGTCACTTCGCATTCGAGCGGGCTCAGGTATCTCCTGATCATCACTTCCAGTTGTTCGAGGTCGAGCGGTTTGGGTGCGTAATCGGTGCAGCCGGCGAGGAGGGCCTGTTCGCGGATCTCCTGTTGGTCGTAAGCCGACATCGCGATGATCGGGACGGAGCGGAGCGCGGCGCTCGCGCGGATTTCACGCATGGCCTGCAGGCCGTCTACCTTCGGCAGCGAAATATCCATCAGAATCAGGTCGGGCGATTCGCGCCGGGCGGCGTCAACCGCGCACAGGCCGTCGCCGGCCTCGACGATCTCGTAGCCGTCCATTTCCAGCAGCCATCGCAGGACCGAGCGGTGGTCCTCGGCGTCTTCAACGACCAGAATCTTCTGCCTCGCCATCATTTTTGCCATGAGCCGGCCTCCTCGTCAGGCATTTCCCGTTTTTCAAAAGCAGATTCCCTGGGGCGCGCGACTCCTGAAAACATTCATCAGGTGCGGGGCAGATGAGTTTTCGGTGAGAACGCCGGCGATTGTAACAATCAGCGAGCCCGCGGGGCAATCAGTCGGCCAATTGTGCCCGAGTTGACTCTTTGTTAGCATACCGCCGCCCACAATATTCAGCGTTGAAGTCTTCAGGCCACGAGCGCGAAATTAAGCAGCACCAGCAGGTCTGGCGAATACACCGCCGGCAGCGTGCGATTCGCCATCACTCAGCTTCGACGAGGTGCCCCGGTTTTCCATTTCGACCATTTCGCCACCGAGAGGGCGGCAGCAGAGATGCAGCAGGAGACCGTTTCAGCCTTCGCGATTTGCGCACCCGACGGGCGGTTCATTGCCGGGGACGATCACTTTGCGCGGCTGTTCGGCGGATCGGAAAAGCTGTCGCCTGAGATCTGGCAGGAACGACTGAATGAGCTTCAGTTGTCAAAGCTGTTGTCAGACTTTACGGCGACGGAATCCGCGCGGCAGGTCGAATTGCAGTTCGACGGAAAGCCGTTTCGCGCCTGCGTGCGCCGGCTCGACGGGAATCCGGGCCGGCCGGTCTTTCTGATCGAAGTCGCGATTCCGGGCGCTGCGGGCGAGGGTGAAGGCCTGGTCGGCGACACCGGGCAGGCGGCGCTCGGGCTGACCGGGCGGCTGATGCACGACTACAAGAATCAGATCAGCGGGCTCAAGCTTTATGCGTCCTGGCTCAGGAAGCAGATGGCTGCGCAACCGCAGAATGACGGCGTCTCTCCCGACGCCGCCCGGGTGACGGAAAAAATCCTTGCCGGCCTGAACCTGCTGGCCGAGCATGCCAGCTTCGTTTCGCGGCTGACCCTGCCGCTCAGGCTGAAGCCGGCGCCCGCCAGTCTGGAAGTGCTGATCACCCAGGCCGCGGACGAATTGCGGACACAGGCCGCGGAGCGCGGGGTTGAAATCATCGTCGCGGCGCCTGCCGATCTGCCTCACCTGGACTGCGACGCGCACCTGCTCTTCACCGCCTTCCAGTCCCTGCTCGCGCGCGCGGTCAGGGCCTGTCGTGAGGGCGGGCAGGTCCGCATCGCGCTCGAACACTCCCGTGATGAACTGCGCATTGAAATCGCCGATGATGGCGGCGAGGTGGTGACTGAGGCACAATGCGCCGCGTGTTTCGACCTGCCCGCGGGTGAGCGACTCGACACGGTGGTACTCGGGCTGGCGCTGGCGAAAAAGATCATCGCGCAACACGGCGGGGTGGTCGAAGCGCGGCCCTCATCGCCCGCGGGGGCCGTGGTCGGTGTCAGGCTGAAAGTAAGATGAATCCCAGGGCATCAATCAGGGGGCCGTGCCAATTTCCACGAGGAGTTTTACCGCTTGAAGAAGAACATCAGAATCCTGGTGATTGACGACGAGGCTTCGATCACTGACGCCCTGCGGCTGGTGCTGAGCGACGAGGGCTACGCGGTCGAACCCGCGGCGACGGTGGAGGCGGGGATGGCCGCCATTGACCGGACGGCCTTCGACCTGGTGATCACCGACGTGCAGCTGCCGGGCGAGTTGCAGGGCGGGATGAAGATTCTGAAACACGTCAAGGCCGTGCGCCCGGAGACCGAAGTCATTCTGATCACCGGCTACGGCTCGATCCCGCAGGCGGTCGAGGCGACCCGGGCGGGCGCGTTCTATTTCATCGAGAAGCCGTTCGAGCCGGAACAGATTCTGCTGATCATCGAGAAGGCGCTCGAACGGCGATTGCTGCTGGCCGAATCCGAGGACCTGCGCAAGCGCCTCTCCGAGCGCGAAGGCACGCCCGGCATCGTCTGCGCCTCGCGGGCCATGCAGCACATCCTGCAGACCATCGAGAGCGTCGCGCGCAGCGACGCCAACGTGCTGATCATCGGCGAGTCGGGCACCGGCAAGGAGCTGATCGCGAACGCGTTGCACTACAACTCGCTCCGCGCGGACTCCGAGTTCGTCAAGGTCAACTGCTCGGCGCTGCCCAAGGAACTGATCGAATCGGAACTCTTCGGCTACGTCAAAGGCGCGTTCACGGGGGCGGCGCAGGATCGCGCCGGGCTGTTCGCGCAGGCCCACCGCGGCAGCCTGCTGCTCGACGAACTGGCCGAGATGCCGATCACGCTGCAACCGAAACTGCTCCGCGTGCTGGAAGAGCGCCGCTACCGCCGCGTGGGCGACCGCGAAAGTCGCGAGGTTGATTTCCGGCTGATTTGCTCCACCAACCGCCCGCCGGCCGAGGCCATCAAAGAGGGCCTGCTGCGCGAGGACCTTTTCTACCGCGTCTCGACGATCACGATTTACGTGCCGCCGCTGCGCGAGCGCCCCGAGGACCTGCCGCTGATCATTGACCATTTCTTCCGCCTCTTCACCCGCAAGTACGAGCGGCAGTTGAGCGGGATTTCGCGCCCGGCTTACCAGCACCTGCTCGCGTGGCGCTGGCCGGGCAACGTGCGCGAGTTGCAGAATGCGATCGAGCGGGCCGTGCTGCTCGCCAAGGGCCAGTACGTCGAGGTCGAGGATCTGCCCTTCGGCTCGGGCGAAGTGACGGCCGACGATTTCTTCGTCCCGCCGAATATGACGCTCGCCGAGATCGAGCGGCTGATCATCGCTAAGACGCTGCAGCGCACCAACGGCAACAAGCAGGAAGCCGCCCGCATCCTGGGCATCTACCGCCCGCGGCTCTACGGCAAGATCAGGAAGTACGGCATCGAAGTGGCGAAAGAGACCGCGCGCGCGGCCGGACGGCAGGGCAAGGGGAACGGTGAGGCGAAAGCGGAACGTGACGCGGAATCATCACGCCAGACGAGCGCCAGGCCGGGCGCTAAAACCGTGGATCGCTGACCGGAATAGATTTTGCCGATGGCGGCGATCAGCAGTGAACGGGAAGCTGGAAGACGGCGCGGGGCGAGCGCAGGGTGGAGAGACTTTCGACCTCTTTTTCAAGGTTGCGGATGATGTTGTCGGCGTTCTCCAGGGCGGATTTCGCCTCGGCAAGTTTGTCATCGGGCAGCGCGGCGGCTTTCTCAATCTCAGCCGAAACGTCCTCAAGCTGCTTCCGCATCTCCTCTTTGCGCGGAGATTCGGCGGGGCGTGCCAGCCGGGTACGCAGGTTATCAATCCGGCCCCGCAGCGTGCTGATGCGCGATTTGACCTCCTGACGGTTCTTCTCCATCTCCTCAAGCTGGATCTTCTGCTCCGCCTCGTGCTTCTTACCCTGAAGGTAATTTCGGGCCAGAATCAGCCCGCCCACGAGCAGGCCCATCAGGAGTACGATCATACCCATCCTGAGCGGCGTGAGTTTGAAGCCGTTGGATGACGTTGTTTCCTGGCGCCGGAAGTCGGGGTTATCCCTGACCGTCGCCTTGACCGCGGCCGTCAGGGCCGGGTCATCGGCCGAGGTGATGGTCGGGGCGACGGCCGCCCCGATGGAGGCTTCCGTCGCGGCGCCCGGCGGCGTGCCGGAGCGAAGCTGCCCGTTATCCGTTTCGGCGGGGGCGGCCGGGGCCTGATTTTCCGCCGCACTGTCCTCGGGCTCGTCCTCAAAATCATCGCGCCCGAAGACCGCGGTGATCGGTCCGCGCCGCCCGGCCCCGGCCTTGTCCGGCGCGCCCGAAGGTTTGGGGGCGTCAGAAGTCCTGATCTGCTGGGTGCTGCGCTTGGCGGCGGGATCGGTCGTGGTATGGCCGAGCGGCTTTGTCCGGTCATCCCCCTCACTCAGATCAATCCTCGTCGGGATGTCCGACGGTCGGGCGAGGACGTCAGGCACCATCGGTTCGCGGTCTTCCGGCGGCAGGAGGCCGGCGCCGGAGAACTGCGCGATGACGACCGTGATGTTGTCCTCGCCGCCGCGCTCGTTGGCGAGGCTGATCAGTTCATGACAGGCCGATTTCAGGTCGGGCGCGGAATGCACGATCCGCGCGATCTCATCGGAGTGCATCTTGCCCGACAGCCCGTCGCTGCAGAGCAGCAGCGTGTCGTACTGGCGCAGCGACAGCGAGCCGACTTCCACGTTGATCGTCGAGTGCGCGCCGAGCGCCTGCAGGATCACGTTGCGGTACTGGTGGGTCTCGGCTTCTTCTTCCGTGATCTGGCCGGCGTCAATCAGCTGCTGGACGAGCGACTGATCCTTGGTGACCCGCGCGATCTTGCCGCCGCGCAGCAGGTACGCCCGGCTGTCGCCGACCTGCGCGAAGTAGATGCGGTCGCCCAGGGTCGCGGCGGCCGTGAATGTCGCGCCGAGGCCCCGGTGGGCCGTGTTGCTGTTGCTTTCCTCGTTGATCAGGAAGTTGGCTTCTTCGATGGAGAGGCGGAGGCGTTCGTGGAAGGCGATCCGGCCGTAAAATTCGTGCGCCTGCAGTTGGAGCATGCGATCCCGCACCGTCTCGACCGCCATGCGGGAGGCGACCTCACCCGCGAGCGCGCCACCCATGCCGTCCGAAACCGCCAGCAAAGCGCCGTAATACCCCTGACCGTAAGTCAGCAGCCTGTGATTCTCGTCTTCGTTCGCGATCCAGCTGTGCCCGGAAGAGAGGTCGAGGATCAGAAAATTATCCTCGTTGCCGGCCCGCACCATCCCGACATGGGTCTGGGCGTAGAGGGCGAGGGTGATGTTGGGAACCTCAGTCATATTTGAGATTGCGGATTGCGGATTGCGGATCAATGCAGACTGATAAAGATGTGACCAACTCTTTCAATCCTCAATCCGCATTACCTGTTCAGTGCTGCGTCGAGGTCGGCGATGATGTCTTCGACATCTTCGATGCCGACCGAAATGCGAACCAGACCGTCAGTGATGCCGAGTTGTTCGCGTTTGTCCTGCGGCACTGACGCATGGGTCATCGAGGCCGGGTGGGAGATCAATGTCTCGACTCCCCCCAGGCTCTCCGCCAGCGCACATAGGCGCACATTATCCAATACACTCCGTGCCGCCGCAAGCGACCCCATCTCGAACGAGATCATCCCGCCGAAGCCCGACATGAGCCTGCGCGCGCGCGCGTGCTGCGGGTGATCCCCGAGGCCGGGGTAATAAACCTTCCGCACCCGCGGGTGTTCGGCGAGAAACGCCGCCACCGCGCGCCCGTTCGAGTCGTGCTGTTTCATGCGAATTGCCAGCGTTTTCGTCCCGCGCAGGATCAGAAAGGAATCAAACGGCGAGAGGATCGCGCCGACCGCATTCTGTAAAAATCCGATCCGCTCGGCGTCTTCGGGCCTCGTTGTGACCACGACGCCGCCGACGCTGTCGCTGTGGCCGTTCAGATATTTAGTCGTCGAATGAACGACGATGTCCGAGCCCCACTCAATCGGGCGCAGGAAATACGGGCTCATAAACGTGTTGTCCATCGCGAGGCGGATGCCGCGCTCGCGGGCGAGCCGACCGATCCCCTCGAGGTCGGCGATCGTCATAATCGGGTTGGTCGGCGTTTCCAGAAAGACGAGCTTCGTTTCCGCCCGGAGCGCGCGCTCGACGTTCCCGGCGTCGGACGTGTCCACGTAGCTGAAATCAAGGCCGAACTGACGCAGCACCTGCTCGCACAGACGGTAAGTCCCGCCGTAAGTGTTGTCGGAGACGATGACGTGATCCCCGGCCCGGAGCAGCAGCATGACCGACATAATCGCCGACATCCCCGAGGCGAAACAATGCCCGGCCAGCCCGCCTTCGAGCGCGGCCAGATTTTTTTCGAGCGCCAGCCGGGTCGGGTTTTGCGTCCGCGCGTACTCAAAGCCTTTGTGCCGCCCGAGCGCTTCCTGAACGTAAGTCGAAGTCTGGTAAATCGGCACGGTCACTGCGCCGGTAGCCGGATCAGGCTCCTGTCCGGCATGAATTGCGGTGGTTGCAAAACCCATAATATTTTCAAGTGATTATTTCAGAGCTTCGGATGGATTTTAAGGATTAAGGCAGGAAAAGGAAAGCCATAACAGAGAGGGACGTAAGATGAATCGAACCCGGGCCGGCTGTTTCTCCTTCATTGTTTCTGCCTGAACCAGTACTCGTAAAATTTCCCGGCCACTTCCGCCGCATCGCGCCCGAGCGCGTCTTTCAGGTAAACGACCAGCGCCACCTGCGGGTCATTGGCCGGCGCGTACGAGACAAAAATCGCGTCGCCCTTCCCGCCTGCGCCCTTCAGGCCGCCCCCGATCTTCCCGGCAACTTTCTGATCAATGTGCGCGGCGGCCTTGGCCTCGCCTTCATCAACGGCCTTGAGCAGCCCGCGCCGCACCACCCCGAGCGCCGTCCGGTTGATCGAGACCACGGGCGGCGCGGACGTTTTGGTATTAACCATGATGTAAGCCGCGAACCGCTCGGACGCCGTCGTCCCGCTCGCGAGCGACGAAGCCAGTTGCGCCAGATGCAGTTCTCTGGCCTGCAAACCTTCGCCCCTCACCGCGAGCGCGGCGAAGGATTCGGCCGAAGCCCCATCCTGAATCTTCGCCGGGATCGGCCTCACCCAGGTCTGATCCGCCGTCGGCGATTCGATCCCGTAGTAAGTGAAGCCGATCACGCCCGCCGCCCGCGCGAACTGTGCGCGCGTCAGCCGTTTGCTCAACTCGGCAAAGAAAGCCGGGCACGACTGCGAGAGCGCTTCGACGACATCAACATTCCTTCCCGCTTCGGCACAGGGCAGCAGCGTTCTGTCGTTGATGATCCCGGCATCGAGCGCCGCGTAAGCCGTGACGATCTGCGCCAGCTCGAACGGGGACGACGTGAACTGGACGTCAAAGCCGTGACTGACGCGCTTGAGTACGCGGCCGTAGCGCGGATCAACCACGATGATCGTGCCGACGCGGTTGTTCAGGGCCTCATAGGCCATGTCGCTCAGCTCAGTCTCGCTGGCCACAGGTCGTGAAGCGATTGGCGGGCGATAGCCGCCGGTGCAGGCGGCAGACAGGAGCAGAGAGGTCGCGATGCAGATGAGAGCGAAGGAACGTCCCGTCGAGGAGGCAATCAGCGATTTCGCATGATGAATGATGCGCATAACCTCTTCTTTAATCTCGGGGGACGGTTGGATGCCGGTGCCGGGATACTACTGTAGTGATTTGCGCAGTGTCAATTCGTTAATCACCCGTGTTAATTTCGGCCCGGGGTTTCAAACCCGCGATTCACAGATCAACGACCCCTTGCCGGAATTCTTCAACCACCGTATTGATCTCTCTCACCCGAATCTTGGTGAGGATTGATGACTTCCCTGCCCTGCCGCCTTCGGCTTCAGTTGATGCGACGCATCAGGTATATTTCACGTCTGGCCGGGAATAATCAGCCTGTCAATCAGGATTTCATCACTCCCAGTGATCCCCTGCGGGAGGAGGATGAGTGTGACCGTGTTTGCCCAGTGGATAGTCGGACTTTTCACCCTCTACGCCGTCATCGGCGTGCTGTTTGCAATTCTCTTCGTGACCGCCGGAGTCGGGCGCATTGACCCGGCGGCCCGGGGCGCGAGCGTCGGCTTTCGCCTGATCATCATCCCGGGTGTGGCCGCGCTCTGGCCGCTGCTCGCGCTGCGCTGGTTGCGCGGCGCGCCGCCGCCGCGCGAACGCAATCCTCATCGCGATGCCGCGGGGAAGGTGCAGTCATGATTCAGCCACTCAGACAACGCCACCGGGTCATCACCACGGCGCTCGCATTCGTGCTGCCGGTTCTGTTTGTTGCCGGCCTTGTGGTACGTCGCCAGTTCCCATCCGCCGGGCAGCTTCAGAAAATTCGGCAGACCGATCCACTGCTGGAAAATATATCAGTGGGACATCAGGAATTGGGGAAGGGGTCAGGCATCGCGATGTATCTCGGCTCAAATCATTCCAACAAGGAGTTTCTGGAACTCGTGCCGTCTCGTGATCCTGCGGAGCCTGACCTGTTGGTTTACTGGAGCGAAAGCGAACCGTCATCCGAACGTCTGCCCGAAGCCGCCGTGCTGCTCGGCGCGATGGCAGGTTCGCAACCGAAGTCATTCCCGCTGCCGGAGCAGGCGTCAGCAAACAAAGGCCGGATTATCTTATACAGCCTCGCGCATCAGAAGGTCATTACGACTGCCGATCTTTCCACGATTGGGGTCAGCGGGAAAGGAGCAGCACGATGAGTCACGGTTACGTCGCCGTCGGCTGGAACCGGCAGAAGCGCATTTACGATCTGGTGATGATCGCGGGCATCGTCCTGTACCTTGGTCTGTTCATCGGGCTTGGCGCGTTTTTTCACCCGTACGCGACGGCTGAGACGCTGCTGATCCGCGGGTTCGGCACGTGCGCGCTGCTGCTGCTCAACATCATTCTCGTCATCGGGCCGCTCTGCCGCCTCGACCCGCGCTTCCTGCCGCTGCTTTACAACCGCCGGCACCTCGGGGTGACGACGTTCGTGCTGGGCCTCGCACACGGGCTGTTCGCGATCATTCAGTTTCATGCGCTGGGCAACGTCAACCCGCTGGTCAGCGTACTCGTGAGCAACACGCGGTACGGGAGCCTCGCGAATTTTCCCTTTCAGCCGCTCGGGCTGGCGGCGCTCGTCATCCTCTTTCTGATGGCGGCGACGAGCCACGATTTCTGGCTGAACAATCTGACGGCGCCGGTTTGGAAGACGCTGCACATGTTCGTCTACATCGCTTACGGCCTGCTCGTCGCGCACGTCACATTGGGCGCGTTGCAAAGCGAGACGAGTCCGCTGCCGGCCGCGGCGCTCGGCGCGGGGCTGGTCGTCGTGCTGACGCTCCACCTCATCGCCGGGTACCGCGAACGCAGACTGGACACACCACTCGCGAATAAAATAACCGACGGGTTTGCTGACGTCTGTTCGGTCGCCGAGATCCCGGACAACCGCGCCCGCATCGTGACGCTCGCGGGCGAGCGCGTCGCGGTTTTCAAATACGACGACAAAGTGTCGGCGGTTTCGAACGTCTGCCAGCACCAGAACGGGCCGCTCGGCGAGGGGAAGATCATTGACGGCTGCATCACCTGCCCGTGGCACGGCTACCAGTACCTGCCCGATTCGGGCGCGTCGCCGCCGCCTTTTACTGAGAAGGTCCCGACCTTCAACGTCAAAGTGGAGAACGGCCGCGTGCTGATTCACCCGAAGCCGAACCCGCCGGGCACGCGCGTCGAACCGGCACGAGCAGACAATCAGTGAATGTAGCGGCAAACTTCCCGGTTTGCTGATGCTTTCGCCAATAGCCTTTTTGCGGAGACAGCAGCAACCCGGAAAGTTGCCGTACATTTCAGAAGAAGATCACTATGGCTGAACACAACAACGAAGAGTTCTATGTCGGCTACCTGCCGCAGGCGCCGCGGGGCATCGGAACACGGGTCCGCCTGACGTGCCTCGTGCTGGCCCTGGTCGCGGCGCTGACGGCCGTCGCGCTTGTAGCGGGTCAGCACCGCTTCCCGGCATCCTTCTTTGAATTCGGGCAGGTGCGCCAGTTTGAAGGGATCATTTTCGCCGAGCCTTACCCCGTGCTGCTTGCCCGGCGTCCGGGCCAGGCGGGCACGCTGCCCTGCTTTTCGCGCTACACGCTCGTGGCGGAGGGCAAGCACGGGGCCGAAAAAGATGTGGCCGGATTCGACGGCAGGCTCGTCAGGCTGAAAGGCACGCTGATTTACCGCGACGGCGTGACGATGATCGAAGTCGTTTCCGGTTCGGTCGAAGCGGCAGGCATGCAATCAGACGCCGCTCTGCCCGCGCCCGGCGAATCACCCGGCACGTATACGCTCAGGCACTACCGAGAAAATTCTACTTTCGTATACCTGCCCGCGCCCGCCAAAACGCTCGGCACGTATACGCTCACGGGCGAGATCGTTGACAGCAAGTGTTACCTGGGCGTGATGAATCCCGGCAGCACGAAAGTCCATCGCGAATGCGCGGTGCGCTGCATCAGCGGCGGCAGCCCCCCGATGTTCGTCGTCAAGGACGCCGCCGGGCAGACGGCCACGCTGCTGCTGGTTTCGGCTGACGGCCGCGAGGTCAATCAGGAGGTACTCGACCTCGTGGCCGAACCGATCGAGATCACCGGTCAGGTCGTGAAGGACGGAGATCAACTGACCCTGCGCGCCGACCCGAAAACTTACCGCCGGGTGCGGTAATCTCTAAGGCCTGATGAATCACCACGTCGTCGCCATCATTCCGGCCCGCTACGCTTCGACCCGCCTGCCCGGCAAACCGCTCGTCGAGATCGCGGGCAGGCCGATGATCCTGCACGTGGTCGAACGCGCGCGGCTCGCCCCGTCAATCAGCCGCGTCATCGTCGCCACCGACGATGAACGGGTGCTGCTCGCTGTCGCCGAAGCCGGGGCGGAGGCGATGATGACTTCGCCCGATCATGCTTCGGGCACCGACCGGCTGGCCGAAGTCGCCGCACAACTTAACGCTGACATCATCGTCAACGTGCAGGGCGATGAGCCGCTGATCGAACCCGCCACGATTGAAGCCGCAGTGGCCCCGTTAATTGAAAACAGTGCGATCGTGATGGCCACGACCTGCGAGCCGATTGAATCAATCGAGGATGCGCTCAACCCGAACGTCGTCAAAGTCGTGACTGACCGTGACGGCTTCGCGCTCTATTTCTCGCGCTCACCGATTCCCTTCCCGCGCGCCGAAGCCCTCGCCCACGGCTCAGTTGAAGCGGCCCTGCGCGCGCGCCCTGAGTTGCTCGGGGTATTTGCCAAACATACGGGGCTGTATGCCTATCGCCGCGACTTCCTGCTCAAATATGCAAGGCTCGAACCCACGCCGCTCGAACGCACCGAATCGCTCGAACAACTGCGCGCGCTGGAACACGGTTATCGGATCAAAGTGGTGAAGGTCGCGCACCGTTCGATTGGCGTGGACACGCCGGGGGATCTGGAGCGGGTGCGGGCTATGATGAAGTGAAATGCCTCTGACAATTCGCTGGGGCGACCAGCGGAGAAACTCCGGTTTGGCCGAGTCTCAGGATTGATTTATTGCTGCGCGGTCAGAGCAGGTTTATATTTCAGTTATCGTCAGGTTGAGTGGTGGGGGCATTGAGTGGCTGATTCGACTGAAGTCATAGTAGGAACTATAGGGCTTTCCTTCGCACAAGCGCTTGTGGAAGGGGATTTCAAAGCGGCACATGAGCTGCTATCCGAGCCGCTCAAGGTCGAATGGCCGCCATCACGACTCGAAGAAGCGCTGATCTCAATGGTTGCTTACGGCGATGGTCCGCCAGACAAGATTGAACTCATCAGCTTCGATGACATGCACACCTGGCCGACGAGGCAGTGCGCAGACCTCGGTTGGGCATATGTCGCAATCTGCGGCGATGGGTTCAACGAAGCGGTGTCTGTAGTCGTTGCCACCGACGGCGGCCGACACGTAATCCGGGATGTTGAATGGGGACGGCCGTGACCTCAAATAGCGATACGACTCTCCCCACGCGGACGCCATACCAAACAGAAGTTGAATAAACACCAGTACGCACACGTAATGGGCGGCAGGGCGTGTCGGGTCTGCACGCCTGAAGACTGGGCAACCTGATTGAAAGGCTACACCCGCGGATACTCCCACGACCCGCGATACTGGCGACTCAGCAGCTTGTTCGCATCCGCATCACCGACGATGATCTCTTTCCTGCCGTCCCACTCGACACTGCGGCCGAGTTTGTAAGAGAGCATCCCGAGCAGGCTCACGTTGGTCGAGTAGTGAATCTCTTCGATGTCACTGACGGGCCGGCGATTCGTTCTGATGGCGTCGAGGAAATCGGCCCACAACTCTTTGATGTTCTGGTCGTCAGGCTTGTTCAGCTTCGCGTCCTCGTGAAGCACCGGGTCTTTCGGGTTCGCGGGGTAGAAAGTCCAGCCGTCCACCCAGCCCATATGAAACGTGCCGTTCGTCCCGTAAAAATAACAGCCGACGGCCTGCTGCGGGTGGGTTTTTTCGGCGTTGTTGGCCGCGAACTGACGGTGTTCCCAGCTCACGCTGAAAGACTCGAATTCATAAGTCGCCAGCTGGTGATCGGGAGCGTCGGTGGTCTGCGCTTCTTTCGTGTTGATGGCTGCCCCCTTGATCGGTCGCCCGCCGGTTGAAAAGACCCTGCGCGGATACTTCTCGCCTGTGACCCACAGGATCTGATCCATCCAGTGAACGCCCCAGTCGCCGAGCGTGCCGTTCGCGTAATCGAGGAAATTGCGAAAGCCTTTCGGGTGAATCTTTTTGTTGTACGGGCGCAGCGGCGCCGGCCCGCACCACATATCCCAATCCATTCCCTTCGGCGGCTCGCTGTTCGCTTCAGCCTTCTCCGGCCCGCCGCCGTAATGCACGAAGGCCCGCACCATCCCGATTTTGCCCACCTTGCCCGAGCGGATGAATTCGCGGCCCGAAACGTTGTGCGGCGAGATGCGGCGGTGCGTGCCGACCTGAACGACGCGGCCCGTCTCGCGCGCCGCACTGACCATCGCGCGGCCCTCTTTGATCGTGTGGCCGATGGGCTTTTCGACATACACATGCGCGCCCGACCTGACCGCCGCGATCATAATCAGCGGATGCCAGTGATCGGGCGTTCCGACGATCACGATCTCCGGTTTCTCTTTGTCCAGCAGCTCGCGGTAATCCTTATAGAGCTTCGGCTGATCGCCCGAGAGCTTCTGAACTTCGGCGGCAGCGGGGCTGAGCTGGTTTTCATCCACGTCGCACATCGCGACGATTCTGCTCCGGCCCGCCGCCATCGCCTCGCGCGTGATGTTCATCCCCCACCAGCCTGCGCCGACGAGGGCGGTACGGTATTTCGACGGCTGGGCGTTGACGATGGGCAGCGCCCACGAATTCACGCCGCCCGCGACTGAAGCGGCAACGGATGTTTTGATGAAGTTTCGACGATTCATATCTCTGTCCCCCGTTAATCCCTCACATTGGGAACATCTCGTTCAGTTCTTCCGCCGAAGGCTGGCGCCCGTACTGGCACAGCTCGAAAGCCTCGGCGTATCTGATCGCCTTCCCCTTCTGCTCGCCGTAACGCGCGACGAGGAGGTCACGGTACTGCGCGGCCACGCCGGCATCCCTGTCCCTCAGCCAGTCGTGAATAAACTTCTTTCGTTCTTCATCGCCCTCGGGCACGCCCGGCAGGTAACGGCCCGCCCACGAATCCCGATCCGCAAACTGCGACGGCATCGCGTAAATGCAGGCCGATTTCTTTTCTGACACTTCGTCAATCCCGACGATTATTGCGGGGTCGAATGGGTACGGCTTTTTGAACTGGTCGGAGTAATAAAGGATGACCGGATTCCTTGGGCACGGCGGTGTGTCGGTGATGAAGAAAGGCGCGGCCACCAGCACCGCCGCGTCCTCGACCAGCACGCCCGTGTAGCGGTGATCCGGATGGTAATCGCAGGTCCTTGGGCAGAGCACGATGTCGGCCTGCCACTCGCGGATCAGGCGGGCAATCGTCCGCCGGTTTTCCAGCGTCGGCAGCAGTTCGCCGTCGTGAATGTCGAGTACCTGCGTCTCGATGCCAAGGATTTCAGCGCACCGCCCGACTTCGGCCTTGCGCCTGAGCGCGAGCGGCCCGCCGGCCATCGCGAAGTGCCCGACGTCGCCGTTCGTCGTCGCGACAAATTTGACCTTGTGCCCGGCGGCGGCCCATTTCGCCGCCACGCCGGCGGCCTTGAGTTCACAGTCATCAGGATGCGCGCCAAAGGCAATGATGCGTAGTTTCATATCTCCGGTTTGCAGGCGTTTCGATGCCGCACTATGATCATCGCGCAAGCCAGCCACTGCCGGTTCATGCGATTCTGAGTTGAGGGAACTGAATGCTGAAAAGAAAACTATTTGCGACAGTCTTAATGATTCTGCTGCTCGCGCCCGCAATCATCGCGCAGCGGTCTGTCCAGGGCAAGCGCGCGCGGGCGAAAACGGTGAGGCCGGAATCGGCTGTCCCCTCCGGCCTGATGCTGCGCATGCTGAGGCTCGAAGACGAGCGCAATCTGAATCAGGGCGAGCTTGAAAAGCTGCTGTTTCACGCCAGCCCGGCGGTTCGCCAGCGGGCGGCGCTGGCAATCGGGCGCATTGGCGACAAAAGCGCCACGAAAGCGCTGATCGCTTCGCTTGAAAAGGACAAGGTCGCGCAGGTGAGAATGATGTCAGCCTTCGCGCTCGGCGAGATGGAAGATGCGCAGGCAGCCCCTGCTCTGCTTGCGGTGCTGGATCGCAATGATGAAAGTCTGAGCGTTCGCGCCAGAGCAGTCGAAGCGCTCGGCAAGGTTGCCAGTGTTGCGGCCAATGCCGAACCGCTCGGCAGGGAGAAAATCGAAAGCATCAATGCTGTAATCATCAAACACCTGCCTGATCCGAAAGTAGCGCTGCCAACCGATCAGAAGCTGATGGCTTCTCTGGCGATCACCGCGCTGATGCGTCTGCGGGTTCCGGCATCGGTCGAACCGCTGACGCGGCAGTTGAAATCAACTGATGCAGACATCCGCGCCGAAGCGGCGAATGCGCTGGCCAGATTGCGTGTGCCGATTGCCGGGGCGGTTCCTGTGCTGCTCGAAGCGTTATCTGACCGCAGCCCTTACGTCCGCGCCAACGCCGCCCGCGCTCTCGGTCAGGGAAATGATGCCGGCGTCATTGAGCCTCTGGTCAGATGCTTCGACGACCCGTCGGGGGAAGTTCAGGTCAGTGCGTTTCGCGCCTTGGGCGCTCTCTCGCCCCTTAATGACCGCCGTGCAGTTGGTGCGCTGACAGCGCGCGGCGAAAGGATGCTTCGTGACGCGGCTCTTCCCCGTAACGCGAAGGCAGACAGTCCGGTCAATGTGAATGCTGCGCTCGAAATCATTGCCGCGCTGGAAAATTACAAGGACGAGCGCGCTAAACCTCTCCAGCAAAGGTTGCGCGATGCCGTCGGCGAGTTCAAAACCAGCAGTCGTGAGGCAAAGATCGAAGTCAGCAGGCCGAATCATGACGAAGGTTATTATCTGGGCGCGATGAGGCGCCCTGGCACCAGACCAGTGGCCATTATCCACACCGGGCGCGGGCAGATCAGAATGGAACTGTTTGCCGACGACGCGCCGCTGACCGTTGATAACTTCATCAGCCTGGCAAAGCGCGGCTACTTCAACGGAATCATTTTTCACCGCGTCGTCCCCAACTTCGTTGTTCAGGGCGGCGACCCGACCGGCACAGGCAATGGCGGCCCCGGCTGGAAGATTCGCTGCGAGATCAACCTGAGGCCTTACCGGCGCGGCACGGTCGGGATGGCGCTCTCGGGCAAGGATACGGGCGGCAGCCAGTTCTTCATCACGCATTCGCCGCAGCCGCACCTCGACGGCGGATACACGGTCTTCGGGCAGGTGATTTCAGGGATGGAAGTGGTTGATCAGATCACGCGCGGGGACGTGATTGAAAAAGTCGAGATCATTGAGGGCCGGAATAAACGATGAAAGAAGGTTGTGCCGGCCCGCCCCCGCAGCCACGGGCCGGCACAACCTGATCCCGGCAAAGCTCCTGCTTCTTATTTCGCGGTATAGGTCCCGCTGAATGAGCCGTTGCTGGAATTGTTCTCGACGGTGTTGTTGCCGCGCGTCAGGATCGTGCCGCCGAGCACTGACAGCCCCGTGCCGTTGTTCGTGACGGTTGAGTTCGACACGCGGATGTTCGCGGCGACATGCGTCTCGATCCCGATGGCGTTGCCCGAAATCACGCAGCCTTCGAGCGTCAGGTCAGAGCCGATGGTCGAGACGGGAGCGCCCAGTATGCCTCTGGAGCTGTTGCCCGCAAACAGGCTGCCGCGGGCAGTCACTCTGGCGTTGGTGGCCGAGTTCAGGCCGATGCTGTTTTCTTCGATGCGGCAGTTCTCGATGGCGGCCTTCACTTCGCCGCTGCTGGTGCCTATGAAAACGCCCGTCCCGCAGCCCTTGACCACCGTGCCGCTGAGGAAGAGCCTGCTGTCGGCGGTGACGCTGATCCCCCGCGCCGACTGCACGTTGAAGTCCGCGACCACGCAATCTTCGACGCGCAGCACGCCGCCGCTCGACAAGTTGATCCCGATCCCCGAACCCGCGCCGATGACGGTCAGCCCGCGCAGCGTGACGGAATCAGCAGAAGCGGCGCCAATGAAGATCCCTGACCCGCCGGCCGTCGCGGCCACAACGCCCGCGTAGACTCCCGGGGCTGTCTGCACCGTCACCGACCTGCTGATCGAAAAGGGCTCGTACTCGCCGGAATCAATGATGACGACCCTGCCCCCGCCCGGGACTACCGAGAGGGCATGGCCGATGGTTTTGCATGGCTTGTCCGCCGAGCAGTCGCTGCCGTCATCGCCGCGCGTGACGGAAACGAAGGCCTGCAACGGCGCGGCCTCAGCCTGCCAGGTCAATGCGGTGAAAAGCAGCGCAGCCGCGCAGATTGAAAAACGGATGATGGCGCCGAGCCTGGGCTGTCGGTTAATTTTCCTCGTCGAGATGTTCATCTTTCTCCTCCCTGATGTCTGAAACGTTTGTCCTGTTCCGTCGCCCCCGGGGGGTCAGCCGGAAACACAAGCCACCATGCGGCTTTTTGTATGTCGCCTGGTTACTTCAGCTTTCGGGAGGAAGATACCCGGCAGAGGCGGGCGGGGTATTTAGGCCAGGTTGAGATTTTTCTCTGAATTTCTTGAGGCAGTTATCAATGGGTTGAGAGGAAGCGATTCAAGGGCGGGCCCCCTTGAGTCAGAGCGCTGGGGACGCCGGGTTATCAATCACTGATGTAATCAATCTGCATTCCAATCTGCGACGCGCCTGCTCCTTTGATCACATCAATCACCGTCACAAAGTAGCCGTATGGAATCCTCTGTGACGCTTTTACGCACACAGCTCGCCGATCTTCCGGCAGCACTTCGAAAGCCTTCCTGAGCAGCTTTCCGAGGCCCTCCAGGTCCGTCTGCCGGTTATTCAGAAAAATCGCCCGGTTGCCGTCCACAATCACCATCAGCGACTCAGGCCCCGAATACGTGACAGCCAGATCATAAGGAAGCTTTTTGATCACCCTGACCTCAAGCCTGTAACGGCTCGGCGGAGGCGGGAAAGTAATCACTATTTCCACGATCACCAACAGAATAATAGTGATCAGGACGGGAAGGATGTTGATGGATGCAATTAACCGCCTGTGATGATCTGATCGCGCTGGCACGTTTTTCCCGGTTCATAACCCCCAAGCCTCCCACTCAGACGCCGGCGGTCAGTCTGTTGTTCCCGCAGAATCTACCAGCCTTCTTTCGTCAGCACATTGTCCACCAGCCGCCAGATGCCCTTCGCATTCTCATCCCGCAACTCAACCGGCAGGGCTTCCTGCGGGAAGTTCTGGTAAGACACCGGGCGGACGAAGCGTTTGATCGCGTAAGTGCCGACCGAAGTCGTGCGCGAATCGGTCGTCGCCGGGTAAGGCCCGCCGTGCGTCATCGCGGGGCAGACCTCGACGCCGGTCGGATAGCCGTTGATGATCAGGCGCCCCGCTTTGGTTTCGAGGATCGAAATCAGCGTTTTGAATTCCCGCAAATCTTCGGCAGTCGCATGAACCGTCGCCGTCAGGCTGCCCTGCATCTGCCGCGCGATCTCTTCGAGCTGCTCGCGCGTGCCGCAGCTGACGACGAGCGTTGACGGGCCGAAGACTTCTTCGCTGAGCCGTGGGTTACTGATGAACGTCGCGGCGTCGGTCGAAAACACCGTAGCCTTCGACTGGGTCTTTGCCGCGTCGGGTTCGGCGTCGGCGCGTCTGGCCGCGACCCCCGCGACCTGCGAGAATTGGCCGACGCCGGCTTCATAGTTCTGCAAAATTCCCGGATGCAGCATCGTCGTCGGCTGTGCGCCCGCGAACAGGTCGTTGAGCTTCGTGACCAGTTCCGGCATGCCTGATTCTTTCAGCCCGAAGACCAGACCGGGGCAGGTGCAGAACTGACCGGCGCCGAGCGTCACCGATTGCTTGAGCCCTTCGGCGAAGGATTCGCCGCGCTCACGAAGCGCGCCGGGCAGCACGAAGACCGGATTGACGCTTCCCATCTCGGCATAAACCGGGATCGGTTCGGGCCGCGCGGCGGCGGCATCAAAGAGGGCGCGACCGCCCCGCAATGACCCGGTGAACCCGACGGCTTTGATCGCCGGATGCCTCGCCAGCGCCTGCCCCACTTCAGTGCCCGCGCCGTGAACCATCGAAAACACGCCTTCGGGCATTCCTGTTTCCTGCGCCGCTTTGATGATCGCCCGCGCGACCATCTCTGATGTGCCGGGATGCGCGGGATGAGCCTTCACTACCACCGGGCACCCTGCGGCCAGCGCCGAAGCCGTGTCACCGCCCGCGACCGAATAGGCGAACGGGAAGTTGCTCGCGCCGAACACCGCTACGGGCCCGAGCGGGATGAGCATGCGTCGCAGGTCGGGTTTCGGGAGGGGCTTGCGGTCAGGGGCGGCGCGGTCAATCGTGGCTTCGACCCAGGAGCCTTCCCTGATCTCAGCGGCGAAGAGTCGCAACTGGTTGACCGTGCGCCCGCGTTCGCCGTTCAGGCGGTCTGCTCCCAGCCCGGTCTCCGCCCTTGCGCGCTCGATCAGTTCATCGCCCTGCGCGAGGATCTCCTCGGCGATGCGGTCGAGAAACGCCGCGCGCTCTTCGCCCGTGCGCTGGCGGTACGGTTCAAACGCCCGTGCGGCAAGCTCGCACGCGCGATTGATTTCGTCTGTCGTGGCTTCGTGAAAGACTGGATCGAGCTGCTGCCCCGCCGCGGGGTCGAAGGCGCGGAAGGTCTGGTTGCCTGCTGTCGAAGTTGAATTGCCGATGATGTGCTGGCCTTGTAGTTCCATTGTGGTTGTCGGTAGTCGGTTGTTTGTTGCCGGTTTATCTGTTCAGGTTCGCGCTGAGCCTGATTTCCGATTCAGGAAAATGCCGGCAACAAATTACAACCAACTACCGACAGCCGACAACTACCAGGCGATCTTTGGCGGGAAATATTCGGCGATCAGGCCGAGGTAATACGGCTTTAACTCCTCGACGTTCGGCTGCACCACTGATTTGGTGTAAAGGTCATACGGATTGAAGGCCCGTACCCACTTGAGCAGTTCCTGATCGCCTTCATTCATCAGGTGCGTGTACTGGTTCTCGCGGTGAACGACGTAAGCCGAGTGATAGCGGAGCATCCAGAGCGCCTCCTGCGGCAGGTAATCCTTCACCACATGATAGAGGTATTCGTCGTGCCCCCACGAGAAATGGACGTTGTCGAGCCCGCAGCCTTCTTCGTAAATGCCGCAGGGCGTGTTGAGCTTCGGATTTCTGCTGTCAGGGTTTGCGGCGAACAGCTCTGAGAAGACGATCTGATCGGAAAAAGCACACCCGACCGGGTTCGTATCACCGACCACCGCCCACTGGGGTTCGCCGAACAGCGACAGGACCTTGCCCAGGTCGTGAATCAGCCCCGTCAGAATGAACCAGCGCGGGTGGCCGTCGCGGCGGATGCCTTCCGCGGTCTGCAGGGCATGCACGGTCTGCGGCAATTCGATGTCGGGGTCGCTCTCATCAACGAACTGATTCAATTGTTCCAGCGCCTCCCAGATGCCCATTTCGGCCTTCTTCTTCGGCAGGTACTCGGCCTTCTTCGCCAGCACGAAATCGAGCGTCTGACTGGTGTGATGCTGTCGGTAAAGTTCCTTCACGCAGGCGCGCGCTTCGGCGGCGTAATCGCGGAACTGATCGGGCTTTTTATCGTCACTGATGAGTGAAGTGGGGATCTGTGCGGATGAAACTGTATTTTCTGAACTGACCGGGTATGACATGGGGGTTGCTCCTTTATGCCCGCTGCCTGTCAAAATAGCGGGGTCGAATTGAAACTGCGCTCTGGTCAAACCAGAGCAGCGCAAATGATAAGGCCACGGGCGCAAAAAGTGAAATCGGGGCCCGCAGTGACATTGTGACGGCAAGACTATGAAAACGCCTCTTCAGCCTTCCGCCTGCCCGCGTCAATCAGCTCCTGCAGATCACGTTGGCGGTAAATGACCGTGCCTTTGCCGAGCGTATCGGGCGCGATGACCTCAATCGGAATGTCGGGGTGGCGGCGTCGCAGCAGCTCAACTTTGGCGAGGTTCGCGGCGCGCTGCTTCCGGCGATTGGAGATGTCCACTACCAGCACCTGCCCGGGCGCGAAAGGCGGGGCGAACAATTTATCCACCGGCAGCACGTTCGTCACGCCTCCGTCAACCAGCCGCAGTTCGCGCCCGTCAAAGACGCACTGCCGTGACGGGAAAAATCCGGGGATCGCGGCCGAACCGCGCGCCGCATCTTCAAAAGGAAAGTCAGAACCGGGGTAGTGAAAGAAAATTTCCTCGCGCCGGACGAGGTCGTAACAGACCATCCCGAGGCGCTCGACCCCGTGATGCAGCGTGCGTCCCGAAGCTTCGGAGATCAGCCTGACGTGTTCGGGGATGATCCCGGCGCGGTGAATGAACCGTTGCCGAACTGCCTCCGGCGCCCGCCGCAGCCACGCCCACGCGAGCAGGTGGCGCGAGGTCATATTCAGACCGAAGTTCCGCAGGTCAGGCAAACTCAACCCGACCGCGGCATACAGCGAGGCGATGATCGCGCCCGCGCTCGTGCCGACTATTTCAGTGATGCGGAAGCCCCGCTCCGCGAGCGCCTCCAGCACACCCACGTGAGCGAACCCGCGCACTCCCCCGGCGCCAAGGACTACACTGAGCGGTTTGTCATTCTCAAGTCGCAACAAAATACCTGAAGAGTCACTTCCCCGCCCTGAAAGCTCAGTTGCTTTTATTTGTCATCCTCGAACGGCAGCACGTCAGGGATCACTTTGACGCCGGTCGTGAATTTGAAGGGCGCCTGAGTGAGGCCGCTCGGGAAAGTCAGCTCGACCATGTAAGCCGTCCAGCCGCGCTTCGGCGGCGCGACTTTTGCCACGTAGCCGCCGTCGCCTTCTTCCTTGAGCGGGTTGCTCTTCCACTTTGGCCCGATTGAAGTCAGGCGGAAATCGCGCGCGCCGGGATTGGTCACCTGCCAGAGCTTCACTTCCGTCGGCTTGTCTTTCGTCTGCACGCGAATCGTGCCGTCTTTCCCGATCTGCCACGAGAACTGCGGCAGGGCGACGCCCGTCAGAATCGCGTTGTAGCAGGCCATCAGCGTCAGCCACGCGTCCGAGCCGCGCAGCGAGTGGTCGGTGTTCGGCACGTAACGCAGGTATTTCACGCCAGTCAGGTCGTTGAAATAGAACTGCCACGAGTCGGGCACGAAGAACTGGTCGCCGGTCGCGTTGATGATGAATTTCGGCATCGTCAGGCGGTCGCGGTATTCGTAAGGCTCTTCGATTTTCATGAGCGCGCGGTACTGCGGCGTGCCCTCCCACTTCATAATGCCCATCTCTTCGTAATCGCCGACCGCCGGGGCGTAGTAGCCATACACCGCCCGGTGGTGGCGGAACGAAGGCTCGATGTTGAGCAGGTCAATGACGAAGGGCACGATGGCCACCACGCGCTTGTCAACCGCCGCCGTCGCCCACGTCGTCCACCCGCGCTTCGAGCCGCCGGCCACGACGAAACCATCAATCTTCGTGCTGCCTCCGGCCTCGCTCCCGCAGAAGGAGACGACCGTATCCATCGCGCGCACCGCAGCTTTGGTCATCGGCAACCGCGCCGGCCACGTCTCATCGCCCGTCTTCAGAAATTTATCCCATGTGTAAGCGATCATCTCGTCTTCGACGCGCGGCTTTTTGTCGTCGGCGAACGTGAGCGGCTGATTCGGGACCATCCTCAATTCGGTGACCACAGACTTCGTTGCCAGCGCAACCTGGACGATTGGCGCGTCCGCTTCCTTCGGCGCGGAGCTGTTGTTATTGCCGCCCGTAATGTAGAGCAGCGCCCTGCTGTGCCGCACCTCGTCGGGCCTGACCACGATCATCCAGTGCCGCCAGACGTTGCGATCAACTTCGCTTTTTGCGCGCCACGTCTGCGAAGTCATGTCGAGGATGTAAGTCGTATACCCCTTGCCCGGTGTTTTGCCGATCAGCTCATATTTGTAACTCGGGTCGGGGGCTTCGATGTATTTGTCGAGGGCGGTCTTCGCGCTCGCCGACGCCGGGGACTGCGCGAAGGCAGTGGCCACAAGCAGATAAAGCGCGAGCAGCAGGAATGTCACGTCAAACAGTCTGATCACGTTCTTCCGTTCGGTCTGGTGCATTGATCTTCTCCTTGTCTCTGGTGGGATTAAGCGAACACTCTCAGGATCGGGTCGCCTGGGATTACAGCCCCAGCAGGATTCTGACCCGGTCTTCAACCTCTTCCATCGTCTGATTGCTGACCATGCCGAGCCTCCTCAGCAGCCGCTCTTTTGAAATCGAGCGGACGTCCTCGCACTTGATAAAGCTCTCCTGCTTCAACCCGCCCTCCGGCGGTCTGACTGCGACGTGAAAGGGAATGCCTTTGGCCTTTGAGGTAACGGGAATCACAACGACCAGATCAGCCGGGCCGTGATTGAAAGGGTCAACAGACAAAACAATGGCTGGGCGTGACCCGGCCAGCTCTCTGCCTTTTGTCGGATCGAGATTGACGAACCAGATTTCGCCTCGTGATGGTTGTACAGAGGTCATTGCTCTTCTGCCCCGTCGGCAAGCGTGTTATTCCACAACTCTCTTTCTTCCAGCTCTTCCTGCCAGGCTCCTGAATCGGCCCTGAGAGCTTCAAAGGCTGCATTTGCCTGTTTCAGGAAAACCTGCCTCCGGTAATTCTCCAGCGCGCGATCAAGCACAGCCTCCTTTGAGATTTTCTCCATTTCGGCAAGCTGGGACAGAAGCTGGTGTGCTGATTCGCTGATGCTGACGTTCTGACCTTCCATAGCAAGTCCTCCTGCGCTAAATCATAGTAACGATCAGCCGATCACACAAACACTCTCAGGATCGGGTCGCCGCCGAAATTCGTCAGCCGCTGATCGCGCCCGCCGTAATAATACGTCAGTCGGCGGTGATCGAGCCCCAGCGCGTGCAGGATCGTCGCGTGCAGGTCATGCACTGAATATGGCTCCTCGACTGCCTTGTAGCCGAACTCATCCGTCGCGCCGATCACCTGACCGCCTTTCACCCCGCCCCCGGCCATCCACATCGTGAAGCCGTGCGGGTTGTGGTCGCGCCCGATGGCCGATTGCGAAATCGGCATGCGCCCGAACTCGCCGCCCCAGACGACGAGCGTACTCTCAAGCAGGCCGCGTGACTTCAGGTCCTGAATCAATCCGGCCATCGGCTTGTCGGTCTCGGCGCAATGCAGCGGGTGGTTTTCGTCCAGCCCGTAATGCGCGTCCCACGACTCCTGCTGATGGCCGCCGCCGCTATAAAGCTGAATGAAGCGGACGCCGCGTTCGACCAGACGGCGCGCGACCAGACACTGGCGGCCGAAATAATCAGTCGTCTTTTCGCCGACGCCGTAAAGCTTCTTCGTGGCCTCTGACTCTTTCGAGATGTCCACAGCTTCGGGCGCGTGGGTCTGCATCTGAAAAGCTAATTCGTACGACGCGATGCGCGCGTCGAGGTCGGAATTGCCGGGGTGCGATTCAAGATGTTCCTGATTGAGCTTCTGAATGAAATCAACTTCGGCGCGCTGCAAATGCGGGTCAACCCACTTCGGCGGATTCAGATCAACGATGGGCGTGTCGCCCGAACGGAACGGAGTGCCCTGATAAGCGGCGGGCATAAAGCCCGAACTCCAGTTCGGCGCGCCGCCAATCGGGCCGCCGCGCCAGTCGTACATCACAATATAAGCCGGCAGGTTCTCGCTCTCGCTCCCGAGCCCGTAAGTCACCCACGAGCCGAGCGAAGGGTTGCCCGGGCGGATCGTGCCGCTGTTCATCTGGAAGATCGCGGGCGAGTGGTTGTTGATGTTCGTGTACATCGAGCGGATGAACGTCAGGTCATCCGCGCGCGCGGCGAGGTGCGGGAAGAGTTCAGAGACGTCGGCGCCGCACTGCCCGTACTTTTTGAACTTGTAAGGCGAAGCCATCAGGTTGCCGGGGTGGCCGAAGAAGACATCAATCTTCCCCTTGCCGGTCATCGGCTGGCCGTGACGGCGCGCGAGTTCGGGCTTGGGGTCGAAGAGGTCAACCTGGCTGGGGCCGCCGTACATAAACAGGAAGATGACTGATTTCGCTTTACCTTTGAAATGCGGCGGCTTCGGCGCGAGCGGGTTCGCACGCCTTTTATCATCAGGCGACGCGGCCAGCAGCCCGTCCCGGTCGAGCAGCGAGGACAGCGCGAGGCCGGAAAACCCTGTGCCCGCACGGAAGAGCAGTTCGCGGCGCGACATTGATTGTAATTTGAGATTTGAGGACATAGAGAATTCTCCGGGTTCCCGGCCGCTGACGCGGCTGAAATCGGAAGTGTTGTCAATCCAGATACAAAAACTCGTTCAGGTTCAGGATCGCGTGGCAGAAATCGCGCAGCGCTGCCGTCTCAGGCTTTCTGTCTTCGCGCCGTGCATAGCCGTCCGCCTGTAATTTGAGAAATCCTTCAGCCCAGGCAATCTCTTTCTCGCCGGGATTGCGACTGAGTGCGAGCTGAAACGCCCGCGTGATCTGCGCCCGGCGGTCCGGGCCGGCTTCGCGTTCGAGGCGGCGGGCGAAGAAGTCCGACTGCTCAAGCACGAATTCGTTGTTGAGCAGCGCGAGCGCCTGCGGCGCAATCGTCGAAGTGCTGCGCATCGGCGACGAGATGGTCGTCGCCGGGCAGTCGAAGACTTCGACGAGGGGCACGATGACCGAGCGCTTGACGAAGATGTAGACGCTCCGCCGCCACTCCTTCTCGCCCTCCTTCACGTCGAGCGGCCAGCGCGGGCGCGAGCCGGTGTTGACCACTGAAGGGTCAATCCGTGGGAAGATGCCGGGGCCGTACATCTCGCGGTTGAGTTTGCCGCTCACTGCCAGAATGCTGTCGCGCAGAACTTCGGCCTCGACGCGGCGCGGGTTGCTGCGCCAGAGCAGACGATTCTCAGGGTCTTTCGCCGCGGCCTGTGCGTCGTAGCGGCTCGATTGCCGGTAGGTATTCGAGGTGAGGATCAGGTGGTGCATCGCCTTCCAGCTCCAGCCGCGCGACCGGAATTCGGTCGCGAGCCAGTCGAGCAATTCGGGGTGGCTCGGGCGGTCGCCGGTGGCGCCGAAATCGCTCGGCGTCCTGACGATGCCCTTGCCGAAGTGATATTGCCAGATGCGATTCGCGGCCACGCGCGCCGTGAGCGGATGGTCGGGGCTGGCGATCCATTCGGCCAGTTGCAGGCGGCGATTCGGCAATGCCAGGTTGCCGTCGCCCGCCAGAACTGAGGGCAGGCCGGGCTGAACTTCTTCACCTTTCTGCGTGAAATCGCCGCGCTTTAGAAGAAACGTCTTACCGGGTTTCGGGTTGTCGGTGACGGCCATGACTGCCGGGAGCGGCTTCGGGCGCGTCTTCTCTATCTTTTTGATCTCGTCGAGCAACTCCTTCCGGGCCTGCCGCTCTTCGGGCTGGAGCAGCGTGGTGATCTCCTCCTCCTGAAGCTTCACGTCTTTGGCAAATCGTTTCGCGAGCGCGGCGCGGTAGAGGTCAGGGTTCTTCCCTGCGAGCGCGCCCGATGATTCGGCCAGTTTGAAATGGAAATCAACTTTCGCGGCCAGCAGCTTTTCGCGGTACGGCTTTTCAATCGCCGCAACTTTGTCCTTCCAGGGTTTGACCTGCGCGTCAATTTCCTTGTTGCGGACCTTGTACGCGGCCTCTTCGACCGGGGCGACGAGCAGGCGATTCGTCTTTTTGAACGGGGAGAAGATCGCCAGCATCCGGTAATAGTCCCGCTGCGGGATCGGGTCGTATTTGTGGTCGTGGCAGCGGGCGCACCCGACCGTCAGGCCCAGGAAAACTGATGAGGTGGTGGTCACCATGTCGTCCAGCTCATCCATCCGCGTCTGCTCGTTGTTCGCGTTGTCCACGGTCGGGCCGTTGCGGCAGAAGCCGGTGGGGACGAGCGCCGCGGGGTCGGCGGGATTGATCTGATCCCCGGCCAGTTGCTCTTTGATGAAGCGGTCATACGGCCTGTCTTCATTGAATGACCTGATGACGTAATCCCGATAGCGCCACGCGTGCGGGCGGTCAACGTCGAATTCATAGCCGCCGCTGTCGGCATAACGCGCGAGGTCGAGCCAGTGGCGGCCCCAGCGCTCGCCGTACTCCGGCCGGGCCAGCAAGTCCTCGATCACCCGCTCAAGGGCTCCCGGGGACCGGTCTTTTAGAAACGCTTCCTGCTCCTCCGGCGTGGGGGGCAGGCCGATGACGTCGAGGTAGATGCGGCGGAGCAAGGCGCGCGGTTCGGCGGCGGGCGACGGCTGCCAGCCGCGGGCTTCGAGCTTCGACAGGATAAAGGCGTCGATGGGGTTTCGCGCCCAGTCGGCCCGCCGGACGCGGGGCACGTCGGGCCGGCGGACGGGCTGGAACGCCCAGTGCCGGCGGTGGGCCGGGTTGATTACCGCGTCGTACTTTGCCAACTCGTCGCCCGCCGCGGGGCCAGCGGCGAGCGCGGCCAGGAGAAAAGGGACTCCCCGCCAGCGCCAGGGCACGCCTTTCATCGCACGTCTTCCTCTCGGACAGGGTCGTTCGGCGGGAGCCCGACAGGCT
>DASRDU010000062.1:0-37968 GCA_035652435.1 Blastocatellia bacterium
CGACGGTCGAAGGGATTTCGGCGTCCACCTTGTCGGTCGAAATCTCGAACAGCGGCTCGTCCTTCTGCACCGCGTCGCCGACCTTCTTGAGCCATTTCACAATCGTGCCTTCAGCAATGGATTCTCCCATCTGCGGCATCAAAACATCCGTTGCCATTATTCTCTTCGCTCCTTGTTTCAGCCCTCAGCTTTACAGCCATCAGCTGTCAGCTTTATGGTTCTGGCTGACCGCTGAGAGCTTTTCTCAGATATTGATCGCCATCTTATGCACGTCCTCGGCGGCTTCCATCACCGATTCCGAGAGCGTCGGGTGCGCGTGCATAATGTGGCCGAGTTCTTCGGCGGTCGCCTCCAGGCCGACGGCGACGCAGGCCTCGGCCAGCAGGTCGGTCGCGTGTGGACCGATGATGTGAACGCCCAGGACTTCGTCGTACTGTGCGTCGGCGATGACTTTTACGAAGCCGTCCGTCTCGCCGAGGATTTTCGCCTTGCCGAGCGCCGAGAAGGGGAACTTGCCGACCTTGATTTCATAGCCCTTCTCCTTCGCCTTCGCTTCGGTGTAACCGATGCTGCCGATCTCGGGGAAGCAGTAAGTGCAGTTCGGCACGTGCAGGTAATTGATCGGGCGCGGATTCTTCCCGGCGATGTGTTCCGCCGCCAGACAGCCTTCCTTCGCGGCGACGTGGGCGAGCCACGGGGTTGGGATCACGTCGCCGATGGCGTAAACGTTCGGCTCGGCGGTGCGCATAAACTCATCAACCTTGATGTAGCCGCGCTCCATCTCGATCTTTGTATTATCAACGCCAAGGCCGTCAGTCACCGGACGACGGCCGACCGCAACGAGCAGTGTCTCACATCTGATCTTCCCTTCCTTGTTGTCCTTATCAACGTAAGTGATCTCAACATCATCCTTGCCGACTTTGGCCGACTGGAAGCGCGTGTCGGTCATCACGCCGATCTTGCGCTTCTTGAAAACCCGGGTCAGCTCCTTCGAGACTTCCTCGTCTTCAATCGGGACGATCCGCGGCAGCAGTTCCATCACCGTCACGTCCGAGCCGAAGTGGTTGAAGACCGACGCGAACTCGACGCCGACCGCGCCGGCGCCCAGCACGACCAGCGATTTCGGCACCGACTGCAATTCCAGCAGTTCATCGCTCGTGACGATGCGCGGCATCTGAACGTCCAGGTTCGGCAGCAGGCGCGGGGCCGAGCCGGTCGCGATGATCACGTTCTTCGTCTCGACGCTCTGTGCCTTGCCGTCATTGCCGGTGACGGTCAGTTTGCCTTTACCTTCCAGTCTGCCTGATCCCTTGAAGACGGTGATCTTGTTCTTCTTCATCAGGAACTCGACGCCCTTGGAAAGCTGGCCGACGATCTTGTTCTTGCGCTTGTAGACGTTCTCGAAATGCAGGGTCATGCCGCTGACGGCGACGCCGAACTCCTCGGAGTGGCGGATGGTGTCGGCGACTTCGGCGGAATGCAGGTACTCTTTTGTAGGGATGCAGCCGCGCAGGAGGCAGGTGCCTCCGAGGTCTTTGTCTCTTTCAACGATCGCGGTTTTCAGTCCCAGCTGCGCGGCGCGGATGGCTGCCGTATAACCACCCGGCCCCGCGCCGATCACAGTCACATCGAATTGTTCGGCCATTTCTCCCCTTCGTTAAGGCTGTCAGTCCCAGCCCGCTCACCCGGCAGCAAAAAGCCGCACGAGCGCGGCTGCGGGTCAGTCGTTTTTTGAGTGCGGAACACCAGATAACTTTTATCACGGATTAGTAAGCCGAGATAATAATGGCCACACAGTGATTTTGCAAAGCCGGCAGGAGGGGCGGATTCAGGGCTGCAACCGTGGGCCGGGAGGCGAAACGGCCCTCTGACCATTGCCAATCGTGGCGGGCGTTGTCATTATTTCCGGCATCAGCTTCGTCACTGCCGGCGGCTCGCAGACGGCCCGGCAACAACCGCGGAAATCAGATGAAAGGATCGCCTCGATGCTTCGCAAATACTCTGTCCTGACCCTGAGCGCCCTGCTTTTTCTGCTCTCCACTTCCTGCACGTCAACACAGAAGACAGAAGGGAAACAGATGAACGATCAGAACGGCTCCGCTTCGGCCAGACGCAAATACACCCTCATGACGCTCGACCCCGGCCATTTCCACGCCGCGCTCGTGCAGAAAGAGATGAACGACGAGGTCTCGCCGACCGTCTACGTCTATGCGCCGGACGGCTTTGACCTGAACGAACATCTGAAACGCATCGAAGGCTTCAACACGCGCCCGGCGAATCCGACCAGGTGGGAAGAGAAGGTTTACAGGGGCAACGACTATCTGGAAAAGATGATCGCCGAAAAGCCCGGCAACGTCGTCGTCATCGCGGGCAACAACCGCAAGAAGACCGAATACATCAAGTCGAGCGTTGACGCCGGGCTGAACGTGCTGGCCGATAAGCCCATGTGTACGGATGAAAAAGGATGGGAGCTGCTCAAGGAGGCTTTCAAGTCAGCCGGGCAGAAGGGCGTGCTGCTTTACGACATTATGACCGAGCGGTACGAGATCACGACCGTGTTGCAGAAGGCGCTCGCGAATAACCCGGAGGTCTTCGGCCAGCTTCAGCCGGGCACGCCCGACAACCCTTCGGTGACAAAGGAGAGCGTGCATCACATATTCAAGTACGTTGACCGCAGACCGCTGGTCCGCCCCGCCTGGTACTTTGACACGACGCAGCAGGGCGAGGGCATAGTAGACGTCACCACCCACCTGGTTGATCTGGTCTTCTGGGAATGCTTCCCGGATCAGAAAGTCGCGACCGAAGACATCTCTCTGCTCAAAGCAAAGCGCTGGCCGACAGTGGTCACTAAAGAGCAGTTCAGCCAAGCATCCGGTCTGCCTGACTTCCCCGATTTCCTGAAAGCCGGCCTCGACCCGAAAGGGGCACTGCAACTCTTCGCCAACGGCGAGATGACTTTCAAGGTGAAGGGCGTGCATGCGAAAACTTCGGTGACCTGGAACTACCAGGCACCCGAAGGCGCCGGCGATACGCATTTCTCGGTGATGAAAGGGACCAAAGCCGTCGTCACGATCCGCCAGGGCAAGGAGGAGAACTACAAGCCTGAACTCTACGTCACGCCGACTGTGCCGGCGCAGAAAGCCGCCGTCGAGGCGGAGTTGAAGAAGGCAGTTGACCAGTTGCAGTCAAAATTTGCGGGCATTGCCCTGAAGCCGACGAGCGACGGCTGGCAGGTCACCGTGCCTGACAAGTTCCGCGACGGCCATGAATCGCACTTCAGTCAGGTCGCGGCCAGGTACCTGAAGTTTCTTGACGAGAAGAAAATGCCCGACTGGGAAGTACCTAATATGATCACGAAGTATTACGTCACGACTCAGGCGCTCAAGCTGGCGCAGAAGCAGGGCGGCCAGGGCGGGAAGACCGACTGAGAGCGCTTGGCAGGAATGATCCGGTTTGGGGATTGAAACGGGAAGGCGGCGGGCTGCGAGATTCAGCGCGCCGCTTTTTTTGTCCTGCGCCCGGGCTGCGGGACGGTGACTGATGAGGGGGCGGTCTGGCGGGCGCCAATCGGGATGACCTGCGCCTGATTCCCGGCGCCTTTATGGCCGTCGGAAATCACGTTGCGGGCCTGCGAGAGCAGCCGCTGCAACTGGCTGAGCTGCTTTGCCGCGAGCGGGATTTTTTTCTGCACCTGCCACCCCGAAGCGTCGCGCCACGTACTCAGTTGCAGCGTCACGACCGGGCCGTCGTCCTGTTCGGTGACGACGACATCGAGCCGCGTGTTATCAATTCCGGTACTCAGCCCGCCGACTGACTCGCTTTTTTTCCTGCTCATATGAGGGATGAAACCTTCCGTAATTTAAGACCCGTCGGCAGATCACCCTGCCGTCGAGTCATTTCTGGTGCGGCCTTCATTCTATTTTGCGCCCGGACTTTGTCAAGCAAATCATCCGGCGATTATCTTTGGACAATTTCACTACAGGTAATTATACTCCCCTGCATCTGCAATCTTCAGTAATCTCCGCAACGGCATCCCACGACCTGCCATTGCTGCCAGAGATCGCGTGCAGTTACTCGTCTGCAATTGATCGAAGGAATATCTTATGCCCCATCTCCCCCTATCGTACCGGACTGCCTGCTTTCCCGCGATTCGTCATGGTGTTCCGGCCCTGCTGATGCTCGCCGGATTGATGATCTGCCTGCTCTGCGGGCTGCGCCCCGGTCAGGCCGTCCCCTTGCCGCAGAACACCGTCCCGGTGACGACTGTGTCAGCCGCCAGCTATGCCTCCGTGGTCACGCCTGAATCCATCGTCGCCGCTTTCGGTGTTGGGCTCGCCACTGAAATCAAAGTGGCAACCACCATCCCGCTGCCCACCTCACTCGCGGGGACGACGGTCAGAGTCAACGGCGAAGCGGCCCCGCTCTTCTTCGTCGCGCCCCAGCAGATCAACTACCTGATCCCGGCGGGCACTCCGCCCGGCACGGCCACCGTGACTGTCACCGCAGGCGACGGCAAAGTCTCGACCGGGACTGTCCAGATTGCCCCGGTCGCGCCCGCGCTCTTCACCGCCGACGCGAGCGGCAGCGGCCCGCTCGCCGCACAACTGTTGCGCGTCAAAGCGAACGGACAACTGATCTATGAACCGCTCGCTCAGAACGACGGCACGAAGATCATTACCAGACCGTTCGATTTCGGCGAGGAGGGCGATCAGCTTTTTCTGGTCCTCTATCTGACCGGCGTGCGGCAGGCCGCGACAGAGGGCGTCCGCGTCAGCCTGGGCGGGGTCGAATATACGCCACTGTACGCCGGCGCGTCGGGCGGTTTTGTCGGTCTGGATCAGATCAACGTCGAGCTGCCGCGCAGTTTCAGCGGGCGCGGGAAGATCGCACTGCTCGTCAAAGCCACCGGCTCCGGCGGCTCGAACTCGGGCGAACTGGAAATCGCTTCCGGCGCCGCCGCGAATGCCCTGATGCAGATCACCGGACTGAGTTCGTCATCCGTCCTGGCGAGCGATGAACTGGAGATCGGCGGGACGGGCTTTGCCGCCAACCCGCGCGAGAATCAGGTGCAGATCGTCGCCGATGACGGCGTAACGACGAAGGCCGAGGTCCTCGGCGTGAGCGGCAACAAGCTGCGCGTCCGCGTCCCCTTCGGCGTTGGCACCGGCAACCTCAGAGTCAGTCGCGGTCAGACTGAAGCGAGCGTCCCGATCAGCGTGCGCAGTTCGATGAGCGGCTTCGTGGAAAGTACCGCCCGCCAGCCGCTCGCCAACGTCACCGTCAGGCTGCTCGGCGGGCCGGCGCCGATCACGGCAAAGAGCAATATTGACGGTTCGTTCGTGCTGCCTGATGTCGCTCCGGGAGCAGCCGTGCTGGTTGAATTTGATGGCGGCACGACGCAGGTCTCACCGCCCTATCCGAAGGTCACGCTGAAACTGCTCAATGTGAGGGCAGGCCGCGACAATCAGTTCAAGCAGCCGATTGCGATCCAGCAGGGCGCGACGCAAACCCCGGCCAGTGCCGCCACTGGACAGAGCGAACAGGCTGCCATTCAGGACGGCAATCTCGTCTTCGATCTGCCGCCGGGCGCGGTGGTGCAATGCCCGGACGGCACGAGCAACTGCACGCCCGGGATCGCGCAGGTCAGCGGCAGCCGCACACCTGAAAACCTGCCGAACAAACATTTCAGCTCGGTGATTGCCCAGCTCACGCCCTTCGGCGCGAAGTTCACGCCCGGCGGCAAACTGACATTTCCGAATACCGACAACCTGCCGGCCGGCAGCCAGGCGACGCTCTTCAAATTCGATCAGACGGCGAACAGCGCCACGCTCGGCACGTTCATCGCGGCTGGCACGGCGACGGTGTCGGCCGACGGGCAGCGCGTGGAATCACCCGTCAATGCGATTACGGAAGGCAGTTATTACTTCGTCTCGATTGAGCGCCTGCTGGCCGCGATTAACGGGCGCGTGGTCGAAAGCGACGGGCGAGGGGTGCCGCGCGCGATTGTGCGAACGCGCGGACAGTCCACCTTCACGGACGGCTTCGGCGGGTTCGTGCTGCGCGACGTGCCGGTACTCAAGGCGAGTGGCGACAAGGTGAAAGTGGAAGTCAGCTACCAGCGCCCGAATGGCCGCGTCGCGCGCAAGGACAGCGCCGAAGTCGAACTGCGTGCCGGCACGCTGGCGACGATCAGTGCCGAGATCGTACTCGACCCGGCAATCACAAACACGCCACCGATCATCCTCGCGCCATCGAGTCTGGCGCTGAACGCGGGCGAGACGCGGGACTTCGATGTCATTGCCATTGATCCCGACAGCGACCAGCCCATTCAGGTAGCGGCATCAGGCACGGCCACCTCATTCACGACGCTCGGCAGTCAGGGGCAGGGCGTGTATCGCCTGCACATGATTCCGGCGGCGAACGCGGCAGGCAGCTACACGCTCAACGTGACCGCGACGGATGCGGCGAATGAGAACACCGCGCAAAGCATCGCCGTGACCGTCAATCAGAGCGACGCGAGCAAACCAGTGGCGCAAAGTCAGTCGGTCACGTTAGCCGAAGACACAACCAGGGCGATCACGCTCACCGGCACCGATGCGGGTGGCAAGGCGCTCAGTTACACGGTGGTGAATCAGCCGCTGCGCGGCAGCCTCGGCGGGACCGCGCCGAATCTGACTTACACGCCGGTGAAGGATTACAATGGCGCGGACAGCTTCACCTTCAAGGTCAGCAACGGCAGCGCGGAAAGCAGTGTGGCAACGGTGTTCATTGCCGTCAGCCCGGTCAACGATGCACCAGTCCTGAGCGTGCCGGGGCCGCAGAGTGTCAATGCCGGAGCGACCTTGAATCTGATTGTGTCTGCAACGGATGTTGATGAAGGGCAGACGCTGACTTTCACCGCAATGAATCTGCCTGATGGGGCGACCTTCACCCAGGCCGGGGCGGCAAGCTGGCAGATGAACTGGACGCCGACCTTTGCGCAGGCCCGATCATATACTGTGACCTTCAAGGTGACGGACAACGGCAATCCGGCGCTCAGTCAGAGTAAGGATGTGCAGATAACCACCGGTGTGCTGTGGGCCAAAACATCAGGCCCGGAAGGCGGCAGACTCGGGTTCCTTTACAGCCGAGGCAACACTGTTTTCGCTGGCAGTGCCGGCGGACTGCTTCGCTCAACTGACGATGGCCGAAGCTGGACGGATGCGACTGAGGGGCTGAAAGCAGTGAACACCTCTGCCATGACACAGATTGGAACCGCGCTTTTCGTCTCGACTGTCGGCGGTGGAGTGCATCGCTCAGCCAATAGTGGAAACACCTGGGAGCAGGTCAACACCGGACTGACTGACCAGACTCTGAACTTTGTCTTTGCCAGCGGCGATACGCTTTTTGCCGGAACGTTTTTCAGCGGCAAAGTGTTTCGCTCGACCAACCTAGGCAATAACTGGACAGAGATCAGCACCGGTCTGACCCAGGGTTCATCAGCGGGGCGCGTCAATGCCGCGGCGGTGAACGGCTCGGCGCTCTTTATTGCCACCAGCAAGGATGGGATTTTCCGCGCTGACCTGAATGGAAATAACTGGACTCCGGTACGGACAGGGCTGCCGCAACTGGGTGATGGCACCTGGGATGCAGTCAGGAATCTGGCGGTCAGTAACGGCGTCCTGTACGCCGGAACCGCTGCTGGCGGGGTCTTCCGCTCCGTGAACAACGGCGATACCTGGGCAGCAGTCAATACGGGGCTGGTCGGAATCAGCGCGGGAGTCAACGGGCTGGTCGCCAGCGGAACGACTGTTTACGCGGCCACTTTCCTGAACGGCGTGTTCAAGCTGGGCAGCAATGATACCTGGACCCGCATCGGCAAAGGGCTTCCGCAAAGTCCGGCGATTGAATTTATGGCGATCAACGGAAGTTCAATCCTCATCGGCGAGGATCTCTATGGCGTGTTTCGCTCGACTGATCTGGGGGAAAACTTCGCGCTTTCCAATTCCGGTCTGAACATTCTGAACATCGGCGGGATCTATTCGGATGGTCAGACGCTTTATGTCTCAGGCGAGTACGGCGCGATGTTTCGTTCGACCAACAATGGGGATTCAATGACGTTGTCCAGGAATGGGTTGCCCGGACTCAACTTCAAGGACATCGCGGCCATCGGCACCACTCTTTTTGTCGGCAGTTCCGCGCCGATTGGCGTGTACCGTTCGACCGATCAGGGGCAAAACTGGACGCCAGCAAACAATGGCATAGCGAATCAACGACTCAACAAACTGCTGGTGAGCGGCAACACGCTTTATGCGGCGGGGCAGGGCGCGGTGTTTCGCACCACCGATCTCGGCGCCAACTGGACCAGCCTGAGCAATGGTATCTCAAACTATGCCATCAACTGTCTGACCATCAACGGAACGACGCTTTTTCTGGGGACAGATTCCTCGAATATTGACCGCAGTGCGGGGCCGGGGATATTGCGCTCAACCGATGGCGGAACAACCTGGACTCCGGCCAATACCGGCATCGCACGACGAGGGAATGGCACGCTTCCCTCGTTCTTCGGTCTGGCCGTGATTGGTAATACGTTGTATGCCGGAGCGGTTGATGGCAATGGCGTGTATCGCTCGACTGATAATGGCGACACCTGGGCACCGGCCAGAAATGGGCTCACTTCCACCTTCATTCTGGCGCTGGTGGCCAATGGCTCGACCCTGTTTGCCGCCGACAATGGCAACGGCATTTATCGTTCCGACGATGGCGCAAATACCTGGGCGAGGTTCGAGGCCGGGCTGAAACGCCGCACGATTACGAGCATTGCCGCGCAGGGCAACACGATCTTTGCGGGAGGGTTTGGCGGAATTCTGCGCGCGACTCCGAATATCCAAAGCTGGTCGGAGACAAACTCCGGCCTGGGCAGTCAGTTCATCAATGCAGTCACGGCAACCAGCGGGACACTGTACGCCGGAACGCTTGGCAACGGCATCTTCCGCTCAACCAGTCAGGGGCAGAACTGGACAGCGGCCAGCACCGGCCTGCCCGCGAATTCCAACGTGCAATCCGTCGTCACGAACGGCAGTTCGATCTTTGCCGGACTCTTTGGTGATGGCGTGTATCGTTCCGGTGATCAGGGGCAGAACTGGGCCGCCGTCAACACGGGGCTGACCAACAAGTTCGTCAACAAACTTTTCATCAGCGGCTCGACGATCTATGCGGGCACTGATGGCGGCGTCTTTCGCTCGACTGATGGCGGAGCGACCTGGGCGCAGGTCAGCACGGGACTCGGCAATCTGCGCGTGATTTCCTTCACGGCCAATGCCGGGAGCGTTTATGCCGGCACCGATGGCAGTGGTGTTTTCCGGCTGAATGCCGAGGGCACAGGCTGGACGCAGATCAATCAGGGCCTGACGAACCGCGAAGTGACCGCGTTGTTCGTGAGCGGCGCACTTTATGCCGGCACCAGTGGCGGCGTGTTTATTTCACGCGATGGCGGCGAGAACTGGACGGCGGTCAATAACAATCTGCCGCCGACGCTCAACGTCTTTGCCTTTGCCGCGAGCGGAAAGAAGGTCTACGCGGGCAGCGTCTACGGAGTCTTCGTGACTGAAGACGAAGGACAGAGCTGGAAGCAGGTCAACGCCGGGTTGCTGGAAACATACGTGACCGGACTGACGATCAGCGGCAACACGCTCTTTGCCGGAACGCTGCGCGGCGGCGTGTTCGTCAGTCAGATTCCGGCTTCCGGCGGAACTTTCTGACCCCACAGGATTGCAGCCGCCCGGTCCTCGGACGGGCGAAGCCCGCGTTCGCCCGTTGGCAGTTGCATGGTAAGATGACGGCGTCGTATTCATCCAGAGTCCCGCTGTGGCTGACACCCGCGCGGCAGGAGCAAAAACGAGGGGGAGTTGAGATGCCAGAGATCAAATGCGTTCGCTGCGGCCAGCACCAGCCGAGCCTTGACAGGCCGCCGTTCGGCAGCGCGCTCGGCAAACGGATTTATGAACAGGTCTGCGCGTCGTGCTGGAAAGCGTGGCTCGCGACGCAGAACCAGTTGATTAACCATTACGGCCTCAGCACGATCAACCCGGAGCATCAGCAGTTCCTCATTCAGAATATGGAAGCCTTCCTGTTCGGCTCCGGGGATCAGGCCGAAATTGACACCTCGATGCAGGGCAAAATCGTGCATTAGAGCCCGATTGACAGGGTCAGGCGCAAAGTAATAACCTTGCGGCCGGGTCGAAATTCCGACGACCGCCGGCCCTTCACCTTCATGACAATTCCGGCCGGCCACCGCTGATTTGAGATTCAGGGAACAGGTATGATGAGAGAAAAGAAGTATCTGGGCATCACGCCCGATGATGACGCGGACATTCAGGTCATCACCGATCTGTCGCTGCCCCGCTCCGCCTCCGGTAATTCCGCCACGCTCTGGGCCGAGGCGCGTTCGCTCCTGCGCGACATCATCTTCGCCGGGGCCATCGCGCTCTTCATCATCTTCTTCGTCGTCCGCCCGGTGCGCGTCGAGGGCGAGAGCATGCTGCCGCGGCTCGAAGACCGCGATCGCATCTTCGTCAACCAGTTCATCTACCCCCTGCGCGAGTGGATGGGCGAGGAGGCGCCGATCAGGCGCGGCGACATCGTCGTGCTTTACTTCCCCAACGACCCGTCCAAATCCTACATCAAGCGCGTCATCGGGCTGCCCGGCGAGGAGATCCGAATCGAGAAGGGCAAGGTCTACATCAACGGCGTCTATTACCCGGAGCCTTACATCGCGAGCAAATATTTCTCGAACGAGACGCTGGCCAGCGTGCAGGTGAAGGAACACCACTACTTCGTCATGGGCGATCACCGCAACAACAGCTACGATAGCCGCAACTGGGGGCTGGTGCCCGAGCGGTACATCTACGGCAAGGCGATCTTCCGCTACTACCCGTTCGTCCCCTTCGAACATGTGGGGCGGCTCGAATAGCCGGGCGATTCACTGAAATTCTGAGCAGTCAAAGCGCGGAAAGCTGTCCCTGGCAATCCGCGCTTTGATTTATCCGCCCGGTTTGCCCCACACTGACGCAGTTATGCTCAATGACCTTCGCCTTCTCATCGCCCTGTTGTGGCAGCCGACGGACGCCGCCCGCCAGATCCGCGACCGCGCGCCGGTGGCGTTCGCATTTATTGCCGCATGGGTCGCGACGACTCTGTACTTTCTGGTTCTGGTCATTTTCTTCTTTTACGCAACCAACGGGCGGAGAGCCCCGATACCGGAGGGGGACAGAGTTGGAAGCGTCGTGACCCAGTCATTCGCGGTCGTGAACCTTCAGAGCGCCGCGATATCAGCGGTGATGACCGTGTTGTTCATCGCGGCGATCTACGTCCCGACGGCAATCTTCTTCGGCAACCTGTGGGACCGGCGCGGCAGCTTTTCGCTCGTGCTGCGCGACGAATACGCCGCCACCGCCGCCTGCACGCTGTCGTCGTGGGCAGGCTCGCTGCTGGTCGCGGTGCTTCCAACGGCCATCATCGGCTGGCAAAGCAGTCAGTCAGCCAGCGGCGCGGTGGTCGGCTACACCGCCCTGGCGCTCTTCATTCCGCTGCCGATCTTTGCCGCACTGACGACGATTTCAATCGCCGCGATCTTCCGCATCGGCTGGCTCCCGGCGCTCGTCACGATGCTGCTTTCGTCGCTCTCACTCGTCGCGCTGCCGCTGCTGATGTCGGCCGCCAGGTTCATCTGCGCGTCGCCTTTCCTGGCGCTCCTCGTCCTCTTCCTGCTGCGCGACCGGGTGGACGATTTCATCGGCGCGCAACGCTCCCGCCAGTCGCTCAAACAGAACCTCCAGGCCGCCACGCTCAACCCGGCCGACGCTTCGGCGCATTACCAGCTCGGGCTGATTTACCAGCAGCAGGGCGAACGCGACAACGCAATCGCGGCATTCAGGCGGGCCGTCGAAATTGACCCTTCGGAAACGGACGCGCATTACCAGCTCGGCCGCCTCGCGCGCGAGCAGGGCCACCTCGACGAATCAATCAACTACTTCGACACCGTCGTCCGCCAGGCGCCCGCCCACAGCCAGCACGAAATCTGGCGCGAGATTGCCCTGACCTACAGCGCCGCCGGGCAGCACGCGGACGCGCTCAACATGCTCGACCGCTTTCTGAACCACCGCCCGTCGGATGCCGAGGGCCGTTACTGGCGCGGGATGACGCTGTTCAGTCTGGGCAGAATGGAAGAGGCCGAGGCAGAAATGAAGACCTGCATCGAGTCGGTGCGAACCGCGCCCGCATACAAGTACCGCACCGAAAAACGCTGGCTGCATCTGGCGCAGAATTTTCTGCGCGAGCGGCAGGCTTAAACGTCAGCGCGTCTGACCTGAGAGATAATTTAGGGCCACCTCAAATCTTCGGCTGCTGCTGCGTCACGCAGTGAATCGCGCCCAGGCCCCAGACCAGCTCCCTGCAATCAATGCTGATCACGCGGCGGCTCTTGAAGAGCTTTTGCAGCGTCTCCATCGCCTTAATGTCGTTGCGGTGGCGGTAGCTCGGCATCAGGACGACGTTGTTGGCGATATAAAAATTGGCGTAGCTCGCGGGCAGGCGCTGGCCTTCATAAAATACGGGGCCGGGCATGGGCAGCGCGACCAGGCGCAGGGGCTTGCCGTCCTGATCCTTCATCGCCTTCAGCCGTTCGTAATTTTCCTGAAGCGGTTTGTAATTCTCATCCGCCGGATCGTCTTCGATCACGGTCACGACGGTGCCGGGGTTCGTGAAGCGGGTGAGGTCATCAATGTGGCCGTCGGTGTCGTCGCCGACGATGCCGTCGCCCAGCCAGAGGACATTCGTCACGCCGAGGTAATCGCGCAGGTAGTCTTCGATCTGTCCTTTCGTCAGGTGCGGGTTGCGGTTGGGGTTGAGCAGGCAGGCTTCGGTGGTGAGGAGCGTGCCTTTGCCGTTCACGTCGAGCGAACCGCCTTCCATCACGATGCCGGGGGTGAAAAGGGGCTCGCCCGACTCGCGGGCGATGCGTGTGGGGATAACGTCGTCAAGGTCGTAAGGCGGATACTTGTCGCCCCAGGCGTTGTAGCCCCAGTCAATGATCGCCCGCTCGCGCTCCCCCCCCTCATTTTCCCGGATGATGTAAATCGGCCCGTGATCGCGGCACCACGCGTCGTTCGTCGGGTTGAGGTGAAAGCGGATCGTGGTCAGGTCAATATTCGCTTTGATAAGCGACCTGCGCACGTTCGCGGCGAACTCTTCGTCGGCCACGTTGATGCGGACGAGTTCGTGCTTGTGGAGGTGTTTGACCATCTCCACAAAGATGCCGGGGATGGGTTCAAAATTGCCGGGCCAGCTCTCTTCCTTGTGCGGCCAGGAAAGCCATGTCGCTTCGTGCGGTTCCCACTCGGCCGGCATGTGATAGCCGAGTGCGCGCGGGGTCAGGGATGGTTGATTGTCTGTTTCGGGCATTGAAGAACAAATCAAAAGGCAAAAGGCAAATATCAAAAGGCAAAAGTGGGATGCGGAAGGAACTTTCAGATTATTTTCCGGCACTTACAGGATTGTGCCTGTTGATTCCGTTTGCAGCGCTGATTTGGATTTGCCTTTGGCGGTGGCTACGGCTTTGGAAAGAATCCTGCAAAGCTGATTCGATTCATCAACGATCTCCCGCATTCTCTCCGCCGGCATAACTCCGGACTTCGTCAGCAGCCGCAGCCAGTAATTTGATTCGCGTAACTCCTTGAGGGCGATTTGCAGCTTATGAACGAAGTCACCGGAAGATTCTGCGCCCTGAGCTTCTTCGTAATTTGCCCCGACAGAAGTACCGCTGCGCAGCAATTGATCACCAATTCTCTTCCCTGCGATTGAATGAGGCAGTGATTCAACCGGCTTCACAATCCTCACCGCATAATCCAGCAGTCTTTCCGCCAGCTCATTACGCTCCATAAAGCCATCTCACAGAATCTGAAAAATGCCTTTCTTCCTCATCCCATTTTTGCCTTTTGATATTTGCCTTTTGCCTTTTGCCTTTCCTTGTCACTCGTCCATGTATCGCTTCGTAATCCCGGTATAAGCGTCAATCCGGCGGTCACGCAGGAACGGCCAGTGGGTACGCTGTATGTCCAGATGGTTGAAATCGCATTCGGCGATGAGGATCTCTTCCCTCTCGACATCGCCTCTAACCAGCAGTTGGCCCGAGGGGTCGGAAATGAAGCTCTGACCCCAGAACTGGATTCCGCCTTCAGGGTTGCCGTCCGGGCCGAGTTCGTGGCCGACGCGGTTGGCGGCGGCGACATAGACGCCGTTGGCGATGGCGTGAGAGCGCTGAATTGTCTCCCACGACGAGTGCTGGCGCTCGCCGTATTCGGCCTTTTCGCCCGGGTGCCAGCCGATGGCCGTCGGGTAGAAAAGGATCTGCGCGCCGGCGAGCGCCGTCAGCCGGGCGCCTTCCGGGTACCACTGGTCCCAGCAAACCAGCGTGCCGATTTTCCCGTATTTCGTCTCGAAGGCCCTGAAGCCAAGGTCGCCGGGCGTGAAATAAAATTTCTCGTAATAGAGCGGGTCGTCCGGGATGTGCATCTTGCGGTATTTGCCGAGCAGCGTGCCGTCCGAGTCAATCACTACGGCCGTGTTATGGTAGAGGCCGGGCGCGCGCCGCTCGAACAGCGAGGCCACAATAACTATGCCGCGCGCGGCGGCGAGCCTGGTCAGCGCGTCGGTTGACGGCCCCGGGATCGGCTCGGCCAGCTTGAAATTCTCGTGGTCTTCGCTCTGGCAGAAGTATTGCGAGCGGAAAAGCTCCTGGGTCGAAACTATTTCCGCGCCCCGGGCGGCGGCTTCCTCGATGCGGGCGAGGCACTTGTCGAGATTCTCGCGCGGGTCCCGGCTGCAACTCATCTGAATGAGCGCGACACTGGCTTTATCAGTTCTTTGTTTCATAACCGGGTGATTATACCCTCCCGCCAGCTTGCACGTGTAGCGCCGGGTGCATTACCTTGTCCGGGCTACCCGAATCGGACTGCAATTAAATATGACTGAAGAACCGCGGATCATCATTCCAGAAATCGGCCGGAACTCCGGCGAAGAAGAGGCCGGCGAACCTGCGCAGGCCGTGCCGGCATTGCCGCCCGAACTGATGCCGGAAGTGCGTCCGGTTTACGTCCCGCCGCCCAAATCGCTCGTCCGCGAATATTTCGAGATGGGCATCGTGACGATCATCCAGCTGCTCTTCCTCTGGACGTTCATCGCCCAGGGGATGATGGTCCCGACCGGCTCGATGCAGAACACCATCAACATCGGCGACCGCTTCTTTGCGAATAAATTCATCTTCGGGCGTAACACGCCCGTCGTCGGGGCGCTGCTGCCGGCGCGCGAAATCAAACGCGGTGATGTCATCATTTTCAAGTACCCGAAAGACCCGAAAATCAACTACGTCAAGCGCGTCATCGGGCTGCCCGGCGATGAAGTTTTAGTGCGCGGGACGCGGGTCTTCGTCAACGGACAGGAGCTGCCGGAACAGCGCGTGACGATCAGACAGGAATCCAATTACTCGGCGCTGCCGGAAGTGGCCGAAGAGGCCGCGCCGCCGGAGGCAACTTACCGGGTCTATTATGAAGAACGCGCCGCAGAAGGCCCGAATTCTGAACCGCACCGGGCAAAGGCCGGAATCGGCGAGGCGACCCAGGTGCCTGAAGACTGCTACTTCGTGATGGGCGACAACCGCGACAACAGCGAGGACAGTCGCTTCTGGGGCTTCGTGCCGCGCGACAACATCATCGGCCATGCGCTCTACGTCCACTGGTCATTCAACGCGCGCGACCCGGAAGCGCTGCAATCCGGCAACCTGCTGTCGAGGCTGCTCGGCAGAACTCAGTGGCGCCGCATTGGCAAACCGATCAAATAAATTATGGAAGGAAGAAGACTGAACGACCAGCCGGAGGTTGTGCGTTCGGCCTTCAGGCCGCTTTATGGATAAACCCGCTATCACCCGAGAACTGACTCTGAATATCCCCGCCGCCAGTTCGCCCGACAGCCCGCTGCTCAACCGCGAACTGAGCTGGATCGAATTCAACCGCCGCGTGCTGGACGAGGCGCTCGACCCGGGGCAGCCGCTGCTCGAACGGCTGAAATTCCTCTCCATCTTTTCGACCAACCTCGACGAATTTTTCATGGTGCGCGTCTCGGGCCTGCAGGAACAGCTCGAAGCCAACCCGATGCTGCTCTCGCCCGACGGGCTCAGCCCGGCCAGCCAGCTGCGCCAGATTTGCGAGAAGCTGCGGCCCATGCTCGAAATCCAGATGCGCTGCCTGCGCGAGCAGATCCTGCCGGGGCTCGAAAAATACGGCGTGCGGATCGTGCCCTACGGGCGGCTCAATCAGGAGCAGCGCGAGGAGCTGCGGACATTCTTTTACGAGCGCGTCTTCCCGGTCCTCACGCCGCTCTCGGTTGACCCGACGCACCCGTTCCCATACATCTCGAACATCAGCCTGAATCTGGGCACGCTCGTGATGCCGGAGACCCCGGAGGAGGACGAAGGGCCGCGCTTCGCGCGCGTCAAGCTGCCCCCAAACGTGCCGCGCCTGATTCTGGTGGGCGCGCCGGGCAGCGACAGTTACAACTTCGTGCTGCTCGAAGAGATCGTCGCCGCGCACATCGAATCGCTCTTTCCCGGCATGACCGTACTCGAATGCCAGCCGTTCCGCATCACGCGTGATGCCGACCTCGAAATCGAGGAGGACGAGGCCGGCGACCTGCTCAAGACCGTCGAGCAGCAGTTGCGGCGCCGGCGTTTCGGCTTCGGCGTCCGGCTGGAAGTCGCGAGCGGGATGACCCCGCACATGGTCATGCTGCTGCGCAGCTCGCTCGAACTCGAAGAGCAGGACGTCTACACGATTGACGGCCCGCTCAACATCCCCGACCTGATGGCGCTCTACAAACTCGACCTGCCGGATTTGAAGGACAAGCCCTTCACGCCGGCCCAGCCGCCCGTGCTGCGCAACGCCGAGTCCATCTTCGACGCGATCCGGCATCAGGACATCCTGCTCCACCACCCGTACGAATCCTTCGCGCCGGTCGTCGAATTCCTCCGCGCCGCCGCGCGCGACCCGAACGTGCTGGCGATCAAGCAGACCCTCTACCGCGTCGGCTCCGATTCGCCGGTCGTTCAGGCGCTGATCGAGGCCGCCGAGCGCGGCAAGCAGGTCGCCGTGCTGGTCGAATTGAAGGCGCGCTTTGACGAGGAGAACAACATCATCTGGGCGAGGAAGCTCGAGAAGGCGGGCGTCCACGTGGTGTACGGCGTGGTGGGCCTCAAGACGCACGCGAAAGTGGCGCTCGTGGTCAGGCAGGAAGGCACCACGCTCAGGCGATACGTGCATCTCGGCACGGGCAATTACAACCCGGTGACGGCGCGCATTTACACCGACCTTGGCCTGTTCACCTGCCACCCGGACTTCGGCGCGGACGTCTCGGAACTGTTCAATTTCCTGACCGGATACTCGCGGCAGGAGAAATACCGCAAGCTGCTGGTCGCGCCGATCAACATGCGCGACCGCATCACGGCGCTCGTTCGCCGCGAGATCAGAAATCATGAGGCCGGGCTCCCCGCCGGCATCGTCGCCAAATTCAACAGCCTCACCGACACCAAACTGATCGAGGAGTTGTGCGCGGCTTCGCGCGCCGGGGTGCCGGTTGACCTGCTGGTGCGCGGCGTCTGCTGCGTGCGCCCGGGGCTGCCCGGCCACAGCGAAACGATCCGGGTGGGGAGCATCGTCGGCCGCTTCCTCGAACATTCGCGCGTCTACCGCTTTGTCAACGGCGGCGAGGAAGAGATCTACATCGGCAGCGCCGACCTGATGAACCGCAACCTTGACCGCCGCGTCGAAGTCCTTTTCCCGCTCGAAGACGAACGCATCAGGGAGCGCGTGCGCCGCGATGTGCTGGAACTCGGGCTCGCCGACAACGCCAAGATGCGCTGGCTGCAGGCGGACGGCACTTACCTGCGCCTCCAGCCGGCTTCGAATGAGCAGTGCTGCGATTTCCAGCAGACGCTGCTCGCGCCGCCCCTGGTCGCGTGACCGATCATCAAAACTGATCCGGCAGGACTGATGGATGTCAATCACCGGAGAATCAGCTATGAGCGAAATTGCCGACTCCGTTCAGGAAGCCATCGAAGAAAAATCCGACTCCTCCTTCCACTCCGTCATTGCCGTCCTCGTCGCCCTCACTGCCACGATTATGGCCATCTGCAATATCAAGGACGGCAACATCGTGCAGGCGATGGCGCAGGCACAGGCCAAAAGCGTTGACACGTGGGCCTTCTATCAGGCTAAAAGCACGAAGCAGCACATGGCTGAGAATATGGGCGAGCAGTTGAATATCCAGCTGACAACCGGCACCTTCAGCCCCGCCGCCAGAACCCTGCTGGAGGGCAAAATCAAACAGTACGAGGCCGAGGCGAAGCGCTATGACAAAGAGAAGGAAGACATCAAAAAGGAAGCCGAAGGTTACCAGCAGCAATACGACGCGCTGAACGTCCACGACGACCAGTTCGACATGGCCGAAGCCTGCTTCACGGTCGCCATCGCCATGTACGGCATCACGGCGCTGACGCGGAAAAGGTGGCTGCTTGTCTTCGCTATCGTACTCGCGGGCGTCGGCACCCTGCTCGGGCTGGCCGGATTTCTCGGCTGGTCATTTCACCCTGACTGGCTGGCAAAGCTGCTCGGATAATTTCAATACCGGGGGAAGAAATGCGCACCACGAAAAAGCGGTTGCTCGCCGCCCAGTTAATGATCGCCTGCCTGTTACTTTCCACGCCCGCTTTCGCCTGGGACGCGGTCGGGCACAAAACGGTCGCGCGCATCGCGTGGGACAATATGAAGCCGCAGACGCGGGGCCGGGTGATTGCCATCCTCAGTGCCGCGCCCGCCGATTCCGATATGCGCACGCTCGTGCCACCCGAAACGCTGCCGCCGGAGGTGCGCGCGCGCGAATTTTTCATGGCCGTGAGCAACTGGGCCGACTTCATGCGCGACGGGTCTCACCCGGAGCGGCAGGCGAAGTATCATCACCCGACGTGGCATTACTGCGACTTCTTCTGGGAGCAGACTCCGTCAGGCCCGCGCGACCGCCCCGACCTCAAACCCGATCCGGAGAACGCCATCGAGCGTTTGCAGCTGATCACCTGGCTGCTCGGCGACGACGCGCGCGCCGACGCCGACCGGGCGATTGATCTCGCCTGGGTGCTGCACGTGGTCGGCGACGTGCATCAGCCGCTCCATTGCAGCGCGCGCGTGACCGACCTGGAACCGAAGGGCGATCAGGGCGGCAACCTCTTCAAGCTCGAAAGCAATCCCCCGCCGGATCGGCCCTACCCGCTCAACCTGCATGCTTACTGGGATTCGATTGTCAATCGCGCCGTCCCGCGACAGCCCGACGAGAAGGAGATTGATTACATCAGTCGCGTGGCAAAGCAGATTGAAGAGAGGCATCAGAAGGCCGATTTCCAGACGAAGCTGCGGCCCGGTGAATTCAGCGTCTGGGTGAAGGAGGGCTTCGAGACCTCCAAGGCGAAAGTCTACCCCGCGTCGCTCAAACGGCTGGAGCTGCCCTCGCAGGAATACCTCGACAGCTCGTGGCAGGTCGCGGAACCGGCGATTGCGCTGGCGGGTTATCGGCTGGCGGAAACGCTGGATCGGTTGCTTGGTTATTGAGGGTATCCGCCCCGCCTTATCACAGCGCCATGGTTATCCCTGCAATCCCACCAGTGATGACGAGGGGGAAGTCGGCATAAATCAGTTATAGCCAAACGTAGACCTCTCTGCTATATTTCCGGCGCATTTAAGCAAACAGATCTCCCGCAAAAATATAAGCAGCCTGACCCTCGGACCGGGGCTCAAGCCATTGCCTGCGCAAGAGGGGCCGGCGCCGCGTTTGCAGGAGGTCTGCTCAACGGACAAGAAACCAGATAAATTTAAGGAGGTAATGGTGATGGCAAAGTCTGTGAAATCGAAAAAGGGAGGACACCATGTGCGGGGGGCCAGCCCGGATGCGGTCGAGCAGGCCCAGGCGAAAGAAGCGGGGGCCAAGTTCGACTGGCATTATGGCCGGATCACCCGCCTCGGCCACTTCGAGATTGCCGGCGGCAGGGAGGTGGCAATCGTCTGGGAGGAAGGAGGAGCCACCTCACAGCAGGGAAACATTACTGAGGAGCAGTGGGAAATCTTCAAGCTCGCGTTCCTGACCAGCGGGCGCATCGCCGTACTCAGTGACGAGTCGGGAGAGGGCTGGATGTACGATTACCGCTTCCTGGAAGCCGTGCGGTAGGGTGAAATCGGAAGATTGCGGGGCCGGGGTGGTGAGGCTCTCAGGAGTCTCGAGCCGAACCACTTCGGCTCCGACGCCCGGTGCCACACGGGAATAATTCGGAGCCGCCAGATGTCGGCGGATGATCAGGAGCTACATCACGCCTTCAATCGTCTCCTTCGCCAGCGACCTCACCACCGCGCGCAGATCACCGTCGTTCTCCTTCCAGACCTGCAACTGGCGGTCGGCGCTGTTGCCGCTTTCGATGATGTTGTAGATGTGGTTGATCTCGGCGCGGCTGCCGAGTTCGTCCACCACGTCGTCAACGAACTGGAGCAACTCGCGCAGCAGGTCACGCACGGGGACCTCTTTCTGCTTGCCGAAGTCAATCAGCTTGCCGTCGAGCCCGTAGCGGATCGCCCGCCACTTGTTCTCCTGAATCAGCGCGCGGTGATAAATGCGGAAGCCGAGGTTCTGCCGGTAGAGCTTGTACAGCTTGGCCGTGATCGCCTGGATCAGGGCGGCGATGGCGATGGCGTCATCAACTTTGGGCATGATGTCGCAGATGCGGTACTCGAGCGTCGGGAAGAACGGGTGTGGGCGCACGTCCCACCAGATTTTCTTGCCGTTATCAACGCAGCCCGTCCTGATCAGCAGGTTGAGGTAGTTCTCGAAATCGCTCCACGAGCCGAAGTAATCCGGGATGCCGGTGCGCGGAAAATGCTTGAAGACTTCCGAGCGGTAGCTCTTCATCCCCGTGTTGCGTCCGATCCAGAACGGCGAACTGCACGAGAGCGCCAGCACGTGCGGCAGCATGTAACGCGCCTCGTTCATCACGGCAATGGCCGCCTCCTTGTCCTCGATGCCGACGTGGACGTGCATGCCGAAGATCAGCAGCGCCCGCGCGTGCAGCTGCATCTCCTCAATCAGCTGCTCGTAGCGGACATGATCGGTGATCTTCTGGTCGGCCCAGTGTGAAAAGGGGTGTGTTGAGGCTGCGACAATCGCGAGGCCCTTGCGCTGCGCCAGTTCGGAGATGGTGCGCCGCAGTTTGACCAGGTCGGCGCGCGCCTCCTGGACGTCACGGCAGATGCCGGTGCCGACTTCGACCATGGACTGGTGCATTTCCGGCTTGATCTGCTCGCCAAGGAGCAGCCGGCCTTCGTCCAGCATCTCGTTGACGCGCGAACGCAGCTCGCCCGTCTGCGGATCAATGATCTGAAATTCTTCTTCAATCCCGATAGTGAATTCGTTGTCGAAAGGCATAGCACCTCCGGAGTGAGGGTAAGAGGGGAGTGAGAGAGCGGGGGAGAGGGAGAGAGGGAGACGAGGAGAGTGAGTGAGCAATAATCGTTCCGGTTACGTCCGTCCCCCAGTCCCCTCTCCCCTTTTCTCCCGCTCTCCCGCTCTGTTTTTACGCGCGGGGATCGCCTGAAGCGGACTTGCTCTTCCGCGGCCCGCGGGCGGATTTCTCTGCGGATTTTGCTTTGGCGGCCTTGCCCTCTGCGGCACCCTCGCCGGCTTTCTTCCGTCCGCGTCTGGGGGCCACGGTTTCGGTGATCTGCTCGATCACGCTGGAAACCACCGTCGAGGCGGTCTCGGCCACCTGCCCGACTCCGGTGAGGATTTCCCGTGTGATCTCGCTCGCCGTCGGCAGGTTGCCGATGACATCATTATCCAGAAAGCGATTCCAGCGGTGATGCCGGAGCGTCGGCGCCCCGTTCCGGGCGTAATCAACCAGCATCTCCGCCACTGCGTTGACGACCCAGTTGAAGTACGGCTGGGTCACGGAATAAATATCCGCATCCGGCGCGGGGTTCATGAAATCGATCGCGTAGGGGATGCCGTCCCTGATCGCGAATTCGACCGTGTTGAGGTCGTAACCGAGCGCCTCGTTGAGCAGCATCGTCTCGCGGACGATGCGGTCTTCGAGATCCGGCGCGAGCGCCGCCTCTTCGCGCGGCACGTAGCGGCGGTTCTTCGGGTCGTACGGCATCACCAGCACGTGCTTGCGGCCCACGCAGTAGCAGCGGACGTAATCGGTGAAGTCAATGAACTCCTGCAACGTCATCGCCAGCGTGCCGGTCTTGTTGTAGCACTCCCACAGGTGTTCGAGCGATTCGACCTTGTAGACGTCGCGCCAGCCGCCGCCGTCGTGCGGTTTGAGAATCGCGGGCAGCCCGACGTAATCCACGATCTCCTGCCATTTGAGCGGGAATTCGAGGTTGCGCAGCGAGGCGTCGGTGACTCCTTTGATGTAAGCCTTCTGCGGCAGCAGCACCGTCTTCGGCACGGCCACGCCGAGCTTGACCGCCAGCGAGTAGTTGAAGAACTTGTCATCGGCCGACCACCAGAAGGGGTTGTTGACGACGATCGTGCCGTTCAGCACGGCGTGCTTGAGGAATGAGCGGTAATACGGAATCTCGTGCGAGATGCGGTCAAAAATCAGGCGGTATTCGCTCCCTTCCGAGTCAGCCCTGATCCCGCCGAGTTTGATGTATTCGGCGGTCACGCCGGCGTTCATACTGTTGATCTTTTCAATCAGCGCCGGGGGAAAAGTGTTTTCCATCCCGACCAGAATTCCAATTTTCATTTAATTCTCCGTTCGTTAATAGGCTTGAGACTTACGGCGACCAGTCCGTTATGAGCAGGCCGCTCCCGGCTGACCGATTGCCAGTCACTCCCCGGGGCGACAAATGATGCTGGTGCCTCAGTAGAAAGACGCCTGTCCTGATCCAGCCTTTCCGTGCCATGTGAACTGGCGCGAGGCTGGTAATCGCCAGGTTTCGTAGGTTATGATCTCTGCTTGATAGTAGGCTCAAAGTCTAGGTTTTACTCTGAAAGGTGTCAACGTTAAATGAGTCCTGACAGGCTTTTTACTGTGTGCAGACGCGCCGCCGTGTTAATGATGCTGGCCGCCGCCGTCTGTCTCTTCAATCTCCCCGCCGGCCAGGCGAAGGACAAAAACCCGCGCGCCGAGGACGTGGCCGAGAAGACGATTCTGGCTTACGGCAACCGGGCCATGCTTTACGGAGTCCAGCGCAACGGGATCATCCGCGGCAACCTCAAGCTCACCTCCGGCGAGACCGTGCGCGAAGGCAAAACCACGGTCAAATTCATCCGCAAAAAGAAGATCGCCGAAGACCTGATGATGCTGGAGCTGGAGCTGCCCGACACGAAGTACATCCTCGGGTTCGACGGCCAGAAGATCTGGGCGCAGCACAACGGCGAGGCGCTCGAACCGGACGAGGCGACGGCCAAAGCCTTCCGCTCCTCGCACTTTCACAGCTACGAATCGCTGCTGCGGTATAAGGAGAACGACGCGAAGCTGGAATACGTCGGCAACGACAAGATCGGCACGCTCGAACTGGACATCCTCGACCTGACCCTGCCGGACGGCGAACGCACGCGCTACTTCATCAGCCGCAAGACGTATCACATCCTCTTCCTCGAATACGAGACCAGACCGAAAGCAGACGCCGCGCCCGTCAAATACCGCTTCGCGTTCTCGGACTTCCGCGCGATCCAGAACACGCTCGTGCCGTTCCAGATTCACGTTTTTGAGAACGGCAAAAAGATCGAGGAACGCAAGCTGGTCGAAGTCGCTTACAACGTGCAGCTCGAAGAGAGCGCCTTCAAGGCCGGGGGCGGCGCGGCCAAAGCCGCCGAGGCGAAGCCCGGCTTCTGAAGTTGTTTTATGGGTGAAGCGGCAGGCATTTATCTTCACATCCCGTTCTGCGCGACGCGCTGCCATTACTGCAACTTTGCGACCGGCGGTTACGAATCCGAACTGGCGCGTCGCTACGTGAACGCGCTCTCACTGGAAATCAGGCGGACGGCGGAAACGTCCGATGAATTGCCCGCGCGTCAGGTGATGCGCGCGGTTGACACGATCTATTTCGGCGGCGGCACACCCACGACGCTGACCATAGAGCAGCTTGCCAGCCTGATCGAACTCTGCCGGGAAAAGTTTGAGGTCGCCCCGGACGCGGAGGTCACGACCGAAGCCAACCCCGGCTCGGTCTCGCTCGAATATCTGAAAACCCTGCGCGGCGCCGGCGTCAACCGCCTGAGTTTCGGCGTGCAGTCGTTCGATGACGGCGAATTGCAGATGATCGGGCGCACGCATTCCGCCGCAGCCGCGCGCGAGGCCGTGCGACTGGCGCGCGCGGCCGGGTTTGGAAACATCAGCATTGACCTGATCGCCGGCCTGCCCCAGCAGCGGATGGAGACGTGGCGGCGCAATCTGGATGAAGCCTTCGCGCTTGCGCCCGACCACCTGTCGGTTTACCTGCTGGAGCTGTACAAGGACGCGCCGCTTCTGCACCGCATCGAGCGCGGCGAGTTGCGGGCGATTGACGACGAACTGACCGTGGCGATGTATTTCGCACTGCTCGATGAGGCGGCGGCGCGCGGCTTTGATCATTACGAAATTTCCAACTGGGCGCGCCCGGGGCATGAATCGAGGCACAACCTGAAATACTGGATTGGCGCGCCGTACTGGGCGTTCGGAGTCTCGGCGGCTGGTTATGACGGCCAGACACGCTGGTCGAACACTCGCAACATTCACCAGTACCTTGAGCGCGTCGAACGCGGCGAATCGCCAGTGGCCGAACGCACAGAGCTTGATGACGAGGACAGGCAGAGCGAAGCGTTGTTTCTGCGATTGCGGCTGAAGGACGGGGTTGATCTCGATCAGCACCGCTCGCGCTTCGGCGTCAACGTGCCGGAGCGTTACCGCGATGAGCTTGGGCGGCTGCGCGAAGCTGGGTTGATCGAACTGGATTCCGAGACGCTGAAGATTTCGCGTGCGGGCACGGTGCTGGCGAACGAGGTGTTCGCAGCTTTTGTGTGAGGGGCTATAGAAACCGCATGAAGAGTCGGCTGTTGATTATCGTAGTTTTACTGTGCGCTTTCTTTGTTGCAGCCGCAGCCTATCCAAGATTGTTTGTTCCGGCGTCATCAAGTGATCTGGCCCTTGAGGTTTTCGCGGAGAAAACAACGTTAAGAGTCAGCGATCAGATTAAGGTTGCAGCATCAATCAGAAATAAAGGTTCCAAGACAGTGCTTCTTGTGCAACCCGGCGATGGCAGCGAATCAGGAATGCGTACTCCCTCCCTAAAATGGGATGTAATTCAATTTGACGAAACCAGCAGGACAGCAATGCCCGTCCTATCAGAGCATCATCGCCTCTGCGGTAACATCAATCCACTGAAGATGGATGAGATATTCATACTGCAACCGGGCGGGACTCGAAAATTTGACGAGTGGATTCCACCTTTTACGAAACCGGGAAAATATAAGGTTGTGTTGTCATACGCCAATATTCCCTCCAAGAAATGGGATGGAATCCTGATGGGAGAGCATAACCCTCTTGCGATGTGGTTTGTCAGAAACAGTACTGAATGCCTTCTTGAAAGCAACGCAATTATTTTCACGGTGAGTGAGTAGCTGAGTACAGGGTATGGACGTTATTGATTTACGCAGCGACACTGTAACCAAACCCACTCCGGCGATGCGCCGCGCGATGGCCGACGCCGATGTCGGCGACGACGTGTACGGCGAAGATCCGACCGTCAATCGTTTGCAGGAGCGCGCGGCTGAAATTTTTGAGAAGGAAGCCGCGCTCTTTGTGCCGACCGGCTCGATGGGCAATCAGCTCTGCGTGAAGTTGCACACGCGGCCCGGCTCGGAAGTCGTCCTCGAAGAGCGCAGCCACATTTTCAATTATGAGATGGGTGCGTCGGCGGTCTTCTCGGGTGTGATCTTCCGCCCGGTGCGCGGCGAAGACGGGCTGCTCAACCGCGATCTGGTCGGCGGCGCGATCCACCATCAGGCGCCTTATTATGTCACGCCAACCTCGCTCGTGGCGCTCGAAAACACGCACAACATGGCCGGCGGCTCGGTCATGCCGCTCTCAGTCTCGCGCGACATCTGCGATCATGCGCATTCGCTCGGGCTGCCCGTGCATCTGGACGGGGCGCGGATTTTCAACGCGGCGGCGGCGCTCAATACAACCGTTGCTGAAATCGCGCGGCCTTTCGATTCGGCGATGTTCTGCCTCTCGAAAGGACTCGGCGCGCCGGTCGGCTCGCTGATCCTGGGCGGGCGCGATTTTATCGAGGAGGCCCGCGCGTGGCGCAAGCGGCTGGGCGGCGGGATGCGGCAGGTCGGCGTGCTGGCCGCCGCCGGGATGATCGCGCTCGAAGAATCGCCGAAAATTTTACCCGAAGACCACGCCAACGCCCGCCGGCTGGCCGAAGGGCTCGCCGAGATGCGGGGCGTGCGGATTGACCCCGGGAAGGTTCAGACGAACATTGTGATTTTCGACATCGCCGGCACTGGGCTGACGACGGCGCAATTCTCGATGGCGCTCAAAGCCGAAGGCGTTCTCGCCAACGGCATCAACGCCCGCGAAATGCGCATGGTCACTCATTACGATGTCAGCCGCGAAGGAATCGAGACGGCCCTGAAGGTAATGAGTACAATGCTCAGTGGTCAGTGACCGGCGCCAGGGCGCACCTCACTGACTACTGACCACCGATTACTGAAATATGATCATTGCAATTGACGGCCCCGCAGGCGCAGGTAAAAGCACAGTCGCGAAGGAACTCGCGCGCAGGCTCGGTTATCTGTACATTGACACGGGCGCGATGTACCGCGCCGTCGCATGGCAGGCCCTGCGCGACGGCCTGGCGCTCGAAGACACGGAACGGATCAGCCGGATCGCCGAACAGTTGCGGATCGAACTCGCCGGCAGCGTGGACGACATGCAGGTCATCATCGGCGGCGTCAACATCAGCGGCGAAATCCGCACCCCGCAGGTGAGTCAGGCGGCTTCAATCGTCTCGGCCATCCCGGCGGTGCGGCGCGCGCTCGTCGCCCGGCAGCAGGAGATGGGGCGCGTCGGCAACGTGGTGATGGAGGGCCGCGACATCGGGACGGTCGTCTTCCCCGGCGCCGAGGCCAAGTTTTACCTGGACGCTTCGACCGAGGCGCGCGCCCAGCGCCGCTTCAGCGAAGACCGGGCCAGGGGCGTGGCCGTGAAATCACTCGACGCGATGCAGCAGGAGATCGAATCGCGCGACCGTCGCGACAAGACCCGCGACGATTCGCCGCTCACGCAGGCGCCGGACGCGATCCACATTGATTCGTCGGAAGCCACCGCCGATCAGGTGGTCGAGCAGATTCTCAGCATCGTGCAGACGAAGCTCGCCGCAACTCGATCCTGATTGCTGTTTCAGTTACCCGTTATTCTGATGTTCACTGGCATAGTTGAAGAAACCGGCTCCATCAAAAAGGTCACGAGCGGCGCCGCGAGCGCGCGCGTCGAGGTCGCCGCCCGCACGGTGCTGGAAGGCGCGAAGGTCGGCGACAGCATCGCCGTCAACGGCGTCTGCCTGACCGTCGTCGGGAAAACGAATGACAGTTTCTCTGCCGACGTCTCGGCCGAAACGCTGCGCCGCACCAGTCTCCGGCAGATTCGCGCGGGCAGCCGCGTCAACCTCGAACGCCCGCTGCTGCCGACCTCAAGGCTCGGCGGCCACATCGTGCAGGGTCACGTTGACGGCGTGGGGGAATTTCTGGAAGCGCGGCCCGAAGGCGAAGGCTGGATCGTGCGCGTCGGCTTCCCGGCGGAGCTGGGGCGTTACATCGTCGAGAAAGGTTCGATTACGGTTGACGGCATCAGCCTGACGGTCGCGGCGCTCGGTGACGACTGGTTTGAGATCGCCGTGATCCCGCACACCTGGCATGTGACGAACCTCTCCTCCCTCAGACGCGGCGACGCGGTCAACCTCGAAGTAGACATCATCGCCAAGTACGTCGAACGCCTGCTCGGGCCGCACGCCGCCAGGCCGCAGAGTAATCTGACAATCGAAAGGTTGCGGAAACTCGGATATTGATTTTCCCTCTTATGTCTTTTGCTCCCATCGAACAAGCCATCGAGGACTTCCGCGCCGGGCGGATGGTCATCATCACTGACGACGAAAACCGCGAGAACGAAGGCGACCTGGCCTGCGCGGCGGAAATGATCACGCCCGCGATCATCAACTTCATGGCGCGCGAAGGCCGCGGCCTGATCTGCATGCCGATGACTGAAGAGCGCTGCGACGAACTCAACCTGCCGTTGCAGGTTTCCCGGCACGAGAACAGTTCGGGCTTCGGCACGGCCTTTACGGTTTCGATTGAAGCCAGGCGCGGGGTGACGACCGGGATCTCTGCGGCTGACCGCGCCACCACGATCCGCACGGCGGCTGACCCGCAGACTAAAGCCTCTGATCTGGCGCGGCCCGGCCACGTCTTTCCGCTGCGCGCGCGCGTGGGCGGCGTGCTGATGCGGCCCGGCCAGACCGAGGCCAGTGTTGATCTGGCGCGGATTGCGGGCCTGACTCCGGCGGCTGTCGTCTGCGAAGTGATGAACGAAGACGGGACGATGGCGCGGCTGCCGCAACTGGTCGAGTTCGCCCGGAAGCACGAACTCAACATTATTTCCGTCGCCGACCTGATCCGCTACCGACTGCGCACCGAAGTCCTCGTCCGCCGCATTGCGGAAGCCGGGGTGCCGACGGTTCACGGCGAATTCCGCGCCATCGCCTTTGAGAACGCGCTCAACGGTGAAATCCACCTGGCGATGGTCATGGGCGAAATCACGCCGGAGGAGCCGGTGCTGGTGCGCGTTCACACGCAGATGGTGCTGAGCGACGTCTTCGGCAGCCTGCTCGATGACCGCGGCCAGCAGCTGCAGAACGCGCTCAAGCTCATCGCCCGCGAGGGTCGCGGGATCGTGCTGTATCTGAAGCAGGAGATGATGGGCGTCGGGCTGGTCGCGCAGTTGCGCGGCTACGAGCGCACCCAGGCGTCAGGCGAAGAACACCGGGAGGAAGACCACAACCCGATGCCGCAGGTGCGCGATTACGGAACCGGCGCGCAGATTCTGCACGAACTGGGCGCGCGGAAGCTGCGCCTGCTCTCCAACCACCCGCCCCGGCTCCATTCGCTCGAAGGCTTCGAGCTGGAAATCGTCGAGCGGGTGCCGCTCTCCTGACGCCGATCAATCAACTGGCGAGTACTTCCGCCAGGATTTTCAGCAGCCGTTCGGCGGAATACGGTTTCGGCAGGAATATTTCCGTGCCGGCGCTGGCGGCTTCTCCACCCTCATCATCGCCGCCGAGTCCGCTGGTCACAATGATCCTCAGGTGCGGGTCAATTTTGCGCAGGGCGGGGATCGTGGCCGCGCCGTCCACATACGGCATCCCCATGTCCACCAGCACGGCCCTGACTTCCCCTTTGTGTTCGAGGCACTGCCTGACGGCCTCGGCGCCGTCCCTCGCGGTCAGAACGTTGTAGCCTGAGGCTTCGAGTGTTTCTCTGGCAATCTCGCGGATGACATTTTCATCATCAACCACCAGGATCAGTTCGCCGTGCCCGGCAGGCAATCCGGTCGGCTCTTCCGCGGCCTGCGCCGGGGAGTCTGATTCAGTGACGGGAAGATAAATTCTGAACCTCGTCCCCTTCCCGACAGCGCTTTCGACATCAATGAGCCCGCCGTGATTTTTCACGATGCCCGAAACGGTGAACAGCCCGAGGCCGGTCCCCTGTCCGACTTCTCTGGTGGTGAAAAACGGGTCGAAGATTTTCTCTCTGTGTTCGGGCGGGATGCCCGTGCCGGTGTCGGTCACGGTGATCAGGACAAAGTGTCCGGCCTCAGTTCCGGGGCGCGCCGGCGATTCACCGGGGGAAGCGTTGGCGGCTTCAATGCTCAGCTTTCCGCCGTGAGGCATGGCGTCGCGGGCGTTGACGCAGAGATTCATCAGCACCTGAGTCAGCTGTGTCGCATCGCCCGTCACCGGGCGGAGGCCGTCAGCCGCCGCGCAGCTGATTTCGACTGATTTTGGGAAAGTGTCCGACAGCATTCTGGCGAGGTCATGCAGCAGCGGCGCGAGCGGCAGCGGGGCGCGTTCGCCGCTGACCCCCCTCGCAAAAGTCAACAACTGTCTGATCAGATCGCTCCCGCGCCGGGTGTTGTCGCGCAGCGACAGAAGCCAGCGCTGGCTCTGGTCGTCGGTGAATTTCTTCTGCAGCAGGTGGAAGACCATGAGGATCGGCGTCAGCACGTTGTTGAGGTCGTGCGCGATGCCGCTGGCGAGCGTGCCGATGCTTTCCAGCCGCTGGGCGCGGAGGAACTGCGCTTCGAGTTTCTTCTTCTCGGTGATGTCGGTGTTGATGAGCAGGATTGACTTCGGGCGGTCCTCGTTATCGCGCACGAGCGTCCAGTGGCCTTCGATGATCAGTTCCTGGCCGCCTTTGGTGAGGTGGCGCAATTCGCCGACCCACTCGCCCTTCTCACGCAATACTCGTCCCGCCGCCAGCACCTCCGGCGTGATTTCGCGATAGAGGCGGTCGTTGAGCGGCTGGCCGACGATCTCTTCAGCCGTCCAGCCGTACAGCCGCCCGGCGCTCTGGTTCCAGTAGAGTACGCGGCCTTTCATGTCGCAGACGATGATCGCATCGCGCGCGCGGTCGAGCAGCGCGGCCTGCTCGCGCAGCCGTTTTTCCGCCCGCCGCTGCTCCGTCACGTCGCGCCCGATGCAGCGCACCACCGGTGCGCCCCCGTCCCGGCGCAGGGAGTTTTCATACTCCAGAATTCTGACCTCCCCCGACGGGGTGAGGACTTTCATCGTGCCGCGGGCGTGGCCTCTGGTCAGCACTGTGTCCAGATAATCCCGGAACAGATTCTGCACGTCCGGCGGGATGAAATCACTGACCCGGCAGCCCAGCAGTTCTTCGGCACTCCGGGCGCCGCAATACTGCACGACGCTCTGATTGACGCTCAGGATGCGCCCTTCCGCGTCGTGCGTGCCGATGAACAGCCCGCAGTTTTCCACCAGATCGCGGTAACGATCTTCGCTCCGTCGCAACTCCTCGACTGCGCCCCGGTCCCCGCCGATGGCCTGCTTTCGGTCCGTGATGTCGGTCATCGCCGTCCTGAAGAGCGCGGCGGGCTGACCGGCCTCCCGCGCCGGGACGCTGACCAGTTGAACCGGGATTTCCCGCCCGCCGCGGGCCGTCAGGCTCAACTCCGTGATGACCTCTTCATCGGCATTCCGACACCGCCGCAGGTGGTCGAGGAAAAGGTCGAAATCATTACCGGCAACGTAAGTCATGAACGGCTCCGACGGCAGGGATGACCGCTCCCGGCCGAGCATCCGCGCGCCGGTCAGGTTGATCTCCTCGATCTGCCCCTTGTCATTGAGCGTGACGTAACCGACCGGGGCGAAGTCATAAAGTTCCAGATAGTGGTTGCGCGACTCGTCGAGCTGCTGCCGGGCCTCGACGAGTTCGCGGTTCCGCATCTCCAGTTCGATCTGGTACTCCTGCGATTCGCAGAGCAGGTGGTGTAAATCCTGCCGGCTCAGGTCGGGGGCGGGTTCAGCTTTCTGCCGACCGGCGCGCAGCGAACGGAGTTCCTCTTCCAGTTCCTCCCTGGTCATCCGGGTATAATCTTTCATCTGACGCCTCACTCTCCGGTTCCGGGGGGCAGTGATCCGGCAGGGTTTCGTAACTGATCCTGTCAGAGGCGGGTTGTGACATTGCGACCGGCAATCGCGCTCATGACTGAAAGTGGTGGCTCACCAGGCCGAATTGCAATTCGCGGGCGGGATCAGGGCTCGCGCTGCAAGCCGGCGGCTCCGGGGGGTAACAACCACCGCAGATTCTACAATTCATCCTTTCGCCCCGGCAAGAATGCCCGCACCGGCTGCCGCAGAAGACCCGGCGCCCCGGCTGCGCCGTCGCCCTCGTAATTTTATGGCGTCAGCGTCCGGGGGGAATTCTTCCGGGGGCCCGCTACTCTCAGGTCACCCGAAAAACAAAAAGGCCAGACGCGTCGTCTGGCCTTCCTGGGATTATGTGGATCGTGACTATGGCTGCATCGCCGCCGTGTTGTCGCCGAACACGTTTGCGCCGAGTGATGATTTAAGCGTCAGGTCGGCGCGCGTGGTGTTATCACATAAGACCACGCCATCCGAGAGTACCGTCCCGTCGCCCAGCACCGCGCCGTCGCCCAGCACCACGCCGTCACCCAGCACCACGCCGTCGGTCAGGATCACCCCGTCAGACAGCACCCCGCCGCTCACGCTGATGCTGACCGCGCCCGACTTCAGGCTCACGGTGCTGGAGGTCTTGCCCGCGACCCGGATGAAGGTGCCGCTTGACACGGCCGTGGCGTCAGCCAGCACCGCGCCCGAGCCGTAGACGCCCTGCCAGTAATTCATCAGGGCGCTGCCGTAGAGGAACCCGTGGTTGGTGATGACGCCCTGCCCCCACTTGAACGTGTAACCGGAGATGGTGCTTTGCTGCGTCGGCAGGGCGGCGGTCAGCAGCGCCGAGCCGACGCTCGTGGGGAGTGTGGGCTTCACGAGCCTCGCCAGCCTCACCGCGCCGTCAACGTTGAGTTGCCCCGCGCCCTGCTCGAACATATTGAAGCCCTTGAGCGGTTGCGCACTGTACATCAGGATCGCTTTGACGAGCGCGGGAGTCAGCGCAGGGTTGGCCTCGAGCAGCAGCGCCACCGCGCCGCTCACGAGCGGCGCGGCCATCGAAGTCCCGCTCAGGTACATCATCCGGTCGCCGGCATAACCGTCGTCAGACGCTCTCAGGGTCGGATACTGATTGAGCAGGGTGTTACTGCCGTTGTTGTCGTCGGCCGCCGCGCCGACGAGCTTGTTGCCGGGCGCGACCAGATCGGGCTTGATCAGGTTGTCATAGGACCTGGCGCCGTTGACGGTTGTGTAGCCGCGCGTCGGGCCGCGCGAGCTGTAGGTGGTCACCACGTCATCCGAGCGTGAGTCGGTGCCGAAGGTATTTGTCGCGCCGACCGTGATCACCGACGGATCGATCCCCGGAGAGTGGATCCCGCCATAAATCTTTTTGCCGCTGGCGTCCTTGCCGTCGTTGCCCGCCGCGGCCACAACCACGATCCCGGCATTGACCGCGCGCCGCGCGGCCAGACAGAGCGGGTCGTTTTTGTAGCTGTCTTTGGCCCGACTCCCGAGACTCAGGTTGATGACGCGGATGTTGTAAGCCGCCTTGTTGGTAACGCACCAGTCAATCGCCGCAATGACGTTGCTGGCCGCCCCCTGCCCATTCTCGTCAAGGACGCGCAGGTTGACCAGTTGTGCTTCGGGGGCCACCCCTTCAAAGGAGCCCGACCACGGCCACGGACTGCCGACCGCCAGTGAGGCGACGTGAGTGCCATGCCCGAAATAGTCGTCGGCGTTCCCCGCCCCGGTAAAGTCCTGATCGAGGGAGTTCCAGTAGTTGAACATGTTGTGCTGGTCGGCGATGCCGCTGTCAATGACCGCGATGGTCACGCCTGAGCCATTGATCGTCATCCCGCTGACCAGCGAGCGGATTTGCGCCGCCCCCGTCGAGTTCTTAAGGTGCGCGTGGGCCGCCACCGGGCGATCCGGGCTGGCGTAGGCAATGCCATCGTCGGCAACGAACTGACGCATGGCGGCGCGCGGCATTTCGACTGCCACCAGTCCCATGCCGTCAAGTTTTCTGCTGACGCGGCCACCGAACGCCGCGACCTTCGCCTGCATTGCGGCAGTCGGGGCGGTGTCATTCATCTGGACGATGAAGCTCTGCAGCTCATCCGCCGCGACTTCGGGCGAAGGGAGTACGACGCCGCCGACTTTCTGGCGCGCCGTGAGTCTCCGCTGCCGGGCCTCGGCGAGCGTCCTGCTCGCGGGCTGCTTCTTTTGTGCCGCGGCCTCGTCGTCCTGCGCGAGCAGTTCTTCAAGGTCAGGCGCGAGCTTCGGTTTTTTCTCTCTGTTGAGGGTGAGTTTGCGCGCCCTCGTCAGATTCGTGCCCGGCGGTGCGCCGAAGCCGAAGGACGGCAGGCAGACGAGCGCTGCAAGTGTCAGGGTGAGGAATCGTCTTGTTGTCTGTCTGGAGCTGGTCATATATCTCTTATGCTGCGGGCCGCTGTGGCCTTTGTTGTGAATGCGAAGAATCAGTCACTCGAATATAGTTGCCTGCGCCGCACGGGGCGGGCGCGGACGGCGCTCTATTAGCGAGTGCCGTACCAGCAGGCAGGCATTTTGAGCCGGCAGGATTTACGGGATTTCAGGGCCGAAAGCCCCACACAAGTGATGGCAGGCTGAATGATTCGGTCAGGGCGAAATGACCGAATCACTTCAAAATGACGATGGCTTTACCGGTCAGATTCAGCCTGACGCGGCAGGGGCTCGAAGAGCCGTCCGCAGGTAACCAGGCGGGAAATCAACGGGGATGGAAATGGCGCGATTCGGCAGGTCGCGTCAAAGCATAAAGAAAGGGCGCACCTGACCCGTGCGTCCTTGTGTGAGGTTGAAAGTAAAGACAGACCGCTTCCGTCAGGCGACGGTCAACTCTTCGCCGCGGGCATCTGAATGTTCAGCGCCCTGACCAGGAAGCCCAGTTTATCGGCCAGCTCCTCGATGATCTTCGAGGTCGGCTTGCCCGCGCCGTGCCCGGCTTTGGTCTCGATCCGGATCAGCACCGGCGCCGCGTCGGCTTGGGCCTCCTGCAACCGGGCCGCGAATTTGAAGCTGTGCGCCGGGACCACTCGGTCGTCGTGATCCGCCGTCGTCACCATCGTCGCCGGGTACTTCACGCCGTCCTTCAGATTGTGGAGCGGCGAGTAAGCGTAGATCGCCTTGAACTCTTCGGCGTTATCCGCCGAGCCGTAATCCGACACCCACGCCCAGCCGATGGTGAATTTGTGGAAGCGCAGCATGTCCATCACGCCGACCGCGGGCAGCGCCGCGCCGAACAGGTCGGGCCGCTCGGTCATTGCCGCGCCGACCAGCAGCCCGCCGTTGCTGCCGCCGCTGATCGCGAGCTGCGGCGTTGACGTGTATTTATTCGCAATCAGCCACTCGGCCGCCGCGATGAAGTCGTCGAAGACGTTCTGCTTCCTGAGCTTCGTCCCGCCCTGATGCCACTCCTCGCCGTACTCGCCGCCGCCGCGCAGGTTCGGCTGCGCGTAGACGCCGCCCATCTCCATCCACACCAGATTGCCGACCGAGAACGCGGGCGTCAGCGAGACGTTGAAGCCGCCGTACCCGTAGAGCAGTGTCGGGCGCTCGCCGTCAAGCGCGAGGCCCTTCCGGTGCGTAATAAACATCGGCACTTTCGTGCCGTCTTTGCTCGTGAAAAAGACCTGCTTCGTTTCGTAATCGCCGGGGTTGAAATCCACCTTGGGCTGCCTGAAGACGGTACTCTTGCCCGTCTTCATGTCGTAGCGGTAAATGATCGGCGGCGTATTGAAGCTCGTGTAGGTGTAGAACGTTTCCGTATCAACCCGCTTTCCGCCGAACCCGCCCGCGCTTCCCAAGCCCGGCAATTCAACTTCGCGGACGAACCTCCCCCCGAGATCGAAGATCCTGATCTGAGAGCGCGCGTCCTTCAGGTAAGTGACGACGAGCTGATCGCTCAGGACGTTCACGCCTTCGATGGTTTCGGCGGACTGCGGGATGATCTCCCGCCAGTTGGCCTTCTCGGGCCTGCGCGTGTCAATTGCGATCACTTTGCCGCGCGGCGCATTCAGGTCGGTCTTGAACCAGAAGACCGGGCCGTCATTGTTGATGAAGCTGTATTCGGCCTCGAAGTCTTTGACCAGCTCGATGACCTTCGCGTCCGGGTCCTTGAGGTCTTTGTAAAAGAGCAGGTTCTTCTGATCCGTCCCCTTCCAGACGTTGACGATCAGGTAACGCCCGTCTTCGGTCACGCTGCCGCCGAAGCCCCACTCCTTCTGATCCTTCCGCTCGTAAACCAGCACGTCATCGGACTGCGGCGTTCCGAGCCGGTGAAAATAAAGCTTCTGAAAATAGTTCGCGCCCTGCAGCTTCGTCTTCTCGTCGGGCGCGTCATAGCGGCTGTAGAAAAACCCCTTGCCGTCCTTCGCCCACGAGGCGCCGGAGAACTTCACCCATTTGATCAGGTCGGGCAGGTCTTTGCCCGTCTCGACGTCGCGCACGCGCCACTCCTGCCAGTCGGAGCCGGAAGCCGACAGTCCGTAAGCCACCAAGCGCCCGTCGTCACTGACCGCGAGGCCCGAGAGCGCCACCGTGCCGTCGGCGGAAAGCGTGTTCGGGTCGAGCAGCAGTTTCGGTTCGCCCGTGAGCGAGGTCACGGTGTAAAGCACGCTCTGATTCTGCAAACCGGAGTTGCGGAAGTAGAAATAACGCTTCCCTTCCCTGAAGGGCGCACTGAACTTTTCGTAATCCCACAGTCTGGTCAGCCGCGCCCTGATGCGCTCGCGTTCGGGGATGGTGTTGAGGTAAGCGAACGTGACTTTATTCTCCGCCTCGACCCACGCCCGGGTTTCCGCCGAGTCGGCGTCTTCGAGCCAGCGGTAAGGGTCGGCGACTTTCGTCCCATGATAATCGTCAACGTGATCCACCTTCTTCGTCTTCGGGTATTCAATTATTTGTGCCAATGCGATTACTAGTCCGTCAACTAAGTTTCCTTATACCTGATGTTGTCAGCGTTCACCCGCTGGTAGTGCGAGTTCAATCTCTTCCTGGCGCCCTCAATCGAGAATTGCCAGTGGATTCTGATCCTCTTCTCGCTCCGCTCCTTGATAAGTTGCAGAACCTCCTTTTCCAGGCGCTCGATGGTCGGGATGCGCCGGTCGAGGCACTGACGCGACAGGGCCGAGAACTCGATCTCGATCATGTTCAGCCAGCTGGCCGACTTCGGCGTGTAATGGAACTCGAACCGCTCGGCCAGGGCGAAGGCCTCCGCCGCGGGCAGGTGTTCATAGAACGAGCTGGCGTTATGCGTATTCAGATTGTCCTGCACGAGTCGGATCTTTTTCGCTTCGGGGTAGATCGCTGCCAGCGCCTGACAGAACTCGGTGTACTCCTTCTTCGTCCGCTGCGGCCTGACCTGCGCCAGCCGCCGCCCGGTCAGCGGTTCAATGGCCGCCAGCAGCGCACACGAACCGTTCTTTTCGTAGGCGTAATGCTCTCTGCGCACCTGCCCGCGCTGCATCACCAGCGGCGCCACCGCGTCACCGATCAGGAAGCAGGGGCGCTCGTCAAAGCAGATGACCGGGTAGAGCGGGTCATAGGGCCGCCCGTAGAGCCAGAGCAGCCGCTCCATCTGCGCGAGGAAGGCGGCGGTGAGCTGCCCGATGCACCACGTCTGCCGGAGGTGCGGCTTCAGTTCGTTTTTTTGAGCAGCTTCCCGACCTGCGTGTGCGAGATGCGCTCGCAGTGTCCCAGCTCGACGACCTTCTCGGCCAGCAGGCGGAGCGTCCAGCGGGCGTGCCCGGCGGGCGCCTCGCTGCAGGCGAGCGCGGTGATGATGGCGCGCTGCTCGCCGTCAATGACGATGGGGCGTCCGGGGCGCGGCGCGTCGTCGAGGCAGGTGAGTCCCTGCTCGCGGTACTTGTTGCGCCAGGCGAGCGCCGTTGGATAGCTGACTCCGAGCGTCTGCGCGACGGCCCGCATGGTTTTGCCCCGATCGAGTTCGAGCAAAGCCGTCGCCCGTTTGAAGACTTTCGCCGGGAGCGTCCCTTTGGCCAGTAAAGCCTCTAACCGGGCGCGTTCTGCGGCTTTGAGTGTGAGATGTTTTTCCTTCATTGGCCCATCCTGATACAGATGGCCAGCAATGTAAAGCAACTTAGTTGACGGACTA